>NZ_JBUZWF020000002.1:0-1019108 GCF_055730105.2 Mesocryomonas lacus
GGGGGAGATCAGCAGGTTTGAAGCGTCGCCTTACGCCGCGACGAACTCGTTCCACTTGCGGATCATGTAGGCGTCCTCGTCCATGACGGCGTTCCAGCAGGCGACGGCGCCCATGCGGTCTTCGTAGGACCCGCCGTCGCGCTTGGTGCCCTTCAGCGCGATGGTCTCGCCGGACGGGGACTTGATGTCCTCGGCGGCTTCCTTGCCTTCCATCCAGTAGGCCCACTCATAGGGCTGCATGGCGGCCTTGGCGGTGGGAAGTACGCCGGCGTAGTAGCCCTGGCGGTTCAGGAAGGCGCCGGCCCAGCCGGAGAGGAACCAGTTGACGAACTCGTAGGCGGCGTCGAGCTTCGGGCCTTCGAGGGTAGCGGGCAGCGCAAAGCCCGACGCCCAGGCGCGATAGCCTTCCTTCAGTGGCTGGAACACGCAGTCAATGCCCTTGCCGCGCACGGCGGTGACGGCCGGCGACCACATCGACTGGATCACCACCTCGCCGGAGGCCATCAGGTTGACGCTCTCGTTGAAGTCGGACCAGAGGGCGCGGAACTGGCCGGCTTGCTTGGCCTCGATCAGCGTCTCGATCGTCATGTCGATCTCGTCGCGGGTCATGTTGCCCTTGTCGGGATATTTGTACTTGCCGGTGGCCTCGATCACCATCGCGGCGTCCATGATGCCGATCGAGGGGATGTTGAGGATCGACGCCTTGCCCTTGAACTCGGGGTTCAGAAGCTCGGCCCAGCTCTCGATCGGGCGCTTGATGAGGTCGGGGCGGATGCCGAGCGTGTCGGCATTGTAGGTGGTCGGGATCAGCGAGATCCACTGCGTCGGCTCGGCCGAGAACTCCTTCGACTTGTTACCCTGGAGGTAGAGCACCTTCCACGGCGCGGTGCCTTGGTCGCCGATCTTCTTGCCGTTGATCTCGCCCTTGGTGAAGACCGGCGTGATGTTGTCGAATTCCTTGATGCGCTTGGCATCCATGCCCATCAGATTGCCCGACGGCACGAACTTCTTCAGCGAAAAGTATTCGGTGTCGACGATGTCGAAGGTGTTGGGCTGTGTGATGATGCGCTTGGTCACCTCGTCGGTGGTCACCGGCACATATTCGATGGTGATGCCGAGGTCTTCCTTGACCTTGTCGGCGATCTCCTTGGACTGGTTCACCGCCGTGCCGAGATAGCGCAAGGTCTTGGCTTCCTGCGCGCGGGCGCCGGAAACATAGGGGAAGCCGGTGATGCCGCCGATCGCGGAGGCGGCGACGGCTGCGCCGCCGGTCTTCAGCAGGCTGCGGCGGCTGACGAAATTCTTGAACATCTCGGTCATGGCGTTCCTCTCTTGTGGGGTGGAAGTCTTGCGGGTCAGGCGGCGGCGAGGGCGACTTCGTCCCCGCGTGCCCAATGGATGTTGCGGCTGTCGCCGAGCGCTGCCGGCGCCGGGTAGAACTGTTCCTCGGGGATGACGGCGGTGATCTCGCCGCCGTCGGTCGTCGCGAGAACCACGGTCACGGTCGCGCCCTGGTACTCGACACCGCGGACCTCACCGAGGAGGGTGCGGGTCGCCTCGCCGCCGATGCCGAGGCGCACCTTGTCGGCGCGGATGGTCAGCGGCTGGCCCTCCAGGGTGACGACGTTGTGGCCACCCATGAAGCGGGCGACGAAGGCGGTGCGCGGCCGGTGGAAGACGTCCTGCGGCGAGCCGGACTGCTCGATCCGCCCGTCCTTCATGATCACCACGAGGTCGGCGAGCGCCATCGCCTCGTCCTGGCCGTGCGTCACGTGCAGGAAGGAGATGCCGAGCTCGCGCTGCAGCCGCTTCAGCTCGGTGCGCACCCTCAGCCGAAGGAACGGGTCGAGCGCCGACAGCGGCTCGTCGAGAAGGAGGATGCCGGGATCGGTGACGAGGGCCCGGGCGAGCGCCACCCGCTGCTGCTGGCCGCCGGAGAGCTGCGCCGGCATGCGCTTGGCGAACTTGCCGAGATCGACCAGCTCCATCACCGCGCCCGCCTTGGCATAGCGCGCCGCCTTGTCCTGGCCGCGCATCTTCAGCGAGAAGGCGATGTTGTCCTCGACGGTGAGGTGCGGGAACAGCGCGTAGTTCTGGAACATCATCGCCGTGCCGCGCTTCGACGGCGGCAGCTCGGTGATGTTGGCGTTGCCGAGCAGGATGTCGCCGGCGCTGGCGATCTCGTGGCCGGCGATCATGCGCAGCGTCGAGGACTTGCCGCAGCCGGAGGGGCCGAGGAAGCAGCAATAGGTGCCGGCGGGAATGCGCAGGTCGATCCCGTCCACGGCCACGGTCTCGCCGTAGCGCTTGGTCACCTGCACCAGTTCGAGTTTGCCGTCGTCCATGCCCGTTCCCTCAGCCTTCCCGACCTCTATGCATTGGCCGTGCCAGATCGGGCGGTGGCGGTTCGTCCGGCGTTCTTGGCCTCCATTGGCGAACTGAACGACTTCGGCTGGTCGCTTGCCGGGCAGTCGAGCGCGTGGAATCCCATCATTGTGTACAATTATTGTGCACGAATAGGCTTTGCCCTCCGGGGGGCGCTCTGGCATCCTTCATCCGTGCGAAAGCGAGAGGCGGGCGGGCATGGCAAGGGGTGAGCCGGACATTCGGCAGGCGGGCGGCGAGGCCTCATGGCAGCCGGTGCGCGACGGGCTGCACGAGGCGATCATCCGCCACCGCCTCGACCCCGGCGCCAAGCTCGTCGAGGACGAGATCGCCGAGGCTTTCGGCGTCAGCCGCACCATCGTGCGCACGGCGTTGCAGGCGCTGGCGGGCGACGGCATCGTCGTGATCGAGCGCAATAAGGGCGCCAGCGTCGCCCGTCCGCAGCCTGAGGAGGCGCGCGAGATCTTTGAAGTCCGCGCGCTGGTCGAGCCCCGCATCGCCGGCCTGGCGGCGCAGAAGATGACGCCCGCCGACGCCGCCCGGCTGGAAGCCTGCATCGAGGCCGAGCATGCGGCGATCGCCGCCGACGATCCTGGCGAGGCCGTCTACATCTCCGCCGATTTCCACCGCCTGCTCGCGGGCATTGCCGGCCATGGCGTTCTCGCCTCGATCGTCGGCGATCTCCTGTCGCGCTCCTCGCTGGTGGTCGCGCTCTACTGGCGCCGGCCGGAGGCGATGTGCGCGAGCGGCGCCCATCATGCGCTGCTGGAAGCCCTAGTGGAGGGGAACGGCGACAAGGCGGCGTCGCTGATGCGCCAGCATCTGTTCGACCTTCTGGCCGGCCTCGACCTCTCGCCGCGCCCGGCACGTCGCTCCAGCATCGCCGACGCCATCGCCGTGCCCCGCCGCGCCGGCTGAGAGGCCGGCCGTTTGGCACCGCCCTGTCTGGTGCGTTGGCTGTGCAAGATGGAAGCAGTCTGGCGCAATTATATGCATACGTGTAAGCCGTAAAAGTGCATGCACTATGGGCCAGCCTTTGTGCTATCGGCGCAACGGCGTCGCGGTATCGTTGCCAGCACGCTGCGGCCGGCGCTATCTGGTGCGGACCGGACGGGAAAGCGAAATGTCATGCAGCAAGGCGGCGACATCACCAGGGCCTCGGCCGACAAGGTCGGCACGATCTGCCGGGCGATCCGGCGTGCCATCCTCGAGCGGGCGCTCGCCCCGGCCGACAAGCTGCCGGAGGACGCGCTCGGCGAGCGCTTCGGCGTCAGCCGCACCATCGCGCGCCATGCCCTCGGCCAGCTGGCCTCAGAGGGACTGGTGGAGCTCCGCCGCAACCGCATGGCGGTGGTCGCGACGCCCTCCTTCGAAGAGGCGCGCGACGATTTCGACATCCGCATCGAGCTGGAACGGCTGGTGGTCAAGGCCCTGGCCGGACGGCTTACCGCCCGGCAGATCGCCGAGCTGGAAGCGCACGTCTCGGCCGAAGAGGCGGCGCGCGGCGGGCAGGAGGCGAACTCGATCCGGCTCGCGACCGAGTTCCACGTGCTGCTGGCCGAGATGTCGGGGAAGACGGTGCTGATCCGCTATGTCCGCGAGATCGCCTATCGTTCCTGCCTCGCCCTCTCGACCTTCGGGCGCCCGCATTCCTCGGAATGCGCCGTCAACGAACACCGCACGATCATCGAGGCGCTGGCCTCCGGCGACGCCGACCGGGCGATGGCGGCGATGGGCGAGCATCTCGAGCTGGTAGCCGGCCGGGCGCTTCTGACCGCGCCCGAGCCGCGTGGTCGCGACCTGATGGACATCCTGGCGCCCTACGCGGTGGCGGAGGCGGCTTCGCCGAAGCGGCGCGCGGTGAAGTAGGGCGGCAGCGCCTCCGCATGCGAACATTGCGGCCTGCGCCCCCCTCTGGCCTGCCGGCCATCTCCCCCTCAGGTGGGGAGATCGGAAGCTGCGGCGCGGGCTGTAAGCTGATCTCCCCACTGGAGGGGGAGATGCCCGGCAGGGCAAAGGGGGGGGCAAGCTGCCGCTGGTTAGGTCCGCTTGGAGCGCCAAGCTTCAGCGGCGCAGCGACGGCTCCAAGATCCATTCGGCACTGTCGTTCCAGACGTCCATCTTGACGATCATCCCGTCCCGCACGACGAAGCGGTCGACGTAGCGGTTGTGGTCGAACGGCGTGCCGTCCGGCCATTCGCCGTAGAGATAGCCGGTGGAGTAGACCACCGTCTCGCCGTCCCCCGACGCGACGTCGAAGCGCAGCATGCGCTTCTTCACCCAGGCATAGCGGCCGGCATTGACCGAGGTCGGCCCGCGCGGATGGTCGAACTCGCGTCCGCCGGTGAAGGTGATGGTGCAGCCGGGCGCCATGTAGGCGGCCGCTGCATCCGGGTCGGGAATCATCGAGGCCTCGAGGTAGTCGCGGACGATCGTGGCATCGGCCGAGAGGGTGGTTACCGGGGTCGCATCGGGGGTGGAAAGCGCGGACATGGGATTTCCTCTTCACAGCGGGCAAAATCAGTCATACAGTTTGGCCCAGAAAATGCATGCAGATTAAAAGCGCAGTCTGGTCGGGATGTGTGCAAGCCACCCGGGATCCTCTCATGCTAGCGAAGCCCTTCGATCTTGTCCTCCACAACGCCGCGCTCCGCGGCGTCGAGGGCCTGCGCGATGTCGGCGTTGCCGATGGCCGGATCGCCGCGATCGCGCCGACTTTGCCGCCTGGCACCCGCTCGGAGGATCTCGGCGGCCGGCTGGTCATCCCCGGCTTCGTCGACAGCCACATCCATCTCGACAAGTCGTGCCTGCTCTCCTGCTGCGGCACCGGCGACCTCAAGGAGGCCATCCGCACCGTCTCGGCACTGAAAGAGGGCTTTACCGTCGAGGACGTCCGCCAGCGAGCGCAGCGGACGCTGGAGAAGGCGATCCTACAAGGCACGATGCACATGCGCACGCATGTCGAGATCGACCCGCGCATCGGCCTGCGCAGCCTCGAGGCGATCCTCGGCCTGAAGCGCGCCTATGCTTTTGCGATCGACCTCGAGATCTGCGTCTTCCCGCAGGAGGGGATGACCAACGATCCCGGCACTGAGGAATTGCTGGTCGAAGCCTTGCAGCGAGGTGCCGACCTCCTGGGCGGCTGCCCCTATACCGACAGCGATCCGGCGGCGCAGATCGCGCGTCTCTTCGCCATCGCCGTCCGGTTCGACGTCGACCTCGACTTCCACCTCGATTTTGACCTCGACCCAAACGGTAGCCATATCGGCGAGGTCTGCCGCCAGACAGTGGCGCATGGCTGGGGCGGCCGGGTCGCCATCGGCCATGCGACGAAGTTGTCGGCCATGGGGCCCGCGGCTTTCCAGGCGGCGGCCTTGACGCTGGTGGAGGCAGGCGTTGCCGTCACCGCGCTGCCGTCGACCGACCTCTATCTCGGCGGCCGCGACCGCCTCGCCGACAGGCCGCGCGGCATCGCCCCGGTGCATCTCCTCGCCGAAAGGGGCGTCACCGCCTCGCTCGCCACCAACAACGTCCTGAACCCGTTCACGCCTTTCGGCGACGGCTCGCTGCTGCGGATGGCCAATCTCTACGCCAACACGGCGCAGATCGGGCCCGCCGGTTTCGACGCTTGCCTCGACCTCGTCACCACCGATGCCGCCAAGCTGATGCGGATCCCGCATTACGGCATCGCCACCGGCCATCCCGCCGACCTCGTGGTGCTCGATGCGCCCGATGCGGTGCTGGCGCTGGCCGAGATCGTCGCGCCCTTGATGGGCTTCAAGCGCGGCCGCCAGACCTTCGTCCGCCCGCTCGCGCGGCTGTTGAGGCCGGGCGATCCTGTGCCAGCGCCCGAAGAAGCGATGCCGCACCTCTTTGCCGCGGAGACCTGAGCTCCGCCGACCCCTTCCACCCCCGCCGCCAACCCCAACAGGAGACTTCCATGCGCCGCTCCATCCTCCTTGCCGCCACGCTCGCCGCCGCCTTCGCCGGTCCGGCGCTGGCCGAAACCCTCACCGTCGGCGCCAACATCGGCAACGTCCCTTGGGAGTTCCAGGACGAGAAGTCCGAGACCGTCGGTTTCGAGATCGACCTCGTCAAGGAAGTCGCCTCGCGCCTCGGCTATGACGGCGTCGAGTTTTCCAACATCCCGTTCTCCGGCCTGTTCTCGGCCGTGCAGTCTGGCCGCGTCGACGCCGCCGTGTCGTCGATCACCATCACCAAGGAACGCCTGAAGTCGGTCTCCTTCGCCCAGCCCTATTACGACAGCGACCAGTCGCTCTCGACGCTGAAGACGTCCGACGTGAAGGGCACCACGACGTTGAAGGGCAAGACCGTCGGCGTCGACACCGGCTCGACCGGCGACATCTACGCCACCGCCCACCAGGCCGAGTTCGGCATCGCCGAGATCCGCCGCTTCGAGGGCCTCGCGCCCGCCATGCTCGACCTCGGCAATGGCGGCATCGACGGCTACATCTCCGACATTCCGGCGGTCGCCTACTACATCAAGGACAAGCCGCAGTTCGCGGTCGTCGAGCGCATCAAGTCGGGCGAGCAGTACTCCATCATGTTCGCCAAGGACTCGCCGCTGACCGCCAAGGCCTCGACCACCATCACCGCCATGAAGAAGGACGGCTTCATCGCCAAGCTGCACGAGAAGTGGTTCGGCGTGAAGGCCGAGGACACGACCAGCACGGTGGCGGTGGCCGATACGCCGAAGACCACGGACTGATGGGACGGGGCCGGGTGAGTTCATCCGGCCCCGTTAGTTCGATGTTACCGTTTCGGCATGGGTCCCCGGGGCCAAGGCCCCGAGGATGACGACTTCGAAGGATGGCGCCCTTCATCTCAACAGACGATAGCGCCAACCTTTGCGGCCAAAAGGGGAGCGTTACCCCCTCAAGCTCGTCATCCTCGGCCGCAGGCCGGGGACCCATGCCGCGTCTCGTCCTCGCCGCTCCGGTGCCAGCATCCCGATCGCAGCCGGGATGAGGAAGCGGGGGACGAAGAAAAGTACACCTGAACCAACCCGAAAGCCGGCATGAACATCATCACCACCTTCTTCAACGTCGACGTGCTCTGGCGCACCTATCCGCTGCTGCTCGACGGTCTGCTGCGCACGATTTTCCTCGGCGCGCTGTCGATCGTGCTGGGGCTGGCCGGCGGGCTCGCGCTGGTGCTGGTGCGGCTCTATGCGGCAAAGCCGCTGCGGTTTCTTGCGATCGTCTACATCGACGTGTTCCGCGCGCTGCCGGTGCTGGTCTGGCTGGTGATCGTCTATTACGCCTTCCCCTTTGTCGGCATCCGTTTCTCGCCCTTCGTCGCCGCCTGCTTCGCGCTGACCACCGTCTCGGCCGCCTATGCCGCCGAGATCTTCCGGTCGGGCATCGAGGCGGTGCCGCGCGGACAGTTCGAGGCGGCGCGGGCGATCGGCCTGTCGCCCTGGCTGGTGATGGCGAAGGTCGTGCTGCCGCAGGCGATCCGCATCGTCATCCCGCCGCTCACCAACAACTCGATCAACGTCATGAAGGACACCGCGCTCGCCTCGGTCGTCGCCCTGCCGGATCTTCTGAAGCAGGCGACGCAGGCGCAGGCGCTTTCCGCCAATCCGACCCCGCTGATCGGCGCGGCCATCCTCTATCTCCTGCTGCTGCTGCCGCTCGTGCGCCTCGTCTCGCGCTTCGAGCACAAGGGCGACCGCCGCGGCTGAACTCCCTCTCCACGCTCCTGATTTCGGCGCCGATGCGCCCGACAAAGGCACTGCCATGACCCTCGACCTCGACTTCGTCCGCCACCAGTTTCCGGCTCTCTCCAGCGAATGGGCCTATATGGACAATGCCGGCGGCAGCGCCGTCCTGTCCCGCGTCGCCGCCCGCATTTCCGACTATCTCCTGACCACCCACGTGCAGACCGGCGCGAGCTACGGCCCGAGCCAGGAGGCGACGCGGCGCGTCGGCGAAGTGCGCAAATCCTTCGCCACCTTCATGAACGCCGATCCCGGCGAGATCGTCATGGGCCCCTCGACGACGATCCTCATCCGCTTCCTCTCCGAGGCGATGACCGGCAAGCTGCAGCCGGGCGACGAGATCATCCTGACCAACACCGACCACGAGGCGAACATCGGCCCCTGGCTGAAGCACGCCCCGCGCGGCGTCGTCATCAAGTTCTGGAAGTGCGACCCCAAGACCTTCGAGCTCGATCTCGCCGACCTCCAGGCGCTGATTACCGAGAAGACCAAGCTCGTCTGCGTGACGCATGCCTCCAACATTCTCGGTACCATCAACCCGATCCGCGAGATCGCCGACATTGCCCATGCCGCGGGCGCCGAAGTCTGCGTCGATGCCGTCGCCTACGCGCCGCACCGGGCGATCGACGTCCAGGCGCTCGGCTGCGACTACTATATCTTCAGCGTCTACAAGGTGTTCGGGCCGCATTTCGCGGTGATGTTCGGCAAGCGCGACAAGTTGCTCGAGCTCGACAACATCTACCACTACTTCTTCGACAAGAGCCGGGTGCCGCACAAGATCGAGCCCGGCAACATCAACTACGAGCTCGCCTGGGGCTCGATCGGTGCGGTGGAGTATGTCGAGGAACTCGGCGTTCGCGCCGGCGCGTCCCCCGGCCGGGTGGCGATCGAGGCGGGCTTCAATCAGATCGCCGAGCAGGAGCGGGTGCTCACGGCGAAGCTGATGGACTTCCTGCAGAGCCGCAATTCGGTGCGGATCATCGGCCGCGCCTCCTCTGATATCGAGGACCGCGTCTCGACGGTGAGCTTCACCGTCGGCACCGAGAGCTCGAAGCGCATCGTCGAGGCCGTCGACGACGCAAAGGTCGGCATCCGCTACGGCGACTTCTACGCCAAGCGGATCGTCGAGGAGCACGGGCTCGGCGCCACCGACGGCGTCGTGCGCGTCTCGATGGTGCACTACAACACCGTCGAGGAGGTCGACCGGCTGATCGCGGCACTGGAGCCCAGCCTCTGATGCTCGACCTCGTCATCTCCGGCGGCACCGTCGCCACCGCCTCGGACACGTTCATGGCCGACGTCGGCATCAGGGGGGGCGTCATCGTCACCCTCGGTCACGACCTCGGGCCGGCGCGCGAGACCATCGACGCCACCGGCAAGTTCGTGCTGCCGGGCGGTATCGACAGCCATGTGCACCTCGCCCAGCCCTCGGGCGAGGGCATCGTCATGGCCGACGGCTTCGAGAGCGGCACCCGCTCGGCGCTCTACGGCGGCAACACCACGGTGCTGCCGTTCTGCCTGCAGGAGAAGGGCGAGACCCTGCGCGAGGGGCTGAAGCGCTACCACGCGCTGGCGGAAGGCAACTGCTACACCGACGTCTCCTTCCACCTCATCGTCTCCGATCCGACCGAGGCGGTGCTGGGGCAGGAACTGCCGGCGCTGGTCGCCGACGGCTACACCTCGTTCAAGGTGTTCATGACCTATGAGGGCCTGCGCCTGAACGATGCCGAGATTCTGGCCACCATGGACGTCGCCCGCCGCACCGGCGCGCTGGTCATGGTCCACTGCGAGAACGAGGACGCGATCCGCTACCTCATCGGCCGGCACGAGGCGGAGGGCGAGGTGCGCCCGCGCGCGCATGCCACGACCCGGCCCGTCGCGGCCGAGCGCGAGGCGACGCACCGGGCGATGTCACTCGCCGAGATCGTTGACGTGCCGGTGGTCATCGTCCACGTCTCCAACGGCGCGGCGATCGACGAGATCCGAAGGGCTCGGGCGCGGGGCCGCAAGGTGGTGTCGGAAACCTGCCCGCAATACCTGACTCTCACCGCCGCCGACCTCGAGGGCATGGACTGGGAGGGCGCGAAGTTCGTCTGCTCGCCGCCGCCGCGTGATACGGCGGAGCAGGCGGCCTGCTGGAACGGGCTGGAGGACGGCGTCTTCGACCTCTTCTCCTCCGACCATTGCCCGTTCCGCTACGACGACCCCGCGGGCAAGCTGAACCCGAAGGGCGCGAAAAACTTCCGCCACATCCCGAACGGCATTCCGGGCGTCGAGACGCGGCTGCCGATCCTGTTCTCGCAAGGCGTGATGGCCGGCCGCATCGACCTGCCGCGCTTCGTCGCGCTGACCTCGACCAACCATGCGAAACTCTACGGGCTGGAGAAGAAGGGCCGGATCGCCATCGGCTGCGACGCCGACATCGCGGTCTGGGACCCGGCGCTCACCCGCACCATCCGCCATGCCGACCTGCACGACGGCGCCGACTACAGCCCCTATGAGGGGATCGAGATCACCGGCTGGCCGGTGAGCGTGGTGCTGGGTGGCAAGGTGATGCTGCGCGACGGCGTGCTGGAGGGGACGAAGGCCGATGGCGCCTATGTCAGCCGGAGCCTGTCGAGCCTCACCGCGGGCAAGGCTCTCTAGACGGCGGCCGATAGAGCAAGAGGGCAAGAGCTGTCGATCCCGCCAGCGGACGGGTACCTGGGCGGAAGGGTGTCCCGGCGGAATGAAATTCCTGCCGGGACCTGCAAAACAGAAAGTTTAATATCGACTGTTTCAGTAGATTGACTAGTCTCGGGGCCAGAGATCGCGTTTGGCGCGGCACCCTCGCAGGACACTTCCCGTCCGTTTCCCCCGGCCGAAACCCGGCCGCCGAAAGGAGATCCATGTCCCGATCGACGACGCTTCTCGCCGCCCTTGGCCTGTCGCTGGCCTTCGCGATGCCGGTGCTGCCGGCCGCCGCGCAGCAGACCATCCTCAACGTCTCCTACGACCCAACGCGCGAGCTTTACAAGGATTTCAACGCCGCCTTCGCCAAGCATTGGGCGGCCGAGGGGCATGACGCCGTCGCTGTCCGCCAGTCGCATGGCGGGTCGGGCGCTCAGGCGCGCACCGTGATCGACGGCTTGGATGCCGACGTGGTGACCTTGGCGCTGGAGGCGGACATCAACGCCATCGCCGAAAAATCCGGCAAGATCAATGCGGACTGGCGCGGCCGGCTGCCGAACAACAGCGCGCCCTACACCTCGACCATCGTCTTCCTAGTGCGCAAGGACAATCCGAAGGCGATCAAGGACTGGGGCGATCTCGTCAAGGACGGCGTCGAGGTGATCACGCCGAACCCAAAAACCTCCGGCGGCGCCCGCTGGAACTATCTCGCCGCCTGGGCCTGGGCCAACCAGCAGTATGGCGGCGATGCGGCCAAGACCAAGGAGTTCGTCGGCCAGCTCTACGGCCACGTGCCGGTGCTCGACAGCGGCGCCCGCGGCTCGACCACGACGTTTGCCCAGCGCGGCATCGGCGACGTGCTGCTGGCCTGGGAGAACGAGGCCTTCCTGACGCTCGAGGAGCTCGGCGCCGACCAGTTCGAGATCGTCGTGCCGTCGATCTCGATCGTCGCCGAGCCGCCGGTGGCGGTGGTCGACAAGAACGTCGACACCAAGGGGACGCGCGAAGTCGCCGAGGCCTATCTGAACTACCTCTATTCGCCGGAAGGCCAGGCGATTGCCGCGAAGCACTTCTACCGGCCATTCAAGCCGGAACTTGCGGCCAAGGAGGACATTGCGCGCTTCCCGCAGGTGAAGCTCGTCACCGTCGACGATCCGCTGTTCGGCGGCTGGGCCAAGGCGCAGCCTGAGCATTTTGGCGATGGCGGCACGTTCGATCAGATCTACAAGCCGAAGGGCTGAGCCGCGCATGGCGCGGGGCCGGACCCCGCGCTTTCGATGCAAGGGACTGGATTCAATGCGATTCCGGTCCCTTTTTCGTGTCGCGGCCTTGGTCGTCCTGCGCCCGGGCGGCAGGCAAGGTTAAGTTTCGCTAAAACTGAAAACGCAAATTCTCAGTCACTACCAAACCAACGATAAACCAAATATAAGTAGCCAAATACAGAAAAGGCGATTCACTCAAATTGTCGATAGCTAGCAACGAAAGCATTCAAAGAATAGCTGCATAAGTATCCCTGCAAGCAACGAGCACAACGCTCTTGCGGCTCTAACGGGGAAAAATACAATGGTCAGCATCAACAACACCGCCGGTAACTCTGCAGTTCTCGCTTCGCTCCGCCAGATCAACAAGGACATCGCGACGAACCAGACTCGTATCGGCACGGGCCTGAAGATCAATAACTACTCAGACGATGCGGCTCTTTACACCACGGCGCAGAGCATCCGCACGAACGTCAAGACGCAGGAGACCCTGTCGTCCAATATCGGGCTCTCCAAGGCTCGGGCCGATGCTGCCGGGGCCGGTCTCGATAAGATTGCCAACATCCTGACGAAGATCTCGGACATCTCCACGACGACGACCGCCTCTTCCACAGCAGCCGAAGTCTCCATCGCATCCAGCAAGATCACGTCCTACCTGACGCAGATCACGGCTCTTACCGCCTCTTCGGGTTTCCAGGGTACAAACCTCATCAAGGGCAGTGCGACCGAGACGGTAAAGTTGTCGACGGAGACCGGCGCTTCGATCGCTTTCGCCGGCGCCGACCTGGAGACGGGTACCGCCTACGCCGACCTGAAGACGGACGCCCTTGCAGCAACGACCGGTGCCCTAATCGCCGCGCTGTCGACCAAGGTCACCACGGCGCTGGCGGAAGTGGTTGGCCTGCAGGCGAAGGTCTCGTCCTTCTCTGAGATGCTTGGCTCGCAGCTCGACTTCCAGACCACGCTGAAAGGCATCAACGAAGCGGCGCTGAGCTCGATCGTCGACGCCAACCTCGAGGAAGAGTCGGCCAAGTCGACCGCGCTGCAGGTCAAGCAGCAGTTGGCCTACCAGGCCCTCTCGATCGGCAACTCGTCGGCCCAGAACGTCCTCCGCCTCTTCCAGTAAGAGACCGAGCTCCCCCTTAAGCCGCGCGGGCGACCTCGCGTCTCCCCGTCGCGACCAGCACATCGCGGCTTAACCAGGGCCCTCCGGCACATGCCGGGGGGCCTTTCACGCGTTGGGCGGCGCGCCTTACCGGCTGCTGCCCCGCCGCGCCACCCAGCGCTCGAGGCCCGACAGGCCGTCATAGATCAGTACCGCCAGCACCGCGACGATCAGGCCGCCCTGCAGGACGAAAGCAAGGTTGCTGGAGACGAGGCCGGCGATGATGACTTCGCCGAGGGTCTTGGCAGCCACCGTCGAGCCGATGGTGGCGGTGGCAAGGCCGATCACCGCCGAGAGGCGGATGCCGGCAAGGATCGCGGGCAAGGCCAGCGGCAGCTCGACCCGCAGCAACTGCTGCCAGCCGGTCATGCCGGCGCCGCGCGCGGCTTCCCGGATCGTCGGCGGCAGGCCGGTGAGGCCCGACACCGTGTTCTCGAAGATCGGCAGGAGGCCGTAGAGGAACAGTGCGATCAGCGTCGGCTTCTCGCCGAAGCCCACCGCCGGCACGGCCAGCGCCAGCACCGCCACCGGCGGAAAGGTCTGGCCTATGTTGACGATGCTGCGCGACAGCGGCAGGAACTCCGCCCCGATCGGCCGCGTCACCAGGATGCCGAGCGACACCGCGACGAGCGTCGCCGCCGCGGTCGCGAGGAACACCGTCCGGAGATGCGACAGCGTGAGCGCCAGGAGGCTGCCCTGGTTGTAGATTGCCGGCGCGTTGTTGTCGGTGAACGGGCGCAGCAGCGGCGCGAAGGGCTGGGGATCGACGAGAAACGCGATGAGCACGGCCAGCGCCGCCAGCCGCAGCAGCACCGGCCACCAGCGGCTCACGGCGCGGGTCTCGCGGCGTGGCGCACCAGCGCCTCGATCGTCACCCGGCCGATCATCGTCCCTCTAGCGTCTGTCACCGGCAGCGCCGGGCGGCCGGACCAGAGCAGCTCGGCCAGCGCGTCGCGCTGCGAGGCCGCCGCTGCGATCGCCGTGCCTTCCGCCGTCCCGGGCTCGACCAGCGCGCCGACCGTGCCGAGCGACAGCAGGCGGAACGGCCGCTCGGCCGTGCCGATCAGCGTCTCGACGAAAGACGTCGCCGGTCGGGCGAGGATTTCCGCGGGGCTGGCGAACTGGATCAGCCGGCCGGCATCCATCACCGCGATCTTGTCGCCGAGGAGGATCGCCTCCTCCATGTCGTGGGTGACGAGGATGATCGTCGTGCCGAACCGTTTCTGGATGTCGAGGAGATCGATCTGGGCTTTCGCCCGGATCACCGGGTCGAGCGCGCCGAAAGGCTCGTCCATCAACAGGACGTTCGGCTCGGCCGCCAGCGCCCGGGCAACGCCGACGCGCTGGCGCTGGCCGCCGGAGAGCTCGTGCGGGTAGCGGGCCGCAAAGAGGGCGGGCTCGAGCGAGAAGAGCTCGAGGAGTTCGGCGACGCGCTTCTCGGTGCGGGCGCGGTCCCAGCCGAGGAGGGTCGGGACGGTCGCGATGTTCTCGGCCACGGTCCGGTGCGGGAACAGGCCGTCGCCCTGGATGGCGTAACCGATGCGCCGTCGCAGCTCGAAGCCAGGCAGGCTGCGGTTGTCCTCCCCGTCAAGGCGCACCGTCCCCGACGTCGGCTCGACCAGCCGGTTGATCATCCGCATCAGCGTCGTCTTGCCGGAGCCGGAGGTGCCGACGATGACGGCGATGCTGCGCGGCTCGATCACCATCGACACGCTGTCGACAACGGTCGTCTCGCCATAGCGCTTGGTGAGACCGTCGATCTCGATCATGACGCCTTCCTCTGTCCCTGTGCCCCTCGGGGCCGGCTGAGCTCGATGCCGGCGTCGAGGACGACGGCGGCGGCAAAGGCCATCGCCACCGTCGGCAGTGCGCCGAGGAGGACGAGGTCGAGCGCGGTCTGGCCGATGCCCTGGAAGACGAAGACCCCGAGCCCGCCGCCGCCGACGAGGGCGGCGATGGTCGCCATGCCGATGTTCTGGATCAGGACGATGCGGATGCCGGTGAGGATCAGCGGCAGCGCCAGCGGCAGTTCGACGCCGAAAAGCCGCTGCCTGTCGGTCATGCCGACGCCGCGCGCCGCATCGTTGGCGGCGGGCGAGACGCTGGCGAGGCCAACCACGGTGTTCGCCACCACCGGCAGCAGCGAATAGAGGAAGAGCGCAACGAAGGCCGGGGCGCCGCCGATGCCGCGAATGCCGACGGCGGAGGCGCCAGGCACGTTGGCCGCGACCCAGGCGAGCGGCGCGATCAGGATGCCGAACAGCGCGATGGAGGGGATGGTCTGCACCATGTTGAGGACGCCGAGCACCCCCGCCCGCAGCCGCGGCACGCGGTGGCAGAGCACGCCGAGCGGCAAGCCGACGAGCGCGGCGGCGGCGAGCGAGCCGAGCGCCAGCACCGCGTGTCGGCCGATTTCGGTCCAGAAGCTGTCGGCGCGGCTGGTATATTCCTTCATGATCGACAGACCGTCCCACTGGCCGGAGGCGAGCAGTCCCCAGGCCGCGAGGAAAACGCCCGCCAGCATCGCGATGCGCTGCAGCGGCGTCGGTCGCAGGCGCGTGAAGGCGTCGGTCGCCAGCAGCGCGAAGCCGAAGGTCATGACCCAGAAGCCCGATGCCGGCGAGACGCGGGCATAGGGATTGGCGGGCGGCGCGAGATGCCCGGCCGAAACGCCGATCAGGATGGAGATGCTGGCAAGGCCGAAAAGGCTGGCGGCAAGGCGCAGGAGCCCGGGCGTGCGCAGCGCGGCAATCGCGAGCGTCGCCACGATCGCGGCGGCGAAGAAGAAGGCGCCCGCCGCGGGCAAGGCGCCGGCGACGGTTTCGGCCGTGCCGGGGACGATGCGGTTGGCGCGGAAGGTAGCGAACGGCAGAAGTGCGCCCGCCGCGATGATGACGGCGATCGCGACGCCGAGCTTGTCGGGCCGCCAGATGGCTGCCGCCGCCCGTCGGGGGAGGGGCGGCGGCGCGGGCCGCGCTTCAGCGGCCGACGGGATCGACGGGAGGCCTATTTGACGAAGCCGTTCTTGGTCAGGAACTCCTGCGCCACGGCCTTGGCCGGCTCGCCGCCGACCTGCACGCGGCCGTTCAGTTCCTGCAGGGTGACGAGGTCGAGCTTCTCAAACACCGACTTCAGCAGGGTCTCGATCTCCGGATGCTCTTTCAGCACGGCCTCGCGGATGATCGGCGCGGGCTGGTAGACTGGCTGCACGCCCTTGTCGTCGGTCAGCACCACGAGGCCGGACGGGGCGATGCCACCATCGGTGCCGTAGACCATCGCCGCGTTCGCGCCATTGGTCTGGTTGGCGGCGGCCGCGATGGTCGCGGCGGTGTCGCCACCCGACAGCGTGATCAGCTGGTCGGACTTCAGCGTGAAGCCGTAGGCGGTCTGGAAGGCCGGCAAGGCCGCGGCCGAGTTGACGAACTCGGCGGAGGCCGCGAGCTTGGCGGTGCCGCCGCCGGCGACGAACTTGCCGAAGTCGCTGAGGCTTTCAAGCTTGTCGGCGTCCGCCATGTCCTTGCGGACCGCGATCGCCCAGGTGTTGTTCGCCGGCGAGGGCGTCAGCCAGACGATCTTGTTGGCGTCGTAGTCGAGTTTCTTGGCCTCGGCATAGGCCTTGGCCGCATCCTTCCAGGCGGGATCTTCGGCCTTCTCGAAGAAGAACGCCGCGTTGCCGGTATATTCGGGGTAGATGTCGACTTCGCCGGCGATCAGCGCCTGGCGCAGGATCGGCGTGCCGCCGAGCTGAAGCCGATCGGTCGTCGCGATCTTGTTCGCCTCGAGCACGCCGAGAATGATGTTGCCGAGCACGCCGCCCTCGGTATCGATCTTCGAGGATACCACCACCTGCGCGCTCGCCGAGGCGACGAAGAGGCCGGTGGCGATGGCGGCGCCGAGGAGGGTCTTGCCGAAACGCATGCTGCAATCCTTGATGGGGGCTGGCCCTGCCGGGTCCGGCGGTATCGGGCGATCCGCAATGAGGTCAGGACGCCGTCTGGCATTCCCAGAGCGGAATTGGTCCAGCGCCGACGATAGCCAAGCCCCCCGGCGATGCCGAGCAAGGTTTTTCCGTTCACGACGGCGTTTGGAGGCAGGTTTTACGCAAGTCCGGCGCGGGGGACCCAGCAATGGCTGCAACGGCCCGGCGTTCGGTGCGTTGGCTCAAGAAGGCATTGGCGCAAGGGCCCAAAGGAGGTGGACGATCGGTCCTCTTCTCCCGGCCGTCAGCAAAGGCGAAGACAATGCCAATCCCGCGCGGCGATGACGCCTTGCCCGCCGCCTTTTCTCTTGACGCGAAAGTGCCCATGACCGTCCCGCCGATCTCTTCCGAATGGCCGCCGCTCGATCCGAGGAAGGTCGGCCTGCGCTGCCGCTGCCCCCGCTGCGGCCAAGGCGCGCTGTTCGACGGCTTCCTGACCATCGCCCCGCGCTGCGAGGTCTGCGGGCTCGACTACAGCTTCGCCGATCCCGCTGACGGACCGGCCTTCTTCGTCATCTGCTTTGCCTGCATTCCCTCGGTGCTCTTCGCCGTCTGGCTGGAGGTCGCCTTCGACGTGTCGATCTGGGTGCATGTCTTCGTCAGCGTCCCCGTCATCCTCCTCAGCTGCCTCCTGCCGCTGCGGCCGCTGAAGGGATGGCTCGTCGCCAGCCAGTATTTCCACAAGGCGGAGCAAGGGCGGCTGGTGGGGCCGGACGATTGAAGCTGTCGTCCGGCAAGCGGGCGGCAGCCGCATTCCGGCCGTGTGCTGAGCTCGCCGAGAGGCGGGCGGCCTACTTGGTCTCGCCGGGCGAGCGGTTATAGACGTCGTCGCTCCGCACGATGTCGTCCTCGCCGAGATAGCTGCCGATCTGCACCTCGATCAGTTCGAGCGGCACCTTGCCGGGGTTCTCCAGCCGGTGCCACTGCGTCGCCTGGATGTAGAGGCTCTCGTTCTCGCGGGCGAAGCGCACCTCGTCGCCGACGGTCACCTTCGCCGTGCCCTTGACGACGATCCAGTGCTCGGAGCGGTGGTGGTGCATCTGCAGCGAGAGCTGGCTGCCCGGCGTCACGTGCAGCACCTTGACCTGGAAACGCTGCTGCAGCGACAGCGTCTCGAAATAGCCCCAGGGCCGATGCGCGCGCAGGTGCTGCTCGTGCTCGCGCCGCCCGCCAAGCTTCAGGCGCTGGACGATCGCGCCGACCTCCTGCGAGCGGGAGCGGTCGGCGACCAGCAGCGCGTCCGGCGTGTCGACGATGACGAGGTCGCTGACGCCGAGCGTGGCGACGAGCGAGCGCTCCGAATGGATGTAGGTGTTCGCGGTGTCGATCAGCACGGCATCGCTGTGCACCGCATTGCCGTCGGCATCGTGCACCGAGGCATCCCAGAGCGAGGCCCAGGAGCCGACATCGCTCCAGCCGACGCTAAGCGGCACCACGGCGGCCCGGTCGGTGCGCTCCATCACGGCATAGTCGACCGAGACCGAGCGCGCGCGCGCAAAGCTCGCCGTCTCCAGCCGGATGAAGTCGAGATCGCGCACCGCGCCGTCGACCGAGGCCCTGACGGCCGCCGAGATCTCCGGCTCCAGCCGCGCCATTTCCGAGAGGAAGGTGCGCCCGTGCAGCAGGAAGATGCCGCTGTTCCAGGCATAGTCGCCGCTGGCGAGGTAGCCGCGCGCGGTTTCGGCATCCGGCTTCTCGGCGAAGCGGCGGACGTTCGATGCCGTGCCCCCGGCCAGCGCGTCGCCCGACTGGATGTAGCCATAGCCGGTGTTCGGCTCGGTCGGCGTGATGCCGAACAGCACCAGCCGGCCGGTGCGCGCCACCTCGGCCGCCTTGGCGACGCCGGCGGCAAAGCCCGGCACGTCGGCGATCAGGTGATCGGAGGGCATGACGCAGAGGATCGCCTCGGGATCCTCGTCGACGAGCAGCATGGCGGCGGCCGCGATCGCCGGGGCGGTGTTGCGCGCCTCCGGCTCCAGCACCATCATCTTCGGCGTGATGCCGGCCGCGTCGCATTCGGCGCGGACAAGGAAGCGGTGGTCGTTGTTGCAGAGGATCGTCGGTGCCGCGACGCCGGCGGTCGTGCCGAGCCGCTCGAGCGTGGCGCCGAGAAAGCTCGGCCGGTCCTCGAAGAAGCGGATGAACTGCTTGGGATGCATGGCGCGCGACAGCGGCCAGAGCCGCGTGCCGGAGCCGCCGGACAGGATCACCGGGTAGATCGTCATCGCCGTTCCTCGCATCGCGCGCCGCCTGCCGCGACGCTGCGCGACGATTAGCCGAGATCGCCCCCCCGACGCAATTTGCCGCCCGGCTTTTCCGTCGCCGTGGTGCCGGAGAGATGAATCGGCCGCCGTCCTCGATAGTCCGGGAAGGTTCTGCGCGACCGCGCGCCGGACTGCCGATGGGAAGAGCGCACTTAGTCGGCCGGCGGCCGGGAAGATCCGTGGTCCTTCGGCCGTGGAGCCTTCGCCTCACTGGCCCCGTGTTCAGGTTGAGCGGTTTGCTGGCGATGCAATCTGAAATTGCAACCACAGGTGGCCTCTGCTACATCATCTGACATCGCTGGGGCATGATCTGCCGTCGGAAACGACCAAGGCGGAATGACTTTCGGTAAGAGTTTAAACAATCCTGTAGCGTCTTTTGCAGGTACACAGTCCCTGACGCCGAAGTAATAAGAGCAGTTATTTCCGCAAAGACGGCAAGCACTCAGCATTTTTCACGGGTATCCGGCATTTCCTCCTTCCGAGAGAAAAGGCAGATCCATGACGACATCCCGCAGCGGATGAGCTTCGGCATTCAGCCGACCGGATGGACCAATGACGACTTTCCGGAGATCGGCAATGACGTGCCCTATCAGAAAATCCTCGACGAGACCGTCGAAGCGGGGTTCGAGGGCGGCAGCACCGGGCACAACTATCCCGCGCATCTTCCTTCGCTCCTTCAGGCCCTGCGCAGGCGCCATCTGAAGATCGCCAGCATCTGGGCCGGCACGAGCTTCACCACCGGGATCGACGCAGCGGCCGCCATGGCGGCGTTCCAGGCGCAGGTGGCTTTTCTGAAGACGGTGGGGGCGCAGGATGTCGTCGTCGCCGAGCTCGCCGGCGCGGTGAACCAGATCCGGACGGTGCCGGTGCTGACGGGGCGGCCGGTGTTCAACGAGCCGCAGTGGTATCTTCTGACGCGCCTTTTGAACGAGGCCGGCCGGTACGCGCACGAACAGGGCATGCAGCTGAGCTACCACCCGCATGTCGGCACCGGCGTCATGACCTATGCGGAGGCCGGCCGGCTGATGGACGCGACGAACCCGGCCTATGTCGGCCTGTGCCTCGACACCGCGCACCTTCACTATGGCAGCGCGCTCGCGCAGCGGGAGGCCGGGCACGACGCGGCAGATGGCCAGCGGGCGCTGGTCGAGTTCACCCGCCGCTATGCCGGGCGCGTCACCCACGTGCACCTGAAGAACGTGCGCGGCGCGGTTCTGGCGCCGGCGGTGGACCAGGATTTCAGTTTCTACCAGGCGATCCTGCAAGGCATCTTCACGGTGCCCGGTGATCCCGAGGGGAGCCTCGACCTTCGCCCCGTCCTGCAGATCCTGCAGCAGGTCGGCTACCACCGGTGGATGGTCATCGAGGCCGAGCAGGATCCCCCCAAGGCCAATCCGCTGCAGAGCGCCCGCACAGCCCGCGCGTTTCTGCGCCAACATCTGGGGTGGTGAGATGACCGGTGGTGAGATGACCAAAGCCGTCCAGCGCGAGATCTACTTCAGCTTCTTCATGTTCACCGCCGACCTGCGCCCCGGCGACGCCGACTACGCCAAGCTGCTGGTCCGGCACATGAAGGTGCTGGCCGAGATGGGCTATACCGGCTTCGATCTGCACATCGCCGTCGGCGCCGCGGAGCGCGACCATCGCCCCGAGGTCGAGCGCTATGTCCTCCTCAAGAAGACCTTCGACGATGCCGGTCTGAAGGGCCTGAAGTTCACCACGAATGTCGGCACCACGCGCACCTTCGATCCGACTTCTCCCTATGAGGAACAGCGCCGCGAGGCCCTGTCCTATCTGAAGTCGCGGGTCGACATCACGGCCATCCTCGGCGATGGCGACTCGATCATGTCCGGCCCCTTCCTCTATCCCTACGGCGTGTTCCCGCTGACCGACAGCGGGGATCCGATTGTCAGCGACGCGCTGCAGGACTGGATGAAGCCGCGCTACCAGGCGGCCCGGCCGCTGTTCCATGCGCTGACCGAGTATGCGTCCGACAAGGGCGTGAAGCTGGCGATCGAGCCGGTGAAAAGCTGGGAGACGCCGCCGCCGAACATGGTGTCGGAGGCGCTGGATTTCCTCGCCCATGCCGACAGTCCGCGCTGCGGGGTGACGATCGATACGGCCCAGGTGGTGATGGAAAGCCAGGGCCCGGCGATCTTCCGCCAGAACGTCGCCCGTGCCGCCCGCGAGAAGCGGCTGTTCTACGTCCACATCTCGGCCCCGGACCGCGGGGCGGTCAAGGACAGCTGGATCCCCTGGGACGTCATGCTCGGCGAGATCGAGCCGGTCTATTCCGGGCCCTATCTCGTCGAGGTGTTCAACGCGATCCCGCCCTTCGACAGCTCGATGCGGATGGCGCGCCGGCGGTTCTGGCGGCCGGGCGAGGACGTGCCGGAAAAGGGGCGCGACAGCGCCTACGACGTCGCCCGCGCCGGCCTCACCGTGCTGCGGGAGCAGATTGCCACCGTCGGCGCGAGCCACGCCCTGGCGACCGCCGCAACCGCCTGAGCAACTATTCCGGCGGCTGGGCTAAGCCCATCGCCCCAGCCGCGCCTGCCCACACAACCGACGGTGCAACCGGTCCTGCGCCGGCCGCCTTCACGCCGTCTTGCCTTTCGGACGAAGCCCGGAGATTTCCATGGTCGCGCCTTTGCCGGATCCCATCATCATCGCCCACAAGATCGTCCACAATTCCGAGGACGTGTGGGTCCACACGTTCATTTCGGCCTATACCGGCGACAACATCGCCAATGCGACCCACATCATCGAAACGGAGAAAGTGCTGGTCCTCGTCGACGGCCAGTTTCTCGCGCCCTATGCCCGGCAGTTCCGGGCCTATGCCGACAGCCTGAACAAGCCGATCGACCGGCTCTACCTCTCGCACCGCCACCCCGACCACTGGTTCGGCCTCGGCGATGCCTTCGCCGACGTCGCCATCCATGCGCTGCCGGAAACCATCAGCTTCCTCGAAGAGCATGGCGAGGACTCGCGTCGGGATCACTGGAAGCTCGGAAGGCTGGCGCCGGAGACGGTCGTCATTCCGACCCACAGCATCAGTCCGGGCGAAGAGGTCATCGATGGCATCAAGTATGTCTTCGACCGCGTCGTCGACACGGAGATCGATTTCCTGCTGACGATCGGGCTGCCGGACCTCGGCGTCTTCATCGCCCAGGACCTCCTTTACAGCGGCACGCATCTCTACCTCACGCAGCACATGGCCCACTGGATCGGCGTCCTGCAGCGGCTGCTCCTGTCGGATTACGATCTGTTCCTGCCCGGCCACGGCGTTCCCGCCGGCAAGGCGGAAATCGCCGGCAACATCGAATACCTGTCCGCCGCGCTCGCGGCAGTCGGCGAGGGCCTGACCGGCAACGCCTTCAAGCACTTCCTGCTGCAGCGCTATCCCGGCCGCCTCTGCCCCGGAATCTTCGACATCTACCTGCCGCGCCTGTTCGGCAGCGCGAGCGAATACTAGCGCAGCCAGCGACGGAGCCTCTGCCCCGTCGGTACATCAGCATTCGGAATCAACGAGATGGGCACTCCCTGTGCGCCCGGCCGGACGCATGGCGGTCTGCTGCCCGGTAAAAATGCCCTCAGCCAAGAAGGCGTCACCCCGATGGAACAGCGATACACGGTCGGACAATATCTCGCCGACAGGCTGCACGAACTGGGCCTCCGGCATCTGTTCTCGATCGCCGGCGACTATTCGATCCAGTGGATCACCCGCTACGCCGCCACCAGCGGCATCGAGGTCGTCGCCGAGGTCAACGAGCTGAATGCCGGCTATGCCGCCGACGGCTATGCGAGGCTGAAGGGGATCGGCGCGCTCTGCACCACCTATTCGGCCGGCGCCCTCTGCGCCGTGAACGCGCTTGCCGGCGCCTATGTCGAGCGGGTGCCCATCGTCATCATCAACGGCGCGCCCAGCATCAAGCGCACGCTGACCTTCGAGCAGACGGGCTTCAGCTCGCATCATTTCATCAGCGGGCGCGAGACCGACCTTCAGGTTTTCGAATACATCACGTCGGCTGCTGTGCGCGTCGACAGCCCGGAGATCGGGCCGATGCAGATCGACTATGCTTTGACCCAGTGCATCACCCAAAGACGCCCGGTCTACATCGAGCTTCTGGAGGACATGATCGACCTCGAATGCGCCCGCCCGGAAAGGCCCTTGCGTCCGGCACGCGCGCTGTCCGATGCCACAAACCTTGCAGACGCGGTCCAGCGGCTCGGCGACCGGCTGCAGCAAGCGGAAAATCCGCTGGTCTGGATCGGCGTCGAGGTCGATCGCTTCGGCCTGCACGCCGAGACCGAGCGCCTCGTGCGCCAGCTGAACATTCCCTACGTGACCGAGCTCCTCAGCAAGGCCGTCCTGTCCGAGGACGATGCGCAGTTCGCCGGCGTCTTCGACGGCTTGTCGTCCGCCTGCGCCACGCAGAAGCTCGTCGAGGATGCCGATTTCGTCCTGGCGCTCGGGGTCTGGTTGACCGACATCAACGTGCTCGGCTGGACCATCGATTACGACAAGACCGCCTTCGTCTCGATGGAGACGGTGAAGTACGGCACCTATTTCAGCGCGCAGGTGACCCTTCAGCATCTGATCAACGGTCTGCTCCAGCGGGGTTTGCGGCGCAATATCGAGCGTCCCGCCGCATGTGAACCGGTCCCGGCCGACAAGGATCCGGGCGACACCATCACCTACCAAGGCTTCTACGACGTCATTCCCCGCCACATCGACGCCGATACCATCGTCGGCAGCGATGCCAGCCTCAACTATTTCGGCAGTCTGCTCCTGAAGGTCAGCCAGCCGCGCGGCTTCATCGTCCAGTCCTCCTACTCGGCGATCGGCTATAGCGGCCCGGCCGCGACCGGCGTCTGCCTTGCCAAGGAAGACCACCAGCGGATGATGGTGTTCTCCGGCGACGGCGGGTTCCAGATGACCGCGCAGTGCCTGTCGACGCAGACCCGCCTGAAGCTCGACCCGATCATCTTCGTCATCGACAACGGCGTCTACGGCGTCGAGCAATGGCTGGCGGACGCCTCGGTGTTCACGTCGGGCAAGCCCTTCTACACCGCCTGCATCCTGCATCCCTGGAACTACAGCGAGCTGGCCGCCGTCTTCGGCTGCCGCGGCTGGAAGGTGTCGACCTATGGCGCGCTGGAGGAGGCGATCCTTTCCGCCAAGGCGCATTCCGGCAGTCCGTCGATCATCCAGGTCGTCGTCGCCGATCACTCGATCCCGAACAACGCGACCTGGAAGAAGGAATAGCACCGTCCCGCCGCCGCTTTGCCTGCCGCATCCCCTGCATCCTCTGCCGCTTCTTTCCGTCCCGCAGCATGGCCCACCATCCGGTGGCCATAACCCGAACAAGGGAAAACCATGGCAACGCTGCTGACCGACCACCCAGCCCCCGGCGGCCCTGGCGCCGTCGCCATGTGGACCCGCGCCGACAAGGACGCGATCGGGACCGCCTTCTCGTCGGCGAGCCGGATCTGGTTCACCGCCGCCGGCGGCATCGTCACCGAGATCTACTTTCCCGACGTCGACACGCCGCAGATCCCCGACCTCCAGCTGATGTTCACCGACGGCGTCACTTTCTTCCACGACGCGCAGCGCGACTTCACCCATGAATGGGAGGCGATCGACCCGCGCGCCCCGGCCTTCCGGCTGACCAGCACGGCGATCGGCCAGCCCTATTCGGTGGTCCAGGAGATCATCGCCTCGTCGGACTCCTCCTGCCTCCTCATCCGCACCCGCCTCATCAGCGACGACGCGGCTTTCCTCGCGGGGCTGAAGGTGTACGCGCTTCTCGCGCCGCATCTGGGAGGACAAGGCTCCGCCAATTCGGCCTATGTCGCGGTGACCACCGACGGCAAGAAGCTCGTCGCCCGGCACGGCGATTTCTGGCTGGCGCTGAATGCCAGCTGCGGCCTCGGCCATACCAGCTGCGGCTATGTCGGGGTGAACGACGGCTGGACCGACATCATCGGCAACCGCCGACTGCCGGTCTGGGACTATCACTGCGCCGAGAACGGCAATGTCGCTGTGATGGGTGAGATTACCCGCGGCACCGACACCGAATTCGTCCTCGGCCTTGGCTTCTGCCTCGACCGGGACGGCAATTCCTCGCAGCCGAACCCGGCCATGGTGATGATCCGCGAGGCGCTGAGCTATCCCTTCGACCAGGAGGCGCCGCGCGGTCAGCTGCAGACCTACATCAACGACTGGGTCGAGGCGCGCCTCGCTTCTCCCGGCTTCAAGCCGGTGCCCAAGACGACGGGCGACAAGGACCGCCTCTTCAACCTCAGCCGCAACGTTCTCATGACGCACGAGGACAAGAGCTCGCAAGGCGCGCTGGTCGCCTCGCTCTCCATCCCTTGGGGCTACAACAACCGCGACGAGAACGCCGGCTACCACCTCGTCTGGCCGCGCGACATGTGCCAGAGCGCGACGGCGCTCCTGGCGGCCGGCGAGATGGACCTGCCGCTGCGGGCGCTGATGTTCCTGGCGACCAACCAGTCGCCGGACGGCGGGTTTCACCAGAACTTCTTCATCAACGGCGTGCCCTACTGGGACGGCGTCCAGCTCGACGAACTCTCCTATCCCGTCATCCTCGCCTATCACCTGACGCAGGCGAAGGCGCTGCAGGCCTATAATCCCCGGCCGATGGTGCTGGCGGCTTCGGGCGCGGTGATCGCCAAGGGCCCGATGACGCAGGAGGAGCGCTGGGAGGAGAACGAGGGCTATTCGCCCTCGACGCTCGCCGCCAACATCGCCGGTCTCATCTGCGCGGCCGACCTCGCCGAGAACCACTGGGGCGACCCGGTGACGGCAAACTTCCTGCGCGAGCACGCGGACTTCCTCGAATCCCATCTCGAGGCCTGGTGCGTCACCACAAAGGGCGAGCTCGTGCCGGGCATTACCGAGCACTACATCCGCATCCTGCCAACGGAGGTCAAATCTTGGGGCAACCGCAACCCTTCGCTGCCCGAGGATCCGAATACCGCCATCGTCTACCTCAAGAACATCCAGGGCGGCGGCGCTTTTCCGGCCCGCAACGTCGTCGACGGCGGCTTTCTCGAACTCGTCCGCTTCGGCATCCGTCCCGCCGACGACCCGATCATCAAGAACACCGTCGCGGTCATCGATGCCGAGCTGAAGGACAACCTGCCGCAAGGACCATGCTACCGCCGCTACAACCATGACGGTTACGGACAAGGCGACAATGGCGAGCCTTTCGGCTCGACCGGCGTCGGCCGGCCCTGGCCGCTGCTCACCGGCGAGCGCGCGCATTACGAGGTCGCCGCCGGACGCGACGCCAAGCCCTATGTGCGCACCCTCGAAGCCTTCGCCGGCGCGCGGGGCCTCATCGCCGAGCAGCTGTGGAATGCCCCCAACCTTCCGAACGTCTATCCGCCGCTGGAGAAGGGCGGCCCCACCGGCTCGGCCATGCCACTCGCCTGGGGGCATGCCGAATACATCAAGCTGGTGCGCTCGGTGTCGGACGGCCGGGTTTTCGACCGGATCGATCCGGTCGCCGACCGCTACCTCAAGCCGCACGCCAAGAGCCCGCTCGAGGTCTGGAATTTCGACCGCCAGTTCCTGTCCATGCCGGCCGGCAAGACCGTCCGCATTCCGCTGCCGTCGCCCTTCCGCCTGCGCTGGACCAAGGATGACTGGCAGAGCTTCGAAGATCTCACGGCCACCGGCACCGAGGTCGGCATCTACTATGCCGATCTACCGACGCTTCCCGGCGCAGCCGGTTCGGCGCTGACCTTCACCTTCTACTGGCTCTCCAGCCAGAGCTGGCAAGGGTCCAACTTCACCATCAAGCTTCACCCCTAGACGGTCGGTTTTCCCATGTCAGAAGCCCTGTCAGATGCCGAACACCCCTTCGCAAGCCTTGCGCCCACCGTCGCCACCGAGGAGGCCATCGCCGGCGACTATGATGCCGTCATCGTCGGCGCCGGCATTTCCGGCGCCATCATCGCCAGCGCGCTCACCGAGAAGGGATACCGCGTCCTGATCCTCGAGGCGGGGCTCGGCCGCGACCTCTCGCAGAACGGTTTCCAGCGTTTCCTTGAAACCTTCTACGGCAACCCGAACAAGGACAACAACGCGCCGTTTGCGCGCAATCCGAATGCCGAAATGCCGCGCGGACCGGACCTGCGCACGCTGAAGGCGGGGCAGACGAACGCCGAGGCGTACTGGGTCCAGTCCGGCCCCTATGTCAGCGACTCCGTCTATACCCGCGTGCTCGGCGGCACGACGGTCCATTGGGAGGCCAAGGCCATCCGCATGCTGCGCGAGGATTTCCAGCTGAAGAGCCGGTTCGGCCGCGGGCTGGACTGGCCGATCGGGCTCGACGATCTCAAGCCCTATTACGACCGGGCGGAGTTTCTGCTCGGCGTATCCGGCGACGCGGCGGCGCAGCGCACGGTCGGCGTCGAGTACAGCAGCGAGGACTACGTCTATCCGATGGTCGAGCTGCAGCCGAGCTATCTCGACCGCATCGTCGCCGAGCGCCTCTCCGGCATGCGCGACGAGATCGGCGGCACGCCGGTCGACATCGACTGGATCACCTTTCCGCAGGCCAAGAACGCCGATCCGAACCCGGCTTACGCCAAGTTCAACGGCGGCGCGGCATTCTCGCCGTTGGGTGCCATCAGCCTGCACCAAACCGAGGAGGGCGAGCGCTGCCAGGGCAACACCAACTGCGTCCCGCTCTGCCCGGTCCAGGCCCGCTACGACGCGCGCAAGACGCTGATCAAGGCCATCGGCACCGGCCGCACCAAGCTGCTTGACCAGGCGGTGGCGAGCCGCATCATCCTCGATCCCGAGACCGGCGCGGTGACCGAGATCGAGTTCAAGCGCTATTCCGACCGGCGGTCGCCGGCGCACACGGTCGGCCGCGTGCGCGGGAAAGTCTTCATCCTGGCGGCGAATGCGGTCGAGAATGCCCGGCTGATGCTGGCGTCGGCGGCCGAGAACGGCCACCCCGTCAACGACCTCACCGGCCGCCACCTGATGGACCATCCCTATCTCCTGACCTGGGGCCTGCTGCCTGAGGATGCCGGGACGGGAAGGGGCCCTTCCTGCACCTCCGGTCTCTGCAATTTCCGGCAAGGTGACTTCCGCAACCGCTACGCCTCGTTCGCGGCCGACATTCACAATGATGGCTGGGGCTGGGCCACCGGCTCGCCGCTCGCCGATCTCGTCGAGTTCGTCGACCAGGACAATCTCTCCGGCCGCGCCTTGCGCGAGGCGCTCGGCTGGCGCCTGTCCCGCCAGCTGCTCCTCGCCTTTATGATCGAGATGCCGGCCGACCCGGCGAGCCGGGTGACCGTCGATCCGCGCCATGTCGACCGTCTCGGCAACATGCGGCCGGTCGTCGACATGAAGATCGACGACTACAGCATGGCGACGGCGGAATACGCCCGCGGCCTGTCGCGGCGGATGTTCGAGAAGCTCAGCGTCGAGGATTTCACCCACTACGACCCGTGGGACTACGGCTACGTCCCCTATAACGGCGAGGGCTACGCCATTCGCGGCGGCAACCATCTCTCCGGCACGCATGTCATGGGGACGGGGCGGGAGAACTCGGTCGTCGACGCCGACCAGAAGTCCTGGGATCACCCCAATCTCTACCTCGTCGGGCCGGGCAGCATGCCCTCGATCGGATCGTCCAACACCACGCTGACGGCGGCGGCGCTCTGCCTCAGGACCGCGGACGCCCTTCTCGCCCACCTCGCACGCATGTGACCTCCCTCCGAAAGCGAGAGCCTGTCATGGAAACCCCCAGCACGATCATCGAGACCGTCGACCAGTTGTAGCAGTATCTGCAGGTCGCCCTGCAGCTCGAGCACGCGACCATCCCGCCTTATCTCACCGCCGCCTATGCCGCGAATGCCGAGGCAAACCGCCAAGCGATCGACATCATCCGCGCCGTCGCGAAGGAGGAGATGCTGCATCTCACCTTCGCGGCGAACTTGCTCAACGCCATCGGCGGCTCGCCGGATCTCGTCGCCGAGGGCTTCGTTCCGCGCTATCCGACGCATCTGCCGACCGGCCAGGACGATTTCGAGGTTGGGATCGAGACGCTCTGCGACCATGCGCTGGAGAATTTTCTGGCGATCGAGCGGCCGACCAGCCTGCAGCAAGAGCATGAAGGGGGCTTCGAGCGCCTCCGCAAGACGGTATCCGTGTCGAGCAACCAGATGGACGTCTCCATTTTCAAAGGGGAGAACACACTGGTGCCGATCAAAGCGTTGGGGGAGGGCGCCTTTGAACTGCAATACGACATCGCCGTCGTGCCGCACCACCGGCTGACGACCCTGCGCAAGTCGATCTCTGAGGCCGGGCGGTCGCTGGTCCCGCGGGTTCCGGCGCTCGCCGATGACGGCGTGGATATCGAGCTGCACTATTGGAGCATTGGCGAGTTCTACAAGGCAATCCATCTCGGCTTCGTCGAGTTGACGCTGGAGCTCGGCGCCGAGGCTCTCTTCTGCGGCGACCCCCGGCGGCAGGTCGACCCGAAATACTACTACTCCGCGGGGGGGCGACCTGACGGCGGTGACCGACCTCACCAGCGCCCTGAAGGCGATCGACTTCATCGCCAGCCAGGGCGAGGGTGGCACGGAAAGCGTCTACGATCCCGGCGGCGAACTCGCCCATTACTACCGCTTCGACCAGATTCGCCAGCGGCGCTACTATCGCGATCCGAACAAGGACGGGACGGGCGATGCGCCCGGCCACCCCACGGGCGGCCGGTTTCCGGTGGACATGGCGGCGGTCTTCCCGGTGAAGGCCAACGCCAAGGTCGCGGATTACGCCGGCCATCCCGAGCTCCAGCGCCACGCCCGCCTGTTCAACGGTCGCTACCAGCGTTTCCTCGGCCTTCTCACCCAGGCCTTCAACGGCCATCCCGAAATGCTCGGCAGCGTCTTCACTTCAGAAATGTTCGCGATCAAGGACGCGATGGAGCGGCTCGTGCGTCACCCGCTGCCCGGCACCGCCTTTCATGCGGCACCGACCTTCGAGATGGACGAGGTCCTTTATCCCGACAGCGTGCCGAAGAACGCGCTGAAGGGGGCTTCCCGCATTCCCTCCGGTCCCGGGGGGACGCCGACAACCGTTCCGTCCGCCGCTCCTGCAGAAGGGGCTGGCCGCCATGTGTGATCCCCTCGACAGCTTCCTCAGCCTTTCCGTGCAGCTTTGCGGCCTCTCGCGCTTCGATCTTCTGGGGACCGGCTACGGCCCGCGCTATTTTGCGGTGGTCGAGCGCATCGTCGGGCCCGAGAGGCTGCAGCGGCTTCTCGATGCCTACGAGAACTGCAAGGTCGTCCGCAACGCCGATGGACAACGCGCGTCCTCGGCATGCAGCCTGGAAGGGGCGATCCGCAACCATCCGGAGTTCGGCCCGATCGCCCGCAACATCATCAAGCTCTGGTACAGCGCGGTCTGGTTCGAGCTGCCGCCGACCTGGCGGGCGAATTTCGGTGCGCGGCCCGGCGACAGGACCTTCATCCCGTTTCCCCACGCCTATGCCGAATCCCTCCTCGGTCCCGCCGTCGGCGCCCATCCCGCCGGCGCCAAGCCGGGCGGCCACCAGTCCTGGGTCCTCCCACCGGTGCCCTTGCCGATTCCGGAGGAGTGCATCTGACGCGGCGCCGGGCATTGCCGGGGCTTCGCTGACGGTGTCGGAGATTGTTCAGGTGACAAGCGGATTTTGCGCAAAGGCAAGTGTCACGGAGTCATGCCGTGGCTGGGGCGCCAGGATTCGAACCTGGGAATGGCGGCACCAAAAGCCGCTGCCTTACCACTTGGCGACGCCCCATCGGCGGCTCAGCCGAACGGCGGTTCTATACCGCCTCCGCCGGAGGCTTGCAACGCCGCTCTCACCCGGACCGGCACGTTGAAAAAGATTCCGGCGAACCAACTTGCAGCCGCGTTCGGCGGCGGCTATAGAGCCCTCGCAGGTCACGGAGTGTAGCGCAGCCTGGTAGCGCACCTCGTTCGGGACGAGGGGGTCGCAGGTTCGAATCCTGCCACTCCGACCAGCACATCGGTCCCGTCAGTCCCGAGATGACGTTAGCGACCATTCTGATTTCCGAGTTTTGCGGTGATGATTGGTGGCGCGAGCGTGGGTCGTTGCCTTGTTGCCCCGGCCACCGCAAACCAGCTTCGACCTTCACTAGAACCGACTGCCCCTGCGACCGCGTTATCGGGCGCAGGAACAGCCTGCCGAGGAAGAAGCGTATCTCCTTCGCCTTCTAGGACTGGGCCGCCTCAGGCGGCTTTCACGCTATACCGCAGGTGAAGCAGGTCGTGCGCCAGCGGCTCGGCCCCGATCAGCGAGAGCCGGACCTTGCCCTTCAGGCCCTCGTCCCCGAAAGCCACGATGCCTTGCTCGTTGACGCGGCCGACCAGCGCCGGGGCGAGGATGATGCTGAGCTCGTCGACCAGCCCCGCGGCGAAGAACGCGCCGTTGGTGCCGCCGCCGCCCTCGAGCAGGAGGGTCTCGATGCCGAACTCCCGGCGCAAGGTGCGAAGGGCCGCCTCGAGGTCGATCTCTGGACCGTCGGACACGATGTAGGAGATTCCGTCGCCCGCGAGTTCCGCCAGATGCGCGTCGGCGACGTCGCTGCCGAGGATAACGATCACGGAGTCGCCGTTGATCTCGGCCTGGCGGAAGTGAAGTTTCGCCGATCGGTCGATCGCGACCGCATGCTTCCCGCTTCCGCGCGGCGCGATGTGGATGGGCCTCTCGACGGTCTGCGTGTTCTGCGGGGGATGTGGTTCACCCTTGGCCATCTCGGCCATCGTCACCCGGCCGACCAGCCAGGCATCGGCCGAAAGGCCGTCATGGACGGCCTCATAGGCGCCATTCCAATCCTTGACGCCGCCGACAGCGCTTTCCGTGTAGCGGCTGGGGTGAAGTCCGCCGTCGAGGGAGGACATCATGTGGCAGATGATCTTGGGCAGGTCGTTCATGTTGGTTTCCTCAATGTTCGTCATGCAGGCCGTGACTGCCAGGGCGTTCGCTTCTTCAAGCGTCGCCTTTCGGACATCCAGCGCGTCCCGCCCACCAGCGACAACGCGGCAGCCTTGCCGGCGACAACCGCGATTTCGGATCGCCGGCGCGCATCTGGTGCAAGCCCATCAGGTAGCGCGGCCTTCGCGCCTCGCCACGTCAAAGCAACATCTTGCGCTGGATGCGGTGGTGATGTCGGCATTGTGGGGCTGGCCCGCCGCACAATCCGTCCGAGGCGTTCCAACGTGAGCCGATAAGACAGCTGTCGGCTAGACCCCATCGCCCGAACTCCATCGGGCCGAAATCAAGCTGTTGACGCCCTCAGGCGCCCATCGCCGCAAAGGCGGCGAGCATCCGCTCGGCGTCGGGCTCGACGCTCGTAAAATGCCGGAACGCGCCGGCGGCCTGGAAGACGGCCATGCCGCCGCCGTCGACGGTCCGGCAGCCCTTTTCACGGGCGCGCCGCAGGAGTTCGGTCTCCAGCGGGAAATAGACGATTTCCGCCACGAAATGGCGGGGCTCGATCCAGTCGGGGTCGAGCGGTAGGCCGGGATGGGCGGCGGTGCCGGTCGGGGTGGCGTGCACGAGGCCCCGTGCCGCGCCCATGGCGGTTCGAAGGTCGGTGCCGGCGCCGACGGTGGCGTCCGGAAACTGCCGCGTCAGCTTTTCGGCGAGATGCTCGGCCCGCGCGATCTCCTGGTCGAAGATCGTCAGCGTTTGTGCGCCAAGTTGCAGCAAGGCGCGGGCGACCGCCGCTCCCGCGCCGCCGGCACCCAGCTGGACGACATCGGCGAGATCGGCGTCCGGCAAGCCGCGGCGAAAGCTTTCGGCAAAGCCGGAACAGTCGGTGTTGTGCCCGGTGCGCCGGCCATCCTGCAGCACCACGGTGTTGACCGCGCCAAGCGCCTTGGCCTCCGGCGAGAGCGCGTCTAGCTCGGCGATTACCGCCTGCTTGGCGGGGTGGGTGATGTTGACGCCGGCAAAGCCGCGCTCCTCCACCTCGCGCAGCAGCGCGGGGAGGGCGGCGAGCCCGACGCCGCGGACATCGAGGTCGATCAGCTCATAGGTGAGGGCGAGGCCGTTGGCGCGCCCTTCCGCCTCGTGCAGCGCCGGCGAGCGCGAGAGCTGGATCCCGCTGCCGATGAGGCCGACCCGGATCGCCTTGGTGGGGGTGTCGAGCATGACGTGGCTTTCGCGCAAAGGAAAATATCGCGGCGGCGAGCAGAGGCCCGCCGCCGCGGACGTCGGTCTACTTGGTGCCGCGGAGGGTGTTCAGCTGGGCGAGCACCGCGTCGACGGTCTCGGCGCCGATCGTCTCGCGGAACTCGGCAACCACCGGCTCGACCGCCTTGCGGAAGGCGTCGAGCTTCTCCGGCGAGAGTTCGATGACCGCCATGTCGGTCTTCTTGATCTCGGCGAGGAAGCCGGCATTGGCGTCGCGCGAGACCTTGCGCTGGTAGTCGCGTGCCTCGGTGGCCGAAGCCTGCAGCAGCGCCTGCTCCTCGGGGTCGAGCTTGTCCCAGAACACCTTTGAGACGAGGACGATCTGCGGGTTGTACTGGTGGCCGGTGAGGGTCAGGTACTTCTGCACCTCGGTGAACTTGGCGTTGACGATGTTGGAGAGCGGGTTCTCCTGGCCGTCGACCGTGCCGGTCTCCAGCGCGCTGTAGAGCTCGGGATAGGGCAGCGGCACGGCATTGGCGCCGAGCGCGTTGAAGGTGGCGAGCGGCACGGCGGACTGCACCGTGCGGATCTTCAGGCCCTTCACGTCGTCGACGCTCTCGACCGGGTGGCGGTTGTTGGTGAGGTGGCGAAAGCCAAGCTCCCAGAAGCCGAGGCCGAGGAGGCGGTGCTCGGGCAGCCGGTTCATCAGATCGGTGCCGATCTTGCCGTCCATCACGGCATCGGCCTCTTCGGGTGTCGTGAACAGGAAGGGCAAGTCGACGACGCCGAACTCCTTCACCGTGCCCGACAGGATGCCGGCGTTCATCACGCTCATCTCGACGGTGCCGCCTTGGATCGAGGCGAGCGTCTGCACGTCGCCGCCGAGCGTGCCGCCGGGGAAGAGCTTCACCGTGATCTTGCCGCCGCTCTTCTCCTTCACCAGCTCGGCGAAGCGCTCCATGCCGGTCACCTGGGGGTGGCCCTTGGAGTTCTGCGCGGCGAACTTGATGGTCCGCTCCTGGATCTCCGCCCCGGCCATCCCGGCCGAGCCGAGGATCGTGGCAAGGCCGAGAACGGCGGCGATCTTGGTGGTCATGCGCATGGTGTGGTTCCTCCCGAGGGGGACGGTTGCTTCCGTCCCGGTTGTGCCCGAAGGCGGTGTGACGGCCCTTGCGGTCAAGCGCGGGCGAAAAGCGACGCGGTCAGCGGCCGGAGAAGAAGGCCGCGGGTACCATGACGAGCGCCGGAAACAGAACGAGCAGCATCAGGACGATCAGCTGCGCCACCATGAACGGCCAGACGCCGCGGATCAGCTTGGCCATCGAGATGCCGCCGACGCCGCAGACGACGTTCAGCACCGTGCCGACCGGCGGGGTGATGAGGCCGATCGAGTTGTTGATGATGAAAAGGACGCCGAAATAGACGGGGTCGATGCCGGCCTGCTTGATCACCGGCAGCAGCACCGGCGTCAAGATCAGGATGGTCGGCGTCATGTCCATGGCGGTGCCGACGGCGACGATCAGCACCATGATGGCGATGAGCAGCAGCGTCTGGTTGTCCATCAGCGGCTCGAGCAGCGCGACCATCGCGCCCGGTAGGTCGGCGACGGTGATCAGCCAGGCCGAGACCGAGGCGGCCGCGACGAGGAACATCACCACCGCCGTCGTCTTGGCCGCGGCGGCGAACACGCCGAAGAGCATCGACGGCGTCAGCTCGCGGTAGACCACCATCGCTACGAAGAGCGAGTAGACGGCGGCGACGACGCCGGCCTCGGTCGGGGTGAAGACGCCGAACTTCAGGCCGAAAATGATGATGACGGGCAGCATCAGCGCCCAGAGGCTGGAGACCAGCGCGTGCCGCCGCTCGCCGGCGCTCGCCCGGACGGGAAGCGCGATGTTTTCCTTGCGGATGACGAATAGCCAGGCGACGCACAGCGCCGCGCCGATCATCAGGCCGGGCGCGATGCCGGCGAGGAAGAGCTTGGTGATCGAGACGCCACCGACGACGCCGTAGAGAATGAAGCCGATCGAAGGCGGGATGATCGGGCCGATGATCGCGGAGGACGCGATGAGGCCGCCCGACATCGCCGGATCATGGCCGGACCGCACCATCATCGGCATCAGCAGCGCCGCGAGCGCTGCAGCGTCCGCGACCGCCGAGCCCGACAGGCTGGAGAGGACGCAGGCCGCCAGGATGCAGACGAAGCCGAGCCCGCCGCGGCGGTGGCCGACGAGCGCCACGGCGAGGTTGACGATCCGCTTGGACAGGCCGCCCTGGTTCATGATCTCGCCGGCGAGCATGAAGAAGGGGACGGCGATCAGCGTAAAACTGTCCGCGCCTTGCAGGATGGTCTGCGCGACGATCTGGCCGTCGAACAGATCCATGTGGATCATCAAGGCGACGCCGGAAAGGACGAGCGCGAAGGCGATCGGCATGCCGAGCGCCATCGTGCCGAGCAGCGAGCCGAGGAAGACTGCGACGACCATGCCCGTCTCCTCAGCGGCCGGGGCCGGCGGCAGCCGGCTTGGGGTGCGAATGACCGGCCGCAGCCGGCGTGGGGTGCGGGTGGGCGGCGTCGGCGTCCAGAAGATCCTCGGATTCCTGCACGAGAACGGCGCTCGTGATGTCGATCCGCCCGGTGAGGATCGCGAGCGACTCGACGACGAGGATGAGGAAGGCCGTGACGGCGAAAACGACGACCGGGATCATGAACCAGCTCATCGAGATGCCGGCGGCCGGCGTCACGGCCGTCCAGGTCAGCATCGCCTGCTCGAGGCCGCCCTGGAACAGCAGCACGCAAGCGACCAGCATCAGGGCGTAGCCGAGGAGGACGCAAGCCTTCGCAGCGCGGGGCGGCAGCGCCCGGTTGAGGCTGTCGATGCCAATATGGGCGTGGTCGCGCAAGGCGAGCGCCGCGCCGAGGAAGATCAGCCAGACGAAGGCGAGCCGCGACAGTTCCTCCGACATGGTGATGCCGCTGTTCAGGGCGTAGCGCAGCACGACATTGCCGAAGACCAGCACGACCATGCCGGCCAGAAGCAGCACGATGGCGACCTTCAGCAGGGCGAAATAGGCATCGACGATTCGCTTCATGACCAGACGTCCTCCCGAACCGATCGGCGCATTCGCGCTTGTTCTTTTGTCCCTGCCGGTGCGCCGGGGTTTCCCTCGGGAGGGGCCGGGCGCGCAAGAGGGATGACTTCATCGAGGCTGGCTTTTCCACCCTGCTGCCCCGAACCGCAGGAAAGATGTACTAACTGGTTCGTTAGGTCAAATGTTGAGTTTCGTGGTAGGCCGGAAGATGTTCGGCCGGTCACGGGTGCTGGCTGTTCGTTGATATCTGTCGAAGTCGGGTCCGGAAGACGTGGGGCGAGATGACAACTGAGAGTTCGAACGGGGTGTCGGAGCGGCCCGTCGGCGAAGAGAGCGGTGGCGGGGGCGCTGCTGGTGCCGTCCGCATCGGCCAGCGCGACCGCACCGAGCAGACCCGCAGCGACATCCTGCGCGTCGCCTGCGAGGAATTTGCCGCGAACGGGCTGTCGGGCGCCCGGGTCGATGCGATCGCCGCCCGCACCCGCACCTCCAAGCGGATGATCTACTATCACTTCGGCTCGAAGGAGGGCCTCTACCTCGCCGTGCTGGAGGACGCCTATGCGGCCATCCGCAAGGTCGAGGACGAGCTGAAGCTGGCTGAGCTCAATCCCGTCGAGGCGATGCGCCGGCTGATCGACTTCACCTTCGACTATGACGAGGCGCACCCTGCCTTCATCCGCCTGGTGACGATCGAGAACATCCACCGCGCCGAGCACATGCGCCAGTCGACCAGCCTCAGCCGGCTGAACGTCTCGGTCATCTCGACCATCGAGACGATCCTTGCCCGCGGCAAAGAAAGCGGCGTGTTCAGCCGCGAGGTCGATCCGATCGACCTCCACATGCTGATCTCGTCCTTCTGCTTCTTCCGCGTCTCCAACCGCCATACGTTCGGCACGATCTTCGGCCGCGACCTCGCTGAGTCGACGGCCCGCGCCCGCCAGAAGGCGCTGCTGCAGGACGCCGTCCTGGCGCTGCTGCGGACCGCCTGACGCGCGCCGCCCGGGCGGCGGCTACCGCGTCGGAATTCCGGCGGGGGAGGAGCGGGACTGGGTGGCCAGCCGGATCGCCGCATTGGCCGCCCCGAGGCCGCGATAGCCGCGCCGCTCGACGATCTCGATGAAGAAACCACCGTCCAGAGCCTTCAGGTAGATCTGGAAATACTCGCCAGCGTCGTCGCGGTCGTAGAGGATGCCGGCGCCGCGCATGGCGCCGAGCATCTCGGGCGCCAGGTCGAACTTCGCCTCGAGGTCGTCATAGTAGTTCTGCGGAATGCGCAGGAGCTCGACGCCGTTAACGCGCAGCGTCTCGACGGTTTTCAGGATGTCCTCGGTGCGGAAGGCGACATGCTGGACGCCCGGGCCAACGAACTGGCTGACGAAGCGCGCCGACAGCGTGCGCACCGACTGCGAGCCGTTGAGCACGACGCGCAAGCTCCCGTCCGCATTCTCGAGTACCTGGCTCAGCACCAGCCCGCCGGGATCGGGCACCTCGATCGGCGGCATGACCTTCAGATCGAAGATCGAGTGGTAGAACAGCGTCCAGGACAGCATGTCCTCGTAGCGCACGGTCTGCGCGACATGGTCGACAGCGGCGAGCCCCGCGCCGCTATGGCTGTTCCAGCCAGGCTCCAGCGCGAAATCGATCTCCCACTGCCGCTCCAGCGCATCGTCCTCGGCGGCGAGATAGAGAAGGCTGCCGCCGACGCCGCGGATCGCCGAAAGTTCGAGCTCGCCGGGACCGACGGGCTGGCGGAAGGGCGCGGCAAGCAGCCCCTCGGCGCGCTTCAGCGCCGCCGGGGCGTCGACCATGCGCAAGCCCAGCGCGCAGACATTGGTGCCGTGGACGACATAGGACGAGTGGGCAAGGCCCTCGGTCTCGGTGTTCACCACGACGCGCAGATCGCCTTGCGTGAAGAGGTCGACATCCTTGGAGCGGTGGTGCCCGGCATGGCGGAAGCCGATCGACGTTAGAAGCGCCGAAAGTCCTGTTGCGGACGCGCGGTCGGTGGCGAACTCGCAGAAGGAGACGCCGCTGGTCTTGGCCGGCGGGGGAAACGGCTCCTTCTCCGAGGGACCGTTCAAGGCGCGTCCCTCGGCCTTCAGCCGGTCCATCAGGAAGAACAGCGAGCGCCGCCCGTCGACCGCCGTCTGCCGGGCCGAGCCGGCGCGGAACTGGTCGTTGAAGATCTCCAGCGAGTAGTAGCCGGCATAGCCCGTCGCCTCGACCGCGGCCATGAAGTCGGCGACCGGCAGCTCGCCCTGGCCTGGCATGTTGCGGTAGTGCCGGCTCCAGGAGAGGAGGTCGAGATCGAGCTTCGGCGCATCCGCCATCTGCACGATGAAGATCTTGTCCTTCGGGATCGAGCGGATCGAGCCGGGGTCGATGCCGCGCGCGAGCGTGTGGAAACTGTCGAGGATCAGGCCGACATTCGGATGGTCGGCGCGCCGCACGATCTCCCAGGCGTCGCGGTGGTCGCTGACATAGCGGCCCCAGGCGAGGGCCTCGTAGCCGATGCGCACGCCGGCGGCCTTAGCGATCTCGCCGAGATCACGCAGATCGTCGGCGGCCCGGTCGATGCCGCCGAGCGCCAGCGGCGAGACGGTGGAGCAGATCAGGACGAGGTCGGTGCCGAGCTCATTCATCGTCTCGAACTTGCGCCGCGCGCGGTCGAAGGCTTTCGCGCGCTGCGGCTCCGGCAGGCCCTCGAAGTCGCGGAATGGCTGGAACAGCGAGATTTCGAGCCCGGCATCGCGCACCATCTTGCCGACGTCGCGGGCCCCGAGGTCGAAGGCGAGGAAATCGTTTTCGAAGATCTCGACGGCATCGAACCCGGCCGCCGCCGTGGCGCTCAGCTTGTCGGCGAGGTCGCCCGAGAGGGAGACGGTGGCGATCGAGGTCTTCATGGCGCGGCTCCGCTCAGCAAGGGACCCGGCCGGGTCGTCAGAGGCACCCGGCCGGCGGTCTTCAGATCGTCTGCTGGCTCAAACGAGGGCGATGACCCGGCTGGGGCCGCCCGTGCCGCCCCGGACCTTCGGGCCGGCGACGACCAGCATCGCGCCCTTCGCGGGCAGGTCGTCGAGCCCGGCGATCGCCTCGACGCCCCAGCGCCCGCTGCCAAGCCAATGGTAGTGCACGGGAAAATCGCCGGCGGAGGCGAGGCCCCGGTCGAGCGACAGCGTGTCGACGGCGATGCCCTTGACCCGGCGCTCGGTGATCAGGAATTCCGCCGTCTCGGCGTGGAAGCCGGGCGTATGGTTGCGGCCTTCGGCGTCGCGCCCGGTGAACTTCGGCTGATCGAGAAGCCTGTGCCAGCCGGAGTTCATCGCCACGCAGCAGCCCTCGGGAAGCTCGCCGTTTGTGGCTTCCCAGGCCTTGATGTCGTCCGGCGTCAGGGCTGCGTCAGCGTCCTCCGCCGCCCGCGCACGGATGTCGATCACCGCCAGCGGCACCACGAGGTCGGCGATCTCGATCATGTCGACGCTCATGCCGTTCTCGGAGAAGTGCAGCGGCGCATCGATGTGCGTGCCGGTGTGCTCCATCAGCGTCCAGCGGTGGAGGTTCACCTTGTCCTTCGCCCAGGTCACCGGCTTCTCGACCGTAAACCATTTCTCCCCGCTGAAGGTCGGAAAGCCCTCAAACAGCGTGTGGGTGAGGTCGTGCACCTTCGAGAAGCGAAACTCGGGCGCGGGGTTGGCGGCTTGCGCCGGCGGGCTGAGGCCGAGACCCGCGGCGGCGAGCCCCAGGCCGAGGCCGAAGCCGCCCTTCAGGAGGCCGCGGCGCGTCGCTGTTTCGCAGACGGAATGCAGGCAGTTCGGAGGGCACATGCGTCAACTTCCTCCCAGAATGACTCCCGCTTGTCCCAACGGGTCCTTCCGAAAGTGTACGAACTAGTTCGTGATTGCAACATCGGCGCCGGGTTCACCCGCCGGCGCTGGCCTGCTCTGCCCGGATCTCGGTGGCGACGAGACGCAGGTTGGCGAGGAGCAGTTCGGCCGCGGGCGACAGCGGCAGGCCGGCTCGGGTCGAGATACCGACGGGGCCGAGCGTGTCGGCGGTCGGGATGGCGAGGAGGGTCATCGCCCCCGTGCGCACATCCTCCAGCACCACGCCCTCGGAGATGATCCACAGCGCATCGGTCGCGCGGACATAGGTGCGGCCGAAAGCCAGCGACACCGTCTCGACGATGGAGGCCGGTCGCGGAAGGTTGGCGGCGAGGAAGAGCCGGTCTACCGTCGGGCGGATCACCGAGCCCGGCGGCGGCATCAAGCACTCGAAGCGGCCGATCTCCGCGCCGGGGGAGGCGAGTCCCGCCAGTGGATGGCCCGCCCGCGCGGCGAAGACGATCCGCTCGGAATAGAGATGCTCGAACAGCAGCCCGGTCATCTCCTCCGCCGCGCTCATGCGGCCGATGACGATGTCGAGGTCGCCTTGCCGCAGCTGTGCCATCAGGTAGGCGGTCGGCCCGGTGACGATGCGCGGCGCCGCGCGGGGCCCGTGCGCGCGGTAGCGCTGGATGGCGGGCGGCAGGAGACGCGCCGAGACCGTCGGTAGCGCACCGACCCGCACCGGCAGAGCCTCGGTGGCGCCGAGACCTTCGAGCTCCTCCACCCCTTGACGCAAGGCCGAGAGGCTCGTCTCGGCATGGCGCAGGAACATTTCGCCCGCCGGCAGGAGGAAGCCGCCGCGCCGCGACCGGTCGAGCAGCGTCACCCCGAGGATCAGCTCCAGCTCCTTCAAGGTCTTCGACACCGCCGGCTGGGTGACCGAGAGCACCTCGGCGGCGCGCCCGACGCTGCCCTCCCGCGCGACGGTGACGAAGGTACGGAGGTGGCGGAGGCGAATCGCGGTAGTGGACATGCCTCATAACTCCCGGGTTATGCACGGCTTCGCAATCCTCATTTAACATCACCGCTTCTGCCGATTATACAGGATCCTGGCAGCATGGGAGGAGGCGACATGGCATTCACGATGGTCGACGGCATCGCCGTGCACTACCGCCTGAGCGGGACACCCGGAGGACGTCGCCTTCTCTTCCTCAACTCGCTTGGCTCCGACTTCCGGATCTGGGACGAGGTGGCGGCCCTCCTCGCGCCCACCTGCGAGATCCTGACCTACGACATGCGGGGACATGGTCTGAGCGAGGCGACGCCCGCCCCTTATACCCTCGACCGCCTCGTTGCGGACGCCGTCGGTCTCCTCGACGCCGTCGGCTGGACGAGCGCATCGCTGGTCGGTCTCTCCGTCGGCGGCCTCGTCGCCCAAGGCATCGCGCTCAGCCACCCCGGTCGCGTCGACGCGCTGGTGCTGATGGACACGGCGGCGAAGATCGGCACGGCGGAGGGCTGGAACGAGCGCATCGCCGCCGTCGAGGTGGGCGGCAGCGTTGCGGGAATCGCTGAAGCTGTGGCCGCACGCTGGGTCTCGCCGGCCTTCGCCAAGGCGCAGCCGGCGGTGCTGGCCGGCTGGCGTGCGATGCTGGAGCAGACGAGCACCGCTGGTTATGCCGGCATCGCCGCGGCGTTGCGCGATGCCGACCTCACCGAAGACGTCGCCGGCATCCACGCCCCGACGCTGGTGCTCGTCGGCGACGGCGATCTCGCCACCCCGCCCGACATCGTCGAAGCGACGGCGCGGCGCATTCCGGGCGCTGGGTTCGAGACCATCAGCGGCGCCGGTCACCTGCCATGCCTCGAGCATCCCGCCGTTATCGCCGCGGCGATCCGCCGGCACCTCGCGGCCGCGGAAACCCAACGGCATGCGTCGACGGACGCGGCCGCGAACTCGGCGGGCGACACCGGCGCCTCCGCCTTCGACGCCGGCATGGCGGTGCGGCGCGCGGTTCTCGGCAGCGCCCATGTCGAGCGCGCCACCGCCGGCATCACGCCCTTCGACGCCGCCTTCCAGCGCTTCATCACCGAGGGTGCCTGGGGCACCGTCTGGTCGCGCCCGCATTTCACCCGGCGCGAGCGGTCGATCGTGACCATCGCGCTTCTCGCCGCGCTCGGCCAGGACGAGGAGGTGGCGCTGCACGTGCGCGCCACCGCCAACACCGGCGCGACGGCCGAGGACATCGCCGAGGCGCTGATGCATGTCGCTGTCTATGCCGGCGTTCCCGCCGCCAACCACGCCATCAAGATCGCAAAGGCGACATTGTCCGACATGGGTTTGGCGGGGGAGGCGTCATGAGCGGCGGCTATTTCCCGCGCGATCGGTCCTGGCATCCGCCGGCGCTGAGGCCGACCTACAAGACCTCGGTCCTGCGCGCGCCGCAGCAGGCGCTGCTGTCGATGCCGACGACGCTCTCGGAGGAGACCGGGCCGGTGTTCGGCCAGGATATTCTCGGCCCTCTCGACAACGACCTCATCCGCAATTTCGGCAAGGACGGCGGCGAGGCGATCGGCCAGCGCATCGTGGTCTATGGCCGGGTGCTGGACGAGGCGGGGCGGCCGGTGCCGGGGGCCCTCCTCGAGTTCTGGCAGGCCAATGCCGGCGGTCGCTACCGCCACAAGAACGAGGGCTACCGCGCCGCCCTCGACCCGAATTTCGGCGGCTGCGGCCGGGCGATCACGGACGCCGACGGTGCTTACGCCTTCCGGACCGTGAAGCCCGGCGCCTATCCCTGGCCGAACGGCGTCAACGACTGGCGCCCGGCGCATATCCACTTCTCCGTCTTCGGCCATGCCTTCGCGCAGCGGCTGGTGACGCAGATGTACTTCGAGGGCGACCCGATGATCTGGCAGTGCCCGATCGTGCGCACGATCCCCGACAGGGCCGCGATCGAGCAACTCGTCGCCGCGCTCGACCGCCATGCGACGATCCCGATGGACAGCCTCGCCTACAAGTTCGACATCGTGCTGCGCGGCCGCCGCTCGACGCTGTTCGAGAACCGGATGGAGGGCAATTGATGGTCCAGTCGCTCGCCTATCTCAAGGAATCGCCGTCGCAGACCGCGGGCCCCTACGTCCACATCGGCACCAATCCGAACTGGGTAGAGATCACCGGCGTCTGGCGGGACGATCTCGGCTTGGTGCTGGTCGGCCCGGAAACGAAGGGCGAGCGGATCCTCGTCGAGGGGCGGCTGACCGACGGGGCAGGGGCGCCGGTGCGCGATGCGCTGATCGAGATCTGGCAGGCCGATGCGGAAGGCCTTCATCCGTCGCCCGCAGAGACCCGGGGGCAAGCGGACGCTGCTTTCTCCGGCTGGGGACGCCAGCCGGTCTCGGACGTTGACGGCACGTACCGCTTCGAGACCATCCGCCCCGGCCCGGTGCCGATGCCGGACGGCCGCCCGCAGGCGCCGCACATCACGGTCTGGATCGTCGCCCGCGGCATCAATCTCGGCCTGCACACCCGCCTCTATTTCGCCGACGCAGCAGACGCCAATGCCGCCGACCCGCTGCTCCAGCGCATCCCGTCGCCGGAACGGCGCGAGACGCTGATCGCCCCGCGGACCGAGCGGGATGGCCTGCCGGTCTTCACCTTCGACATTCGCCTGCAGGGCGAGCGCGAGACGGTTTTTCTCGACATCTGAGGGCGTCGTCGGCGCCTCGGCGCCGCGGGATGGCGCCCCCTTTAATTCGGCGTGCGGCGGGGCTGTCCCCGCGAAGGAGTGACATGGACAAGACGCTGAGCAGCCTTTCCGAGGCCGTTGCGGGCATCGAGGACGGGGCAACCGTGATGATCGGCGGCTTCGGCGGCTCGGGCGCGCCGATCGAGCTGATCCACGCGCTGATCGACCGCTTCATCGAAACGGGCCGGCCGACGAACCTCACCGTCGTCAACAACAATGCCGGCAATGGCGATGTCGGCCTTGCCGCGCTGATCGCGCAGGGCATGGTCGCAAAGCTCATCTGCTCCTTCCCGCGCTCGGCCGATCCGCGGGTGTTCACCGACAAATACCTGGCCGGCGAGATCGAGCTGGAGCTGGTGCCGCAGGGAACGCTCGCCGAGCGCATCCGCGCCGGCGGCGCCGGCATCCCGGCCTTCTACACGCCGACCGGCTACGGCACCGACCTTGCCGCGGGCAAGCCGGTCGAGGTCTTCGACGGACGCTCCTATATCCGCGAGCGCTGGCTGAAGGCCGATGTCGCGCTGGTGAAGGCGCATCTCGGCGACACGCTCGGCAACCTCACCTTCAACAAGGCCGCGCGCAACTTCAACCCGCTGATGTGCATGGCCGCCGCCACGACTATCGTGCAGGTCTCGAAGATCGTTGCCCCCGGCGAGATCGATCCCGAGCACGTCGTGACGCCCGGCATTTTCGTGCAAGGCCTGGTCGAGGTGGCCGATCCCGCGCAGGAGGAAGTGCTGAACCGCGCCAAGGCCGCCTATCCGGAGACCGCCCGATGACCGCGAGCCCGACGACCGCGAGACTGAGTTCCAGCCAGATGGCCTGGCGTGCGGCGCAGGACATCGAGGATGGCGCCTACGTCAATCTCGGCATCGGCTTTCCCGAGATGGTCGCGCGCTTTCAGCCCCCCGGCCGGCAGGCGATCTTCCACACCGAGAACGGCATCCTCGGCTTCGGCGAGGCGCCGGTCGCGGGGGAGGAGGACTGGGACCTCATCAATGCCGGCAAGAAGGCGGTGACGCTGAAGCCCGGCACCGCCTTCTTCCACCATGCCGACAGTTTTGCCATGGTGCGCGGCGGCCATCTCGACGTCGCCATCCTCGGCGCCTACGAGGTGGCCGAGACCGGCGATCTCGCCAACTGGTCGACCGGGCCGAAAGGCGTGCCGGCGGTCGGCGGCGCCATGGACCTCGTGCACGGCGCCAAGCGCGTCGCTGTTATCACCGACCACGTGACGAAGGACGGCAAGCCGAAGCTCGTCGGCCGCTGCAGCCTGCCGCTCACCGGCGTCGGCTGCGTGACGCGCATCTATACCAGCCTTGCCGTCGTCGACATCGAGGCCGGCCGCTTCGTCCTGCGCGAAAAGCTGCCGCTGCTGTCGCTTGAAGACCTGCAGGCCGCGACCGGGGCGAAGCTCCACGTTGAAGGCGCTGTCGCCGACCTCGCCGTGCCGGAGATCTGACATGCCAGACGCCTTCATCTGCGCCTATGTGCGCACTCCCATCGGCCGCTTCGGCGGCGCCCTGTCCACAGTGCGGGCCGACGATCTCGGCGCCATTCCGTTAAAGGCCCTGATGGAGCGTCATCCCGGCGTCGACTTCTCGGCGGTGGACGAGGTGATCTTAGGCTGCGCCAACCAAGCGGGCGAGGACAACCGCAACGTCGCGCGCATGTCGCTGCTGCTGGCCGGTCTTCCCGACAGCGTGCCGGGCACGACGATCAACCGGCTCTGCGGCTCCGGCATGGATGCGGTGATCACCGCGGCGCGGGCGATCAAGGCCGGCGAGGCGGAACTGGTGATTGCCGGCGGCGTCGAAAGCATGAGCCGCGCGCCCTTCGTCATGCCGAAGGCCGAAAGCGCCTTCTCGCGCCAGGCCGAGATCCACGACACCACCATCGGCTGGCGCTTCGTCAACCCCTTGATGAAGACCCTCTACGGCGTCGATTCCATGCCGGAGACCGGCGAGAACGTCGCCGAGGACTTTGCCGTTTCGCGGGCGGACCAGGACTTGTTCGCCTATCGCTCGCAGCAGAAGGCGGTCGCCGCGCAGGCCAATGGCCGTCTCGCCCGCGAGATCGTGCCCGTCCCCGTGCCGCAGAAGCGCGGCGATCCGAAGCTGGTCGGCGAGGACGAGCATCCGCGCGCGGACACCACGCTTGAAGGCCTCGCGGCTCTGAAGACGCCGTTCCGCAAGGGCGGCTCGGTCACCGCCGGCAATGCTTCGGGCGTCAACGACGGCGCGGCCGCTCTGATCATCGCCAGCGAAGCCGCGGCCCACCGGCATGGCCTGACGCCGATCGCCCGCATCCTCGGCGGCGCGTCCGCGGGCCTTGCCCCGCGCATCATGGGCTTCGGCCCGGCATTGGCGACGAAGAAGCTCCTCGACCGGCTGAAACTCTCGGCCGCAGATTTCGATGTGATCGAGCTGAACGAGGCCTTCGCCAGCCAAGGGCTCGCCACGCTCCGCGACCTCGGCATCGCCGACGACGACGCGCGGGTCAATCCGAACGGCGGTGCCATCGCGCTCGGCCATCCGCTCGGCATGTCGGGCGCGCGCATCACCGGAACGGCCGCGCTGGAGCTGGCCCTTACCGGGCAGCGCCGGGCACTCGCCACCATGTGCATCGGCGTCGGCCAAGGCATTTCCGTCGCGCTGGAGAGGGTCTGACATGACGGCGACGACGCTCGTTGGAGCACTCTGCGGCGATGCCGAGATCGCCGCAGCGTTTTCGGCGGAGGGCGAGCTGTCGTCGATCTTGGATTTCGAGGCGGCCTTGGCAAAGGCCCAGGTCGGTTTTGGCCTCGTCCCGGCCGAGGCGGCCGCCCGCATCGCCGAGGCCGCGTCAGGGCTGCGCCCGGACCCCGCGGCGCTCCGGATCGCCATGGTGCGGGACGGCGTCAGCGTGCCATTTCTGGTGGCCGCGCTCCGCGAGGCCGTCGGCCCGCCGCACGACCGCTTCGTCCACCTCGGCGCGACCAGCCAGGACGCGATCGACACCGGCCTGATGCTGCGGCTTCGCGGCGTTCTCTCGCATCTCAAGGCCCGGCTCGGGCAACTCTGCGACCGGCTTGGTTGCCTGTCGGATAAGGCTGGTTCGCAGCCGCTGATGGCGCAGACGCGCATGCAGGCGGCCCTGAACTTCACCCTCGCCGACCGGCTGGCCAGCTGGCGCCGCCCGCTGGAGAAGCACCGGGCACGCCTCTCCGCGCTGCAGGCCGCGCTTCCCCTGCAGCTCGGCGGCCCGATCGGCCATGGCGAGAGCTTCGGCCCCGACTATGCCGACCTTCGACGCGCGCTGGCGGCGCAGCTCGGCCTTGCCGATGCCGCGTCTTGGCAGTCCGACCGGAGCGTGATCCTCGACATCGCCCAGGCCTTCGCCCTGGTGTCCGGCACCACCGGCAAGATCGGCCAGGATCTTGCGCTGATGGCGCAGACCGGGATCGGCACGGTGGTTCTCGCCGATGGCGGCGGCTCGTCGGCCATGGCGCATAAGCAGAACCCCGTCGGCGCCGAGGTGCTCGTCGCCCTCGGACGCTTCAACGCGGGGCTGCTGGGCACGATGGGCCAGTCCATGATCCACGAGAACGAGCGCTCGGGCGCCGCCTGGACGCTGGAATGGCTGCTGCTGCCGCAGATGGCAGAGACCACCGGCCGGGCGCTGGCGATCACCGACACACTGCTGGCCGGCGCGCGTTTTCCGCCTGCAAGCCCCGACGCCTGACAGGCCGATGACGGCCGAGCCGCGTCATCCCGCTGCCGGCGCAGCGGGGCGGCGCGTGGGCTCAGTACAGCGGCCAGACCAGCAGCAGCGCGGGCACCGCGACCACCACCACCAGAAACGACAGCGGCAGGCCGAGCCTAGCATAATCGCCGAAACGGTAGCCGCCGGGACCCATCACCAGCGTGTTGCACTGATGGCCGATCGGCGTCAGGAAGTCCGAGCCGGCGCCGATCGCCACCGCCATCAGGAAGGCGTCCGGCCGGTAGCCGAGGGAACTGGCGAAGGTGGCCGCGATCGGCGCCATCACCAGCACCGTCGCGGCGTTGTTGAGGAAGGGCGTCACCGCCATGGCGACGATCATGATCAGCGCCAGCGCGCCGTAAGGCGGCAGCGATACCGCGACGCCCGACAGCCAGACCGCGATGAGGTCGGTGCCACCGGTGCGGCTCAGCGTCTCGCTGACCGGGATCAGCGCCGCCAGCATCAACAGGATCGGCGCGTCGAGATGGCCGTAGACCTCGCGCAGCGGCAGCGCCTTGGTGGCGACCATCAGCACGGCGGCGGCGAAGAAGGCTACCGCCACCGGCACGATGCCCGTCGCCGTCGCTGCCATGGCGGCCGCCAGGATCGCGACGGGTAGGATCCGCTTGCGAACGCTGCCGAGCTGCAGGCGACGCTCGGCCAAGGGCAGGCAGTCCCATTCGCGCAGGAGTTCCGGCAGCCGCTCGACATCGCCTTGCAGGACCAGCACGTCGCCGAGGCGGAAGGTGATCTCGCCGAGCCGCTCGGTGAAGCGCTTGCCGCGCCGGCTGACGGCGAGCAGCGTCAGGCCGGTCTGGTGGAACAGCACCAGGCGCTGCGCGGTCATGCCGATGAAGCCGGAGTTCTGGCCGACGATCGCCTCGACCGTGCCGATGTCGGCGCCCCGCGAGGAGCGACCGTCGAGCGTCAGTGCGCCTTGGGCGACGAGCCGTTCCAGCGCCTCCGGATCGCCCTCGAGGATCAGCACGTCGCCGGCGTGAAGGGTGGCGTCCGGCAGCGGCGTACGCCGCTTGCCGTTGGCGCCGACGATGGCGGTGACCATGGCGTCCCCGCCGCCGAGCTTCTGCAGGTCGGCGACGGTCTTGTCGGCGATCGCCGACTGCGCCGTTACCCTGGCTTCCGTCGTGTAGTTCTTGATTTCGATCGCCTCCTCCAGCGCGCCGCCCGCCGCCTTTCGGGCCGGCAGCAGCCAGTAGAACAGCGCGAGGAAGACGACGCCGACGGCGGCAAGGATCGCGCCGACGGCGGTGAAGTCGAACATGGTGAAGGGCGTGCCGGTGATCTCGCCGCGCAGCCGCGACACGATGATGTTGGGCGAGGTGCCGATCTGCGTCATCAGCCCGCCGAGCAGCGAGCCGAACGACATCGGCATCAGGAACATCGAGGGCGAGACGTTCGACTGTTTCGCCATCTGGAACGCGATCGGCAGCATGATCGCCAGCGCGCCGATGTTCTTCACGAAGGCCGAGAGCACGGTGACGATGACGACGAGCACGATCAGCTGCGCGCGCGGTGACGAGACCTCGGGCGCGAATCGCTGCAGAGCAAGATCCATGATGCCCGACCGGGCGATCGCCGCGCTGACGATCAGCGCGCTGCCGACGATGATGACGATGTCGTCGGAAAAGCCTGAAAACGCGTCTGCGGGTTTGACCAGGCCGACGGCGAGTGCCGCCAGCAGCGCGCCGGCGGCGACGACGTCGTAGCGAAAGCGGCCCCAGATGAAGGCCAGCATCATCAGGGCAATGATGCCGAAGGCCATCATCTGATCAAGTGTCATGTCGTTTCCTATGCCGTGCCGCGTCCGGCAAGGCCAGCGCGGCGGCAAAGATGGCGGGCGACAAACGAAGGACCGTTGCGCCCGTTCGGCCCGGTCTATACGGCAGGACCTGCCTCGAAACTGGACGATCATGTCGCAGACCCCCGCGCCCAACGCTGCCCCCGCCATCGACGCCCCCGTCATCCAGCCATCGAGCCGTTTCCGGGCGATGGTGCGCGGCAACGAGGTGGCGCTCGTGCTGGTGGCGGTCGTCGTCGGCGCGCTGTCGGGGGGCATGGTGACGGCGATGAGCTGGGCGGCACAGGCCCTGCACGTCGTCCTTTTCCAGCTTTCCGCGGGCGAGCGCCTGAGCGGGCTTTCCGCGCTGCCCTCGCCCTGGCTCGTCCTCGTGCCGGTGGCGGGCGGGGTGGTGCTCGGCCTGCTGCTGTTCGTCCTGTCGCTGCGCAAGAAGCGCCCGCTGGTCGATCCGATCGAGGCGAACGCCCTGCATGGCGGGCGCATGTCGCTGCGCGACAGCGTGACGATCGTGCTGCAGAACCTCATCTCCAACGGTTTCGGCGCCTCGGTCGGGCTGGAGGCAGCCTATACCCAGCTCTCGGCCGGTGTCGCCTCGCGCATCGGCATCTCGTTCGAGATGCGCCGCAGCGATCTGCGCACGCTCATCGGCTGCGGCGCGGCGGCCGCCATCGCCGCCGCCTTCAACGCGCCGCTGACCGGCGCCTTCTATGCCTTCGAGCTGATCATCGGCACCTATTCCATCGCCACGCTGACGCCGGTGGTCGCGGCGGCGCTGTCGGGCAGCTTCGTCGCCCGCCTCCTCGTCGGCAACACCTTCCTTATCGATCTCGGCGAGCCCGGTGCCGTCGCCAATGCCGACTATCCGCCGGCGATCCTCCTTGCCGTGCTCGCCGCCGGCCTCGGCATCGCCATCATGCAGGGCGTGACGATGATCGAGATCGGCATCCGCCGCACCCGCCTGCCGGTGCCGCTGCGGCCGGTGCTCGGCGGCTGCGTGCTGGCGGGCCTCGCGCTCGTCACGCCGCAGGTCCTCTCCTCCGGCCATGGCGCGCTGCACGTCAACCTCGACCTGCCGGCCAGCGCCTCGGCAGTGCTGCTTCTCCTGCTCCTGAAGGCGCTGGCCTCGGCGGTGTCGATCGGCAGCGGGTTTCGCGGTGGCCTGTTCTTCGCCTCGCTCTTCCTCGGCGCGCTGCTCGGCAAGCTCTTCGCGCTGTTCGCCCCGATCCTCTTCACCGGGGCGACGCTGACCCCGGTGGTCTATTCGATTGTCGGCATGGCGGCGCTCGCGGTCTCGATCATCGGCGGGCCGCTGACCATGACCTTCCTGGCGCTGGAGATGACCGGCGATTTTCCGATCACCGCGCTGGTGCTGACGGCGTCTGTCACGGCCTCGCTGACGGTGCGCAAGACCTTCGGCTACTCCTTCGCGACCTGGCGCTTCCATCTGCGCGGCGAGAGCATCCGCAGCGCGCACGATGTCGGCTGGATCCGCAACCTCACCGTCGGCCGCATGATGCGCCGCGACGTGCGCACCGCGCCACTCGACACCACGCTGAAGGTCTTCCGCCGCGACTTTCCGCTCGGCTCCGCCCAGCGCGTGGTGATCACCGACGAGAGCGGCGCCTATGCCGGCATGGTGCTGGTGCCCGACGCCTATTCCGATGCGATCACCGATCTCGACGAAGGGATCGAGGGCCTCGTCCGGCTGAAGGACGTGATGCTGCTGCCGCAGATGAGCGCCAAGGAGGCGGCGGCCACCTTCGACAAGTCGGAGAGCGAAGCGCTGGCGGTGGTCGAGGACGTCGCCGCCAAGACCGTGCTCGGCCTCCTCACCGAGAGCCACACGCTGCGCCGCTACAGCGAGGAGCTGGAACTGCGGCGGCGCGAGGCGGCGGGCGAGGGGCGCTAGCCTCGCCTCGCCCGCGGCGGATGGCGCCCGATCCGTCGAGGGCGGCGCCTTTCAGACGCCGGTGAACAGCCAAGCGTGCTCGGCCGCATTGTGGAACTTCCACACCCGCTGCGGGCCGGCCATGACGTTGAGGTAGTAGCCGGTATAGCCGTGCACCACCGCCACCGGATGATAGCCGCGGGGCACCAGCACGACGTCGCCGTCCTCGACCGCCATTGCCTCGTCGAGCGTGCGGTCGTCGGTGTAGACGCGCTGGAAGCCGAAACCCTGCGGTGGGTCGAATCGATGGTAGTAGGTCTCCTCGAGATAGCTTTCCTCGGGCAAGGCGTCCCGGTCGTGCTTGTGCGGCGGGTAGGAGGAGGTGTGGCCACCTGGCGTGATCACCTCGACGACCAGCAGCGAGTGCGCCGCGCCGTCGTCCTCCGGCATGATGTTGGTGACGTAGCGGGTGTTGGTGTCCTTGCCGCGCACCGCCTGCGGATGGGTGCCGGGCGGGATCAGCCTGGCAGCGTGGGGACCGCCGCCCGGCGCCGAGCAGACCGCGAGCTCCAGCGCCGTCGTCGCCTCGATCTGCCAATGGCCGCCGGCCGGCACGTAGAGGGCGAAGGGCGCGCCCTCGAACGGCGTCATCCGCTCCCCGATCTCGCCGAACGACTGGCCATCGGCGGAGACGATCGCCTTGCCGGAGACCAGGACGAGGCAGACCTCCCGGTCGCCGCAGGCGGCCTCCAGCCTGTCGCCCGGCGCCAGCCGGTGCAGCGCGAAGCCGACATAGGTCCAGTCGGCGCTCACCGGCGTCACGTCGTGCACCTGTCCCGCCGTCGCCGAGGGCCGCACTTTCAAACCCGCCATGTCGCTCTCCTCCCAGCGCCGCGCATCCGACAGGACGCACCAGGACGCTTCCTCTTTTGCACCGGCAGCCTCTTCCCCGATCAGTGGCGCGATCCGATCACGGTGCTCGAACGGCCCTCACGCAGCCAGGAGGCTCCCTTTCCTTCTACCGCGCCTATCCCATGCTTTCGAGTGCTTTCTGGAATGAATGATTGATGGGGGCGGGTGGGCGGAGTATTTATTCCGCCGATCGCGGTTCAGCCGGAACCCCGCGCGGAGAGCCCTTGATGAGCGAAGTGCCCCTCTCGCCGGAGACGCCCCCGCGGCCGGAGACGTTCGAGGCGTTGAAGAGCCTTATCTTGGAGCGCAAGGCGCGCCTGCCCAAACGGCTCGGGCAGGTCGCGATGTTCGCCCTCGACCATCCCGACGACATCGCCTTCGGCACCGTCAACAGCATCGCCTTGGCAGCCGCCGTGCAGCCCTCGACGCTGGTGCGCTTTGCCCAGCACCTCGGCTTCGAGGGATTTTCCAGCCTGCAGGCATTGTTCCGCGCCCGGCTGCGCGACCGGCGGCCGGACTATGGCGACCGGCTGACCGCGCTGCGCCGGACGCCGGAGCAAGGGGCATCCGCAATCCTCTCCGGCTTCACCGCCGCCGCGCGGCGGTCGCTCGATACGCTGGAGACTGCGGTGGATCCGATGGTCTTCGAACGGGCGGTGGCGATCCTCGCCTCCGCCGAGACGATCTATCTCGTCTCGAAGCGGCGGTCCTATCCGATCGGCAGCTACATGGCCTACGCCTTCGGCAAGCTCGGAATCCGCTGCCAGATGGCGGGGTCGGCGGCGGGGCTCGACGACGACATCCTGCGCTTTGCCGGACCAGGCGATGCCGCCTTCGCCGTCAGCTTCTCGCCCTACGCGTCCGAAACCGTCGCCCAGGCGAAAAGCCTCGCCGCGCGGCAGATCCCGGTGGTCTCGCTGACCGATTCCGCCTTCTCGCCGCTGGTCGAATCGTCAGAGGCCTGGTTCGAGTTGGCCGAGGCCGACCATGCCGGTTTCCGCTTGCTCTCGGCCTCCATGGCCTTTGCCATGGCCCTGACTGTCGCCGTCGCCGAAGAGCGGCAGCGGCGGTCCGAACTCGGTGCAATGGAATGAATATTCTATTTGACGAGGCTTCGGTACTTATGTTTCGTCGGGTCGTTGAGAAACGGGATGCGTCGGTGCATCCGGGGGAGGGGCCATGCCGCAGGAGCGCAAGCTGGATCTGGTGACCATCGGCCGGTCGTCGGTCGATCTCTACGGCCAGCAGATCGGTTCGCGGCTGGAGGACATTTCCTCCTTCGCCAAATCGGTCGGCGGCTGTCCGACGAACATCGCCGTCGGCACGGCGCGTCTCGGCCTCAAATCCGCGCTGCTCACCCGCGTCGGCAACGAGCAGTTCGGCCGTTTCATCCGCGAGCAGCTGGCGCGGGAGGGCGTCGAGACCGCCGGCATCGTCACAGACCCCGAGCGGCTGACGGCGCTGGCCATCCTGTCGGTCGAGAGCGATACCTCGTTCCCGCTTCTGTTCTACCGCGACAACTGCGCCGACAATGCGCTGTGCGAGGCCGATGTCGACGAGGCCTTCATCCGCTCCGCCGGCGCCGTGCTCGTCACCGGCACACATTTCGCTAAGCCGAACGCCGAGGCCGCGCAGCGCAAGGCGATGCGGATCGCCAAGGCGAATGGCGCCCGGGTGATCCTCGACATCGACTACCGGCCCAACCTCTGGGGCCTTGCCGGCCACGATGCCGGCGACAACCGCTACATCGCCTCAGCCGCCGTCTCCGCCAAGATGCTGACCGTGCTCGCCGACTGCGACCTGATCGTCGGCACCGAGGAAGAAGTGCTGATCGCGTCCGGCGAAAGCGACCTCGTCGCCGCGCTGAGGACCATCCGCGCCCATTCCGCGGGGACGATCGTGCTGAAGCGCGGGCCGATGGGCTGCATCGTCTATGACGGGGCCATTCCCGCCGACCTCGAGGACGGCATCGTCGGCAAGGGTTTCCCGATCGAAGTCTACAATGTGCTCGGCGCCGGCGACGCCTTCATGTCCGGCTTCCTTCGGGGCTGGTTGCGCGGCGAGCCGCACGCGACCTCGGCCACCTGGGCCAATGCCTGCGGCGCCTTCGCCGTCTCGCGCCTCCTCTGCGCGCCGGAAATCCCGACCTGGACCGAGCTCGAATACTTCCTGGCGAAAGGCAGCCCGCACCGCGCGCTGCGCCAGGACGCGGCGATCAACCATATCCACTGGGCGACGACCCGGCGCCGGGCGATCCCGGCGCTCTGCGCGCTCGCCATCGACCACCGCTCGCAGCTCGAGGATCTCGCCGCGGGCGATCCCGCAAAGCTCGCGCGGCTGCCGGCGCTGAAGCTCCTCGCCGTGCAAGCCGCCGCCGAGGTGGCCGCCGGGCGGCCAGGCTTCGGCATGCTGATCGACGACAAGTACGGCCGCGATGCGCTGTTTGCGGCGGCGAAGCTGCCGGCGTTCTGGGTGGCGAAGCCGGTCGAGCGGCCGGGCTCACGGCCGCTGCGCTTCGAGTTCAGCCAGGATCTCGGCAGCCGCCTGATCGACTGGCCCGTCGACCACTGCATCAAGGTGCTCTGCTTCTACCACCCCGACGATCCCGCCGCACTGAAGGCCGAGCAGATCGAAACGCTCCGCGCTGCCTATGATGCCGCCCGCAAGGTCGGCCGCGAGATCCTCATCGAGATCATTGCCGGCAAGAACGGGCCGATCGGCGACGACACCATCGCGCGGTCGCTGCAGGAGCTCTACGATCACGGCCTGAAGCCCGACTGGTGGAAGCTCGAGCCGCAGGCGAGCACGGCCGCCTGGGCGGCGATCGACGCGGTCATCGCCGGCAACGACGCGCATTGCCGCGGCGTCCTCCTGCTGGGGCTGGAGGCCTCGGTCGAGGCGCTGCAGGATGGCTTTGCCGCTGCTCGCGCCTCGGCGTCGGTGCGCGGTTTTGCGGTGGGGCGGACGATCTGGGCCGATGCCGCGCGGCGCTGGCTGGCGGGCGAGATCGACGATGCGGCGGCGGTCGCCGAGATGGCCGGGCGCTTCGGCCGGCTCTGCGCGGCTTGGCAGGCCGGGGAGACGGCGACGGGCTGACTGGCGGGCGCCGGCGGGAGGTCGCCGGCTTCGGGACGAGCGACGAAGAAGGAGCGGCCATCGCAGCGCCGCCGGTGGGAGGAGACGGATATGGCGGACAAGACGGTGCGGCTGACCATGGCGCAGGCCGTGGCGCGGTTCCTGACGCGGCAGATGACGGTGATCGACGGCGAGACCGTGCCGATCTTCGGCGGCGTCTTCGCGATCTTCGGCCACGGCAATGTCGCGGGGCTCGGCGAGGCGCTCTACGGCGTGCGCGACACGCTCACCACCTATCGCGGCCAGAACGAGCAGGGCATGGCGAACGCTGCGGTGGCCTTCGCCAAGGCAAGCTTCCGCCGCCGCTTCATGGCCTGCACCACCTCCATCGGCCCCGGCGCGCTCAACATGGTGACCTCGGCCGCGCTCGCCCATGCGAACCGCCTGCCGGTCCTGCTGCTGCCGGGCGACGTGTTCGCCAGCCGCCGGCCGGACCCCGTGCTGCAGCAGGTCGAGGATTTCGGCGACGGCACCGTCTCGGCCACCGACTGCTTCCGCCCGGTTTCGCGCTATTTCGACCGGATCACGCGGCCTGAGCAGATCGTCCCGGCGCTCCGCCGCGCCATGCAGGTGCTGACCGACCCCGCCGATTGCGGACCGGTGACCCTCGCCCTCTGCCAGGACGTGCAGACCGAGGCCTTCGACTATCCCGAGAGCTTCTTTGTCGAGCGGATCTGGACGCCCCGTCGCACCCGCCCCGATGAGGCCGAACTGGCGGCGGCGGTCGCCCTCCTGCGGGCGGCGAAGAAGCCGCTGATCGTCGCCGGCGGCGGTGTCCTCTATTCCGAGGCGAGCGTCGGCCTTGCCGCCTTCGCCGAGGCGCACGGCATTCCGGTCACCGAGACGCATGGCGGCAAGTCGTCGCTGCCGCATGCGCACCGGCTGAACATGGGCGCCGTCGGCGTCACCGGATCCTCCGCCTCGAACGCGCTCGCCGCCGAGGCGGACGTCGTGCTCGCCGTCGGCACCCGGCTCGCCGACTTCACCACCGGTTCCTGGGCGCTGTTCCAGGCGGAGGGCGTCAGGATCGTCGGACTGAACGTCCAGGCCTTCGATGCCGGCAAGCACGATGCCGCGCCGCTCGTCTGCGATGCGAAGGTCGGCCTTGAAGCGCTCGGCGAGGCGCTGGCGGAGCACCGCGCCGACGCCGCCTGGACGGCGCAAGCGGAGGCGGGCAAGGCGCGTTGGATAGAGGCGGCGGACGCCGCGACCGCCCCGACCAATGCCGTGCTGCCGTCCGATGCCGAGGTGATCGGCGCCGTGCACCGGGCGCGCAATTCGGCGAACACCATCCTCGTCTGCGCTGCCGGCGGGCTGCCAGGCGAGCTGCACAAGCTCTGGCAGGCCGAGGCGCCCGGCGGGTACCATATGGAATATGGCTTTTCGACCATGGGCTACGAGATCGCCGGCGGCTTCGGCGTCAAGCTGGCGCGCCCGGACGCCGACGTCGTCGTGATGGTCGGCGACGGCTCCTACATGATGCTGAACTCGGAGCTGTCCTCCGCCGTCATGGCCGGCGCCGCGTTCACCGTCGTCCTCCTCGACAATGCCGGCTACGCCTGCATCAACCGGCTGCAAATGGCCACCGGGGGCGCCAACTTTAACAACATGCTGACCGACGCTCACCACGTCGAACTGCCGAAGATCGATTTTGCCGCGCACGCCCGCGCGCTCGGTGCCGAGGCCCGCAAGGTCGGCTCGATCGCCGAGCTGGAGCGCGCTTTGGCCGAGACGCGGCAGGCCCCGCGCCCGACCGTCATCGTGATCGAGACCGATCATTTGCAGACCACCACCGCCGGCGGCCACTGGTGGGACGTCGCAGTGCCCGAGGTGTCGGACCGCGCCGCCGTCAACGCCGCCCGCGACGGCTACGATGCCGCCCGTGTTTCGCAGCGGCTGGGCTGAGCACCATGCCCCGTCTTTTTGTGCAGTCCCTCATTTTCGCGAGCCAGGTGAACCCATGATCCGCTACGGCACCAATCCGATCGCCTGGACGAATGACGATGACGTCTCGATCGGCGCCCATCTGACCCTCGACGACTGCCTCGCCGACTGCCGCGCCATCGGCTTCGACGGCATCGAGAAGGGCCATCTGATGCCATCCGACCCGGTGGCGCTGAAAGAGAAGCTCGCCGATTACGGGCTCGTCTTCGTCTCCGGCTGGCACTCGGTCCATCTGCTCGTCAACGATGTTGAGACGGAAATGGTCGCCATTCAGCCGCATCTCGATCTCCTTCGTGCCAACGGCTCGACCGTCTGCATCGTCTGCGAATGCTCCAACACCGTGCACGGGGATGACGAGAAGGCGGTGTTCCGCGACCGGCCGGTGCTGTCTGAGGACGCGATGGCGGCTTTCGGCGCGAAGCTCGAAGAACTCGCTGCCTATTGCGCGGGGCAAGGGATCGACCTCGTCTACCACCACCACATGGGCTCGATCGTCCAGACCGGCGAGGAGATCGACCTGCTGATGGCGAGCACCGGCCCGGCGACCAAGCTGCTGCTCGACACCGGCCACGCCTTCTTCGGCGGCGCCGATCCCACCGAACTCGCCCGCAAGCACATGGCCCGCGTGCGCCACATCCATTGCAAGAACGTCCGGCCGGAGATCGCGGCCGCGGTGGAGGCCGAGAACCTCTCCTTCCTCGAAGGCGTGCGCCGCGGCGCCTTCACCGTGCCCGGCGACCCGGAAGGCGCGGTGGATTTCCTGCCCGTCCTGAAGATCGCCGCCGAGCACGGCTATGACGGCTGGCTGGTGATCGAGGCCGAGCAGGACTCGGCGGTGCGCAACCCGCTGGAATACCAGTCGCTCGGCCACTGCGCCTTGAAGGCCTTCGCGAAAGAGGCCGGGCTCGACAAAAGTTGAGCGCCTGCCCCAAGGGCTGCCCCGAACGGCGGCCCATCGACCACTGCACGATTGCGCCGAAAGGCGTCTGGGAGAGATGACATGACCCTCAACATCGGCCTCATCGGGACCGGCGCCATCGGGCGCGACCACATGCGCCGCATCACCCGCACGCTGTCGGGCGCGCGCATCGCCGGCGTCAGCGACGTCGACCGCGCGTCCGCGGAAGCCTCGCTGCCGCCGCTCGGCCTCGACGCCCTTGTGTTCGACACGGGCGCTGCGCTGAGCGCCTCGCCGGAGATCGACGCCGTGCTGGTGACTTCCTGGGGCGGGGCGCACGAGCCGGACGTCCTCGCCGCCGTCCGTGCCGGCAAGCCGGTGTTCTGCGAGAAGCCTCTCGCCACCACCGCCACCGCCTGCCGCAACATCGTCGACGCCGAGATTGCCGGCGGCCGGCGGCTCGTCCAGGTCGGCTTCATGCGCCGCTACGATGCGGGCTACCGCCTCTTGAAGAGTGTCATCGACAAAGGCGGCATCGGCGCCCCGTTGATGGTGCACGCCGCCCACCGCAACGCCTCGGTCGCTGCGAACTACACCACCGACATGGCCATCCACGATACGCTGATCCACGAGATCGACGTGCTGCGCTGGCTTCTCGCGGACGACTACAAAAGCGTGCAGGTGGTCTTCCCCCGCCGCACGCCGCATGCCCGCGAAGGCGTGCGCGATCCGCAGGTGGTGATGCTGGAGACGGTGAAGGGCGTGCGCATCGACGTCGAGGTCTTCGTCAACTGCGTATACGGCTACGACATCCAGTGCGAGATCGTCGGCGAGACCGGCATCGCCAAGCTGCCGGAGCCGATGGCGATCCCGGTGCGCAGCGGCGCCAGGCTCTCGACCGAAATTCTCACCGACTGGAAGGACCGCTTCATCGACAGCTACGACGTCGAGCTGCGCGACTTCATCGCGGCGGCAGAGCGGGGGACGGCGTCCGGCCCGACCGCCTGGGACGGCTATGCCGCGGCAGTCGCGGCCGACGCTTGCGTCAAGGCGCAAGGCTCGGGTGCGATCGAGCCGGTGACGATGCCGGAGCGGCCGGCCTTCTACGCCGCCTGATCAAGTCCGCGGCGGATCAGCGGGGATAAGGTAGAAACAGCAACGCCCGCCGGGGGAGGACCGGCGGGCGCTGTTTGGAAACCTGCGGTGGGAGGAACCGCAGGTCGTATTCGCTCGGGCCCTGGGAGGAAAAGGCCCTCGCGAAATCTGCTGCTTAGAGAGTAGCCTGACGGGCGATCGCCGGAATATCCGAGCGGGAGAGGCCGAGGTCGGCCAGTTCACGCTGCGAAAGACGGTTCAGCTCTCCGCAAGTCTCGCGGTAACGGCGCCAGTTGCTGAAGGAGCGGACGATGTTCATCGTAACGACTTTTCTATTGATCTCGCCGAAGCTTCAAACGGTGTGTTCCGTTGCTTCGATGACCATTATCTAATCGGTTCGCGTCTTCGTCACCACAGCCATTTGTGCATGGCTGCCGTGAAGCCAGCGAGCGGCAAACGCAAGGCTCGCTGAGGGCAAGCGGCGGCCGTGCGGCGATCGCTGTCCGATGCTCGAAAAGCGTTGCGGCAGCGGTCGATTTCGCCCTAAACGACAGGGGATACGGCCCGGACGGCCGATGGATGGGAACAGTCGATGAGCGAGACTTCGGCCGCCGAAACCCGATCGAAAGTGCTGCGCAGCCGCACCACCGCGGCGCATGCGACGCTCGACGACCGGATCATGTCCAGCCGGCCTTTCGAGAGCCGGGAACGCTACGGTCTGTTCCTGCAGGTGCAGCACGCCTTCTATGGCGATATCGATGCGCTCTATGCCGATCCCGCCCTCGACCGGCTGCTGCCGGACCTTGCCGGCCGCCGGCGCCTCGGCAAGATCGAGGACGACCTTGCCGACCTCGGCCTCGCGGCGGCGCCCGCGGACGCCGCTCCGGCGTTTTCCGCCGATGTGGAGGTTCCGAAGGCACTCGGCTGGCTCTACGTCGCCGAAGGCTCCAACCTCGGCGCCGCCATCCTGCTCAAGGAGGCGATGAAGCTCGGTCTCGGCGAGACGTTTGGCGCCCGGCATCTGGCGGGTGCTCCGGAGGGCCGCGGCCTGCACTGGCGCACCTTCACCGCCGCGCTCGACGGGGTGGCGCTGGATGCGGCGGGCGAGGCCGCGGTGGTCGACGGCGCCAACACGGCCTTCCTGCGTGTCCGCAGCCTCGTCGAGCGCTTTATGCCGCAAGGCTGAGCGCCGCGCGGGGCACAGGCCGCGCGGCGCTTGTCGTTCCCAGGATCATCCCCGTCAGGGCGTCGCCCCCGCAAGCCGAGGGGCCTCGCTGCCTCTTACTTGATCAGGCCCATCTTCGTCGGCAGCCAGAGGCTGACGGCCGGCACGAAGGTGATCACCAGCAGCGCCAGGAACAGCGGCACCAGCCAAGGCAGAATCGCCATGGTGGTGCGCTCGACCGAGAGCTTCGCCACCCGCGACAGGACGAACAGCACCATGCCGAGCGGCGGGTGCAGCAGGCCGATCATCAGGTTGAGGGTCAGGATCAGGCCGAACTGCACGGGGTCGATGCCGAGCTTCAGGACGATCGGCAGCAGGATCGGCACCAGGATGGTGATCGCCGCGATGGTGTCGAGGAAGCAGCCGACGATCAGCACCAGGATGTTGACGAGGATCAGGAACACCCATTTGTTGTCGGTGATCGACAAGATCAGGTCCGACAGCGCCTGCGCGGCCTGGCTGACCGTCAAGAGCCAGGCGAAGACCGAGGCGGCGGTGACAATGAACAGCACGGCGGCGGTGGTCTCGATCGTGTCGAACCCGGCCTTCGCCAGCGCCTTGAAGCTCATCGAGCGGTATCGCACGAGGCCGAGGAAGAGCGACCAGATGACGGCGGCGACGGCGGCCTCCGTCGGCGTGAACCAGCCGAGCGTCATGCCGCCGATCAGGATCATCGGCGTCATCAGCGCCATCACGGCGGCGAAGTCGTAGTACCAGTCGACGGCGATCAGCGCGACCAGCGCGAGGCCGACGGCAAGGTTCAGCGACATGCCGAGGGTGACGAGGACGTAGATCGCGGCGGGGAAGGCGAGGACGATGAGGATCTCGACGCCAGCGGCGAGCAGTTTGCGGATCTCGAACGGCGCGTCCGAGCCCCAGTTCTTCTTGTAGGCGAAGATCGCGACGGTGATCATCATCAGGACCGTCATCACGATGCCCGGCAGGATGCCGGCCATGAACAGCGCGCCGATCGAGACGTTGGCCATCATGCCGTAGATGACGAAGGGCAGCGACGGCGGGAAGATCGGGCCGAGCGTCGCCGAGGCGGCGGTGACGCCGACGGCGGCCTCGATGGGATAGCCGTGATCCTTCATCGCCTTGATCTCGATCGTGCCAATGCCGGCAGCGTCCGCCAGCGCGGTGCCGGACATGCCGGAGAAGATCACCGAACCGATGATGTTCACTTGCGCAAGGCCGCCCTTCATCCAGCCGACGAGGGCGACGGCGAAGGCGTAGATGCGGCCGGTGACGCCGGCGATGTTCATGAGATTGCCGGCGAGGATGAAGAACGGCACGGCGAGCAGCGGAAAGCTCTCGACGCCGGCGATCATGCGCTGGGCGACGATGATGTTCGGCGCGACGCCAAAGACGGTGATGTAGAGCACCGAGGCAACGGCCATGGCGATCGCCACCGGCACGCCGATCAGCATGAAGACAAGGAAGGATCCGATCAGTAGCAGCATGTCACTCTCCGATGCCGTCGAACATTTCGGGCCGCTCGAGCACCGAATAGCCGCGCCTGAGATTTTGGACGAACACCTGGATCGACCGGACGAGCATCAGCGCAAAGGCGGCGAAGACGGCGTAGAAGACGATCGAGCGGGGGAGGTCCACCGTCACCATGCGCTCGCGGTAGACCACCGAGACGTAGCGCCAGAACAGAATGGCGGCGAAGATGAAGAAGCCGATGCGGATGAGGTCAACGAGGATCGACAGCACCTTGGCGACCCGCTTCGGCAGATAATGGTAGATCACGTCGACCTGGATGTGCCGCGACTGGCGCACGCACATCACCGCCCCGAGAAAGACCACCACGACCAGGCAGTTGATGGCGATTTCCTCGGTCCAGGCGAGGCTGTCGTTCATGACGTAGCGGGTGAAGAACTGCAGGAAGACGCAGACCGCCATGCCCCAGAACACCGCCTGGACGATCCAGTCCTCGATAGCATAGGGCGACAGGTCGACCTCGGTTGCCCCCTCCTCCTCGAAGAAGTGGGCGAGTTCCTCGGCCGTGGTGGTGGTGTGTTTCTCTTCGGCCATGACGGTGCCTTGCAACGGAAGAATGCGAGAAGGGCGGGAAGACCGCCGGCGCCCGGGGCGGGCGCCGGCGAGCGCCTTACTGGACGGCGCGAATGGCTTCCCAATCGGCCTTGACGTAGCCGAGGGCTTCCATGTCGGTCTTCTCCATGACGTTCTTCTCGAAGTCCGCCTTATCGACCTCGGTCACCGTCAGGCCACGGTCCTTGAACGTCTGGACGAGGGCGGTTTCGCGCTCGACGATGGTCTTCGCCGTGCGGGCGGCGGCCTCCTGCGTCACCTCGGTGAAGATGGTCTTGTCGGCATCGGAGAGCTGGCCCCAGAGCGTGCCGGAGACCACGGTGTTGAGGTGGTCGACGATGTGGCCGGTGAGCGAGATGTTCTTCTGCACCTCGAAGAACTTCTTCGCCTCGATGGTGGTCAAAGGGTTCTCCTGCGCCTCGACCGTGCCGTTCTGCAGCGCGAGATAGACTTCGGCGAAGGCGATCGGCGCGGTGTTGGCGCCGCAGGCGCGGGGCATGGCGAGATAGGCCGGGACGTCCGGCACGCGCATCTTCACGCCCTTGAGGTCGGCGCAAGTCGCCACCGGCTTGTTGGAGGTGACGTGCCGGGCGCCGTAATAGCTGACCGCCGTAATGTGATGGCCGGAGGCCTGCTCGTAGCCAGCGGCCAGGCGCTTGAAGACGTCGGACTTGGCGTAGGCGAGGAGGTGATCGGCATTGCGGAAGATGTAGGGGAAGTAGGTGACGCCGATCGGCGGGTATTCGCGCGCCTGGAAGCTCGAGCCCGAGATGATCATGTCGACCGTACCGAGGGTCAGGCCCTGGTTGAGGTCGGCTTCCTTGCCGAGCTGCGAAGCGGGGTAGACGTCGATGTGGTAGCGGCCCTCGGTGCGCTTCTCGATCTCGCCGGCGGCCCAGACCGACTCGGTGTGGAAGGGCTCGGATGTCTCGTAGACATGGGCCCATTTCAGCGTCGTCTGCGCCGCGGCGGTGCCGAGGCCGAGCGCCAGAGACGCGACGATGCCAAGGCTGGTGATCAAGGTCTTCATGTGGTTCCTCCCAGGTGAAATGCGGACCGTGCGCCTCCCAGCGCCGGCTCGTCGTCGTTGTGCGGGTTGTCAGGCGGTGTGGTGGGCGTCCTCCGGCTCGCCGAAGTTCAGCGAGAAGCGTTTCTGCGAGAGCTGGAGGTGCTGCTGCATGGCGCGCTTGGCGGCATCCGCATCGCCCGCGGCGATGGCGTCGCGCACCCGGCCGTGCTCGGCCAGCGCCTGTTCCCATGTCTCGGGGTTCTCGAAGTAGCTGGAGAGCCGTTCGAAATACGGGTTGATGCGCTCGTCGAAGAGCTCGCCGATAAAGCGCACGAGGACCGCATTGCCGAGGATCGCGGCAACCGTGGTGTGAAATTCACGGTCGAGCTGGAGCGTCTGGGGCGAAGGGTGCTGCGAGCGCTGCATGCGCAGCAGCACGTCGTCGAGCCCGGCGATGTCGTCCGGCGACGCGGCTTTCGCGGCTTCCTCCGCCACGGCGCCCTCGACCAGCTCGCGCGCCCGCAGGAGTTCGAACGGACCTTCGATCGGGCTCTCCCGGCCGGTCTTCGCAGCGACCGGCTCGGTCACGAAGATGCCCGAGCCCACCTTGATGCGGATCCGCCCCTCGACCTCCAGCGCGATCAGCGCCTCGCGCACCGTCGGGCGCGAGATGCCGAGCTGCTCCGCCAGCTCGCGCTCGGCCGGCAACCGGTCGCCCGGGCGATACTCGCCGCTGTCGAGCAGGCCGCGAAGCTGGTCGGCGATCTGCTGATACAGCCGTCGCGGCTGAATGATGGTGATCGGCATGTCGCCGAGACTCCTCCCGATCCGACCTGGCTCTGCGGCCAATTGGTCAAACCATTTGACCGGACCTTGCGGGCGAAATGCCGCATCGTCAAGCCCGCTGACTATTTGCGTGCCTTCGAATGCAACAGGCCCGCTGCCGGCGGGGGATAAGTTCAGCGGGCGACGCTGGTCGAGCCGTCGATCCGGCGGCGGTCGATTTCGGCAAAGTCCCAGTCGATGCCGAGGCCCGTCTTCGGCGGCGGCACTGCGCGACCGGCCTCGATCTGCAGCCGGGAGGTGGTGATCTCGTCGAGCTGCGGGATGTATTCGACCCAGCGCGCGTTCGGCACGGCGGCCGTCAGCGAGACATGCAGTTCCATCAGGAAGTGCGGCGCGACCGAGACGTTGAAGCATTCGGCGAGATGCGCGACCTTCAGCCAGGGCGTGATGCCGCCGATGCGGCCGGCATCGACCTGCACCACCGAGCAGGCGCCGCGCTGCAAATATTCGCGGAAATGCGAGGGGCTGTAGAGGCTCTCGCCGACGGCGATCGGGATCGAGGTCGACTGCGACAGCCGGCGGTGGCCGTCGATGTCGTCGGCGGGCAGGGGCTCCTCCAGCCAGCCGATGTCGAGCGCCTCGTATTGCCGCGCCCGGCGGATGGCCTCGTCGACGGTAAAGGCCTGGTTGGCGTCGGTGAGGATCTCGAAGCCCGGCCCGACGGCCTCGCGCACGGCGGCGATGCGGGCGATGTCCTCATGCAGCGGTCGGCCGACCTTCAGCTTGCAACCGCCGAACCCTTTTGCCTTCGCCGCCAGCGCATCCTCGACGAGCGCTTCCGTCTCGAGGTGCAGCCAGCCGCCCTCGGTGGTGTAGAGCGGCACGGATGCCTGCGCGCCGCCGGCCAGGAGATGCAGCGGCAGGCCGGCGCGGCGACAGCGCAGGTCCCAGAGCGCGGTGTCGATCGCCGCCATGGCGATGGCGGTGAGCGGGCCGACCGTGGTGGCGTGGGTCAGGAAGAGAAGGTCACGCCAGATCCGCTCGATGCCCTCCGCTTCGCGGCCGATGATCGCCGGGGCAAGCGTTCGCTTCAGGAGTTCCATCACCGACGGTCCGCCGGTGCCGATGGTGTAGGAATAGCCGGTGCCGACAGCGCCGTCGGCATCGGTGATCCGCACGATCGGCGTCTCCTGGCTGACGAAGGACTGGATCGCGTCCACCCGCTTCACCTTTGGGACGAGGTCGACCATCAGGCATTCGACGCGGGTGATGCGGGCCATGTTTCCTCCGGTATGGAAGGGGCTCTTCGGCAAGGCTTGCGCGCCTCCGATCAGCCAGCCGCTTGTGTGCCGTGCCGAATCGCCCTTTTCGGCGCCATAGGACCACGATCTTCTTGTCGGGGGACAGCCCCGTCAGTTTGGCTGAGAATGCCGGCTCGGCATGGCATCGCGTCGGCGTCTTGTGCAGAATGGGCGCTTCCCGCCGCCGTCAGGAGCCCGCATGCCGTTCGATCTCGCCCGCCTTCGCGCCGACACCCCAGGCGTCGCCCACCGCATTCACCTCAACAATGCGGGCGCGGCGCTGATGCCGGCGCCGGTGCTCTCGGCGATGACGGACTATCTGGCGCGGGAGAGCCAGATCGGCGGCTACGAGGCGGCCGAGGAAAGCGCCGAGGCGCTGGATGGCGTCTACAACAGCGTCGCCTGGCTGATCGGTGCGGCACCCGACGAGATCGCGATCACCGAGAGCGCGACGGTCGCCTGGCAGCGCGCCTTCTACGCGCTGTCGTTCCGGCCGGGTGACCGGATCCTGACCGCGCGGGCGGAATATGCGGCCAACTACGTCGCGCTGCTGCAGGTGGCCGAGCGCAGCGGGGCGGTGATCGAGATCATCCCGAGCGATGACGATGGCGTGCTGGATCCCGGCGCGCTGGAGCGGATGATCGACGGCCGCGTCAAGCTGATCGCCGTCACCTGGGTGCCGACCAATGGCGGTCTCGTCAATCCTGCCGCGGCCATCGGCCGGATCGCCCGGGCGCACGGCATTCCCTACCTGCTCGACGCCTGCCAGGCGGTCGGGCAGATGCCGGTCGACGTGGCTGTGCTCGGCTGCGACATGCTGGCGGCGACGTCGCGAAAGTTTCTGCGCGGGCCGCGGGGGAGCGGTTTCCTCTATGTCCGGCGGGCGATGCTCCAGCAGCTGGAGCCGGCGATGATCGACCATTTCGGCGCGCCTTGGGTCGCGCCGGACCGCTTTGAGCTGCGGCCGGACGCGCGGCGGTTCGAGACCTGGGAGAGCAGCCATGCCATCCGCCTCGGATTGAAGGCGGCGGCCGACTACGCGCTGGCGATCGGGCTGGAGGAGATCGAGATGCGGGCGACGGGGTTGGCGGTAGAGCTTCGCGAAGGGCTCGGCGCGCTTCCGGGCGTGGTCGTGCATGATCTCGGGCCGCGCCCGGCGGCGATCGTCACCTTCTCCGTCGCGGGCGTCGAGGCTGATGCCGTGAAGGCACGGGCGCGGGCGGCGGGGATCAATGTCAGCGTCTCCGCGCCGTCGAGCACCTGGCTCGATGCGCGGGCGCGGGGGCTGCCGAACCTCGTGCGGGCCTCGCCGCACTATTACAACGACGCGGCCGAGATCGCGGCGCTCGTCGATCTGGTGCGCGGCCTGCGCTGATGCAGGCTCGCGTCGCGTTTACTTGACGAGGGTGAGCTTCGGGCCGTGCGCGCGGTTGCGGAAGGTGACGCGGACAGCATCCGGCGTCACCGTCTCGATATCGGCGAGGTGGTAGCCGAGCTTCTGGCCCAGCGCGCGGGCCTGGTCGACATTGTCGGCGCCGATCTGGCGGGCGAAATCCCGCAGGCCCTGCACCATCATCGCACCGAGCATGCCGATCTCGACGCCGGCGGCGAACTTCTCGTCCTGCCCCGGAAACCGGATCCGCAGGCTCTCTTCCAGATGTATGGTCCTCACGACTGAAATCTCCGATTCGCTCGGCCTTCAAGGTCGCCTTTCATGGTTAAGATCCGGTAAATCGCGGCCGTCTCAGCATCCGGTCGAAGCCGCGGCGCAGGTTTTTTTCCGGCGGTGAGATGCCGGCTATTAATTTTATGTTACCGTCTTTCAACGGTGCCGAATCACCCTTGCCCACTTAGTTTCTGCCGCTCGTTTCGGCATGTCGGGCGACTTGTGGCGGGCCGGCGACAGGCGGGCGCCGACCGGGAATCCACTGGTTCGGCGATCGCGGACGGCGACGGCCTTGGGCGGGGACCTCACCACCGGGCCGCGCGCTCCGAGGGCAGGCAGGCAGTATCCCGCGTAGCATGACCCGGCGTTCCGGCCATCTTTACCGCTGATCGTTTCCCGTCCGGGCGTCCGGGAAGGGTCAGTCCAGCCGGTTGGGGGTATCGACGTTTTGAAAGTGCAGCAGGCGGGCGTCGACGACGCCGCGCCATTTCTCAACCCCACGAGGATTCTGCCATGTCCCCATCCGATACCCCCCCAGCCAGATGCTGACCGCCTTCTTTGGCAGCCGCATGGACGCCGAGATCGCCATCGCCCGGATCGTCGACGCGGGCGTTGCCCGCGATGAGATCATGCTGGTCGAAGGCACCGACACGCGCAGCGAGCGACACCGCAAGGGCTTTTTCGAGATGCTCGGCGACCTGTTCGTGCCGCATGACGAGCGCGAGGCCATTGCAGAGGAGGGACAGCGGACCGGCTATATCGTCACGGTGCCGGCGCGCGCTGCCGGTCTCGGCCGGGTCCGCGATATTCTCGGCGAACGCGGTGCGCTCGAGACGCCTGCCAGCGTCGACAGATGGCGCGGCGTGGGTGCGAGCGACCGGCGGACGGTGCCCGGCAGCGCCCGGCAGGACCGCCATTTGCCCGGCGAGAGCCGCGTCGACCGCTCGGCGCTGTTCGTGCCGGCGCCGAGCCCCGGCCCATCCGGTACCGGTCGCGCCAGCCTCGTCGCCGATCGGGCCGGGCGGCGGCGGGGTCGCTCGGCCTCGGCGCGGCCGGGTGGCACCAGCTTCGACGACTTCGTGGCGCAGGACCCCGTGAACCGGGCAGAGGAGGAGGCTCTCGGCTATCGCACGGTGGAGGCGGACGCCCCAGCCCCCGAGCGGCTTGCGGATCCCTACCAGGTCGAACTCGACGACGAGCGGCAAGCCGAGATCGAACCGCGCCGTGCCGGCGAACGCGAGAGCTAGAGGAGCCAATCCGGCCTCTCTCGCGGCAGGCATGCTAAGTGCCTGCCGCAGGCAACAAGCCTCCCGGAATGACTGACGGCAGAAGCATTCGGTCAAATGTCACCGGTTCTCGCTGATGACATTAAAGGCAGCGAGTCCAACTGCCGATTAAATCGCCTCGTAACCGCGGATGGCCCCGGTAGATCGCTTGGATTCCCCTGATAACTCTGATTTGATCCAATTCGGGCGAAAAAGTGGCAACAGGAGCGTCTCCGAAAAGGGGTTCTCCGCGGCCTTGCCCGGTTGTTTCACTCCTTCAAAGGCAGGGCAGCATGGCGGATATCGTGGAACCGAGGGGCTACTCCGACAAGGAGAAGCACGCCGACATGCAGGTCCTGCATTCGATGGGCTATGCGCAGGAACTGGAGCGCCGGATGGGTGGCTTCTCCAACTTCGCGATCTCCTTCTCGATCATCTGCATCCTGTCGGGCGGCATCAACTCGCTGGCGCAGGCGACCTCTGGCGCCGGCGGCGCGGCGATCGGCATCGGCTGGCCGCTCGGCTGCCTGATCTCCGCCGTCTTCGCCATCGCCATGGCACAGATTGCCTCGGCCTATCCGACAGCCGGCGGCCTCTACCACTGGGGCTCGATCCTTGGAAACCGCTTCATCGGCTGGCTGACCGCCTGGTTCAACCTGCTCGGCCTCGTCACCGTGCTCGGCGCGATCAATGTTGGCACCTACTACTTCTTCTTCGGCTCTTTCGGCCCGATGCTCGGCATGGAAGACACGATCGGCACGCGGATCGGCTTCATCGTGGTGATCACCGGCCTGCAGGCGGTGATCAACCATGTCGGCATCGGCCTGACCGCGAAACTGACCGACTTTTCCGGCTCGCTGATCTTCGTTACGGCCATCGCGCTGTCGCTGGCCTGCCTTGCCTTTGCGCCATCCTACGACGTGGCCCGGCTGTTCACCTTCCACAACTACTCCGGTGCGGCCGGCGGCAATGTCTGGCCGGAGGTCTCGACCGGCTGGGCCTTCCTGCTCGGCCTCTTGCTGCCGATCTACACCATCACCGGCTACGACGCCTCGGCCCACACCTCCGAGGAAACCCGCGATGCCGCCCGCTCGGTGCCGCGCGGCATGATCTCGGCCGTCCTCTGGTCGAGCCTTGCCGGCTACATCATGCTCTGCTCCTTCGTGCTGCTGATCCCCGACATGGATGCGGCGGCCGCGCAGGGCTGGAACGTGTTCTTCTGGGCAATGGACACCCAGGTGCCCGCCGCGATCCGCAACGTGCTCTACGCCGCGATCTTCCTCTCGCAGTTCCTCTGCGGCCTCGCCACGGTGACCTCGGTGTCGCGGATGATCTTCGCCTTCTCGCGCGATGGCGGCCTGCCGGCCTCGCGGGCGCTGGCCAAGGTCAATCCACGCTTCCGCACGCCGGTTGCGGCGATCTGGGCCGGCTCGATCGCCTCCGTTCTGTTCGTCTGGGGTACCTCGCTGATCAGTTTCGGCGAGGCGTCGGCCTATGCGATCGTCGTTTCCTGCACGGTGATCTTCCTGTTCTTCTCCTTCGCCATCCCGATCGCCTGCGGCCTGTTCGCCTACGGCACGGCCAAATGGCCGGCGATGGGCCCTTGGAGCATCGGCCGCGGCGCCTTCATGGCGGTCGCGGTGCTGTCGATCCTCGCGATGGCGCTGATCTTCGTCCTCGGCGTCCAGCCGCCGAACGGCAATGCCCTCTACATCACCCTCGGCTTCCTCGTCGTTGCCGCCGTGGTCTGGTTCGCCTTCGAGCAGAAGCGCTTTGCCGGTCCGCCGATCGGCGCCGAGATCGAGAAGCGTCGCGCGACGATCATCGCGGCGGAAAAGGCCGTCGGCGAGACGCACTGAGCCACGGCTTCGGGCCGGACTGCCGTGAAACGAAAACACCCGGGGTTGCGAACCCCCGGGTGTTTTCTTGTGTGTATGGGGAGAGGCGCTCGGCCCGGTCAGTCGATCTGGTGGACGACGGCGAGACCGAATTCGGCCGCGCTCGCTTCCAGCCAGTGCCAGAAGCTCGCGGCATAGCTGCGGGAGACCGCGACGTCGAAGGTCGGGGCGGCGTCGACTTGCCAGAGCACGATACCGACATGGCCGGCGAGCGTCACCGCCGCGTCGCCGCGCCGGAAGGCCGAGGGGTGCAGGTCGATCGGCACGCCTTTGGCGAGCGTGGCACGCAGACTGGGTCCCGCGAGCCGCAGCACGGCATAGCCGGAGGACTGGTCGGCGACGGCGGCGATCCCATCGAGCTCTGCGGCGAGGCTGCGGGCGAAACGCCAGCCACCGCCCGGCTGGACGGCGAGCCAACTGCGCGGGCCCGTGCCGACGAGGGCGAGGTCTTTCCCGCCGGAGACCACGGGGCCGTCGGACAGCGCCAGATCATGGGCCGAGGCGAGGGTGTCGGCGAAGGCATGCCGGGCATCGCGCCGCAGCGTGACGGTGGCCAGGCCGAGGCCAAGCCGCTCGGCCGCGGTGACGCCGGCGGTGCCGCTCGGCGGGTTCGGCCGGGCGAGGGCGGCGAAGGCCGAGACGGGGGCGAGCGGCTCAAGCATGGTGGCGCGTCCCTTCGGGGTCGACGAAGTGCGGCGAGCAGATCTCGATCTCGACCTCGGTGCGGCGCAGAAGATCGACGGCGCGCATCCGCTCGCCGATCCGCTCCGGGCCGCGCTTGATAAGGCCGAGGCCGATCCATTGTCCGAGTGCAGGCGAGAAGGCGGTGGAAGTGACGTAGCCGTCGTCGTTGGCGGTCGTCGGCGCCGCCCCGGTCCGCACGAAATGGACGCCACCCGACACCTTCTGAGCGGGATCGACCGGGCGGAAGCCGTCGAGGCGCAGGCGATCCTCGGCGACGAGGCCTTCGCGCGCGGCGAGCCGCTTGCCGATGAAATCCTTCCTCGCCGACATCATCCGGCCGAGGCCGAGATCGCCGGCGGTGGTGGTGCCGGAGAGCTCGTTGCCGGAGACGTGCCCCTTCTCGACGCGGAGCACGCCGAGCGCCTCTGTTCCGTAGGGCATAACGCCGAAAGGCTTGCCCGCCTGCATCAAACGGCGGGAGAGGGCGTCGCCGTAGTCGGCGGGGACGGCGACCTCGTAGGCAAGCTCGCCGGAGAACGAGATGCGGAACAGCCGGACCGGCACGCCGGCCCAGTCGAAGCCGGCGACCGCCATGAAGGGGAAGGCAGCGTTGGAGAGATCGACGGCGTCGCCGAACATCTGCTCCAGCAAGGCGCGGGCTTTCGGACCGGCGACGGCCATCGCCGCCCAGGCATCGGTGACCGAGGCCAGCTGAACGTCGAGATCCGGCCACAGCACTTCGGACGCGAAGGTCATGTGCTTCATGATCCGCGCCGCATTGGCGGTGGTGGTCGAGACGAGGAAGTGCTCGGCGCCGAGCCTTGCGGTGGTGCCGTCATCGAGAACGAAGCCGTCCTCGCGCAGCATGACGCCGTAGCGCGCCCGGCCGACGGGAAGGCCCGCAAAGCCGTTGATGTAGAGCCGGTCGAGGAAAATGGCGGCGTCGGGGCCCTGGACGTCGATCTTGCCGAGGGTCGAGACGTCGGTGATGCCGACGGCCGCGCGCACGTTCCGCGCCTCCCGCGTCACCGTCTCCAGCCAGTCTTTTTCGCCCGCCCGTGCAAACCATTGCGGCCGCAGCCAGAGACCGGTCTCGACGAAGCTGGCGCCTTGCTCGGCGGCATGGGCGTGGCCGGGCGTGAGGCGCGTCGGCTTGAACTGCCGGCCGCGGGCGTGACCGGCGAAGGCGGCGATCGCCACCGGCGCATAGGGCGGCCGCGCCACGGTGGTGCCGACCTCGGGGATCGGGCGCCCGGCAAGCTCGGCCATGATGGCGTGGCCGTTGACATTGGATAGCCGTCCCTGATCGGTCGCCATGCCGAGCGTCGTGTAGCGCTTAAGCAGTTCGACCGAGCGAAATCCTTCGCGGTGGGCGAGGGCGATGTCGTCGGCAGTGACGTCGTGCTGGAAGTCGACGAAGGCCTTGCCCCGGCCGGCGACGTGCCAGAAGGCGGTGAGCGCGGTGGGTTCGTCGGCCGCCGTCGGGGCATCGCCGGGATCGGCGCCGAAGCCGAGGCTCCGGGCAGCGTCGACGCCGGCGGCATGTCCTTCGTTCAGGCCGCGCCCGAGCGACATCGTGCCGTTGGCAGCGCCGGCGACGGCCATCCCCGTCGGCAGGGCGGCACCGGGCACGAAGGCGGCGATGGCGTCCGACCAGGCGGGGCGGCCGCCGAGATGGGTCGAGAGGGCGAGCGTCGGGTTCCAGCCGCCGCTGACGGCGAGGAGATCGCTCGGGATGCGCCGCGTCATGCCGTCGGCGCCCGTAATGGCGATCTCGCCGAGCGCCTTGCCGCCGTGCGTCGCCGTCACGCGGCCGCCGAGGGCGATCCGCGCGCCGAGGCGGGCAGCGCGCTCGACCAGCGCCGGGTCGACCGCGCTACGGATATCGACGATCGCTTCCACGCTCGCGCCGGCCTCGGCGAGGTCGAAGGCGGTGCGCCAGCCGTCGTCGCCATTGGTGAAGACCGAGGCCTGTCGGCCCGGCACGATGCCGAAGCGCTGGAGATAGATCCGTACCGCCGATGCCAGCATGACGCCCGGCCGGTCATTGCCGGCAAACACCAGCGGCCGCTCGACGGCGCCGGCTGCGAGCACCGTGCGCCGGGCGACGATCTGCCAGAGCCGCTGCCGTGGCTGGCCGGCGGCGGGGACCGGAAGGTGGTCCGAGACCTTTTCAAGGGCGCCGAAAGTGCCGCCGTCATAGGCGCCGAACACTGCCGTGCGCGGCATCAAGGTGACGTTCGGCAGCGCCTGCAACTCCTCCACCGCACGGCGCGCAAAGGCTGCGGCGGACAGGCCGTCGACCGCGTCGCGCTCGGCGAGAAGGCGGCCGCCGAGGACGAAATCCTCCTCGCAGAGGATCGTGCGGGCACCGGCGCGGCCGGCGGCGAGCGCCGCGGCAAGGCCCGCCGGGCCGGCGCCGATGACCAGCACGTCGGCGAAGGCGAAGGCCTTCTCGTAGGCGTCGGGGTCGGCGAGCCCGCTCGAGCGGCCGAGCCCGGCGGCGCGGCGGATCGCCGGCTCGTAGAGCTTTTCCCACAGGGCGGCCGGCCATTTGAACGTCTTGTAGTAGAAGCCGGCCACCAGCAGCGGCGAGACGAGGCCATTGACCGCGCCGACATCGACGGCGAGCGAGGGCCAGCGGTTCTGGCTGCGGGCGACAAGGCCGTCATAGAGCTCGACTGTCGTTGCCTTGCAGTTCGGCTCGCGGCGCGCGCCCTCGCGCAGCTCGACCAGCGCGTTCGGCTCTTCGGGACCTGCCGTCATCACGCCGCGCGGGCGGTGATACTTGAACGAGCGGCCGACGAGTTTGACGCCGGCCCGCAGCAGCGCGGAGGCGAGCGTATCGCCGGCATAGCCGCGATAGGGCTTGCCGTCGAAGGTGAGGCCGAGTGGCCGGCTGCTGTCGATGGGGCCGGTCGTGATAAGCCGGCTTATGTCCTGTGTGCCGCTCATGCCGATGTCTCCCGTCGCGCGAGTTCGACGGCGAAAATCTCATGCGTCCGGGTATCGCGCTCGACGGCGAGCCAGGCCCGGCAGCCGGCCTCGTGGTACCAGAGGCCGCGGTGCCGGCCGGCGGGATTGGCACGGTGGTAGACCCGCGCCGCCTCGTTCGCGCCAGCGTCCCGGGCGTCCCCGGCCGCCGGGGTGGCGTCCGCAAGACCGGTTCCGGCGGCCTCGGCATCGCCGAGGAAGCTGAACTCGCGCAGGTCGCGCGGGCCGCAATAGGGACAGTCTATGCGCATGTCAGGATTCCCCTGGAACGGGAACAGGAGAGGCGGGCGCTGTCGCGGCGCCCGGTCAATGCAGGTTCGCCTGGGCGCCCTGGCCCTTCTCGTCGATGGTATAGCCGCGCTCGAAGCGGTCGAGGCGGTAGGCGCTCGCAACGGGATGCGGCGCGTCGGTCGCGATCAGCTGCGCGAAGCAATGGCCGGAGGCGGGCGTCGCCTTGAAGCCGCCATAGCACCAGCCCGCATTGACGTAGAGGCCGTCGACCGGCGCCTTGTCGATGATCGGCGAGCCGTCCATCGTCATGTCCATGATGCCGCCCCAAGAGCGCAGCATGCGCACCCGGCCGATCGCCGGCATCAGCGCCATGCCGCCCTCGCAGACGTCCTCGACGGTCGGCAGGTTGCCGCGCTGGGCGTAGGAATTGTAGCCGTCGATGTCGCCGCCGAAGACGAGACCGCCCTTGTCCGACTGAGAGATGTAGAAGTGTCCGGCGCCGAACGTCACGACGGTGTCGATGAACGGCTTGATCGCCTCGGAGACGAAGGCCTGCAGCACGTGGCTCTCGATCGGCAAGCGGAGGCCGGCCATTTCGGCGACGCGCGAGGAGTTGCCGGCGACCGCCATGCCCACCTTCCCGGCGCGGATCGCGCCGCGGCTGGTCTCGACGCCGGTGACCGCGCCGGCGGCGTTGCGCATGAAGCCGGTGACCTCGCAGTTCTCGATGATGTCGACGCCGCGGTCGGAGGCGGCGCGCGCATAGCCCCAGACCACGGCGTCGTGCCGGGCGGTGCCGCCGCGACGCTGGGCAAGGCCGCCTTTGATGGGGAAGCGCGCATCGTCGAAGGCGAGGAAAGGCAGTTCGCGCTGGAGGTCGCGGCGCTCGAGCAACTCGGCGTCGATCCCCTCCATCATCATCGCATTGCCGCGCCGAATGTAGGCGTCGCGCTGCGCGTCGGACTGGAACAGGTTGATGACGCCGCGCTGCGAGACCATGGCGTTGTAGTCGAGGTCCCGCTCCAGCCCCTCCCAAAGCTTCATCGACAGCTCGTAGAAGGCGGAGTTGCCGGGCAGCATGTAGTTGGAGCGGATGATGGTGGTGTTACGCCCGGCATTGCCGGAGCCGATCCAGCCCTTCTCGAGGACGGCGACGCGGGTGATCCCGTGGTTCCGTGCGAGATAATGCGCGGTGGCGAGGCCGTGGCCGCCGCCGCCGACGATGATGACGTCGTATTCCGCTTGCGGTGCCGCCTTTCGCCAGGCCGGCTGCCAGCGGCGATGGCCGCTCAGCGCATTCAACGCCAGCGAGAAGATGGAATAGCGCATGAGCCCCCGAAGAACGTGCTTGTGCTGACTGGCATCATGCGGCACTCCGGCACGAGATCTTGTCTAGAGGCGCCGTTTTTTTGATCCACAAAGACAACAAAGCGAATGAAGAGCAGTTTGCCGCGGCGGCATCCTCGCCGACGGAAGAGCGGGTGACGCTGCTGCTCGTACCGGGCTTCGCCTTGATGTCCTATGCCGCGGCACTGGAGCCGCTGCGCGCGGCCAACACGCTGGCGAAGCGGGACCTCTACCGCTGGCGGCACGTCTCGATCGACGGGAAGCCGGTCGCGGCCTCGAACGGCATGGAATTTTCCGTCGATGGCGGCCTCGATCCGCGCGAGGATGCCGGCATGGTGCTGGTCTGCGCCGGCGGCAATCCCACGGTCTACGACGAACCCGCCGCCTTCGCCTGGCTGCGGGCGATGGCCAGCCGCGGCGCCGTCGTCGGCGGTGTCTCCGGCGGGCCGTACATTCTGGCCAAGGCTGGCCTCCTCGACGGCCGGCGGGCGACGGTGCACTGGGAGCATGCGCCGTCGTTTCGCGAGGCGTTTCCGGCGGTGCAGCTTGTCGCCTCGCTCTACGCGATCGATGGGCGGCGGATGACCTCTGCCGGCGGCGTCGCGGCGCTCGACATGATGCATGCGGTGATCGCCGCGGCGCACGGGCCGGCGCTCGCGCGGGCAGTGAGCGACTGGTTCCTGCAGGCGCATGTGCGTCCGGGGAGCGGCGACCAGCGGCTGGGGCCCCGCGCCCGGCTCGGCATCGTCAACCGCAAGCTGGAGGACGTGGTTGTCCGGATGGAGGCGGCGCTGGAACAGCCGCATTCGCGCGCCGCACTGGCCGCCTCGGCCGGTCTGTCGCTGCGCCAGCTCGACCGGCTGTTCCAGGCGCATCTCGGCACCAGCCCCGAGCGCTTCTACCTCGGCCTGCGGCTCGACCGGGCGCGCGACCTCTTGCGCCAGACCAGCCTGCCGGTGACTGAGGTGGGGCTGGCGACCGGTTTCGCCAGCGCCAGTCATTTCTCCCGCAGCTACCGTGACCGTTTCGGCGTGTCGCCGCGCGGCGAACGGACACCGGACAGGAGCACGCCATGACGCTGGAGCAGCTGCGGATCTTCGTCGCCGTCGCCGAACTCGAGCATGTGACCGAGGCGTCGAAGCGTCTGAACCTCACGCAGTCGGCGACGTCGAGCGCGGTGGCGGCGCTGGAGGAGCGGCACGACGTGAAACTGTTCGACCGGATCGGCCGGCGGATCGCGCTGACCGAGGCCGGCCGGCTGTTCCTCGCCGAGGCGCGCGCGGTGCTGGCACGGGCGGAGGAGGCGGCGCTGGTGCTCGACGACCTCACCGGCCTGCGCCGCGGACAGCTGGCGCTCGCCGCCAGCCAGACGGTGGCGAACTATGTCCTGCCGGCGGTGATGCACCGCTTTCGCCAGCGGCATCCGGGCATTGTGGCGACCCTCGTCATCGCCAATACAAGCCGGGTCTGCGCCGCGGTCGCGGAGGGCGAAGCCGATCTCGGCTTCATCGAGGATGCCGTGGAATCGCCGGAGCTGCAGCTGCAGCGCGTGGCGGTGGACCGGCTGGCGCTGGTGGTGGCGGCAGGCCACCGGCTCGCTCAGCACTCCTTGGTGGAGCCCAGCGATCTCGCCGGCGAGGACTTCGTCATGCGCGAGCGGGGATCAGGCACCCGCGCCATCCTCGAGGCAGCGCTGGCGGGCTGGGGCGTCCCGCCGGTCACCGTCGCGCTGGAGCTGCCGTCGAACGAGGCGGTGCGGGCGGCGGTGGAAGCGGGGGCGGGCATCAGCCTGCTCTCCAGCCTCGTCGTCTCCGCGCAGGTGCGGGCGGGGACGCTGGTGGTGCTGCCGATCGTGCTGCCCGAGCGCGGCTTCCACGCGGTCCGCCCGGTGCGGCGGCACCAGAGCAGGGCGGCGACGGCTTTCCTTGCCGCGGTGGCGGAGGACGGCTGAAACTGCGCTCTCCTCTTCGCGGCTGGTCGATTATGGCGTAGCCGCAAGGCAAGGCGCCTGGAACAGATCACCGCGCCAGGCACCACGGAGGGTACGGGCCGCGACGATGAGCCAGATCGCGGAGAGGAGGCAGACCAGGAGGACGCCGAAACCGTGCAGAGCGGGGATCGGCAGGAGCGCGGCGAGCTTCAGGCTCGCCAGCGTGTAGACGCCGAGCGGGAAGACATAGCCCCACCAGCCGAGATTGAACGGCACGCCTTCGCCGAAATGGCGGGCGCTGACGAGCAGCGCGATCGCCAGCCACCAGAGGCCGTAGCCCCAGAGCAGCAGCCCGCCGACGAGGCCGATGCCCTCGGCGACGGGACCGGCGGCAGCGAGCGGCGCCGAGCCGCTGGCGGCGAAGATCGCGGGTGCCGCGCCGCCCAGCAGCATCAGCGCGAGCGCCCCGGTGCCGATCGGCCCCATGGCCAGCCAGCTCGACGCGGCCATCGCCGCCGGTGGCAGCTTGTGCACCGCCATTCGCAAGAGCAGCACCACCAGGATGCTGAGGGCGATCGGCACCGACAGCGCCCAGAGCACGTAGCCGGCCGCCAACACCGCGAGCGCCGCCTGCGGATCGGTGAGATGCGGGGCGAGGAGGCCAGCCGAGGCCGCGGCGACTTCCGAGGCCACCACCGGCAGCAGCCAGACCGCGGTCATCTGCTCGACCGAATGGACCTGTCGGGTGAACATCAGGAAGGGCACGGCGATGCCGACGACGACGGCAAGGGCGGCATCGACCCACCACAGCGCATGCGCGACAGTCACCGCGACGGCGCCAAGATGCGGTACGGCGAAGACGAGGATGCCGTTGATCACCGTCGCCAGCGCCATCGGGATGCAGCCGAGATACATTGATACGATGGAATGGCCGAAGATGCGCCGGGCCTCGGCCGTGAACAGGATCCAGCGGGCGGCATAGAGGCCGCAGGCGACGAGGAAGAGCAGCGTCGCGGCGATCCAAAGCCCTTCGCCGAGGACTGGCATCAGCGGATGGAGACCGCGGAGCTGCGCCAGCGCCAGACCGAGAATGCCGGTTCCCATCGGGACCGCGAACCAGTTGGGCGTGAACTGGCGGACGATCTCGAGCGGACGGTTGATCCCGGCGAGAAAGCCGGAGCGGGGGGTGATGGACAAGGGGACGGACATGGACGGCTCTCCTGGCGTGCAAGAAAAACCTATCGTCAGGTCTTTGATCGATCCAATGGATTGATCAACTGTTATCGTTCGCCTTGGTCGATGTGCGTGCTCACGCCGGCCCGTCGTAGCCGGCAACCCGTGCTTCGGTGTCCCAGCTGAGCGTTTGGGCAAAGGCCGCCTGGTCGACGGCAGCGAAGCCGTCGAGGCAGAGCGGCTGCGCGAGTTCGGCGAACCAGGGGCGGGCCGCGGCCTCGACGAGGGCGGCGCGAAGGGCGGCGATGGCGGCGGCGTCTGCCCCCGCGGCGGCGACGAAGGCCGGCATCGGGGCGGTCTCGGTGGAGGCGATGACGCGGATGCCGTCGAGCCGCGAGGGATCGGCGCGGCGAATGAGAAGGTGCCAGTAGGCGTCGAGCGGGCCGACGTCGATCGTGCCGTCGAGCACGGCGTCGAGCACACCGCGCGGGGTGACCAGCGGTCCGACCGAGCCGGCATAGAGCGCCGGGCGCGCCGGCGTGCGGTAGGCGAGAAGGTGGTGGCGCACGGCGTTGAAGCCGGAATGCGAGTGCTCGACCGTCCAGCCGATGCGACCGCCGAAGCTGTCCTCCAGCGTGCGGAAGGGGGCGTCGCGCCGGACGATCAGGTCGGTGCGGTAGACCGCGCGCCCGGCGGCCCAAGGCGCCGAGGGCACGGGCGCGGCGATCGGCACCACCGGCGACAGGCCAAGGGCGATGGGGTAGCCGCACATCAGCGCGCAGCCGAGATCGGGACGGGCCCAGAGCACGTCCATCGGCGCCGGCGCCGGATAGGGGGTGTAGGCGAGTGGCACGCCGGCATCCTTGGCGACGTGCTCCAGCAGCGCGCGCCAGGCGTCCTCGATGGCGGGCGTTGCCGCATACATCCGTGCATTGGCAATCGCGGCGGCGGGAGGACAGGCGGGTGCTGGGGTAGTCGGGGCACTGACGGTCATAGACGGGTTCCCGGTGCGATCTAGGTTATGGACCATCCAGCGCGTCCGGAAGAAACGGAAGAGCCGCGACCCGCAGCCGTTTCCGTCAGCGGCAAGTCCGCTCCAGTGCTGCCTTGCGCGGCGCTGACGCGCCAGAGCGGGAGGAAGTCTGAATACCCAATACCGTATAGTGAACCATACACGTGGTTACCAATCGAGAGAACTGATGCCTGATCGCTCATAACGTCGCGATATGTCGCCGTATCATCGTTGCGTCGCTGCCCCTTGCACTGCACCCTGACATCGACCTCACGGGAAAGTGTGATTCATGGGTGGAACGATTCGGATGGGACGGGCAGCGCCGCGGCGCGGGGTGGAGTGGCCGACGGTGGCGTTGGCGGCATTTATCTACGGCGGTTTCTTCACCCTGACCTTCTTCCACGCGTCGATGCCGCTCTTCGTCTTTGCGCCGCTCTGCGCCTGGCTGGTGGCTTGGCATTCCTCGCTGCAGCACGAGATCCTGCACGGCCATCCCACGCGGTCGCGGACCATCAACCGGATGCTGGCGGTGATCCCGCTCTCTCTGTGGATGCCCTACGAGACCTACCGGCTGGCGCATCTGCGCCATCACTGCGACGACCGGCTGACCGATCCGCTGGACGATCCGGAATCGCGCTACGTCACCGCCGAGGATTTTGCGACGCTCGGCCCATTCGGCCGCTATCTCCTGAAGCTGCAGAAGACGCTGCTCGGCCGGCTGGTGATCGGCCCGGTCTGGGCCGTCGGGCATTTCTTTGCGGATGAAGCGGTGAAGCTGCGCCAGGGCGACAAGGTGGCGGCGCGGGCCTGGGGGGAGCATCTCATCGGCGTCGCGGCGGTCGTGTTCTGGCTGGTCGAGGTCTGCAAACTTCCGCTCGGGGTCTATCTCGGTCTCGTCCTCTATCCCGCGATCTCGCTCCTCCTGATCCGCTCCTTTGCCGAGCACAAGGCGGCGGATGGCGTTGCCGAGCGCACGGCGATCGTCGAGAATTCCTGGATTCTCGGGCCGCTCTTCCTGTTCAACAATCTGCACGCCGTGCACCATGAGCGGCCGGCCATGCCCTGGTACGAAATACCCGCCTGGTACCGCACGAACCGCGACCGGCTGATCCGCGAGAACGGCGGCCACGTCTATGACGGCTATGTCGACGTCGCCCGCCGCTTCCTTCTCAGCGGGCATGACAGCGTCGTGCATCCGCGCGCGCTGCGGGCGGCCTAGCTATTTCACCTCGCCGATCAACTCGGTCAGGAAGGCGGTGATCTGGTGTGGCTGGACGACGGCCAGCCGGATCAGCTCGTCGAAGCGCCGGCCGAACAGGCGGACGTGATCGACCGAGTTGAGGACGAGGTAGCTGTTGCCGAGAAAGAGCGCGACGCGCTTCGCCCCGAACACCGTGAACGGACTCGAATAGACCTCGCTCAGCGTATAGCAGTAGATCCGAAGGCTCGGGTAGAATTCGGCATAGAGCGCGATGAGGTGCTCGAGCTGCGCACGGCGCATCGCCCGCGGCAGGCCGTCCCACTTGCCCTGGCCGGTGGCGAGCGTCGCGAAGGCCTGGACCGACGTGCAGACCTCCAGCTCGCTGTCCGGCCGCCGCATCACCGACAGCCGCGCGTCGACCGCCTCCACCGCATTGTCGGGCGTGCCGAAACTCTTGCTGCGGTATTCGTAGCGCAGCACGTCCTCGGTCTTCAGGAAGTCCGGAAAGGTCTCGGGCACCGTCCTGATGCGCAGGCCCTCGGCCTCGCGCAGCCAGAGCACGAACTGTTCGTCGATCGGGCCGCGGGTGTGCGGCTCGATCTGCAGCATGGCCTCGATGATCTCGGCGCCCACCTCCTCGCGTTGGGTGAGGCCGAGCAGCCAGTCGACCGAGATGCGGCAGGCCGAGGCGATGGCGATCAGCGTGTCGGCGCGCGGCAGGCGCGGGCTGTCGGCCGTCAGCAGTTGCGATAGCGTCGAGCGGTCGACGCCGGTGAAGCGCGAGAAGGCGGCCTGGTTCAAACCGGAGCGCGCGATGACCTGCTGCAGGCGCTGGCGGAAGAGATCGGACGTCGCCGGCTTGTCGGCAGGTGAGATCATGGTTCGAATCCGCAACAGATGTTCGTTTGATCAGTATAGCAAGGGATAGCGAGACGGGACAGGCGCAGCTGCCTGAGGAGAGCGTTCGTGGCTTATGCGCCCATAGCCGGCGTGCCAAAGTTGCGGGAGCCCGCCGACTGGTCGTATGCCTGCCGGCAGCGCGACGACGATCGCCAAGGCCATCCGGTTCCCGCCGATCGGCCAAAACAGCATCGCCGTTCTGCGGAGGACCGCTTCGGCCAAGCAGGCGACGCGGGACAGCCGACAGGGAGCAGCAGCATGAGCATCTTCACCATCGGCGACGGACCGGTCGACCTAGCCTTCCTCGCGCGAGCCTCCGCCCCGGGGGCGCAGCTGGCGCTCGATCCGGCGGCGCGGGCGCGGGTGATGGCGGCACGGGCGATCGTCGACCGCTATGCCGAAGGCGACGAGCCGATCTACGGCCTCAACACCGGCCTCGGCGGCAATCTCGGCTTCCGCCTGTCGCGCGAGGAGATCGATGCTTTCCAGGTCCAGGTGGTGCGCGGCCGCTGCATCGGCATGGGCGAGCCTTTCGGGGAGGCCGTCTCGCGGGCGATGTTCCTCTGCCGCATCATCGGCCTCACCACGGGCGGCGCCGGCATCTCTCCGGCTGTGCTTGATGCGGTGATGGCGATGTACGATGCCGGGCTGACCCCGGTGATCCCCGGCCGCGGCTCGATCGGCGGCGGCGATCTCGGCCTCTGCGCCCACATGGCTGCGGCGGTGATCGGCCTCGGCGAATTCTGGGTCGGCGGCGTCCGTACGCCCGCCGCTGACGCGCTGGCGGCCGCGGGCCTCGCGCCAGCCGTGCTCGGGCCGAAGGACGGGCTCGGCCTCCTCAACAGCAGCGCGCCGGCCGCCGCCTACGGCGGGGCGGTTCTGCGCGATCTTGCCGACGTCGTGCTCCTGTCCAGCGTCACTGCCGGGCTGTCGTTCGAGGGCTATGCCGGCAATCCCGCGATCTTCGACCCCCGGCTCGCCGCCGCCCGTCCGGCAGCGGGACAAGCGCGGGCAGCCGCGGTGTTCCGGGCGATCCTCGCCGGCAGCGCTCTCGGCGAACCCGGCGCCGCACGCAAGATCCAGGACGCGCTGAGCTTTCGCGTGCTGTCGCAGATCACCGGGCCGATGCTGGCGAGCCTCAAGGCGGCGGTCATCGCCGTCGAGACCGAGATCAACGGCGCGCCGGACAACCCGCTTGTGCTGGTCGAGGACGGGCTGATTCTCTCGTCGGGCAATTTCCACACGCCGTCTATCGCGCTCGCCTTCGACACGGCGGCGATCGCGGTGACACATCTGGCGACCGCCAGCTTCTATCGCACGACCAAGCTGATGAACCCGGTGCTGTCGGGCCTGCCGAAATACCTGTCGCCGGTCGGCGGGGCATCGAACGGGCTGAACTCGCTGCAGAAGACGGCGGCCGCCCTCCACGCCGAGATCCGCCTGAAGGCCATGCCCGCCAGCCTCGATGCGCTGCCGGTGTCGGAGGGCGTCGAGGACCACGCGCCGCACACCCACCTCGCCATCCGCAAGCTGGAAGAGCAGCTGGTGCTGTTCCGCCTGCTGATGGCAATCGAGGCCCTGACGGCGGCGCAGGCCGTCGACCTCCGCGGTCTGCCGCAGCTGGCGCCGGCGACGCAGGCACTGTTCGCGGCAATCCGGGACGTGGTGCCGGTGATGACGGAGGACCGGGGGCCCGGACGCGATGCCGAGGCGGTCGCCGCGGTGCTGAGCGAGCCGGCGCTGCTGGTCGCGCTCTGCGCCGCAATCCGGCCGGGCGCCGGCGGCGCGCTGGCGGTGCTCGCCGGCAGCTGACGCGGCCGGTTCAAGCCTGCGACGGCGCGAAACGGGCGAGTACCTCGTGGCCGTCGCCGGGATAGGTCAGGCGGACGAAGGTGACGGGCCGGTCGGTGCGCCAGGTCCGGCGCTCGATCGACAGGCACGGCGTGCCGACGGCGATGCCGAGCGCCTCGGCCGCCGCCTTGTCGGCCCCGATGGCGCGGATCTTGTGCTCGGCCATGGTCCACGGGACTTCCGCGACCAGCCAGGCACCGGGCGAAAGCGTGGTGAAATCAGCCGCAGCCGCGTCCGGCACGACGTCGAGATTGATCAGCCGGTCCTCGACGCAGAACGGCTGATCGGCGGCGAAATGGCGGCAGACGATATCCAGCATCTCCGCCGGCGCCTGCAATTCCAGCCGGGACGCGTCGAGCCGGGTGCTGGCGCGGCGGTGCGCGTGGGTGATCTCGAAGCGGTAGGGAAGGCCGAGCGCCTCGACCTCCTTGCCGATGTCGATGATCTCCAGCACCGCGGAGTAGGATTGCGGCCGCCGCACGAAGCTGCCGGCCTTGCGCCGCCGTTCGATCAGCCCGGCGGCGGCGAGCTGCGTCATCACCTTGTTGACGGTCATCCGCGAGCAGCCGTAGTGGACGGCAAGGTCCTGCTCGAACGGGATCTGCCGGCCGGGCGGCCATTCCGCCGAGAGGATCCGGCCCTCGATATCGGCGAGAATGCGCTGGTGCAGCGATTCCGGCTTCGGCTTTTCGGCGGTAACCTCGGCGGCGGTCATGTCGATGGTGCAGCGTCCATGGCGCATTCCTTCCTCGGCACTGTCCTGTCGGGCTCGCTGGAGACGCGCCTCACAGGAGCGTCGCCGCGCCCCTGTCCAGATAGGTTTCGAGGAACTGCTGGAGGCGGGGATGCTGCGGCTTGGAGAACACGTCCTGCGGCGTGCCGTTGAGGAGGAGCTTGCCGTGGTCGAGGAAGGCGATGCGCTGCCCCACGGAAGCGGCAAAGCCGATCTCGTGGGTGACGACGACCATGGTCATCCCGTCCTCGGCGAGCGCCCGCATGACGTTCAGCACCTCGCCGGTGAGCTCCGGGTCCAGCGAGGAGGTCGGCTCGTCGAAGAGGAGGATGCGCGGCTGCAGCGTCAGCGCCCGGGCGATGGCGACGCGCTGCTGCTGGCCGCCGGAGAGCTGCGAGGGGAAGTGGTGGGCGCGGTTCTCGAGGCCGACCTTCCTCAGCTGCTCCATGCCGCGTTCCTCGGCGTCCTTGCGGTACATCTTCTGCACCGTCACCAGTGCCTCGCAGACATTGCCGAGCGCGGTCATGTGCGGCCAGAGATTGAACTGCTGGAACACCATGCCGATCTGCGAGCGCACCGAGCGCACGTTGTGCGCCGGAAGCTTCACCCGCTTGCCCCCCGTCCCTTCGGAGAAGCCCAGCGGCTGGCCGTGCACGGTGATGAAGCCGGACGTCGCCTCCTCGAGGAAGGCGATGCAGCGCAGGAGCGTGCTCTTGCCGGAGCCGGACGGGCCGATCAGGCAGGTCGTCGCGCCCTCGGCGATCTCGAGGTCGATGCCGTGCAGCACCTCGGTCTCGCCATAGCGCTTGCTAAGGTTCGCGACGGAGACGGCGGGATCGGCCACGGCACCGGCGGCGGATGGGGCGGGGGTCATGAATGCGCGAACCTGAATTTGGACAGTCGGCTTTCCGCCAGCCGCCCGAGGGCGCCGGTGATCTCGACAAGGGCCCAGTAGAAGAGGGCGAGCAGGAACAGCGCCTCGACAAAGGCATACTGCTGCGAGCCGATGGCGGAGATCACCATGGTCATCTCCGGAACGGTGATGATCGAGAGGACCGCGGTCTCCTTGATCAGGATGATGGCAAGGTTCACCAGCTGCGGCAGGACGAGCACCGTCATCTCCGGCACCAGGATGCGGCGCAGGATCTGCATCTGGCTGAGGCCGACGCATTCGGCCGCCTCGACATGGCCTTTCGGCACCGCCTTGAAGCCGGCGCGGAAGATTTCGCTGAAATAGGCGGCGCCGTAGACGGTGAGGCCGAGCAGGCCGCAGGGGATCGGGTCGAGCGAGATGCCGATGAAAGGCCCGCCGAAATAGAGCAGGAACAGCTGCACCAGGAAGGGCGTGCCGCGGAACACGTCGACATAGGCCTTCAGCAGCCAGTCGAGCGGCCGCGGCCCGAAACGGCGCAGCGCCGCCACGACGAAGCCGAGCATCAGGCCGAGAAAGGTGGAGACAAGCCAGAGGCCGATGGTGACCGAAAGGCCGGCAAGGATCGCCGGCATCTCTTGGCCGATCAAGGCGACGTCGAGGGTCATGCGCGCTCCGTCCGCAGGCGGCGTTCGAGAGCCAGGCCGCCCGAGGAGACCACCCAGTTGATCAGGAAGTAGAAGGCGCCGGCGACGGCGTAATAGAGCAGCGGCTTGTAGGTGCTGGCGGAGAGGTTCTGCGCCATGCGCGTCAGCTCGATTACGCCGACCACCGAGATCAGCGACGAGGCTTTCAGGATCAGGATCGCCTCGTTGACGAGGGCTGGCAGCGTCAGGCGAATGGCGATCGGCGCGCGGATGCGGCGCAGCTGCTGCGCGGGCGAAAGACCGACCATCTCGGCCGCTTCCAGGAGGCCCCGCGGCACGCTGTTGAAGCCGCCGCGCAGGTTCTCGGCCTGATAGGCGGCGGTGCAGAGCGACATGCCGACGATCGCCGCGACGACGCTCGGCACGGACAGGCCAAGCAGCGGAAGAAGATTGTAGATCAGGAGGAGCTGCACCAGCATCGGCACGCCGCGGAAGAAGCTGATGAAGACGGTCGCGGGAACGCTCAGCCAGCGGCTGGCGGAGAGCTTCGCCGCACAGACGCCGATGCCGATCACCAGGCCGATGGCGATCGAGACGAAGCTGATGACGACGGTGTAGCCGGCGGCCCAGAGCATCAGCTCGAACAGTTTTGCGGGCATGCGCCTACGACCCTCTCGCTCGGTCGGTCAGAAAAAGGGCCGCGCGGTAAAGCCCGCGCGGCCCTGCAGCGATGATCAGAGGGCGGGCGTCGGCACTTCGTTCGGCGTGTCGAACGCGGTGCCGAACCACTTCTCCTGCGCGGTCTTCATGCGGCCGTCGGCCTTGATCTTGACGAGGGCGGCCTGGACGGCGTCGAGCAGGGCTGCGTCCTCGGGCTTCTTGGTGCCGATGAAGCCAAAATAGGTCTTGGTGCCGAAGGAGGGCAGGACGACCTCGAACGTGTCGGGCTTCTGGCTCGCGACATAGGCAATGTTCGGCAGCGAGTTGGCAACGGCGGCGATGCGGCCGGTGGCGAGATCGGCATAGGCCTCGTTGAAGCCGACATATTCGCGCGTCTCGACGCCGCCGGGCAGCGTCGCGCCGAAGGTCTTGACCTGCTCGAGCTGCGAGGTCGCCTTGCCGGCGCCGACCAGCTTGCCGGCGATGTCTTCCGGCTTCATCACGGCCGTGTTGCCCTTCTGCTTCAGCAGCGCGACGGTCGCCTCGGCGATCGGCGACAGGAAGCGGAAGGTCTCCGAGCGCTTCTTGGTGATGGTGGCGGGGCCCGCGACCATGTCGAACTGGCCGGCCTCCAGCGCCGGGAAGACGCCGTCCCACGGCAGTTCGACCCATTCGATCTTGACGCCGAGTTCCTTGCCGATCTCCTCGAACAGGTCGACGTTGAGGCCGGCATGCTCGCCCGCCTCGTCGATGAAGTCGAACGGCGCGAAGGCGGTCTCGGTGCCGACCTTCATTACGCCAGCGGCTTTGACCCGCGCCAGCGCATCCTCGGCCTGTGCCGAGACCGCCGGCAGCGAGAGGGCCAGCGACAGGCCGAGCACGGCTTTCATCAGGAAGCGTTTGTTCATGGCGGTCTCCGGTGTTGCGCGGGCCGCACAGCGGCCAGGCGATCGGGCGAAGGAATGGATTGATTAAGCCTAGACATAACAAGCGGGGCTGACCGGCGATGTCAATCATTGAGCAGATGGAAAAACGCGAAAAATTTCATCAGCGGTTCGGGGTGGCCGATGCTTCGCCCACCATTCTCGACTTTTCAGTTTCGTCATCCTCGCGCATTAGCGCGGGGACCCATGGCTCTGCCTTCGTAGCGTGGTTCAGCGTATCTTGACGCGGCGGCATGGATCCCCGGGGCAAAGCCCCGAGGATGACGAAACTCCATGCAGCTCTTGGAGACCTTTTGAGAAACGCCCCGGTTAGTGCCGTGCCGCGAGCGCTGCCGTCGTCGACTTGAAGCGGCGGTAAATGGCGTCGCGGTCGCGGTGGCGGCCGCCCTCGACCTGCTGGATGCCCGCGACCCAGACGGCGTCGATCGCGGGGCGCGAGGCGCCGAAGATCCAGGCGTCGAGGATCTGGTCGCCTTGCCGGCCGAGGAGGGCGGGATGGTCGGCATCGAGGGCGACGAGGTCGGCGGCGGCCCCGACGCGAAGGCCCGCCGGGCCGGCGCCGAGCGCCGTTGCTCCGCCGGCGAGAGCTACGTCGAAGAGCGCCCGGCCGGTGGAGCCGCCCGGCGCGGCAAGGACGTTGCGGCGGCGCTGATCGAGCCGGAGGGAATATTCCAGCTGGCGCAGCTCGTCGGCGACGCCGATCAGCACGTTGGAATCCGAGCCGACACCGTACCGGCCGCCGGCGGCGAGAAAGTCGCTGGCGCGGAATGTGCCGTCGCCGAGATTGGCCTCGGTGACCGGGCAGAGGCCGGCGACAGCCCCCGTCGCGGCCATGCCGCGGGCCTCGGCCTCGGTCATGTGCGTGGCGTGGATGAGGCACCAGCGACGGTCGATGCTGGCGTGGGCGAGCAGCCATTCGACCGGGCGCTGGCCGGACCAGGCGAGGCAGTCCTCGACCTCCTTCTCTTGCTCGGCGATGTGGATGTGGAAGGGATTGTTCGGGCGAAGGCGGGCGACGTCGTCCAGCTCCTCGGGCGTGACGGCGCGCAGGCTGTGCGCGGCGACGCCCAGCACCGACGTCGGCAAGGATTTCAGCGCCGCGGTGCAGCCGTCGAGTAGGCGGGCGAAGCCATCGAGGCCGTTGACGAAGCGGCGCTGGCCCTCGTTCGGCGCGGCGCCGCCGAAGCCGGAATGGGCGTAGAAGACCGGCAGCAGGGTCAGGCCGATGCCGGTGGCGGACGCGGCCGCGGCGATTGAGGCGGCCATCTCGGCGATGTCGGCATAGGGGCGGCCGTCGGTGTCGTGGTGGAGATAGTGGAACTCGCCGACGCGGGCAAAGCCGGCCTCCAGTATCTCGACATAGAGCTGGGCGGCGACGGCCGCGACGTCGTCCGGCGTCATCGACAGCGCGAAGCGGTACATTGTCTCGCGCCAGCTCCAGAAGCTGTCGACGCCGGGGCCGCGGCTTTCGGCAAGCCCCGCCATGCCGCGCTGGAAGGCGTGGCTGTGGAGGTTCGGCATGGCCGGAACGAGGATGGCCGTGCGCGCGTCGCCGGCCTTGGGCGGGGTTCCGGCGGTGACGGCGGCGATGCGGCCATCGGCGATCACGAGCCGGACATCGGCTTTCCAGCCCTCGGGGAGAAGGGCATGCTCGGCATGGATCGTCGTCATCGAAGGTCCTTTCCCGCGGCGTCGCGGCTTGCGTGCGGGCATAATATGTCTATACATGATCGCAGGCGAGACATTTTTGAGCGAGTGTTCCCCATGCCGAACGATCAGGCAAACGCGCCCTCCCGTCGCCGTCTCTGGCGCAATGCCCGGCTGGCGACGATGGCAGGACATGGCCTCGGCCTCGTCGAGGACGGCGCGCTGGCGATCGAGGGCGAGCGCATTCTCTACGCCGGGCCGGCGGCGGTCCTGCCGGCGGACATGGTTGAGGGCGCCGAGGTCGTCGACGCCGAGGGGCGCTGGATCACGCCGGGCCTGATCGACTGCCACACCCACCTCGTCTATGCCGGCGACCGCGCGCGCGAGTTCGAGCAGCGGTTGGCCGGTGCGAGCTACGAGGAAGTGGCGCGGGCCGGGGGCGGCATCGTCTCCTCGGTGAAGGCGGTGCGCGCGGCGTCCGAGGACGAGATCGTCCGGCAGTCGCTGCGCCGGCTCGATGCGCTGCTGGCGGAAGGCGTCACCACCGCCGAAGTAAAGTCCGGCTATGGCCTCGATCTTGCCAACGAACAAAAGCTCTTGCGCGCGGCGCGCCGGCTCGGGCAGGAGCGGCCGGTCGACATCCGCACCACCTTCCTCGGCGCGCATGCTTTGCCGCCCGAGGCCGAAGGCGACAAGGCGGCCTATATCGATGCCGTTTGCGCCATGCTGCCGGCGATCGCCGCGGAAGGGCTCGCCGATGCCGTCGACGGTTTTTGCGAGGGCATCGCGTTTTCGCCCGAAGAAATGGAGAGGGTCTTCACCGCCGCGACGGCGCTCGGGCTGCCGGTGAAGCTCCATGCCGACCAGCTGTCCAACCTCCACGGGGCGGCGCTCGCCGCCCGCTTCAAGGCACTGTCTGCCGATCACCTCGAATACACCGACGATGCCGGCGCCGCGGCGATGGCTGCGGCCGGGACCGTCGCGGTGCTGCTGCCGGGCGCCTACTATTTCATCCGCGAGACCAAGTTGCCGCCGCTCGCCCTGTTCCGCCAGCACGGCGTCGCGGTCGCGCTGGCGACGGACAGCAATCCCGGCACCTCGCCGCTGACCTCGCTGCTCCTGACGATGAACCTCGCCGCCACGCTGTTCCGCATGACCGTCGAGGAGTGCCTTGCCGGCGTCACCCGCGAAGCCGCCAAGGCGCTGGGGCTGCAACACGAGACCGGCACGCTGGAGGCCGGCAAGCGCGCCGACTTCTGCCTCTGGGACATCGAGCGGCCGGCCGAACTCGTCTACCGCATGGGCTTCAACCCGCTTCATCAACGCATCTGGAGAGGCCAGTGACCACACCCGTATCGACGCCGGGGCTCGTCCTGACGCCCGGTTCCGCCACCCTCGACGACTGGCGGGCGATCTACCGGGGCGCCGTGCCGCGGCTCGATCCGGCTTGCCTGCCGGGCATCGAGGCCTCAGCCGCCGCGGTGGCGCGGATCCTCGCCCGCGGCGAGCCGGTCTACGGCATCAATACCGGTTTCGGGAAGCTCGCCAGCGTGCGCATCGGCGATCACGAGCTCGAAACGCTCCAGCGCAACATCGTGCTGTCGCATGCCGCCGGCATCGGCGCGGCGATGCCGGTGCCGATCGCCCGGCTGATGATGGCGCTGAAGCTCGCCTCGCTGGCGCAAGGGGCGTCCGGCGTCCAGCCGGCGACGATTGCGTTGCTGGAAGCGCTGCTGGTGAAGGGTCTGACGCCGGTGGTGCCGTGTCAGGGCTCGGTCGGCGCCTCCGGCGACCTCGCGCCGCTGTCGCACATGACCGCGGCGATGATCGGCGTCGGGGCGTTCATCGTTGACGGTGTGGAAGTGGAGGCAATGCAGGCGCTGGCCGATGCCGGCCTTTCGCCGTTGGTGCTCGGCGCCAAGGAGGGCCTCGCGCTCCTCAACGGCACGCAGTTCTCCACCGCCAACGCGCTCGCCGGCCTGTTCGAGGCGGAGCTTCTGTTCCGCTCGGCGCTCGTCTCAGGCGCCCTGTCGACCGATGCCGCGCGCGGCTCCGACACGCCGTTCGACCCCCGCATCCACGCCTTGCGCGGCCACCGCGGGCAGATCGAGACGGCGGCGACGCTGCGCGCCCTGATGGACGGCTCGGCGATCCGCGCGGCGCACCGTACCGACGATCCGCGGGTGCAGGATCCTTATTGCCTGCGCTGCCAGCCGCAGGTGATGGGGGCGGCGCTCGACGTGCTGCGCCAGGCGGCGACGACGCTGGCGATCGAGGCGAACGGCGTTTCCGACAACCCGCTGATCTTCGCCGATACCGATGAGGCGCTGTCCGGCGGCAATTTCCACGCCGAGCCGGTGGCCTTTGCCGCCGACATGATCGCGCTTGCGATCTGCGAGATCGGCTCGATCGCCGAGCGGCGCATCGCCATGCTGGTCGACCCCGCGCTGTCGGGCCTCCCGGCCTTCCTGACGCCGAAGCCCGGCCTCAACTCCGGCTTCATGATCCCGCAGGTCACCGCCGCGGCGCTGGTCTCGGAGAACAAGCAGCAGGCCTATCCCGCCAGCGTCGATTCCATCCCGACCTCCGCCAACCAGGAGGACCACGTCTCGATGGCCGCGCACGGCGCGCGGCGGCTGCCGGGCATGGCGGAGAACGCGTTTGGCGTCATCGCCATCGAGCTGCTCGCCGCCGCGCAAGGCTGCGACCTCGGCGGCACGCTGACGTCGAGCGCTCCGCTGGAGGCGGCGCGCGGGCTGATCCGGGCGCGGGTGCCGCGGCTCGACGACGACCGGCATTTCCACCCCGACATCGCGGCGGCCCTCGACATCGTGCGATCAGGCGCGCTGGCCGAAGCCGTCGCGCCGATGGCGCTGCCTTCCGTCGACCCCCGCGCCTGATCGCACCACCGTTCCGCCCGCCTGAGCCCAAGGATCGCCCGATGACCCGCATCGACAACACCCGCACCATCCGCGCCGATCACGGCAGCACGCTCACCGCCAAGAGCTGGCTGACCGAGGCGCCGCTGCGCATGCTGATGAACAATCTCGATCCCGACGTCGCCGAAAACCCGCAGGAGCTCGTCGTCTACGGCGGCATCGGCCGGGCGGCGCGGACGTGGGATGACTTCGACAAGATCGTCGCGGCGCTGCGACTGCTGGAGGCGGACGAGACGCTGCTCGTCCAGTCCGGCAAGCCGGTCGGCGTGTTCCGCACGCATGCGGATGCGCCGCGGGTGCTGATCGCCAATTCCAACCTCGTGCCGCACTGGGCGACCTGGGACCATTTCAACGAGCTGGATCAGAAGGGGCTGGCCATGTACGGCCAGATGACCGCCGGCTCCTGGATCTACATCGGCACGCAAGGGATCGTGCAAGGCACCTACGAGACCTTCGTGGAAGCCGGCCGCCAGCACTATGGCGGCAGCCTGAAGGGCAAATGGATCCTCACCGGCGGCCTCGGCGGCATGGGCGGCGCCCAGCCACTTGCCGCCGTCATGGCTGGCGCCTGCTGTCTCGCCGTCGAGTGCGACGAGACCCGCATCGATTTCCGCCTGCGCACCCGCTACGTCGACGCGAAGGCCCAGACGCTCGACGAGGCGCTGGCAATGATCGACCAGTGGACGAAGGCCGGCGAGGCTAAATCGGTCGGTCTCGTCGGCAATGCGGCGGAGGTTTTCCCGGAACTCGTGAAGAGGATGAAGGAAGGCGGTCCGCGGCCCGACATGGTCACCGACCAGACCTCGGCGCACGATCCGCGCAACGGCTATCTGCCGGTCGGCTGGACGGTCGAGCAGGCGAAGGCGGCGCGCGAAAGCGATCCGAAGTCGGTGGAGGTGGCCGCGCGCGCCTCGATGCGGATTCATGTCGAGGCGATGGTCGCCTTCTGGGACGCGGGCGTCCCAACGCTCGACTACGGCAACAACATCCGCCAGGTCGCCAAGGACGAGGGGCTGGAAAACGCCTTCGCCTTTCCGGGCTTCGTGCCAGCCTATATCCGCCCGCTGTTCTGCCGCGGCATCGGCCCGTTCCGCTGGGCGGCGCTCTCCGGCGATCCCGAGGACATCTACAGGACCGACGCCAAGGTGAAGGAGCTGCTGCCGGACAATGCGCACCTGCACCGCTGGCTCGACATGGCGCGCGAGCGCATCGCCTTCCAGGGCCTGCCGGCGCGGATCTGCTGGGTCGGCCTCGGCGACCGCCACAAGCTCGGCCTCGCCTTCAACGAGATGGTGCGCAACGGCGAGCTGAAGGCGCCGGTGGTCATCGGCCGCGATCACCTTGATTCCGGCTCGGTCGCCTCGCCGAACCGCGAGACCGAGGCGATGAAGGACGGCTCGGATGCCGTCTCCGACTGGCCGCTGCTGAACGCCCTCCTCAACACCGCCTCGGGCGCCACCTGGGTCTCGCTGCACCATGGCGGCGGCGTCGGCATGGGTTTCTCGCAGCATTCGGGCATGGTGATCGTCGCCGATGGCACCGACGACGCGGCGCGGCGGCTGGAGCGCGTTCTGTGGAACGACCCGGCGACCGGCGTGATGCGCCATGCCGATGCCGGCTACGAGACCGCGCTCGACTGCGCCCGCGAGATGCAGCTGAACCTGCCGGGCATTCTAGGCTGAGCGAGGAGGGCGGGGGCATGCGGCACCTGAAGGCCGGCGAGCATCGCGTGATGCCGTGGAAGAACGGCCTCGGTTCGACCACCGAGATCGCCGTCTTCCCGCCCGGCGCCAGCGTCGAAATTTTTGGCTGGCGGGTGAGTGCCGCGGATGTCGCCGCAAACGGCCCGTTCTCGGGCTTTCCCGGCATCGACCGGACGCTCAGCATTCTTGAGGGCGACGGCCTGATGCTTTTCGTCGGCAACGCGCCCGGCCAGTCGCTGACGCAAGACTCTGCCCCCTTCGCCTTTCCCGCCGACGTACCGACCTCGGCCGACCTCCTGGGCGGGCCGATTACCGATCTCAACGTGATGACGCGGCGGGGCGTCTTCCGGCACAGTGTCGAGCGGCTGGTAGTGGAAGGCGCGCGGGTCGTTTCTGCTAGCACGGGGGTGATATTGTTCTATTGCCAGGTCGGGAGCGTTCGGGTGTTGGGCGCTTCGGGCGAAGCAGAGCTGGCCGCGCGGGATGCTGTGCTCCTCGATCCGGGGGAATGGCGGCTGATGGGACATGCCAGCCTGTTCATGATCGCGCTGACGCCGGCCACCGCCTGATCTCCCCCTTTGAGGGGGAGATCAGGCAGGCAGAGGGGGAGCCGTACAGCGCGATCGCGAAACATGTTTGGCTTTACGCAGGGGATGGACAGGTTGCGGCAACTCGCCCCCCTCTGTCCTGCCGGACATCTCCCCCTCAAGGGGGGAGATCGGCAGCTCGGATGCCGCGCGCCCTTCAAAAAGCGCCGCCGTGATCGTGACGTGCAAAGCGCCTTAACCTTTGCTATAGGCCGGAAAACCCGATCAACCGGCAAGATGCCGTCAGGACCGATGCCCCCATTCGCCGCTCTCAGGGAACTTCGAAGGGGTCGTGCAGCGCGCGGCACCGGTTCGCTGTGGCTGCTGGCCTTGCTTCTCCTGCTGCAGTGGAGCGTTCCGGGGCTCGCGCAATCCATTGAACAGCGTGCCGGGCAAGGTGAAACCTTCGGCGGTTTCGCGGCCCAGCCGCTGGCCAAGCTGCGCGATGCCGGCAAGCTGGCGGGCACGGAGCTGCGGGCCAAGGACGGCAAGCAGCAGACCGCGCCGTCCGGCGGGGATCCGGCTTTCGTTTCCGCTCCTGGCGCCTCGCTCTGTGCTTTGGCCTCCGCGACCGTACCGGCGGCCGCCGAGCAGATCGCGCCTGGCCGCATCGCGCGCCTCGCCTTCGAGGCCCGGGCACCGCCCGCCGCCTGAGAGTTTGCGCAGCGCGACCGCTGCGACCCGCCGCGCGATGCGGCAATTCCATTCTCCCGCTTTTCTCCGCCATGCCGCCAAAGCCGGCAGGCGTTTCATGTCTGGACCCTGCCATGCGCACATCCCGCTGGGTGCTCGCGATCTACGCGATCCTCATCTTTATCGGCGTCCTCGCGGCGATGCCGAACCTCTTCTCGAAGGAGCAGCTCACCTCTTTCCCAAGCTGGCTGCCAAAGCACGGTGTCAATCTCGGCCTTGACCTGTCCGGCGGCTCGCACCTCGTGCTCGAGGTGGACGCCGCGGGCCTCAAGGCCGACCGCCTGCGCGCCATGCAGGACAGCGTTCGCTCGGCGCTGCGCGACGCCAAGATTCCCATCCGCTCGGTGCGCAACGACGGCAGTGCGGTCATTGCGACGCTGGTGAACGCCGACGACGTCGAGAAGGCCCGGCCGCTGATCACGGCGCTGTCGACTCCCCTGTCGAGCAGCGGCTTCGGCGGGACCAATTCCGACATCGCGGTCACCAACACGGCCGACCAGTTCCGCGTCGAGCTGACCCAGGCAGGCCTTGCCGACAAGACGAACCTTGCGATCCAGCAGAGCCTCGAGATCGTCCGCCAGCGCATCGATCAGGTCGGCGTCTCCGAGCCGACGATCCAGCGCGTCGGCGCCGACCGCATCCTCGTCCAGTTGCCGGGCGTCCAGGACCCGGCGCGGCTGCGCGAACTGCTCGGCTCGACCGCGCAGATGAGCTTCCACATGCTGGCCGAGGACGGCAACCAGAACGCCCCCGGCGTCACCATGCTGCCCGACCAGGACGGCAGCCGCAGCTATCCGATCGAGGACCGCGTCGCTTTGTCCGGCGAGCGCCTGACGGATGCGCGTCCCGGCTTCAACCAGCAGTCCAACGAGCCGATCGTCTCCTTCACCTTCGACAGCGCCGGCGCGCGCCAGTTCGCCGACATCACCCGCGCCAATGTCGGCCGGCCCTTCGCCATCGTGCTCGACGGCAAGGTGCTGAGCGCACCCGTCATCCGCGAGCCGATCACCGGCGGCCAGGGACAGATCAGCGGCAACTTCACCGTCGAGCAGTCGACCGTGCTCTCGGCGCTCTTGCGCGCCGGCGCGCTGCCGGCACCGCTGACGGTGATCGAGGAGCGCACCGTTGGTGCCGATCTCGGCGCCGATGCGATCGAGCGCGGCGTGCTGTCAGGCTTAGTCGGCTTCGGCCTCGTCTTCATGTTCATGTTCGTGCTCTACGGGCGCTGGGGCCTTCTCGCCAACCTCGCGCTGGCGCTGAACGTCATCCTGACCTTCGGCGCGCTCTCGATCCTCGGCGCCACGCTGACGCTGCCGGGCATCGCCGGCATCGTGCTCGGCATCGGCCTGGCGGTCGACGCCAACGTGCTCATCAACGAGCGCATCCGCGAGGAGAACCGCAAGGGGCTCAGCGTCTATGCGGCGATGGATGCGGGCTTCAATAAGGCCTATTCGACCATCGTCGATTCCAACGTCACCGCGCTGATCGCCACCGCCCTCCTGTTCTACTTCGGCTCGGGCCCGGTCCGCGGCTTCGCCGTCACCATGTTCCTCGGCATCGCCATCTCGATGTTCACGGCCGTTGCCATCGTGCGCGTCGTCATGGTGCTGATCGTGCGGCGCTGGAAGCTGAAGGCGATCCGCATCGAGCCGCTGTTCGGCATCAAGCTAATCCCGGAAGGCACCAAGATCCGCTTCATGCGCGGCCGCTTCATCGGCATCGGCGTCTCCGTGCTGCTGTCGGTCGCCTCGATCATCCTGTTCTTCACGCCAGGCCTCAATTACGGCGTCGACTTCAAGGGCGGCATCCAGATGGAGGTCCGCACGGCGGGGCCGACCGACATGGCCAAGCTGCGCTCGGGGCTCGAGGGCCTCGGGCTCGGCGAGATCGGCTTGCAGCAGTTCGGCGAGGCCAACACCGTGCTGCTGCGCGCCGAGCGCCAGCCCGGCGAGGAAGAAGCGCAGAACCAGGCGGTCGCCAAGATCCGCACCGAGGTCGTGAAGATCGACAGCACGGCGACGATCGAGCGCACCGAGGTGGTGGGCCCGAAGGTCTCGGGCGAACTCGCACGGGCCGGCTGGATCTCCAGCATCCTCGCCAGTCTCGCGATGATGTTCTACATCTGGTACCGGTTCGAGTGGCCTTTCGCAGTCGGCGCCATCGCGACGCTGATCCTCGACGTGACCAAAACGATCGGCTTCTTCGCGTTGACGGGCATCGACTTCAACCTCACCGCCATCGCCGCGCTGCTGACGCTGATCGGCTACTCCGTCAACGACAAGGTGGTCGTCTACGACCGCATGCGCGAGAACATGCGGCTCTACAAGGCGATGCCGATGCGCGACATGATCGACAAGTCGATCAACGAGACGCTGGCACGCTCGATCTACACCTCCATCACCGCCTTCCTCGCCATGCTGCCGCTGGCGATCTGGGGCGGCAGCGCGGTCGAGAGCTTTGCCGTGCCGATGGTGTTCGGCATCGCGGTCGCGGCGCTCTCCTCGGTGTTCATCGCGGCGCCGATCCTGCTCTTCCTTGGCGACTGGCGCACCAAGCACCGCAAGGCGCATCCGGTGACCACCGCTGGAACGCCGGCCGCTAGCGCCTGAGGCGATTGGCGATAACCGACATGCAAAAGGCCCGCTTGGTGCGAACCAAGCGGGCCTTTTGCATTTCAGGACGGGCCGGTGGGGTGCGTCGACGGCGGTGTCAGTAGGTCTTCATCGCTCGGTGTGGCAGGCCGCCGTCGAGGAACCCGTTGCCATAGGCGGTGAAGCCGAACTTTTCGTAGAGGGCGATCTTGTCGGCCTGGGCGTCGAGGTGGAAGCGGGTGATGCCGGCGGCGCGGCGCTCGTCCATGGCGGCGGAGATCATCTGTCGGGCGACGCCTCGGCCGCGCCAGCCGGCGTGCACGACGATCCGCCCGAGTTTCGTGTGCTCGGGCGCCGCGATCACCCGCAGCGTGCCGACGACCTCGCCCGCCCCGACGGCGACCCAGTGGGTGGCTGTCAGGTCGTGCGCGTCGAACTCCTCCTCCTCGGGGATCTTTTGCTCGCCGACGAACACCGCGCGCCGGAGGGCGAAGCCGAGATTGCAGAGGCTGCTGAAGACCGGGACGGGGAGGACGAAGACGCCGGCCATCCCGGTTACATCCCGGGCAGGCCCATGGTGATCTGCATCTTCACCTCGCCCGCGGGGGCGCTGGCAGCAAGTTCGAAGGCTTCGACGCTGTTCTCGAAGGCGAAGGTGCGGGTGATTAGCGGCGCGACGTCGATCGTGCCGGAGGCGAGCATGGCGACGCAGCGCGGGAAGACGTGGGCGTAGCGGAAGACGTGCTCGACGCGGGCCTCCTTCAGCATGGCCGCTGCCACGTCGTAGGCCGCAGGCTTCAGCGGAATGCCGACAAAGACGACGACGCCGCCGGGGCAGAGCGCCTCGAAGATCGAGGTGATCGCGCGCTCGTTGCCGGAGCATTCGTAGATCGCATCTGCCCCCCAGCCCTCGGTCGCGGCCTTGACGGCTTCGGCAAGGTTTTCGCGCGTAACGTTCACCGTGGAGACGGCGCCGAGGCCGCGGGCGATCTCGAGCTTGGTGTCGTCGACGTCGGAGACGATGACACGGGCAGCGCCGCCAGCAAGCGCCGCCAGCACGGTGACGAGCCCGATTGGGCCGGCGCCGATGACGACGGCGATGTGGCCGGGCGCGGCGCGCGCCTTCGTGACGGCGTGGACGCCGACGGCCAGCGGCTCGACCATCGCCGCGGCGGCGAAGGAGACGCTGTCCGGCAGCTTGAAGGTGAAGGCCTCGGGGTGGACGACGCTCGAGCGCAGCACGCCGTGCACCGGCGGCGTTGCCCAGAACTGGACTGCCGGGTCGAGATTGTAGAGGCCAAGGCGTGTCGCCTTCGAGGTCGGATTCGGAATGCCCGGCTCCATGCAGACGCGGTCGCCCACCTTCAGGCTGGTCACCGCGGCGCCGACCTCGCTGACGACGCCGGACGCCTCATGGCCAAGGATCATCGGTTCGCGCACGACGAAGGAGCCAATGGTCCCGTGCGTGTAATAGTGGACGTCCGAGCCGCAGATGCCGACGGTGTGGACGGAAATGCGCACGTCTTCCGGCCCGAGCGGCTGGTCGATGGGGAAGTCGCGCAGCGAGAGCTTGTGCTGCTCTTCGAGGACGAGGGCGCGGGTATCTGCGGTCATGAGGCCGTTCCTTTGCTGTGCCGCGCGCATCGCAGCGCGGGTCGATGTCACGGCCGGTCTCCTCCCAGCCGAAGTACTGCTCGCCGCTTCAGTCCTCGACGAGGATGGTGCCGGCGACCTCGATGCCGAAGCCGGTGAGGCCGACATAGGAGCGCTCCTGCGTCGCCAGCACCGAGATCGAACGGACGTCGAGATCGCGCAGGATCTGCGCGCCCATTCCGACCTCCCGCCAGCGCTGCAGGCGCGTCCGCGCGCTGGCGTGCCGCTCGCCGTCGGTCGGTGCCTCGACATCGTCGGCCGCGCCGATGGTGGAGGCCTCGAAGTCGTCGACATTGGGCTGGCGCAGCAGCATCAGGACGCCCTTGCCGTGCGCCTTAATGGTCTCGACGGCGACGTCGACCCAGTTGCGCGTGCTGTCGCTGCGGCCGAAGAGGTCGACGATCGGCTGCTCGCGGTGGATGCGGGTCGGCACCTTCTCGTGGCCGCGGACATCGCCGAAGACGGCGACGACATGCTGCATGGCATCGAAGGGCGTCTCGTAGATCCGTACCTTTCCTTCCATGCCGCCGATCGTCATCGTCTCCTCGCCGACGCAAGACACGAAGGATTCGCGTCGGATGCGGTAGGAGATGAGGTCCTCGATCGAGATGATCTTGAGGCCATGCTCGCGGGCGAAGGGGATGAGCTCGCCGAGCCGCTTCACCGTACCGTCGTCATTGACCACCTCGGCCAGCACGCCCACCGGGTCGAGCCCGGCGAGTTCGGCAAGGTCGCAGCCGGCCTCGGTATGGCCGGAGCGGGTGAGGACGCCGCCGGCGCGGGCGATCAGTGGGAAGATGTGGCCGGGGCGAAGGAAGTCGCCGCCGCTGCAGTTGCTGTTGGCCAGCGCCCGCACGGTGTTGGTGCGCTCCTCGGCGGAGATGCCGGTGGTCATGCCGATCTTGTAGTCGACCGACACGGTGAAGGCGGTGCGCATCGGGTCGAGATTGTTGGCGACCATCGGCGGCAGGTTGAGCGCGTCGGCGCGCGCACCGGTCATCGGCACGCAGATGATGCCGCTGGTGTGGCGCACCATGAAGGCCATCTTCTCCGGCGTCGCCTTGGCGGCGGCCATGATCAGGTCGCCCTCGTTCTCGCGGTCGGTATCGTCGACCACCACGACCAGTTCGCCGGCGGCGATCGCGGCGATCGCGTCTTCGATGCTGTCGAGTTCCATTGCCTTCACTCCTGCTGCCATGCCCGCCTTCGGCCTAGCTCGTAAGCTTTGCCGGCGCTCCGATCAACGTCCGTGGTGCGGCCGACGCGCGGTTTATCCGCGGCCGCGGTAGGTCGGCACGCCCTGGTCCGGCAGGAACACGCCCTCCGGCGGGGCGCCGGTCTGCCAGAACACGTCGATCGGGATGCCACCGCGCGGATACCAGTAGCCCCCGATCCGCAGCCAAAGCGGCTGCGTCACCTCGACAATGCGCCGCGCCACCTCGACCGTGCAGGATTCGTGGAAGGCGCCATGGTTGCGGAAGCTCGTCAGGAAGAGCTTCAGCGACTTCGATTCGACGAGCCTTTCGTCCGGCGCATAGTCGATGACGAGGTGGGCAAAATCCGGCTGGCCGGTGACCGGGCAAAGCGAGGTGAACTCCGGGCAGGTGAAGCGCACGATGGTCGGCGGCCCGTCGATCCTGTCGTAGGGCACGGTCTCGAGAACGGCTTCGTCGGGAGAGGCGGCGGGGCGGGCATCCGCGCCGAGCTGGGAAAGGGTCATGTCGGGACTTTCACGGGACAGTTCAGTTCGGGAGGGGGAGGGCGGGCAGGATGCCGGCATCGGCCACCTCGAAATAGCCGTTCCAGATCATCTGGACGGCGACGAAGACGATCACCGCAAGGCCAAGCCAGGCGATGATGCGGTAGCGGTGCAGCAGCCGCGCGATGAGGGTGGCGGCAGCTCCCATCAGCACGACCGAGATCAGGAGGCCGACGACCAGCACCTCGGCATGGTCGCGCGCCGCGCCGGCGACGGCCAGAACATTGTCGAGCGACATCGAGAGATCGGCGAGGATGATCTGGAACAGCGCCTGGCCGAAACTCTTGTGCGGGGCCTTCGCGTCGAGCGACAGTGCGTCGGGGTCCTGGTTGCCCTCGCGGATCTCGCGGAACATCTTGTAGCAGACGTAGAGCAGCAGCAGGCCGCCCGCGAGCGTCAGCCCGACGATGTCGAGAAGCTGCACCGCGACGAGCGCCAGCGCGATGCGCAGCACCACGGCGGCAGCGATGCCCCAGAAGATGACGCGGGCGCGGATCGCGGGATCGACACCGGCTGCCGCCATGCCGACGACGATGGCGTTGTCGCCGGCGAGCGCCACGTCGATCAGCAGCACCTGGAAAAGTGCCGCGAATTCGGCCGCCCAGAATGTTTCGGTCATGCGGTCTCGCGGTTGGGAAAGGGGGATGGCGCATCCTGCGCGATGCGCCGGCGGGCGACAAGCCGAAGCCGAGCCCTTCCTAGCGCCTCGAAATGCCGACGGGAAGCCATGGCATCACCGGGAGCCGCCGGAGCGACGCCATGACCACGCAAGGGGCGTGGTCTAGGGTAAGGCATGATCGACAAACTCGAATACTTCATCGCCCTGGCCGCCGAGCGCCATTTCGGCCGCGCGGCCGAGCGGCTCGGGGTGACGCAGCCGACGCTGTCGGCCGGCATCAAGCAGCTGGAGGAGCAGCTGGGCGTGACGCTCGCCAACCGCGGCTCGCGCTTTCAAGGCATTACCGACGAGGGCGACCGGGTGCTGGTCTGGGCGCGGCGGATCGTCGAGGATGTCAGGACCATGCAGGAGGAGCTGCGGGCCCTGCGCTCCGGCATCTCCGGCCATATGCGGATCGCCGTCATTCCAACAGCGCTGGCAGTGGTCTCGCGGCTGACGACGCCGTTCTTCGAGAAGCATCCGGGCGTCACCTTCGAGATCGTCTCGCGCACCTCGAGCGAGATCATCACCGGCATCGAGAATTTCGAGATCGACCTCGGCATCACCTATCTCGAGGACGACAGGCTCGACCGCATCGACTGCCAGCCGCTCTACGCCGAGCGCTACTGCCTGGTGACGACGGCGGGCAACCCCTTCGCCGACCAGGCCAGTGTCACCTGGGCGGAAGCGGCGTCGATCCCGCTGTGCCTCCTGTCCAACACGATGCAGAACCGCAAGATTCTCAACCGCCTGCTCGGCGCTGCCGGCGTTCCCTTCGCGACCGTCCTCGAATCCAATTCGATGATCGCGCTGATTGCGCATGTGCGCACCGGCAAGTTCGCGACGATCATGCCGTTTCGCTCGGCCGAAATCCTCGGCCTCGCCGAACCGGTGCGGGCAATTCCGATCGGGACGCCGGATGTCAGCTATTCCATCGGCCTCGTCGCCGCCCGCCGCGATCCCCGTCCGCCACTGTTGGCGGCCTTCTGGGACGAAGCCAGCGGGGCAGCGCTCTAACGATAGAGAAGCTCTATCGAGGAACGGGGTTCCACCATTGATTTTGGCGTAAGAAAAGCTTTTCCTGTTTGAAACCGTTCTAAGGGAGGCGACGACCGGTGACCTATCATGCGGCGTTCAGCGCCGAGGACTGCAGCGAGATCATCAACGAGCTGAAAAGCCTGGAGGGGCCGCTGCTGCCGATCCTCCACGCCCTGCAGGAACGCTACGGCCATGTCGATGAGGCGATGGTCCGGCTGATTTCCGCGGGCCTCAACCTGTCGCGCGCCGAGGTCTACGGCGTCCTCTCCTTCTACCACGACTACCGCCAGGAGCCGCACGGCCGGCACGTGCTGAAGGTCTGCCGGGCCGAAGCCTGTCAGTCCAGGGGCAGCGACGCTCTGGCCGCGTCGATCGAGGCAGCACTCGGCATCAAGTTCGGCGAGACCACCAGTGACCGCCAGGTAACGCTTGAGGCCGTCTATTGCCTCGGCCTCTGCGCCACCGCCCCGTCGGCCATGCTCGACGGACGACTGATCGGCCGCCTGTCGCAGAAAAAGGTCGACGCCATCGTCGACGAGGTACGCCTATGACCCGGGTTTTCATTCCGCTGGACTCCTTCGCCGTCGCCTGTGGTGCCGACGAGATCGCCGATGAGCTGACGCTGGCTGCCTCGCGCGGCGGTCACGACGTCGCGATCATCCGCAACGGCTCCCGCGGCATGGCCTGGCTGGAGCCGATGCTGGAGGTCGAGACGGATGAGGGCCGCATCGCCTATGGCCCGATCGAGCCGGGCGAGATCGCCGAGCTCCTGTCCGCCGGCTTCCTCACCGGCGGCGCCCACGCCAAGCGGCTCGGCCCGACCGAGAAGATTCCTTTCCTCGCCAAGCAGACCCGCCTGACCTTCAAGCGCTGCGGCATCACCGATCCGCTGTCGCTCGACGACTACCGCGCGCATGGCGGCTTCGACGGCCTGACGCGCGCCTTGGCGATGACGCCGCAGGCGATCGTGCAGGAAGTGACCGACTCCGGCCTGCGCGGCCGCGGCGGCGCAGGCTTTCCGACCGGCATCAAATGGAAGACGGTGCTGGAGACCGAGGACGACCGCAAATACATCGTCGTCAATGCCGACGAGGGCGACAGCGGCACCTTCGCCGACCGCATGATCATGGAAGGCGACCCGTTCTGCCTGATCGAGGGCATGGCGATCGCCGGCCTCGCGACCAAGGCGACCAAGGGCTACATCTACACCCGCTCGGAATATCCGGTGGCCATCCGCGTCGTCGAAGCGGCGATCGCCAAGGCCTACGAGGCTGGCATCATCGGCGCGTCGGTGATGGGGTCCGACCATGTCTTCGACATCGAGATGCGGGTCGGCGCCGGCGCCTATGTCTGTGGCGAGGAGACGGCGCTCTTGGAAAGCCTCGAGGGCAAGCGCGGCCAGGTCCGTGCCAAGCCACCGCTGCCGGCGCACAAGGGTCTGTTCGGCAAGCCGACGGTGATCAACAACATCATCTCGATCACCTCGGTGCCGGTGATCATGGCCGAGGGTGCCGAGCAGTACAAGAATTTCGGCATCGGCCGTTCGCGCGGCACGATCCCGATCCAGATCGGCGGCAACGCGAAGTATGGCGGCGTCTACGAGACGGCCTTCGGCCTGACGCTCGGCGAGATCGTCGACGGCATCGCCGGCGGCACCGCCTCGGGCCGTCCGGTGCGGGCGGTGCAGGTGGGCGGGCCGCTCGGCGCCTATTTCCCGCGCGAGCTGTTCGACACGCCGTTCGACTACGAGGCTTTCGCCGCGCGCGACGGACTGATTGGCCATGCCGGCATCGTCGTCTTCGACGACAGCGTCGACATGCTGAAGCAGGCGCGCTTCGCCTTCGAGTTCTGCGCTGTGGAATCCTGCGGCAAGTGCACGCCGTGCCGGATCGGCGCGGTGCGCGGCCGCGAGACTATGGACAAGATCATCGAAGGCCAGAACCCGGCGGACAACCTGACGCTGGTCGAAGACCTCTGCAATACCATGAAGTTCGGTTCGCTCTGCGCGCTCGGCGGCTTCACGCCCTATCCCGTCATGAGCGCCATCACCCATTTCCCCGAAGATTTCCACGGGACCCCGATGCGCGAGGCGGCGGAATGACCGCCCTTCGCCCGACCATCGCGTTTTCCGGATCGACAGGAGCCCGGCCATGAGCCTCGTCCACGAAATCGACTACGGTACCCCGAAATCCAAGGCGGAGAAGGAAGTCTCCGTCACCATCGACGGCTTCGAGATCAAGGTGCCGGAAGGCACGTCGATCATGCGGGCGGCGATGGATGCCGGCATCCAGGTGCCGAAACTCTGCGCCACTGACATGCTGGACAGCTTCGGCTCCTGCCGCGTCTGCGTCGTCGAGATCCAGGGCCGCAACGGCACACCGGCTTCCTGCACGACGCCGGTGATGGAGGGCATGAAGGTCTCCACCCAGACCGAGCGGCTAAAGCGCATTCGCAAGGGCGTGATGGAGCTCTACATCTCCGACCACCCGCTGGACTGCCTGACCTGCGCGGCCAATGGCGACTGCGAGCTGCAGGACATGGCCGGCGCCGTTGGCCTCCGCGACGTGCGCTACGGCTATGAGGGCGAGAACCACCTGAAGAAGGAGAAGGACCAGTCCAACCCCTACTTCCAGTTCGATCCCGCCAAATGCATCGTCTGCTCGCGCTGCGTCCGCGCCTGCGAGGAGGTGCAAGGCACCTTCGCGCTGACGATCGAGGGTAGGGGCTTCGGCAGCCAGGTCTCTGCCGGCCTGATGTCGGACAATTTCTTCTCCTCCGAATGCGTCTCCTGCGGCGCCTGCGTACAGGCCTGCCCGACCGCGACGCTGGAAGAGAAGTCGGTGATCCAGATCGGCTTGCCCGAGCACTCGGTGGTGACGACCTGCGCCTATTGCGGCGTCGGCTGCTCGTTCAAGGCGGAAATGCGCGGCGAAGAACTCGTCCGCATGGTCCCCTCCAAGGACGGCAAGGCCAACCGAGGCCATAGCTGCGTCAAGGGTCGCTTCGCGGTCGGCTACGCCACCCACAAAGACCGCATCCTGAAACCGATGATCCGCCCGACCTACAAGGACGAGTGGCAGGAGGTTTCCTGGGACGAGGCGCTGACCTTTGCAGCGACCAAGATCAAGGACATCCAGCGCCGCTATGGCCGCGGCTCGGTCGGCGCGATCTCGTCGTCGCGCTGCACCAATGAGGAAGTTTACCTCGTCCAGAAGCTGGTGCGCGCGGGCTTCGGCAACAACAACATCGACACCTGCGCCCGCGTCTGCCATTCGCCGACCGGCTACGGCCTGTCGACCACGTTCGGTACCTCTGCCGGCACGCAGGACTTCGACAGCGTCGAGGACAGCGACGTCATCCTGGTGATCGGCGCCAACCCGACCGACGGCCATCCGGTCTTCGCGTCACGCATGAAGAAGCGGCTGCGCGAGGGCGCCAAGCTCATCGTCATCGATCCCCGCCGCATCGACCTCGTGCGCACCCCGCACATCGAGGCCGAGTATCATCTGCCGCTGAAGCCTGGCACCAACGTCGCGGTGATGACGGCGATCGCCCATGTCATCGTCACCGAGGGGCTGATGGCCGAGGCCTTCATCCGCGAGCGCTGCGACTGGGACGAGTTCCAGGAATGGGCGTCCTTCGTCGCCGAGGACCGGCATTCGCCGGAGGCCGTCGCTGGCGTCACCGGCGTCGATGCCGAACTGGTGCGCAAGGCGGCACGGCTCTACGCAACCGGCGGCAATGGCGCGATCTATTACGGCCTCGGCGTCACCGAGCACAGCCAGGGCTCGACGACGGTCATGTCGATCGCCAACCTCGCCATGGCCACCGGCAATATCGGCCGGCGCGGCGTCGGCGTGAACCCGCTGCGCGGCCAGAACAACGTGCAGGGCGCCTGCGACATGGGCTCGTTCCCGCACGAGTTCACCGGCTACCGCCACGTCTCCAGCGACGAGGTGCGCGAGACCTTCGAGAGCCTGTGGAAGGTGAAGATCGACCACGAGCCCGGCCTGCGCATTCCCAACATGTTCGACGCCGCCGTCGACGGCACGTTCAAGGGTCTCTACGTTCAGGGTGAGGACATCCTGCAGTCCGACCCGGACACCAAGCACGTGTCGGCCGGCCTCGACGCACTGGAACTCCTGATTGTCCAGGACCTCTTCCTGAACGAGACGGCGAACTACGCCAACGTCTTCCTGCCCGGCTCGTCCTTCCTCGAGAAGGATGGCACCTTCACCAATGCCGAGCGCCGCATCAACCGCGTGCGCAAGGTGATGTCGCCGAAGGCTGGCTATGCCGACTGGGAAGTGACGCAGCTTCTCGCCCAGGCAATCGGCATGGAGATGAACTACACCCATCCGAGCCAGATCATGGACGAGATCGCCTCGGTGACCCCGACTTTCAAGAACGTCAGCTACGCGCTCCTGGAAGAGAAGGGCTCGGTGCAGTGGCCGTGCAATGAGGATCATCCGGAGGGCACGCCGACGATGCACATCGGCGAGTTCATGCGCGGCAAGGGCAAGTTCGTCATCACCGAATATGTCGCGACCGACGAGCGCACCGGACCGCGCTTCCCGCTGCTGCTGACCACCGGACGCATCCTGTCGCAGTACAATGTGGGCGCCCAGACGCGGCGCACCGACAACGTCGTCTGGCACGACCAGGATCTCCTCGAGATCCACCCGCACGATGCCGAGATGCGCGGCGTGCGGGACGGCGACTGGGTGAAGCTCGACAGCCGCGCCGGCTCGACATCGCTGCGAGCCAAGGTCACGGACCGCGTCGCCGTCGGCGTCGTCTACACGACCTTCCATCACCCGATGACCCAGGTGAACGTCATCACCACGGACTTCTCGGACTGGGCGACCAACTGCCCGGAATACAAGGTGACCGCGGTGCAGATCTCGCCGTCCAACGGTCCGACCGAGTGGCAGGAGGAATACCGCGAGCTGACCGAGGAAAGCCGCCGCATCGCCGTGCTCGACGCGGCGGAATAAGATGGCGCCGACAATCCCCGCGGCGTCCGCGTCGCGGGTGGCAACTATCTCGTACCGGGGCGGTGCGTTCGTCTCGGGCGAGCGGGCCGTGCCGGCGGAGGTGGCGATTGCCATCTCGATCGACGGCTCGACCCATGCCGTAATGATGGCGACGCCTGATCACGTCGAAGAGCTCGGCCTTGGCCTCGCGCTGAACGAGCAGATCGTGGCATCGCGCGCCGAGATCGAGCGCATTGAGGTTGTCGAGACCGAACTCGGTCTCGACTGCCAGATCCGCCTCTCCGACGCGCGCGGCGCGACCTACACCGCCCGGCGGCGGCAGATGACGGGGCCCGTCGGCTGCGGCCTCTGTGGCGTCGAGTCGCTGGAACTCGCCGCGCCCGCCTTGCCGGTCGTGACCGCCGATACGGTTTTCGGCCCTTCCGCGATTGTCGCCGGGATGGAAGCGATGGCACGGCTGCAGACGCTCGGGCGGGAGACCCGGGCCGTTCATGCGGCAGCGTTCCATGACCCGTCCGGCCGGACGGTGACCCGCGAGGACGTCGGCCGCCACAATGCGCTGGACAAGGTTGCCGGCGCGCTGGCGATGTCAGGCGTAAACCCGGCCGAGGGCTTCCTCACCATCACCAGCCGCGTCTCGGTCGAGCTGATCCAGAAGGCGGCGATCATGGGCGTCGGGCTCATCGCCGCGGTCTCGGTGCCCACAGCGCTGGCGATCCGCGAAGCCGAAGCCGCCGGCGTGACGCTCGTCGCCATCGCGCGCGGCGACGAGTTCGAGATCTTCACCCATCCCATCCGTGTTTCCGGCGCCAGCGCCGCAGCCCCGAGAGCCAGCCATGCAGCGTGACAAACTCATCCACATGGCGAACCAGATCGCCGCCTTCTGCGAGACCAATCCGCGTGGCGCCCGCCAGACCGCGGATGTCGCCGACCACATCAACAAGTTCTGGGAGCCGCGCATGCGGCGCAAGCTGCTGGAGCGGCTGGAGGGCGGCGAGACCGAGGGCGTCCACCCGCTGGTGCTGGACGCGGTCGCCCATATCCGCCGGCCGCCGCCGATCGAGATCCTGCCGGAGGCATAAGGCCCAAAGGTCTCTCAGTATCGCGAAGGGCGGAGGCGTCTGCGTCCGTCCCTATGCCATTTGAGGGGACGCAAGTCCCGTGCGCGTTTAGAGAGATTGGGCGGGCTTTGCCGATAAAATCGATCAGAGGATCGATTGCTGCCCGTTCCCCACTGCTCTGGCAGCATCGGCAGGGGCGGCTTGCCCCGCAACAGCGGGATCAATCCACACGGCCTGAGGATCAGGGGTCGACCTGCTCCAGGCCTTCGAAGAACCAGCCGGGCGCGACCGAGAACTGAACGGCGATCCAGTAGAGCCGGCTCGCGCTGATGCGGTTGGCGCCGGTCTCGTATTTCTGGATCTGCTGGTAGCTCACGCCGATGCGCTCGCCCAGCTCTTCCTGCGTCTGGTTGCAGAGGATCCGCATGTATCTGACGCGGCGTCCCACATGAACATCGATGACATCAGGCACTACACGCAAAGGGCCTTACCTCCGAGGACTTCACTCTGAGGTAAACCGCTTTCGTCCCAGACTCAACGCCAATTTGCGGACACGCTTTCGAATTAGTTGTGCGGCAAGGCAGACAACAACTCACTCTGCATGACCCGGGCTTTTTCCGCAGCCGCAGGCAGGCCCAGCCGCCGGGCTTCTCGCGCGATATAGGCGGAGAAATGCACCAACGCTGCAACGTCGGCAGCATAGCGATCGTCGTCATTGTCGGCGATCTGGCAATGGTTCTTCGAGGGGGTCATGACAAGACTTTCGGGAGCCCATCGATCCTCGATCTGACGGGCGGTTGGAGCGGAATGCGCGGCTGCGTAGGAGCGGTCACAAAGTCGCGATGCGGACCGAAGTGAAGGATCTGGTTGCCCTCGATACCGGCGGCGCGACGGGCTGCCGAGAGGGCACGCGGCGTCACGTCGAACATCGCCGCGATGCAGGACTGCCCGTTGACGTCCTGCGGCAGCCCAAGCGGCGAAACCTGCCAGCCGAAATCGGTCCAGCGCGGTAGCCAGTAGGTTTCCTGAATGCCCCCGAGCCGGGAGACGCCGGCATCGAGGCAGTATTCCATGACGGCACAGCACATCGAACTGGCGACGCTCCGACGGCCGCGACCACGCGCTGTAGGGACGACGAACATGCGGGTCCATTCGGCCTCGGTCGGACCGGACGGCATCGGCTTGGCGACGAGATGGGGAAACACCTCCCCAAGAAGAGTCGGTGTGGAGAAGGGACGCAGCCGGCTGCCCGCCACGAATTCTGCATCGCGGAAGGCGAGCAGATAGGTTGCTTCGTCGGTATCGAACTGGTCGATCTCGAGACCCGTCGGCTTCGGCGGCATCCAGTGTTTCTCCTCGACATAGATCCGGTACCGCCACTGGAAGAACACCTCCATCTCGTCTTCGTAGGCGGTCCGGTTGGCGGCGGTCACAACATGCACTTGCAGCATCGACACCTCCCAGGTTGGGAGGAGGTTAGTGAGTGACTGACTTCGGTCCCATCCGCGCAACGGAGGGGATTGACGCTGCGGCCGGATGACTTCGGCGGACGTCGCTATCGGCCGCCTTCGCCAGTGGCATCGTGTCCCGCGCCCGTAAGCCGGCTATCAAATAGATCGGCCTTCTCAAACGGATGGCGTCTTTGAAATCTCTTTCAGCACTATTGGCCAGCGGCCCTCAACCCCGACTGGCAGTTTGGAACCGGAGTGATCCATGCTTGACGCGGGCGTTCGTGCCCCGGCGGTGTCAGGGGCGGATTTCGCCGCGGCGGATGCCCTCGGAAACGGCATGGGCGAGCGTCGCGACATCGAGCTTGGCGCGAATGCTGCTGAAATAGCCGCGGACGGTGTGCTGGCCGAGCCCAAGAATGACCGAGATGTCCCAGCTGGACTTGCCGGCGGCAGCCCAGGTGAGGCACTCGCGTTCGCGCTTGGACAGGATGGGCTTGGCGTCGCGCGGCGGATCCAGCAGCTGGCGTACCGCATCGGCGGCAAAGATGCCCATGAGCTGCAGCGCCGAGAGGTCCCGCGGCGAGGCGCTCGAGGTTTCCGACGAAGCGAAGGCGACCGCCGTCTGCCAGTGCCGGGCGGAGTACATCGGCACCACGTACCCATCGACAAAGCCGTTCTCACGCGCCTCGCCGTTGACCTGAAGGGCGCCTTTGGACTGCGCAAGCGGTGCCGGAACGTCGCGCCAAAGGTAGGGTCGCGTGGTCTTCAGCGACCATTGCGCGACGCCGTCGATGGCGAAGTAGTTTGACTCGGTATAGCGGTCGTACCACTCCTCCGGCCACGCGTTGATCATCACCAGCGGCGCCAGATCTTCCATTTTCATGGGCAGGCCGGTGATGAGGAAATGCTCGAATCCAAGCGCCGCGCTCTCGGCCTGGAGGTTCGCCAGAATCTCCTTCGGGTCCGTCAGTTCCCGGGTCTTATCGATGAATTCGAACGCTGCCAGCTCGACGCACATTGCGAAAGGGGCTCCACTACATACCGTGATGGCGCCGGCAGACGGCACTATCCCTCATGACGTAAGGTCAAAATAGACCTTTTTGAAAGTAGGTCGGTATGTGGCACGGTAAATAATTACGGGCCAGCCAAATTCGGCAAATTCACGGCAAAATGGCGGCTTCGCTGTGGCAGATGACGTGCCCGATTGCGGTGGTTGTAGCCTCGCTCGCGAATCTGTTCGGCATAACAAGCGCCTGTAGCGCCGCGGGCAGGACGCCTGCCCGCGGCGGCTGCCACCCTCAGTTGTCGGTGACGTGGGTCTGTGGGCGATCGGTACCGTCGGCGACCTCCTCGTGCCACTTGCCGGCCTTGTCCTGGTAGACAATGCCGTCGGTCTCGCCCGAAAGGCCCTGGCGCGCGGCGGCATCCTTCGCAGCTTCCAGCGCATGGTCGTGCGTCGGGAACGTTTCGGAGAAGACGTCGTCGACCTTGTAGGCCCAGCCGCCATCGTGCTGCACGATCTTATAGTCCAGTTCGCTCATGTCGCTTCCTCTGTTCGGGGCAGTCGATCAACCGATCGGCCGTCTTGTCCTGTCGCGAAAACGTCCGGCTGTCCGGCCCGTTCCCGCCGCGGGGGCGTCTGCCGCAAGAGGCACAGTCTAGTCCTTCCGGGCGCCGCCGTCGTCCCCGAGGAGCGCGAATATCGCGGCTTGGCCGGTCAGGTCGTCCAGCACCAGATCGGCGTCGGCGAAATCCTCGTCGGCGGTATAGAGGGCCGGCGTCACGATGCAGCGCAGCCCGGCGGCCTTGGCGGCGCGAAGGCCGTTGCTGGAATCCTCGAAGGCGAGGCAAGCGGAAGCCGGCAGGCCAAGTTCGCGCAACGCCAGTTCGTAGACGTCGGGCGCCGGCTTCTTGGCGGGCACCATGTCGCCGCAGGCGATCACCTCGAAGATGCCGCTCTCGCTGGGAAAGACCGCTTGGAGCAGCGCATCGACGTTGTCGCGGGTGGTGGTGGTAGCGATCGCCAGCCGCACGCCGCGGCGCCGAGCCTCGGCGATTAAAGCGGCGACGCCCGGCTTCAGGGCGAGCGCGCCGTCCCGCACCGCCTGGGTATAGACCTCTGTCTTCGTGCGGTGCAGGTGCTCGACCAGTTCGTCGAGCGGCGTTGCCGGCGTGATCTCCTCCTCGTCGACGAAGGCCCGCATCCGCTCCTTGCCGCCGGAGACTTTCAGCAGTTCCTTGTAGCGGTAGGTATCCCAGTGCCAGAAGAGGTTCGCTTTGCCGAAAGCTTCGTTGAAGGCGTTACGGTGAAGCTCCTCGCTCTCCACCAGCGTGCCGTCGACGTCGAAGATCAAGGCGGTCATGCCTTGGACCCGGATGACCCGGCGTGTGCGCTCAGCGTCTCCAGCGCGCCCGGCAGATCGTCGAGCCGGGCGATGACGAGATCAGCCCCGAGCCCGTCGGCGCCAACCTTGGTGTAGCCGCCCCGCACCGCCACGACCAGCATGCCAGCGGCCTTGGCGGCCATGACGTCGTTCTCGCTGTCGCCGACGAAGACGGCCTCCGACGGTTCGATCGAGAGCAGCTGGCAAGCGTGCAGGATGAGGCCGGGCGCCGGCTTGGTCGCGGGGCCCGCATCGCCGCCGACGACGACGTCCATCAAGTCGGCGAGGCCGAAATGGGTCAGGATGTCATGCGTCTCGGCGCCGGGCTTGTTGGTGACGACGCCGACCTTGACGCCCCCGGCGGAGAGGTCGCGCGTGGTGTCGCTGGCGCCGGGGTTCAGCGTCGTCAGCTCGGTCGAGCGGGGGGTGTAGATCGAGCGGAAGCGCTCGACGATCCGCTCGCGCGTGGCCGGGTCGAGGTCCTTGCCGAGACCGGCATAGGCGCGCTCGATCAGCTTGTGCACGCCGGCACCGATCATGCCGGTCACCGCCTCCAGCGTGTAGGGCGGTTCGCCATAGCTCTCCAGCGTCTGATTGAGCGCGGCGTGGAGGTCCGGCGCGGAATCGATCAGCGTTCCGTCGAGGTCGAACAGCACGGCTTTCGGCCAGGTCAAAGGGGGCATGGGGCGAAATCCTTTCCATGGGCGCGCCTTCATCCGCGCGCCACACCGGCCGGTGAAACTGCCGGCGGATCGCTTGCCGGCCCAGGGCCATCTTTACACGATTGCGCGCTGCACCTAAGGCCGTCAATGTCATCGCGATGCTGCACTGCCCTCGAACGCCGGAACCATCCCATGAAATTCAAGGTCGGCTGCTATCTCGCCTACGAGGCGCACGAGCGGTGTCTTTTCACCTTCAACGTCCAGGCCTTCGAGACCGAGAATCAGCGGGTGATCGAAGAAACGCTGACGGTCTCGCCGTCATCGGTCCTTGAGCACTATGTCATGCCGGAAACCGGCAATCGCTGCGTCCGTTTCGAGGCCGGGCCGGGCCCGCTGTCGGTGCGCTACGACGCTTTGGTTGAACTGACGCCGCTGCGCGCCACCGCGACGCCGATCCGCGAGATCGACATCGAGAAACTGCCGCCCGCGGTTCTCGCCTATCTCTACCCCAGCCGCTACTGCGAGGCGGACCGGCTGGCGCATTTCGCCAATGTCGAGTTCGGCGCGATGGACCGCGGGCATGACCGCGTCACCGGCATCTGCAACTGGATCTACGCGCATCTCGGCTACGTCGCGGGCTCCAGCGACGAGCACACATCAGCGCTCGACAGCCTCGTCGACCGCGCCGGCGTCTGCCGCGACTTCGCCCATCTCGGCATCGCGCTCTGCCGCGCGCTCGGGATCCCTGCACGGTACGTCAGCGTCTACGCCTGGCGCCTGCAGCCGCCGGATTTTCACGCGGTGTTCGAGGCCTATCTCGGCGGCCGCTGGTACCTGTTCGACCCGACAAGGCAAGCGGCGATCGAGGGCCTGGTGCGCATCGGCGTCGGCCGGGACGCGGCCGAGGTCGCGTTCTCCAACTATACCGGCATGGTGTCGCCGACCGACATGTCGGTGCGGATCGAGGCGCTCGACGGCCCAGACTGGTACGTGCCGACGACGGATGCGATCAGCGTGTCCGCCGTCTGAGTCGCGCACCGGCCTCGGCCGTCTTCGGCGTCAGTCGGCTGCGTCCGGATCGAGCACGGCGAGCGTGATCCAGTGCGCGACGAGCGCCGGCTTCAGCGCGCCTTCGATCTCGACCGTCGCGCTCCAGGCCGACTGCACGGAGACCGCGCGCTCGGTCAGCCCGACCAGCTGGAATTTGCCGCGGACCCGGGCGCCGGATTTGACCGGGTTCATGAAGCGGACGCGGTCGAACCCGTAATTGATGCCCATGCGCGTCTTGCGCACTCCCGGCAACGCTCCGAAGGCGAGGACCGACAGCAGCGACAGGGTCAGAAAGCCATGCGCGATGGTGCCACCGAACGGCGTCTCGGCCAGCGCGCGGGCGGGGTCGACGTGGATGAACTGGTGGTCGAGCGTCGCATCGGCGAAGGTGTCGATCATCGACTGGTCGACCGTCAGCCAGTCCGAGACGAACTCCTCGCCGTCGACGAGGGCCCGGTAGTCCTCCAGCGGGATCAGCTTGCGGCGGATAGCCTCGGCCTCTGCGGCCCGTTCTGCTTCTGACAAAAATAGCTTTCCTCGAACAATCCGCGCCCGGTCTGGACGCCGATCCCGCCGTCGAGCGGCAGGATCGCACCGGTCATATACGCGCCCGAGCGCCCACAAAGAAACAGCACGAGGGCTGCGATATCGTCGGGCGTGCCGAGCCGGCCGAGCGGCACATTGCCGCCGACGGCCGCAGCCTTCTCGGCGGTGCCGGTGGCAAACGCCGTCATCCGGCTCTGGAAGACACCGGGCGCGATGGCGTTGACGGTGATGGACCGGCCTGCGAGCTCCTTGGCGAGGATTTTCGTCAGGTGGTGCACCGCCGCCTTGGAGGCCGCATAGGAATAGGCGCCGTCGCCAAGCGGGGCGGCGCCCATGACCGAGCCGATGTTGACGATGCGGGCGGGATCGCCGGCGGAGGCGGAAGCCTCCAGCTGCGGCAACAGACGCTGTGTCAGCGTGAACAGGCCGGCGACGTTGACGTCCATGACCTTCGACCAAGCGGCATGCGGGAACGCGCCGAGCGGCGCCCCCCACGAGACGCCGGCATTGTTGACGAGGATGTCGAGACGGTCGCTCGCCGCGCCGACCGCTTCAGCGAGGGCGTCGACGCCCGCCTCGGTCGCGACGTCGCCCGGCAGCGTCTCGACGCGGCCGGGAAGGCCCGCGGCGTTGATCTCGGCGGCGGCGGCCTCGCAGACCTCGCGCTTGCGCGAGGCGATCAGCACCCGCGCGCCCGCGGCCGCCAAGCCTTCGGCGATCATCCGGCCGATGCCGGTGCCGCCGCCGGTGACGAGGGCGGTCTTGCCCTCGACCGAAAACAATCGCTGGAGGATCTGCATCCGCGTCTCCCTTGCCCCTCATCGCCGTCCCTCAACGCGAGGCGGCCTTTCCGAAATTGACAGCATACCGCTCCGTATGTCCAGCTGGAGCGGACCCCTTCAGGAGCACGTGCGATGGCGGATCAACCGGCTTCTTCCCCTGGCTCCGTAGACAGCCAGCAGCGTTTGGGCTCTGCACGGCATAGTCGTTTCATCGAGGGGCGGCGCGAGACGGTCAGCGATAGCGGGGCGGTCTCACGCGACGCGCTTCTCACGGCCGCCGCGTCGACATTTCGCGAGGACGGCTTCGAGCGGACGTCGATCGATGCCTTGGCGCGCCGGATGGGAGCGACAAAAGGACTCGTCTACCACCACTACCGGTCCAAGGACGATCTGTGCGGCGACGTCTGCCGGCGCGGGTTCGCCCTCGTCTTTGCGACCGTCTTGCCCGCAGCGAGCGCACGCGACCGGGCCGTCAGCCGGCTGCGCCGGATGATCGAGGCGCATGTCGGCGCGGTGTTGGAGCACGCGGCCGTGCAGCAGGCGATGCTGCACGGCTATGGCAGGCGGGGCAGTGCTCTCGCCGGAAACCCAGCGGTGACGACAGAATTGGACGCCGAGCGCGCCCGCTATGTCGCGCTGTTCGGCAAGACGCTGGCGGCAGCGGTCGCCGAGGGCGACCTCGTTTCCCCGATCGCCGCTCCATTGGCGCTCGGCGCGCTGATGGCCGTGATCGATGCGCCCGTGTTCTGGCCGGCGAACGCATCCGGTGCACCGAAGCATCCCGCCCGCGACCTCGCTTTGTTTGCGCTGCGCGGTGCAGGGGCGGGGGCTGGCATCATCGAAGAGGAATTCTGACACGCCGCGACACCGCGTCGACGACGCCTGACGGCGAGGGTGCCCTGCTCGCACCGAGAGCTGGACTGCCGAGCGCTTGTCCGTCAGCCGGCGCGGCTAGCGCCCAAGGTGGCGGCGGAAGGCGGCGAGCGTTTCCGGCCCGACATGGTGCTCGATACCCTCGGCGTCGAGTTCGGCAGCCTCCGCGCTGACGCCGAGCGCGATCAGGAAATCATGGACAAGATGATGGCGCGTGCGGGCCTCGGCGGCGATCGCCTTGCCCTTCTCGGTGAGGAAGATCGCGCGGTAAGGCTCGCTCGCGGCCAGGCCGTCGCGCACCAGCCGCTGCACCGTGCGCGCGACCGTGCCGGGCGACACGCCGAAGCATTCGGCGAGATCCGCCGCGCGGGCCTCGCCGTGCCGGACGATGAGATCGTCGATCATCTCGACATAGTCCTCGGCCAGCTCGGACTGGTGCGCCTCGCGAACCCTTGCGAAACGCGCGGCGAGGCGTGTCACGGCGACATTGCGCACTGGTTCGTCCTCGCCCGCCATCCGTGGTCCTCTCCCGCGTTTCCTGCTCCTGCATAAGCGGACAGTACCCGAGACGCAAAGTTTGTCACTGGACAAACTTCAATGCCGGTGCATAGATATTCGCAAATGAGCCTTCCTTTCTCCCAGCCATGGAGTCGTTGCCATGCTGCCGGGCGGGCGAAGGGGGCGCGCGCCGCGGGCCATGCTGGAAGGATGATCGCCATGACGTCGAATGCCGAGGTTGCCAACCCGGGGGGCTGGCGCCACGATCGCGGCGACGGATCGCTGTCGGACGTCCACCGCAGCGTGAAGATCGACCCGCGGGCGCCGAACTGGCGCAAGGCGGCAAGCTTCCTCGGACCCGGCTATCTCGTCGCCGTTGGCTACATGGATCCCGGCAACTGGGCGACATCGATCGCCGGCGGGTCGCGCTTCGGCTACACGCTGCTGGTCGTGGCGCTCGTTTCCAACATCATGGCGATCGTCCTCCAGTCGTTGTGCGCCCGGCTTGCCATTGCCTCGGGCCGAGACCTCGCGCAGGCTTGCCGCGACGCCTATCCCCGGCCCGTCACCTACATGCTCTGGGCGATGGCCGAAGTTGCGATCATCGCCACCGACATCGCCGAGGTCATCGGCACGGCGATCGGCCTCAACCTCATCTTCGGCATTCCGCTGGAGATCGGCGTTCTTATCACCGCCGTCGACGTGTTCCTGATCCTCTATCTGCAGAAGGTCGGCTTCCGCTGGGTCGAGGCGCTGATCATCACGCTGCTCGGCGTCATCGCCGTCTGCTTCGCCGTGCAGATCGCCATGGCCGATCCGAACTGGGGCGACGTCATCCGCGGTTTTGCGCCGACGACCGAGATCGTCACCAATCCGGAAATGCTCTATCTCGCGCTCGGCATTCTCGGCGCGACGGTGATGCCGCATAACCTCTATCTGCATTCGGGCATCGTGCAGACCCGCGAGATCGGCACGACGATCCCGGAAAAGCGGCAGGCGCTGAAATACGCGACGATCGACAGCACCGTCGCGCTGATGTTCGCGCTGCTGATCAACGCTGCGATCCTGATCCTGGCGGCGGCGACCTTCTACGCCAGCGGCCGCACCGAGATCGCCGAGATCGGCGAGGCGCACAGCCTGCTCGCGCCGCTGCTCGGCCTTGCCATTGCGCCGACCCTCTTCGGCGTCGCGCTGCTCTGCTGCGGCATCAACTCGACGGTGACGGCGACGATCGCCGGGCAGATCGTCATGGAAGGGTTTCTGCGCATCAAGCTGGCGCCGTGGCTGCGCCGGCTGATCACCCGCGGAATCGCCATCGTGCCGGCGGCCGGCGTGACCATCTGGTACGGCAATTCCGGCACCGGCAAGCTTCTGGTGCTGACGCAGGTGGTGCTGAGCCTGCAGCTCTCCTTCGCCGTCTTCCCGCTGGTGATGTTCACCTCCAACCGCGCCAAGATGGGCGCGCTGGTGGCGCCGCTCTGGCTGGTGGTCTCGGCCTTCGCCATCGCGATCGTGATCGCGCTGCTGAACATCAAGCTGCTGGTCGACTTCGTGCTGTAGCGACAGGCGCGTACGGGGGCGCCTGTCGCTTCCGTCAGCTCTTCCTGGAGAACAGGCTGGCGATCAGCGATTTCGGCCGGGCGAGGCGGGAGGAGCGCATGCTCGAGACCACTACCAGCCGCTTCACGTCGCCGCGCTTGAAAGCGGCCAGGAAGCGCTTGTAGTCCTTGAAGGAAACGCAGCCGTTGGAATCGCCGCCCTTGCCGAGCATGTAGGTATGGGCAAGCAGGCCATCGCGGTTGTGGATCTTCTGCTGGCCGCCGATCGGGTTGAGACGGATCGCCTCGACGCCGTGAAACAGGCTCTCGCGCATCTTCAGATCATAGGTGTGGGGCGGGGTCGGTCCGCGGTTCTTCTGATGCACCTGGCTCGGATCGTCGCGCATTCTGCCGAGGCCTGAATGCGCCTCGAGCTTCTCGCCATTCGGCAGATACACCGTTGCTGCCGAGATGTCGTATACCGCGACGCCGCGGCCGAGGCCCTGCATCGGCGCCGTCTCCTCGACGTCCGGCACGGCCTCGATGCCGGCATCGGGCCGGGCGTAGGCCAGGACGTTCGGGCTCGGCAGTCCGCGGCGGCGGGGCGGGATCGGCAGGATCCGCTCGGGGCGTGCCGCCGGCAGCGGGATCGCGGCATCGTCGATCGCCTGCGTCAGCGCCGCGACCGCCGATTCCGGCTTCAGCTCCGGCAATTGCGTCTCGACGTGGTCCTCGACGACTTCCGGGCGCAGCGGTGCCTTTAGGGCGGCCGAGAGGCTGGCGAGGACGACGGGGGATTCTGTGGCGAGGGCTGCCACCCGGACCGGGGCCGGCAGCGGAACGGCGACGGGCGCGACGAAGGAGGCTGCCGCCGCCGCGTCGAGGGCGGCGAGGTGCGACAACGGCAGCGGCGACGTCGGCGCCGCGGGGCGTGGGATCGCCGCCATCAGGGTCATCAGCCGCTGGCTCCTGACGGCCGCCTCCTGATGATGCGGTCGGGCGGCCGGGTGTGGCGTGACGACGGCGACCTTCGGGGTGTGGACGCGCGCCTCCTTGGCCGCCACGGGGACGGTCGGCAGCGACGGTGCGACCCAGGCGGCCGTCGGCAGGGCAGGCGATCGTTGCGGGGCCGGGGCGGCGAGGATGGCCGCAACGACGGCGGTGCCGCCGCCGAACGTGCCGATCAGCGCGCAGGAGCGCAGAAGGGATTTCCGGGCGCTTGGCTTGCGGACGGGTTGGGCTTCGTGTCGTGTCATCTGGGGCGCCGGCTTCTGCTCGCGAGAGCGGGATGATGTGCGAGAACCCGCTGGGGAACGCCGGAGCTGACTTCAGTCATCGCACCCTCAGCATGGCTGCTTATGGTTACCAAAGTCCTTTCGCCGCGCGATTTCAGGCCGTTGGCACTTCCGATCGCCCGCATGCCTTGTCGGCGGCGGGCGTCCGATACGCCGAGGATGGGATCGAAGAAAGGCAGACGTCGGTCGGAAATACGGCCGGCGATCAGCGCCACAAGGCAAGCCGCGGCGTGAGCCGGCGACGCTGGAAGGGAACGTGCGCGTCGGTGGGGGCCGTCGGCGGACCCAGGTTAAATCGCACGGGATCTTGGGCGGCGAATGAGCCGGCCGACACCTCTATTCTGGGAGCGGCGAGAGCTTCCCCCAGGTCAGTCCGGTGCAAGCCATTTCTGGTAGGGTCAATGCGGGAACTTTGCGGTGGAGCAGATGAGCAGCATCGAATCCTTTCTCACCCCGGCCACGGCCGCAGCAAAATACGTGTCGATGCTCGACACCAACCAGGATCTGGTGGTTGCGCCGGAGGAGTTGGTCCTGCCACAGGAGCCTGTCGCTCCCGAAGCGGTCCAGGAGCGCCCGACGCTCTCTTCCGCCGAGACCTTGACCGATCCGGTCGCGGCCGCTCTTCTCAGCGTGCACGCGGCCGAGGATCCAGCAGCGCCGGTGGCGGACGCCAGGGCGGCCTACCGCTCCGATGAGCGATCTGCCGCCAATTGACGGGCTTTGCTCACGACCGAACGCGTGCAAAACGCGCTCCATCGTCACGGTTTCTGCGAGCTGAAGTGAAGTCGGCGAGCCGCGTGCGACCGGCGGATGAAACCAACCGGTCCTTCCGGACTAGTCCCGCGGCTTCAGCGGGGTGATGCCGCCTTCGTCATTGTCGGGGATCGCGCCGGCCTCGCTGTCGGCAACCGCGTTGGCAAGCGCCTCGGGGTGATAGTCCGGATCAGGCGAGCCCTTGCTGCCGACCAGCGTGTCGGCGGTGCGAGGCATGCCGCCTTCTGCCGGTACCCTGTCGTTCTCGGCGGATGAGTTTCTGGAAAAGATGCGGGGGGTGGCCATGGAATGTCCTTTGTGAAGGGGCGGGCAAGGGCGTTTTAAGCGCCTGAAGTGTCTCGATGAGCCGCAAGCCGTTTGGCCAACGTCGCGAAAGGCTAACCCCGGGCGCCGACCGCTGTTCCCTCAGCCCCTCCGTCCGGTCTTCCGCCCCGTTCTGCCGGCCGGCGACAGCGGCCCGTATCGCCTCATCCCAAGCCGAGGTCGGGGCTCATCGCCACGCGGTGATCGGCGAAATCGGAATTGGGCAGCAGCGGATACCAGCCGGGCCGGCCGGGATCGCGGTCGTAGGGATAGCCGCCGAGCGAGCGGTAGAGCTCGGCATAGGTGCCGAGCTTCTCGCGGTCGAGCGTAACGCCGAGCCCCGGGCCCTCCGGCACCGCGATGGCCCCGTCCTTGTAGACCATCTTGCCGCCGACGATGACGTCGTCCTTCAGGTGGTGATAGTGCGCATCGGCGGTGAAGACGAGGTTCGGCAGGACGGCGCCGAGATGCAGCATGGAGGCAAGCTGGATCCCAAGTTCGCCGGACGAGTGGACGGCGATGCCGAGGCCGAAAGTGTCGCAGATCTGGCCGGCCCGAATGCAGGCGCGGATGCCGCCCCAGAAGGTCGTGTCGAGCAGGATGACTTCGACAGCGGGATCGCGGACATTGGTCGCCAGCTGCTCGAAGTCGACGACGATGGTATTGGTGGCCAGCGGGATCGACAGCTTCTCGCGCAGCCGGCGCATGCCGGCAAAGCCCCAGGTCGGGTCTTCGAAATAATCGTTGCGCAGGCCTTCGATGGCTTGGCCGAAGCGGAGCGCCTGCTCGACCGACAACGCCGCGTTCGGGTCGTAGCGCAGCGTGTCCTCGGGAAACTCCGCGGCGAGGGCCCGGTAGCATTCCAGCTCATAATCGGGATGAAACACGCCGGCCTTCAGCTTGTGAGCGGTGAAGCCATGCTCCGCCTTCAGCTGATGCGCGTGCGCCAGCAGCTGCTCGACTGTCCGAACCTCGCCCTCGCCGGTGCGCCGGTCGGGATAGCGGAAGAACAAGTAGCTGGCGAAGCCGACGGTCTCGCGAACCCGGCCCCCGAGGAGTTGGTAAACGGGCACGCCGAGCTTCTTGCCCATGATGTCGAGGCAAGCAAACTCCAGCGCGGCATGCAGCTGCGTCCGGTTGTTGTAGAGCGAGGCCGTCGGATTGCAGATGGCATAACGCATGCGGTTGAGATCGAACGGATCGTGGCCGACAAGGTAGGATTTCAGCCCGGCAAAGGCGAGCGCCGCGCTCTCGCCGCCGCCGCCCATTTCGCCAAGGCCGGTGATCCCCTCATCCGTGTCGACCTCGACAATGGTCCGCACGAACCGCCCCCAATGGGTGCCGTTGCTGTGCCGCAGCGCGGCCTCGAGCGGGACCGTGATCGTCGTTGCCCTGATGTCGGTAATCTTCACTCCACGCTCCCCGGCTTGTTGTCTCCAGCTGCCATGGTAGCATGGTAGGAGGAAATAGCGTAGACGTCGCGAGCATCCTATCGGTGTCGATCGGTCCGCATTGACCATTGCACCCGGCAAGTCGACAGGCTTTCGCTGTCTTATTCGCGAAAGACGCTTTCCCCTTTCGCCCGTCAAATTCTAGGGTTCCTGCGTCATGCCGGACAAGCCGAGGGACTGTTGATGACGACCAGGAATGTCCAGCGGCGGCCGGAAACGTCAGGGGGTCCGGTCTTGCCGAACTGGGCGAGCGAGCCGGTCAATCCGAGGCTTCCCATCGCGCCGCAGATCTACGAGCGGCTGCGACGGTCGATCACCACGTTGGCGATCCTTCCCTCGGAAGCCTTGAGCGAGAAGGATCTGGCCGAGCACTTCAGCGTCAGCCGGACGCCGATCCGCGAGGCGCTGATCCGGCTGGCCGACGAGGGGCTGATCGACATCCTTCCGCAGCGCGGCAGCTTCGTCGCCCCGATCCGGCTCGGCGATGTCGAGGAAGCACAGTTCATCCGCGAGGCGCTCGAGGTCTGCGTCATCCGCCGGCTTGCGGGACGGGCTTCCGCGACCTTCCTCGCGGCCGGGCGGCGAAACCTTGTCGATCAGGCCGGGGCGGTGGCGCGAGGCGACCGCGAGTGGTTTCTCGCGCTCGATGAGGGTTTTCACCGGAGCTTTTGCGAGGAGGCCGGGCTTCCCCGCAGCTGGCGTGTGGTGCAGTCGGTAAAATTGCAGATGGACCGGGTGCGCTACCTCAGCCTTCCGGATGACGGGCACTTGCAGCACCTCCACCAGCAGCACACCGCCATCCTGAATGCCGTGGAAGAGGGCGCCGCCGACACGGCCGCCGCCGGCATGACCGCGCATCTCCAGGAAGTCCTCCGGACGGTTCGTCGCTTGAACGAGACCCGGCCGGACCTTTTCGGCTGCTGATGCGAAGCCGAGGGTCTCAGCGACCGCGCATGAGGTAGCTGGATACGGACCGAAGGGGCTGCGTTACGCGCCATGACCTGGAGTGATGGAGCGCCACGATGTCGCGGTCCCGGGCGTCGAGCTCCCGCGCTAGGTCGTCACGGGCCGCGAGCGAGGCTTGAAGTTCACTTGTCGCTGCCGCAAGCCTCGACCGCATCTCCGCCAGTTCTGCGTCCCGGCGAGACTTCTCCTCCAGCATGCTCGTCAGATCGCCCCCGGCGCGCGCGAGCTCAGCCCTCGCGTTCTCGAGTTCCACCAGAAGAGTCGCATGCTGCAGGCTGGAAACCGCCTGCTCGTCGAGGATGGTTTCCATCAGTTCGAGGCGCGAGCGTCTGCCAGGGGAGCCTGTCCGGTCGAGAGACACCAGCATTTCATCGTCGCAGTGCATCTCGCAAATCCGCAGGCCGGTATGGCCGCCCTCGGAGAGGTCGTTCAGGATGAGTTCGAAGGATGCCGGCACGAAGCGCCAGACGTGCACGTCGATGTAATCCGGGTTGGTTTTGGCGCGCTTGACGAGGTTGTAGGCGGCGCTGAGCGGCTGGTAGATTTCGCGCTTGTCGCACTGCGCCTTGTTCCAGCCGATCTGTCCGTCGCGCGTGGCACCATAGGCGGCGGCATCGAAAAGCGAGCCGGTGCCGGGGCGTGTCCGTTTTTGACGGTGGGATTCGAGCACGTCGCCGGTGCTCGTCAGGTTCTGGAAGACGTCGAAGCAGGAGCGCTTGTCCGGGACGGCGAGGATGAGCCGGCCGTTCTCCGTCAGCAACTCCTCGCAGTTCGCGAGAAATCCGACGAGATCGGGGGTATGCTCGATGACGTGGCTGGCGATGATAAAGTCGTAGCAGTGACGCTTGCCGATGATCTCGGCCATCGGGCGCCCATCCGAGACGTGGTCGACGGCCTCGATGCGGGAGACGTCGACATTTCGGGTCTCCGCGTATTTGGCGACGAGCGTCGCCTGGTCGGCATAGTCCAGCGTCTCGATGTTGTAGCCATCCGCCTTGCGCATCAGGGGATTGTAGCTCGGTCCAATCTCGAGGCCGAAACCCGTATTGTCGAACATCGAGAGCAGTGTTGTCCGTCTGTCCATGTCACTGTGTCCTGTCGAATGCGAAGAAGAGGGCAACCTCCAGAAGCTTTGTCATCCTTTCACCAGTCTGCCGCGCAATGCCAGCCGTGTCGGCTGAAGTCCCCGATAACCGTCCGCGTCGGATCCGGTCGATCATGCGCCGCGTAGGCGTCCCACCCGCATGATGCGGAGGAACGAACCGACGCCGCGTTCTGGCCGCAGCCGGATCTGTCATGGCCCACAGGAACGAAAAGGAGGCGAGCCGGTGCGGAAGGGCGGCCGCTGGAACGCGATCGCCTTTCTGCCGTAAGGCGAGCCCGCAGGCGTCGGTGCGGCCGTCTCGGCGGGGCCGCAAGCGTCGCCTTGCTACCGCCCAAGCGTCGGAGTATCCAGCAGCCCAATATGAACTGGATACCCGTCACATCATGATGACATCCCCGAACATGGTTGCAGACGCTTCCTCGCCGGCCGCCAGCGGCGTTTCGCGATCCGACCGCCTCGTCGCGGCCTATAAGGATATCCGCGATGGCTTGGGGCTCTACGAGCTCTGGCTGTTTCTCGGCTGGCGCGACACCAAGAAGCACTACAGCCGCTCGGTGCTGGGTCCGCTCTGGCTGACGCTTTCCATGGGCATCATGGTGGCGGCGCTTGGCGTCCTCTACTCCACCATCTTCAAGATGGACATCAGCACCTATCTGCCGTTCCTCGCGATCGGTTTCATCATGTGGGGGCTGATCGGGAACTCCATCACGGCGGCCTGCAACGTCTTCTCCAGCGCGGCACCATCGATCCGGCAGATCAAGCTGCCGTACAGCGTCTACATCTTCCAGTTCGTCTGGATGCAGTTCGTCACTTTCGGGCACAACTTCATCATCTACATCCTCGTGGCGCTGTTCTTCGGGATCTGGCCGACACTGACGACGCTGCTGCTGTTCCCGGCTCTGCTGCTGATCCTCCTGAACTGCGTCTTCGTCGCCATGATCCTCGGGCCGCTCTGCGCGCGCTTCCGTGACATCCCGATGATCATCGCGAGCATCATCCAGGTGACCTTCTTCATGACGCCGATCCTGTGGAGCGCCAGCCAGGTGCCCGAGCGGGCGGTCTTCGTCGGCGCCAATCCGTTCTACCACTTCATCGAGATCGCGCGTGATCCGCTGCTCGGCGGAACGGGCACGCTCGGCAACTGGCTGACCTGCCTCGGGATCACGCTTGGCATGGGCACCGTCGCCTTCCTGTTTTTCGCCCGCTACCGCGCGCGCATCGCCTATTGGGCTTGAACATGGCTTCCATCCAGCTCGACGCCGTCTCGGTCGACATTCCGATCTTCAACATCAGCGACCGGTCGCTGAAGAACAACATCATCTCGGCGGCGACCGGCGGGCAGATCCGTCCGCGCGCCGGCGCGACCGGGCGGGCGATCGTGCGGGCCATCGATGCGCTGACCCTGAACCTCGAGCACGGCGAGCGCCTCGGTCTTCTCGGCCATAACGGCGCTGGCAAGTCGACGCTGCTGCGCGTCCTGGCGGGCATCTACGAGCCGACCAGCGGGCGCCTAAAGATCAACGGTTCCGTCGCCTCGATGTTCGACATCGGTTTCGGCTTCGACCCCGACGCGACCGGCTGGGACAACATCGTGCTGCGGGGCATGCTGCTCGGCTATTCCCGGCGCGAGATCGACCGGTTGTCGAGCGAAATCGGCGAAGCCTCTGGGCTCGGCGAATTCCTGGACATGCCGCTGCGCACCTACTCTACCGGCATGTCGACGCGCCTCGCCTTCGCCGTGTCGACCTCCATCACGCCGGAAATCCTCCTGATCGACGAGGGAATCGGCGCCGGCGACGCGGCATTCCACGCGCACGCGAAGGAGCGTCTGAAGACGTTCATCGGCGAGGCCGGCCTGCTCGTCATGGCCTCGCACTCCAATGGCCTCCTGCGGCAATGGTGCAATACGGGCCTCTGGATGGAGCACGGCCGGGTGCGGATGCATGGCCCGATCGAGGACGTGATCGGGGCGTACGAGGCATCCGTCGCGCAAGGCTGATCGGTAGCCGGAGGCTCCGTCCGGTTAAGACCGTGACGCCGGCGGTTCGTGCACCGCGCACTGCCCGTTAAGACAGAGGCAGCCCCTGGATGCTGTAGCTGACCGCTGCCGTGCGAGGCGGGCGGTCTACCGGAACGACCGACCAAGCTTGCGGCCGACATGCCGAGCCCTGCTCAGAAGCGGATAGAACTCGTAGAGGCGCTGCCAGCGCGGGCTGGCGATCAGGCGCATCCGCAGTCTCGCACGCGCCTTGAACAGCCGCGAGACGGTCGGCGTCGCGCAGACGATGTCGGTGTATTTCTGGGCGATCGCGATGTACTCGTCGCGGTAGGTCGCGAACTTGCCGCTGCTCGCGCCGACCGCGGCAATCGCCTCGCTGATGAACTGATGGTTGAAACGCGGGATCAGCGCATCGCGCATGTAGAAGCGTTCCTTGACGTCATCGTCCGGAAAGGCAGCGGCGAGCTTCTCGAAATAGCGCAGGCGCGAGCGCGCCATGCGGATGCCGTAGGACGTGCTTTCCGTGTGGATGCACCAGACGGTGACGGGCTTGGCCGTGAAGTGATTGGTGAAACCCGCCCGGAAAATACGCAGGAAGAGGTCGTCGTCCTCATAGCCCATGAACTGCTCGTCGAACCCGCCGACGGCTTCGAAGGCCTTGCGCGAGATCAGGGAGGCGGAGGGAAGGACGAACATGTCCCGCGACAGCAGTTCGAAAATGTTCGCCTTCGGGTTCTTCGAATTGCGGGCGACGATGCTGGTGCGGACGATCTCGCCATTGCCCTCTGCCTCGAACAGCTCGCCGTAGACCCAGCCGAAATGCGGCTCGTTCTCCGGCATCGCGTCCACGAGACTCTCGATGTGGTTCCGCAGATAGAAGTCGTCCTGGTCGAGGAAGCAGATGTAGTCGGCGCTGCTGGCGGCAACGCCGGCATTGCGGGCCGAACCTTGTCCGCCATTCTGCTTGTGGAGAACGCGAAACCCCATGTCGGCTGCGATCTCGTCCAGACGCTCGGCCTCCGAGGGGCTTGAGCCGTCATCGACGACGATGAATTCCGCTGGCGGGACCGTCTGCTCGAGGACGCTTAGTACCGAGCGCTCGATGAAGCTCGATCCGTTGTAATAGGGAATAATGACGGCGACGCGGGTCTTATCCAAACGTTCCTGTCGTCTGTCGGCTCGATAGGCGCTTTGCATCTCTTAGGCTTCCGCTTGTCCAAAGTCCGCGCTGCCGCTGTTCAGAGGCGCAAACGACAATGTTGGTTGGGCCCAGATTTCTTCGTCGGACATCAAAGTCCGCAGGCCGGATGAAATTACAAAAGCATCTTATATCACTAAGAAAGCCATAATGTGCCAGCTCGCCTTCGGGGTAAGCTACGTGGCTGTCAATGCCTTGATCCGCCCCGGCAAAATCTCATCTCACCCTCCGTTCCGCAGCGGAAGAGAGGCGAAATGGCGGCGCAGATACAATGCCTTGACGGGAAAAGTGTCAGCGAGAATGGCCCGAAACGCCGTTATTCGCTTTCTTCCAAGGACAGCATGGCCGTGTCCTTGGACAGCCCGCAAACCGCTAGGCTGTCCATGTCCCCGCCGCCAGGAGGATCGGCAGAACCCGGCGAGCTGGGCGCCGCCTGCCACCGCTGGTGCCCGGGAAAGAGCAACAGGGGAATCCAGTGAATGCGCTCTGTCTAGATCGCCAGGGCGCTGCGGATGGCCTCGCCCTGCTGGTGCCAGCCGTAGCGTAGATCCGCATCGGCGACCGCGCGCTCGGCCATGTCCCGGTAGAGCTGAGGATGGGTCTCGAGATCATCGATCGTCGCCGTGATCATCTCTTCCCAGTGGTGGGCTGCGGCAAGGCGGGCGTTGTCGCCATGCCGGATCGCGCTCGCGAAGGTGGAGGTCGGCGTCGCGACGGTCGCGGTTCCGGTGATCGCCGCCTCGAAGTATTTCAGTTCGGACTTGCAGTTGGTGAACCGGTTGTCCTGCAAGGGGGCGATGTTGATCTCGGTCGAGCCGATCAGCCGCTGCAGGTTGACGTAGTCATGAAACGGTTCGCGGTCGATGCGGCCGAGATGATCGAGCAGCGGACCGGCCGGCTCGAGATAGCCGACCATGCGGATGCGCACCTGCGGAAACCGCTTGAGAAGCTTCGCCAGCGCGCTCTCGACGAGGGCGAAGTCCTTAATGTGCGTCGGTGATCCGCTGAAATAGCCGATATGCAGGTGCTCGTCGCGGGCGAAGCCCGAGGCCTGCTTCGCGGACCAGATGGCGCGCGAATAATCGAGCTGTGCCTGGTTGATGAAGTTCGGGACGATCGCGGTCTCGACGCCGGCAAAATCGGTGATGCGGGCGGCGAGGAACGGATTGGTCGTGATCGCGCGGTCGCACATCCGCAAGGTCGCCCCGATGCGCCCGATATAGGCGAACCAGAAGTCCCATTCCTGCTCCGTCGTCCCCTTCTGGGCGAGCGAATCCATCACGAGATGCGCGTAGCCGGTGTCGAAGACGAGGTCGTCGACGTCGAACACCACCGGAATGCCGCGGCGCTTTGCGCGGAGCACGAAGCGGTTGACGTCCTGGCAATAGCGGGCCCGGCAGATCACGACGATGTCGGCGCTGTCGGCCACCTTGTCGAGCAGCGCATTGTCGTCATCGACGAAGAAGGCCGCGGCGGATGCCTCCGGCCAGGTCGCCTCGATCACTTCGATCATGTTGTGGATGCGGTACCGGAACGTGCTGTTGTCCGGCCGTTCGTAGAGATAGGCGATGCGAAGATCGGTGCGCAGCAGCGAGAGCAGCCGCGTCTCGCCCGACAGGAACCAGGGGTCCTGATGCTCGACCGGCGCCGGCAGATCAACGAACATGGGCGGCGCTCTCGGCGAGGCGGTCGAAGACCGGGGCGAAGGAGGCGGCCCAGTCGCGGCCGATGCCGCTGTTGGAGAGGGCTGCTCTGCGTCCGTCGTCGTCGAGCGCCTGCGCCACGCCTTCGCGCAGTCCCTCGACCAGGGCCTCCAGCTCGCTGTCGACGCAGACGATCGAGCGGCTGTAGCCGGAGAGGTCGGTTTTGACGCCGAAACGGTTGGTCACCGCGACGCCGCCGCAGGCGGCAACGTCAAGCGGCGGATAGCTCGGATGCGGCGTGAACATCAGCGTCAGCGCAAGATCGACCGAGCGGACGAAGGCGGCGTAGTCCTCCCATGCCATGTTCTGCAGAAGGATCGGCTCGATGCCGCCGGCGAGCTGCATCGGCTGGAGATCCTTACCGACGAAATGGATGTTCCAGAGTGCGGGGTCGAGAATGCCGCGCTCGATCGCCGTCTCGATGACGGCAACGCCCCGGTCGTAGAGATTCCGCGCATTGTAGGGGCGGGCATAGAAGAAGAAGTTGCGCTTGCCGTCGGCATCCGCGTCCGGCGAAGGAAAATAGATCCGGGATGGGAAGGACGGCTCGAAGAACGGCGTCGCCTCGTCGATCACGCCGTCCGCGACCAGATGGCGGTGCAGCAGCCCGGAATTGATCACTTTGGCAATCGACCGGTCGCCCAGCGTTTCGGCGCAGGCGAGATAGTCGTCGCCGAAGGGATAAAACATGCGCTCATCCTCCTGGAGGATGTAGAGGATCTGCGCATCGGCGACCGACTGGCGCGTCGCACGGGTCGTCCACCAGGAGGTCGTGACGAAGATTTCGTCCGCATTCGTCTCGATCCGGCTGTCCGCGTCGGAGATGTCCGCGAAGACGAACTCGATGTTGTCCGTCCATTCAATTCCGTGCGCCCGGAACACCGCCGCGACGTTCTCGGCGGCCGGGGCCTGGGTGCGGGTGACGATCCGCAGGCGCCGTCCGTTGCGCTTGGCGAAGAGGGCGGTGAAGATCAGCGCCGTCGCAACGCCGCCGAACAGGCTGCCCTCGTTGATGCTGTCGGTGACCATCGAAACGCGCGGCTGCAGCGTCGGCACCTCGAACAGGCCTAGCGCGGGCAGCGAGTTCGTCGCCCGCCGCGGGCCGGTCGGGGTGGAGGGCAGCGGCGGGGCGGCTGTGGCTCCCACCGCGGAATGCCCGTCGAAGCCGGCGGGACGCTGCTCGCGTTCCCGCAGGAAACGCAGACGTGCCGGCATGCGCCAAGGTGTCACCAGCCACCAGCCTGCCTTGGCGAGCCGCCGGATCTGCCCGCGCATCGACAAAGGCAAGGCGCTGGCGGCACGGCGGAACGGGCCGGTCAGGCGCCAGGCCGTGGACCCTTCGAGGGCGTTGAGGGCGACCGCATGCGCATGGGCCTCCTGCCGCAGCCGGAACGCGTCGGCCTCGAGTTCGGCGGTGCGGCGCTCGAACAAGGCGGCGCGGTCGGCAGCCTGCTGAGCCGTCGGACGGAGCACCTGCAGCTCGCGCTCGACCTTATCCATGGCCTGGCGGTAGCTGCGCTGCTCGCTCGCCATCAGCTGGCGGTGCGTCGCCTCTGCCTTCTCGGCGGCCTGCGCCGCCCTGGCCTGATCCTCGGCGCGCCGGCTTTCCGCCGCCTGCTTCTCCTTGTGGATCTCGGCGAAATAGTCGGCGTTCTGTGCCCGGACGACGCGTTCGATCTCCTCCAGGAGGGCGGTGCGCTCACGGCTGTCCTGGAGCGCCTTGAACTCCCAGGCGACATAAGGGGCGAACACCTCCGAGGCCGCCGCGAGCGTTCCGGCGATGCGGTCGAGCTCGGCCATGGCCTCGCTGTCGTCGCGGTTCACGGCGAGCGCCTGGAAGGCTTCCCAGGCATCGGCGGCCAGCGCGTCGAAGCGGGTCGAGCGGCCGATCTGGGCGGTGACGGCGTGATGGCGCAGGTCGGATGTCAGGAAGCCGTCGATCACGGCCTCGATGCGGCCGCGCTCTTTCGGGAAGCTGATGCCAAGTTCCAGCGCCAGACGGTCCGCCGTGCTGCGCCAGTCTTCGAGCAGTGCGTCGTAGGAGACGAAGCTGCGGGAGAGAGTGCGCGTTTCCCGCTCGGCATTCAGCATGTGCGCCAGCCAGAGAAGCAGGCTCTTGGCGCGCGGGAAGCCGTCGCGCCGCGACAGCGAACCGGCCACCTCCAGCGGATGGCGCAAGGCGATGATCGCGCGTGGTTCAGTTTCCGTCTTCTCCAATGCCGCCTTCCACAGCGGAACGAAGCGGCACATGCGCGGGTCCTTGACCGAGAACAGGGCCGCGGTGGCGAGAAGCTCGGTGCGGACAATTGCTGCGAGTTCAGCTACAAAACCCTGTCCCGCTTCCGTGTCCACGAAACCGTTGGAGAGCGGCATCGGGTCGTCCCAGCGAGAACCGAGATAGTCCAGCAAGCGGTTGTGGAAGGCATTGACGGACTTGTTCTCGAACAGGCCCTTCTCGTTGTAGCTCTCGGCGGCCAAAAGCTCGCCGGCGGCGGGAAGGCCCAGTTCATCGAGGACGCCGGTCAGCGCCGATGTTCCGCTGCGGTGCATGCCGAGCACCAGAATGCCGACTGACTGCCCGACCTTATCCACCATCATCATCGCTTCCCTTGTGACGGGGACGCCATAGCAAGCCCTGCCTGAACTGTCATCCGATAGACGGCACGCGCCCTATAAGGGGCCGCGCTCCGGGCGGAACTTTACGTGGCGCGGAAGCGCGCGATCTTCTGGCCGCGCGGATGCTGCCAGTCGAAGACACCTTCGATCGCCCAGCCAAGCCCGATCGCCGCAAAGTCGAGGTCGCCGCGGTAATAGTGGAAGGGATCCTGGTAGCCGAAAGTCGTCACCTCGGCCTTGGTCAGCTCGCCCTCCCAATGGATGGCCTCCCCACCCGAGGGGACCTGGGTAAAAGGGGCGTTCAGCGCGTGCCCGTCCGGAACGGTGAAGAACGTCGCGTGGAAGATGCCGCCCAGGCGCATGCGGGGGCGCAGGTTGGCAAGACAAAGCCGGAGATGGTTGATCGGCAGATGGCTGAACAGCGACTGCGCCAAGGCGTGGTCGAAAACCGTGTCCCCGAAGGGGATCTGAAACGCGTTGGCCACTGCAAGGTTTTCCCGCGGCAACCGAGCCTCGAGACCGAGCGGGACGATCTCCTTGGCGTATCCTTCTTCGAGCAGGGCCGGCATCAGGTCGATGCCGAAATAATGGCCGGGGTCGAGGAAAGGCACGAGCTTCACCCCGGCGCGCAGGCTGCCGCAGCCGATATCCAGGAGGAAATCGCTGGGTGAAAGTCCCTGCGCCACGAGGTAAGCGCGCTGGTGCTCACCCATTTCCTCCCAAAGCCCACCGATGATCTGCCGGTGCCCATCAGCTTGGCCCATCACCTTCGACAGATCGGCCTCGTAGGGATTGAGCGTCATGATCTAAACGTCCTCTGCCCTTGCGAGCACCCGGTCGTCTTCAGCGCGCCGACGGAGCTGCCCCGGCGATCAGGCAACGATATGGCCGGTGTTCGATACGATCGCTCCGCCGGGAACCAGGGCCATGTTGAACCACCGGCTGACTTCGGCATTCGTCTGCAACGGACGGGCCGCGGCAATGCGGTTGCGCATTGAAAGAACGGTACCGAGCGTGCCCGAGGCATAGGCGGCGTCGATCTGCGCGGCCAATCCATTCAGGATCCGTCCGGCATAGGCTGCTCCGGCATTGTTCGCCGTCTTGGCTTCCAGGCGAAGCGCATCGAGCAGAGGCTGGTGATTGCTGGCAAGGGCTGTGCCGCCAGTCAGAATGCTTCTTGCCTCCGGGCTCTGATGCGGCATGACGTTTTCGGCAAACCGGTTCAGTCTGGCGACCTCCTCGTCCGCGCGCGCGGGGTCGATGATTTCGATCGATCGCAGCGCCTCCGAGGCCTTCGTCACCAGGGATGCCCAAAGAGGGCGCCCGTTCTCGATCATGGTGTCATGCGCATTCTGTCGATCGGCAGGGCTCAAGGATGTCTCCAGATTTCAATTCGCCTGTGACGGTCGCGCGCTTTGGTAGGTGCCGTCAAGTTCGCCAGGGATACCGCTAGTCGCAGATTTCCCGCGGTCGCGCCGGCAAAGCGCGACCGCGGAGCCGATCTAATTTGGGCTCCACCGCCGAACCCGGTTCGCGAAGCGATGGCCAGCCGCATGACCGCCGAGCCCCAGGCGGGAGCGAAGGAGGTAAGCCCTATCCCATCTCGCAGAAAGCGAACGCGTTCCGCCATACTCGGGGCATGCCAAGGCTCACTCCCGGACAGCGTTATTGGATGACAGGGCTGCGCGATCAGCCCGGTTTCGATCGGATCTTCGAGCCGAGCGCGCACACGGCGCTGTCCTGCGTACGCCGAGGGTGGACGGAGTATCGTCTGGGGGGCGACGGCAAGGGGCATTGGGAGCTGACGGCCGAGGGTGTCGCGGCATTGATGATCGTCGCCATAAAGCCGAGGCGGCGGCGACGGTCCCCGAAGGCCGTGAGCGTCTGATCTGGCATAGCTTGCGGGACCGTGGAGCGTTCCGCTTCACCGCTCCTGCACGGTGACTGTGCCCGTGACTCCTACCATTCTCAACCAGAACGCGGCGTACGAGGACGGCGCCGGGCTTTGGCTTCTCAGGTGGCGGGCATCAGGCCGGCCGCCGCCTTGCGCTGTCCGCGCAGCCGGCGGTCCAGCGGGCGCTCGAGCTTGACGAAGAAGACCCAGCCGACGGCCAGCGCGACGAGACAGCCTGCGATCCGGAACGCGCCGTCGGCGTCCGCTGGGAGATCAAGGCGGCCGAAAACCTTTCCTAGCGCCGAGAGCACGAACCAGTGGCAGAGGTAGATGCTGTAGGAGGCCTCGCCGATGCTTGCGATGATCCGGTTGACGGTGCCGGTTCGGGCGAGAAGGGGGCGGAGGGCCAGCATGGCGGCGACGAAACCGCCTGCGGCGAGACTACGCGGCAACACCACCGCATCGTGGTTTTCGGCGATGGCGAGCCCGGTTACCGCCAGGCCGGTGAAAACGAGAAGCGCCGGGCCAGCGGCTCTCAGCCCGGCATTCGGGGCGCTGTGCAGCAGCCAGCCCAAGCCGAAGGCGAACATATAGGGGGTCAGGATGTGGGTCAGGACCGGACTGGCCCTCAGCGCATCCGGCAGGCACACGCCGAGGAGCCCGAGCAGCGCCAGGAAAACGCCGAAATGCGCCCGTGCCCGGGGCGCCCGCGACATGGCCGTGGCGATGAAGGCGACGACGATGAGGTAGAAGACGATCTCGTATTCGAGCGTCCACCCGACCGTCAGGATCGGATAGCCTTGCTGGGGCCAGAGCAACAACGATCCGCCAATGCTACCGGCGGAAAGGCTGAACCCGCCGAGATGCCAGTCCGGATTGACGAGGTAGACGCCGATCACCAGGAGGGTGAAGGCCCAGTAGAGCGGAAAAATCCGCCGGATGCGGCCGATGAGGAACGGTTTCGGGCCGGGGATGGACTGGCTGATGAAACTCATCAGGAAGCCGGAGACGACGAAGAAGACCTCGACGCCGATGCCGCCGAGCGGCCGGTAGGCGGAGGTCTGGATCGAGAACGCCGAAAAGCCCTTGGCAACGAGGTCCGAGTGCCAGACCATGACCTCGGTCGCCGCCAGTGCCCGCAGCCATTGAATGGCCTCGTTCCGGTCCGCCCGCATCAGCCGGCGCCACCCGTGGGGAAGCGGCAGGATGGTGTCGCTGCAACCCTCGGCGAATCGAACGCCGCCCGGCATGGGAACTCAACAAACGCCATCGACCAGCCTTTCCGACAACCGCGATCCCGGCCGGCGCTCTGAGCTAGGTCGCGGGCCCCGATCAGCCTAGCAGCTGCCGTTCCGGGCATGGGGGACGCAGGCGGACTACCCCCGCAAAGCGTTCCTCGGTGCCGGGGCCTCAGCCCAGAACCTACACGTTCCGGCCGCTTGATCGCGGGCGCCAACGTCGCTCCTGAAGGCGTACTTCTCCTCCCCGCGGTGAATCCGGCGTGCGACGGTGTCAGATCTGGAAGAGAGGTCAGGCCCGTTCACCGCCGCGAAGCCGGGGCGCCGGAACTGGCGGAACTGGCGGAGCAAGGCCCCGGCACGGGGCGGAAAGGCATGGCATGAGCATCAGCACGCCCGCCGCATTCGGCCAGCCGGCATCGACGGGTCTGCGCGATCGCTATCTCGGTGCCTTGCTCCTGGCCATCGCCGCCTACGCTTTCACCGGCAAGGGCTTCGCCTATGCGGGCATCCCGCCGCTCTTCCCCGCTGAAGTGCTGCTGCTGTTCGGACTGGTCACGCTGTTCTGGCCGACGCCCTCGGCCGCCGTCCTGTCCGCCCTTCCGCTGCAGATCCTGCTGGTGATGATCGGCTGGACCTTGCTGCGGACCGTTCCCTTCGTCGGCACCTACGGCATCGACGCCCTGCGCGACAGCGTGATCGTCGTCTACGGCCTCTTCGCCTTCGTCGTCGCCAATCTGATCCTCGAGAACCCGGCGCGGATTGACCGGGCGGTCCACCATGCCGGCCGCTTTTTCACGGTGTTCGGGGCCATTGCCTTCGTCCTCTACATTGTGCCGAAACAGCTCAGCCACGTCATCCCGGCCTGGCCGCTGTCCGGCGCGCCGATGATGCTGCTGCGCGCTGGCGAGGTGGCCGTGCACGTGGCCGGCGCAGCAGTGTTCGCGCTGGTGGGTTTAAAGCGATTTCCGACCTGGTGGGTCGTGCTTCTGGTGTCCGGCATCCTGGTCGTCTCGGCCCAGAGCCGCGGCGGCATGCTCGCCATCGCCGTTCCCCTGATGCTCGCCACAGCCTTGTCCGGACGGTTCAAGCCGGCCGTCACGACGGTCTGCGCGGCCATCCCGATCATCGCCGTGCTCTATCTCTCCAATTTTGAGGTACAGCTGCCGCCGGACTACCGCACTATGAGGGTCGGCCAGCTGATGGAGAATGTGACCAGCATCTTCACCTCTTCCTCGAACAGCGATCTCGACGGCACGAAGGTCTGGCGGATGCGCTGGTGGCAGGCGATCACCGACTACACCGTCCACGGCGACTATTTCTGGAGCGGCAAGGGTTTTGGCGTCAACCTCGCGATTTCCGACGGCTTTGTCGTCGGCGATGGCGACGGGCCGCCGCTGCGCAGTCCGCACAGCGCCCACATGACCATCCTCGCCCGGAGCGGCGTGCCGGGCATTGCGCTGTGGGTGACGGTCAATCTCAGCTGGATGGCGATGATGCTCACCACCATCTACCGCGCCTGGTTGAATGGCGACCGGGACTGGTCGAACCTCCTGATCTTTGTCCTCTGCTATCTCGTGGCCGGGCTCGTCAATGCGAGCTTCGACGTCGCGCTCGAGGGGCCGATGATGGGGGTGATCTTCTGGGTCCTGTTCGGCACCGGCGTCGGGCTCTGCATGACCTATCGCCGGCTGGCGCAGGCCCGCGAGAACGACTGGTGGCGCCAGCACGCCGACTCGCTCGGCCGGTTCGGCGGCTGACCACCCGGCGACCCGCTGCTCGGGCCGCCGGTCACCAGGTGCTGGTGTCCGGTAGATCGTTGCTGAGGCTGGAGCCGGCGTCCTGTCCGGTGTCGCGCCGGTAGGCCTGCCAGCCATCGCCACTCGGAAAATCGCCCCACCACCAGTGGTTTCCATCGGCCATGAAATAGCGGTTGGCGGCAAAGCTGTTGCCGCCGCGCAGGAGCCCGGGCTCGTCGTGATCGGCAGCGCCCCCCGTCCGCCCCTCGCCGCTGCGGGAGACGAGGACGTTGTCCCGCACGAGGTTGCTGATGGTGCGGTAGGGGCCGAAAGCGCCGATGCCGCGGTCCTGCTGGATCAGCGAAATGCCGTTGAGGCCGCCGGTCATGTCGATGCGGTTGCCGGTAATCTCGACGTTCTGGGAATTCTGGATCTGGATCGCGGCGCCCCACATCCAGTTTCCCCGCGCCGCCGCGCCGTTGCCGATGAAGACGTTGTCGCGGATCACTGCGTCGTAGGAGATCTCGTGGTTGATGCCGCCGCCGTCATTGCCGACGAGCCGGTTTCCCTCATAGAGCGTGCCGATGTTGTCGATATCGGTCCAGAGGCCAAAACCATGATTGCCATGGGAGTAGTTGTCGCGGACGACGAGGTTCTCGGTCACCGCGAACTTGCTGCCGCCGCCCTCCCAGTAGACGTCGATGCCAGACCAGAAGCCGTTGGCGTGAAGGGCGTTGCGCTCGACGAGGATGCCGCGGCCATTGCCGCCAATGCCCATCTGGCCGTTGTCGTGGACGTCGTTGCCGGTGATCCGCCCGCCGTCAGTGACGATGATGCCGACGCCGTAGTTCAGCCGCACCTCGTTGTTTTCGACCGTCCAGTTCTCGCCGCCCTGGATCGCGCCGTGCTGGGCGGGGGCGTTGAACTGCTCGACGGTCAGGTTGGAGATCCTGACGCCGGTCGCGCGCGAGGCGAAGGCGGCGGGGCTGACCCCCGCCTCGACCTTGCGGCCGGAAGGGTCGTCGGCGATGACGATGACATCGGCATCATAGTCGAAATAGAAGCTGCCAGGCTTCACCGCGTCGCGCGAGGCGACCGGCCGCAACGGTTTGCCGTCGATGAAGAGCGTTTCGGGAAAGCCGGCCCGGACGGCGCCGGGGGTGGCCTCCTCTGTGGCCAGCCGCTGACCTTGCTGGTCCTGATGCAGGGCGCTGAACAGGCCGTCCGCCGAGCGGGAGAAGTCGCGGAGCGCCCGGGAGCCGTCGATGATCGCCCCCCTGACGCCGGTAAAGGACTGGCCGTCCTTCGGCTCGATCGGCCGCGTCAGGCGATACTCGCCGGCATCGGCGAACACGAAGGCGGTGCCGGCGGGGGCGGCCGCGACGATGGCGGGGCAGTCATCCCCGAGCGACAGCACGATGGCCGCTTTCGGCATCTGGATGTCGACCGGACCGAAACTCGCGTCCGCGGCGATGGGCATCGGCGCCTCCTTAACTTCATCGAATGGCAGGCGCCGAGATGGCGGCCAAGGGCTGGCCGAGGCAGCGACCGGCCTTGACCCTAAGCCGCGTCGGTCGCGCCCGTCAGGCATGCAGGTGACGTAAGCCGCAAGGTTCGGCCGGCGCCGTGCCGGTCCGATGAGGCGGCGGGTTCAACCGGGAGATCCCGTCCGGCATCAAAGTTCACTGGCGCGGCTACCCCTTAAAACCGCCGACGCCCCCCTTATGAGCACTGGCGCCGCCGCCGGAATCCCGCAACGGATGAAGGGATCTACACCCAGGAGCCTGAGGCTCGGTCCGGAGGCATCGCGATCATGCAGAGTCACCGCAAACCCACCCTGTCGGAGCCCCGGCGTGAACGTTGAGGTCGGCCCCGTGCTAACGGCCCAGGGCGCGGCCAAGCCGAGGCTGCGGGTGCTGGTCTCAGCCTTCGCGGTGTCGCCGATAGGCGGCTCGGAGCCGGGGCTTGGCTGGAACGTCGTGTCGCGGCTGGCCCGCTGGCACGATGTGACGGTCATTTGTTCGCCGGGCATGCCGGGCGAGCGCAATTTCCGGGAGGAAGTGACGGCGGCGCTGGTGAAGCAGCCGATCCCCGGTCTCGTCTTCCACTTCGTCGAGCCGCCCTTCCTGTCGCGCCTGCTGCAGCGCGAGACGCTGATGCGCCGCCGGACGGTCTATTACCTCGGCTACCGCGCCTGGCATCGCGCGGTCCTGACGGCCGCAAAGGCGCTGCACGCGGCCGAGCCTTTCGACATCGTCCACCAGCTCAACATCACCGGCTACCGGGAGCCGGGCGATCTCTGGCGCCTGCCGATCCCCTTCGTCTGGGGACCGATCGACGGCGCCGCCAATCTCGCCTGGTCCTTCTTCCCGATGATGGGCCTCGGCGAAATGTCGTTCTACGCCCTCCGGAACGTCACCAACATGGTGCAGAAACGGGTTCCCTTCCGGTCGCGCGCAGCGGCGCACCGCGCAAGCCACATCTGGGCGATCGGTGGGATGAATGCCGAGATGGTTCGCCGTCACTGGCATCGCGAGGCCGAGAGCGTCATCGAGAGCGGCGCCAAGCCGGTGACCGACGGCATCCGCCGCTATGACCGGAAACGGCCGCTGCGGCTGGTCTGGAACGGTCTGCACATCGGCCGCAAAGCGCTGCCGATCCTCCTACATGCACTGAGCGGGATCGACGGGCCTTGCGAGGTGGTGGTGCTCGGGGAAGGGCCGGCGACGCGGCACTGGCAGCGCCTGGCGGCCCGGCTCGGCATCGCCGGGCGGATCCGCTGGACCGGCTTCGTGCCGCACGACCAGGCGATGGCGGAGCTCAGCCAAGCCGATGCGCTGGTCCACACGAGCCTTCTGGAGGGAACGCCCGCCGTGGTGCTCGAGGCGCTCGCCAAGGGCATTCCGGTGCTTTGCCACGACAGCTGCGGCATGGGCGTCGCGGTGACCGACCGGTGCGGGATCAAAATTCCCCTCATCGATCCCAGCACGAGCATCGAGGGTTTTCGCCGTGCCATCGAGCGGCTCATCGACGAGGATGGTCTGGTCGAGCGCCTGTCGGCCGGCGCGATCGCTCGGGCGGAGGCGCTGTCCTGGGACCTGATGGTGGAGCGTTTCGCCCGGCGCTATGCCGAGGTCGTCGCGCGCTGCGCGGGCGAGGGGTGTCAGCTCGCGGCGGCGTTGCCGGAAAGGGCGGTTTCGCCCGCCTGAGCTGGGGGTCGGCACCGCTACAAAAAGGCCGCCGATCCTGCAGGGTTCGGCGGCCTTTCTGTAGCAGCAGGTTGGCGCGCCAGCGCTTCGCCAGCGCGCCGTTCATCGTCAGAAGTAGTTCGGCAAGGCCGGGTCGAGGCGCAGGCGCACGGCGGTGGAGGCCTTCACTGCCAGCCAGCGCGGGTTGCGGAGGTTGAACCAGGCCTTCAGCACCTGCCGCCAGAGCGCCCGCTCCAGGGCGCTTTCGGGTCCGAAGGTCTTCAGCACCGCGCGCGCTTCGGCCCCGGCGCGCTCGGCGTTGACGACGCTGTTGTTGACGCGGGTACGGCGGAAGCAGGTCAGCGGCTTGTCGATCCGCCCATAGGGCTGCCGCGAGAGGGCGCGCGCAAACAGTTCGTAGTCGCCGGCGTCCTTATAGGCGATGTTGAAGCCGCCGAGCGCCATGAACAGCTCGCGCGAAAAGTAGGTCGACATGTGCATGATCGGGTTCCAGCCGAGGCAGGCATGGATGCGCGGTGTCATCCAGTGCGGCGGCGCCGCCAGCGAGCCGAGGTCCTCGCCCCGCTCGCCGATCCAGCGGATGCCGCCGACAATCCAGCCCGGCCGGCTCGCCCGGTAGAGGGTGGCGATCTCGAGCAAGGCGCCTTCCAGCATCAGGTCATCGGCGCCGAGGAAGCCGAGGAGGTCGCCGTCGGAGTTGAACGAGCCCTTGTTGATGGCGTCGAAAATGCCCTGGTCCTTGCCCTGGATGATGCGCAGGCCGTTTTCGCGGGCGATCTCGACGGTGCCGTCGGTGCTGCCGGCGTCGACGATGACATGGTCGACGGCATAGCTCGGATGGTGGTTGCGCTTCACCGAGGCGATGCATTCCCTGAGGTACGCGGCGCCGTTGAGGGTCGGGGTCACGACGGTGATGATCATGATGATGCTCCTGTTGCGGGATAGGCGATGGAAAACGGAGGCTACCGGGACGCGGCCGTGCTGACCTGCAAGGGACCGTCGTCCGCCGCCGTCTCGGCCAGACGTCGCACGATGCTGGCGACGAGGAAGACGGTGCGGGCGGCAAGCGCCGCGGCCAGCGCCAGGCACCCGCCGGCAAGGCCGTAGGCGACGGTTAGCGGGACGGCGAGCACCAGCATCACGACGGTCGAGGCGAGGTCCGCGAGGAGGCCATCGCGGCCACCATTCACCCCGTGCAGGAACGCGCAGGCAGCCGACGAGGCATAGGCAAAGATGGCGCCGCCCGCGAGCACGCGGATGCCGGCCGCGATCGCGTCGCTGCGCATGGCGTCACCGTAGAAGAGCGCGACGAAGGCGTGCGGGGCGATCAGCATGGCAGTGCTGCAGAGAAGGATGATCGGCGCCCCGGTCGCGATCAGCGGCCAGGAAGCCTGCCAGGCGGCGCGATAGCCTTGCGGCAAGGCGCGCGCCGCCATCTGGGGCACGATGTTGCAGATGCCGATGACGATCGGCGTGGTGAGGTTGAAAATGTTCATCGCGATCTGGAAGGCGCCGGCGGCGGCAGGGCCGGACAGCGCGCCGAGCAGCCAGGGCAGGCACTGCGTGCGGGCGATGCCGAGCACGTTGCTGGTCAGCGACCACTGGCCGAGGCGCCAGAAATCGCGGGCGAGCGGCAGGAGAGCCAGCAGCCGGGCACCGCCGATCCGACTCTGCGCGAGCTGGATGCCGGCGCCGAAGAGGCTTGCCACCGCCATCACATAAAGGGCGGCCGGCAGGTGCAGCGGAAGCCAGTGCGCGGTCGCGACCAGAAGCACGACCTGGCCGAGATAGCGGACGCTGTCCCCGATGATGGCGGTGCCGTGGCGCAGCCCCGAGAGCAGTCCGCGCCGCACTGCCTCCTGAAACTGTCCCGCCGCCAGAACGGCAAACGCCGGCAACAGAAGCGACGTATCGATCAGCCACCAGAGTAGCGTGCCGACGAGCAGCGTCATCGGCACGCACACCAGCGCCGTCAGGAGCAGGCTCGACAGGACCAGATCCCGTCGCCGCTGGTCGTCGGCGACGGCGGCATAGATCGACAGCGGATAGAAGATCAGCGAGCTGGAGGCAGCCTGCATCAGCAAGAGGATGCCGAGCGCCATCGCGTAGTGACCATACTCGGACAGCGCAATGCTGCGGGCAAGGACGATGTTGAACAGGAAGGTGCCGAGGCTGATGATGCCTTGGTCCAGCAGCGGAAAGCTTGCTGCCGGCAGCCGCGCGGCGGCTTGGTGCCACCGCCGCGGGGGCGGGGCGGGCAGGATGCCGCCGTCCTCGGTCAGTTGTGTCATCGCGGCCTCGCCGTGACGCCGGCCAGAACGGGGGACGCCGGCGCCGGGCGCGCGGCGCTGCCGCGGACGGCCGAGGTTCTCGCCAACACGGTTTCATAGCCGCTGAAGGCAATTTCCGCCGCCCGCTCCCAGGTGAACTCCGCCTGTGCCCGCGCCCTGCCTGCAGCGCCAAGGCGGGCCGCCCGCGCCGGGTCGGCGATCAGCGCATCCAGCGCCGCGGCAAGGGCTGCCGGATCGCCGGGCTCGACGAGCAGGCCGTGCTCGCTTCCGATCTGGTGGGGAATGCCGCCGACGCGCGAGGCAACGACCGGCAGGCCAGCCGCCATCGCTTCGAGGACCACCAGCGGAAACGTGTCGGCGAGCGTCGGGAAGACGAAGATGTCGGCGCGCCGGAAACACGCCGCGGCCTCGGCGTCCGACAGGCGGCCGGTGACGGCGATCGCCTGACCGGGACGGCAGGCCGCGATGTGCTCGGCATAGGCCACCCCGTCCCGTTGTTCGCCGCCGAGGATCAGCTGGAACGGCTGCTCGAGCCGGCGACACGCCTCGAGCAGCACCGGCAGTCCCTTGTTGGGCGTGTGGTTGGCGAGGAAGAGCAAGGTCGGCGGCGATCCCGCACCGCGCGGGCGAAGGCCGAAGCGTTGCAGCAGGCGATCGTCGGCCGCAGCGTCTCCGGGCGCCGGCATCGGGACGCCATTGCTGACGATGGTCACGTTGTCGGTGCGCTGCCCGAGCTGCCGCAGGAGGTCGATGTCATCAGGCGACAAGGCGAAGACCTCGGCGGCATGGGCGACGACCTCGCGGACCGGATCGACCACCAGCTTCTGCCAGACGATCTTCTGCCAGCGGTTGAAGCCGTAGATGCGCAGTCCGTTGGTCACTTCGTTGAAGCCGTGCGTCGAGACGACGTAGGGAATGCCGCGGGCGCGGCAGGCGCGGGCGATGCGCCGCATCTCCAGCGCCGGCATCGGATTGTGCAGGTGCACCAGGTCGTAGGACTGCGCGCGGATGTGCCGGTCGATGTCCGAGCGGTAGAACAGGGTGCGAAAGCGGTTGGGCACGCGCGACAAGCCGAGGCCCGGCGGCAGCCATGTGCGGGTGGGGATGCGGGCGAGCGGCCCATTGCCGCTGGCCGGCCGGTCGCCACCGGCGATCATCGTCGCCAGCGCGATGTCGCAGTGCCCCGCAAGGGCGGTGCTGAGGCTCTCGGCCGCCCGCGCCGCGCCGCTGACGCTGAGGTGGGAGGGGACGACGACAGCGGCGAGGACCTTCATACGTTGTACCTCGCCGTCAGCGACGCCGAGAGCTCCGGCTCGCGCCAGAGATCGGCCATCGCGTCGTCGATCGTGAAACGCGGGCTCCAGTCGAACAGGGCCCGGATGCGCGAGGTATCGGCGGCCAGGAACGGGCGGTCGACCTTCCGGGTGCGGTCGGGATCTTCCTCGATGGCGAAATCGGTCTGCGAGACCGTGCGCAGCTTCTCCAGCACCTCGATGACGGAATAGGCGTTGGAGGTGCCGAGGTTGACGGTGGTCACCTCGCCGAAAGAGGTGCTGCCCTTCAGCGCGATCGCCCGGAAGCCGAGCGCGGCATCCTTGACGTGGATGTAGTCGCGCTTCGGCCAGAGGTTGCCGAGCTGGATGGTCTGCCGGCCGGCCTTCAGCTGCGCCACGAGTTCGGGCAGGAGATGCGGGTTGGTCTCGCCGGGGCCGACGACGTTGAAGAGGCGGACGACGGCCGCGTCGAGGGAGCGCTTGGCGGCGAAGTTCGCGACGTAATGCTCGCCGTGCAGCTTCGACAGCCCGTAGATGTCGGAGGGCTGCTGAAGGCTCGTCTCCCCGTGCGGGTCACCGGCCGGCTTGTACACCGCGCCGCTGCTGGCGAAGACGATGCGGCACCGCTCGGGCAGATGCTTCAGCACGGCGACCGTGCCGAGAACATTGGTGCCCAGCGCCATCAGCGGCTCGTCTTCGCATTGCGGGATGTAATGCACCGCCGCGAGATGGACGACGACGTCCGGGACGATCGCCACCATCGCCTGCCCGACCGCCGCTTCGTCGATCAGGTCGACCTGGGTGAAGTGGAATTTCGAGCGTTCTTCGGTCCGGAAGCGCAAGGCGTCCGGTGCGACCTTGTCCAGCACGTGGACCTCGTGCTCGTCGTACAAGAGGCGCACGAGTTCGCGCCCGACATAGCCATTGCCACCCGTGACGATAATCCGCTTCACGTTGTTCTCCTGTTGATTGAGCATGGGGACGGCGGTGCAAGGCGAAGATGGCCGGCCCGTCAGGCCGTCTCCGGATGCGCCGCGGACCTCTGCCGCGTTTCGCGCTTCTCGAGATAGCGACGGTGGAAATAGAGGTTGTCCTTGAGGCCAAGCGCCTTGTGGCGGATCAGGTCGACCTGGTTGAGGACGACGCCGATCTCCGCCTTCGACCCGTTGAGCTGCGCGTAGGCGTTGGCGACCGCAGCCTTCGGCGTGGCGTTCCACTTGACGACCAGCATGACGAGGTCGGCCAGCCGGGTCAGGATCAGCGCGTCGGCATTGGTGAGGATCGGCGGGGCCTCGACGATCACCACGTCGAAATGCGCGCCGTTCGTCTCGAGCCAGTTCTGCAGGCGGTCATGGCTCTCGAAGACGCTGCGCAGGTCTGTCGAGGTGCGGTAGTAGCCGGCGATCTTGCTGCCGGCACTGTGCACCTGCATCGTCAGCGCGGTCTGGTGGCTCGTCTCCGCTTCCGCCCTGTCCTGGCTATCCCAAGTATAGACCGGCTGCCGGCGGACGACGTTCTCGATGGTCAGGACGCGCTGGTCGAGGGTTGCGAGCGTCTGGGCAAGGTCGCGCACGAGATCGGTCTTGCCCTCGGCAGGGACGGAGGAGGTGACGACGAGGATGGTGTTGTTGCCCCGGTGCCGGGTCAGGCCGGCCTGGATCGCCAGCGATTTCAGCGCTTCCTCGCGGAAGTGGCGCGAGGTGGCGCCGATGCGGAAATTGATCGCCGGGACGGTGGCGATGCAGCGGGCGCCGAGGTCGGCCGCCAGCTGGGGCGCGGCGCGAAAGCCGGTGTCGCGCAGTTCGAGGAGCAGTACCAGGCCGATGCCGGCACCGAGGCTGATGATGCCGGACAGGATGGCGATCAGCGACATCTTCGGCGATGCCGGGACGTTGAGGGACTCCGCCGGGCTCACGAGCTTCGCCCCGATCGGCTTCAGGTCGGCGAGGGCCAAGGCCTGGCGGTAGCTCTCCTGCAGGCGCACCAGCCCGCCGCGCGCGGTCTCGGCCTCGGCCTCGAGCTGGCTCAGCCGCTGTCTCGCCGCCTGGCTCTCGAGCGCGGTGCGCTTGGTCTCCTCGAGCTGCTGGGCAAGGCTCGCCTCGGATGTCCTGGCGCTCGCGACCTCGGCCTCGGTGATTCCGATGGCGGAGGTGACGGCGCTGGCCAGCTGTTCGCGGGCCTCGCGCCGGGCATTGTTGGCGCGGGCGACGAGGGGGTTCTTCTCGCCCAGCGTCGAGCCGAGGCGCGCCGCCTCCTGCCGGCTGGTCACCTCCGCCTCGATCAGTCGGGGCGCATCGGTCGATCCCGCGAGGTCAAGCGCGGACGGTGTCAGGCCTGCGGCCACCGCGCCGCGCAGCCGCGAGAGGCGGGCTTCGAGGTTCAACCGGTCCAGCCGCACGCCGGACAACTGGCCGACGAGGTCGGCGAGCTGCTTCTCCATCGTCTGGCTGTTGCCGATGTCGGCCGCGCCGCGGCCGGTACCCGTCAGGCGGAGGGCGCTGACCTTCTGCTCGGCCTCGGCCAGGGTCGCCTTCGCGGCCGCGACCTGCGACGCCAGCCACTCGCTGGTGCGCCGGGCGGAGCCGACGCTGACCTCCACCCGGCTCTGCAGGTAGGTTTCAGCGAAGGCGTTGGCGACCTTGGCGGCTTGCGCCGGATCGGCGGCGGTATAGGCGATGCGGATCAGGTAGGACTTTGCGTCGTTCCGCACACCAAGACGGCTCTGGAGTTCCAGAACCTCACGATCGAGCGCCGGCACGGGCGGCGGCGCGAACCGCGCGCGCAGGTCCGCGGCCAGCTCGCTCATGTAGGACTGCGCCTTGCCGGTCGCCCCCCCCGCGTCCTCCGCGCGCTGGGTCGCCGACAGGCGCGGACCGGTCAGATCCCCGGTTGGATCGTCGGCTGCCCAGAGGCTGCCGGCCACCCGCCGGGCGATCGCGCGGGAGCGGATGATCTCCGCCTCGCCCTCGACGATGGCCGTCGGGTCGACGGCGGCGCTGGTGCCGCCGGTGGCCCCGCTGGCCGCAACGCCTTCGCCCTCGAACGACAGCTGGACCAAGGCCTCCCCGACATAGCTCTTCGGCATCAGCGAGGCTGCGCCGAGGGCTCCAGCAACGCCGGTCACCATCACCGTGCCGATCAACAGTTTCCGGCGCCACAGCGTCCGCAGCATATTGAACAAGGTGGCGTCGTAAGGCGGCCTGAAATCCTCCGGCGGCTGGGTCAACCGGGCGAATTCGCGGGGAGGGACAGAGTTCATGCGAAGATCCGTCTAGGTCGGAGGGCACAAAGCGGCGTGGGATCCGTCAAATCCGGCGCTGGCGATGCGGCCGGCGCAAAGGAGGCCTTTGCTGCCCAGAGTAGAAAGGCCGCCCTGTCGGAATTGAAGTATGATTTGGTGAGTAATCCATCTGGTCCCCGGCAAGCCGTTGCTGCCGAAAGCAATGGGAAGCCATCACGCCCTCGGCGTTGCCCATGACGTGCCCCATGCCGTGGCGCGGCGCCCAGACACCGCCGGTTTGCCGTTGCGGAGCCGCCGCCGGCCCGATGCCGCCTCAACAGCCTGAGGGACAGGCGTTCGGCCGAGCGCCGCCGCCAAGGCCGGCGTCGGACCAAGCGGAGTAGCGCGTTTTAAGATTTAGAACTCTGGGTAGGGCGCGATACTGTTGATCCCGAGCCGCCTATCGGCTGATCAGGCTGAGTCGACGCATGCTGCCGGCATAGAAGAAGTATCAAGATATTCGGATCGGGGAAAATTCAAATAAATTTTCTCCGGAGGGGCAGTATCGGTGAATCCTATAGTGTCGCGGCCAAAACGCCAATCGACGTGCCCTGTCGGGCGCGGGGGCAGAACGACCCCATCCGTCTTGCTGGAAGCAAAGGGGTCGCGGACTGGAGCGCCCCGTGGTCTGGCGACGGAACACGTGGTCCGGCCGCGTCGGCCTCTGCGGCGAGAGCGTTGCGGGGCCGGCCCTCATCGCCCGATGCCCGCGCCGGGCTGCTGCAGGCAAACCCTTTTCGGCAAGCCCCAGACCGGCCTTCCGGCCAGCGATGTCCTGCCCGGTCCGAGCGGGGCATCCCGCCAGCTCAAGCTTACCGCATTGCAACAGCCCCTCCTGGAAAAGAAGCTTTGATGCAGATCGTGCAAACCGAGACGGAGCTTTCCGTCAACCAGGGATTGCCGAAACCGGTTCGGCCGAGCCTTTGCCTGATCCCTCCCACCGCGCCAGGCGTCAGCGTCGGGGCGTTGCGGGTTTCGACCGAGCGCGCGCTGGCAAGCCTCAGGCACCCCTGGCAGGATCTGCACAGGCGCGTGCCGGGGGCGACGCTCTACCAGAGCCATGGCTGGTGCGAGGCCTGGGTCGAGGCCTGCGCCGGGCTCGGCCGTCCGGTGGATGTCAGGATCATCACGGTCTTCGAGGAGGGGCGGCTGGTGCTGCTGTGGCCGTTGGCGGTGCGCTCCCTCGGGCCGGTGCGTATCCTGCATGCCCTTGCCGAACCGGCGACGCAGTACTGTGATCTGCTGGTCGAAAGGTCGCCGCGATCGGCGGAATGGGTGGATCTCGCCCTGCGGCAGGTAAGGGCCGAGCCCGGCGTCGACCTCGTCCATCTGCACAATGTCCGAGAGGGCGGGGGGCTCGACAGCTTCGGCAGGTCTCGTCTCGGTCGGCACCTGTTCGCGCAGGACGAGGCGCCGTTTCTCCGGCTCAGCGGCGAGGCGGAAGGCGAGGAGTTGGGCCGGCCGAAGACGCGCAGCGGCCGCAGCGTCAATGCGCTGAAGCGGCACTGGCGCAACCTCGAACGGCTCGGGCGGGTGGAGTTCCAGTCCGTCCCGCGCTGCCGGCACGTCGCGGCGGTTGCCGAGGCGCTCGAGTTGAAGCGCGCCTGGCTGCAGGAGCGGGGCGGCGTCAGCGCCGGCTATGACCACCCCGCCAACGGCGCCGCCATTTCCGAGATCGCCCGCCGGGGTCTGTTCATGGTTACCCGTCTGTCGGTCGGCGGCGAGACCGCGGCGGTCGAGATCGGGTTGATCGAGCGCGGGCGCTATTACTCGCTGATCCAGAGCTACGACCGCCGCTACGCTTCCCATGCCCCGGGCCGCCTGCTGCTCTGGAAACTGTTTGCCGAAACGGGACTGGGAATCGAGGTTTTCGACTTCCTGGCACCGACGCATCCGCACAAGACCGAGTGGACCGACGCCACGATCGCGGTGACCGACTACGCCATTCCGCTCAATCTGAAGGGCCGGCTGGCCGTCGCCTACCTGCGCACCGGCAAGCCGTGGCTGAAACGCGCTTTCGGCACCTTGCCAATGTCGGTGCGCAAACGCGTCATCGGACTTGCCCACCGGTTCTACTGAGTTCTCCGGTTTAAGCGGCAGCCCGCCGCCTTACCGACCGTTGCGCCGCGCCCACTGAACCTCCGGGCTATTCCTCCCGGAAGGCGCGGTTGAAGCTGTCGAGGATGGGTTTGCCGAGATACTGGAGGAAGGTGCGCTCCCCGGTCTTGATGAAGGCCTCCACGGGCATGCCGGGATAGATCTGGGCCTTGCGGATCTCGGCCGGCAGGTCGCCGGATATCTTCAGGCGGGCGATGTAGTAGGGCTGGCGGCTGGCTTCGTCGATCAGCCGGTCGGCCGAGATATAGGTCACCGTGGCAGGCACGGTCGGCGTCGTGCGGGCGTTGAGGGCGCTGAAGCGCAGGCTCGCCGCCTGTCCGATCGAGATCGCGTCGATGTCATTCGGCGAGAGCCGCGCCTCGATCACCAGGTCGTCGTTCGTCGGCAGGAGCTCCAGCATCGTGTCGCCGGCACGCACCACGCTGCCGGGCGTGTTGAACGGCGTGCTGACGACGATGCCGTTCGATGGGGAGCGGATCTGCAGGCGGGCGAGAATGGCGCTGGCGGCGCGCAACTGCTCCCGGGCACTGGAAATCTGCGTTCGCACATCGTTCAGCTGGGTCGCTGCGGTCTCGACGCGCTGCGTCGTCAGCCGCTGAAACTGTTCCTCGGCCTCGACGATCTCGATCTTGGCGGCAAGGACGCTCGATTTCACTTGCCCCAGCTGACCGACCAGTTCCGCCTCGCTGCGCAGCAGCAAGGTGTACTCCGAGCGGTCCGTCAGCCCCTTGTCGAGCAGCGCTCGCTTGCGCGCGGTCTCCTCGGCGACGACGGCCAGCTGCTGTTCGACGGCCCCCTGCTGCGACAACAGGCCGGAGATCTGCTCGTTCAGCGCATTCACCCGCTGGCGCAGGATCACCCCCTCCTGGCGGTGGCGGTCCAGCCGGACCGCAAATTCCTTCTGCTGCTCGTCGAGAGTGCCGTCGACGCCTTGCTCCCGCGCCGCAGCTTTCAGATCGTCCGGGAAAACCAGGCGCTCGCCGCCGTCGCGCTCGGCGACGAGGCGAATGGCGCGGGCGGCGAGCGACACCCCCTGCTGCTCCAGCTGATTGCGCTGCGCTTCGGCGGCCGTTGGGTCCAGCTCGAACAGGATGTCGCCCGCCTTGACCGCCTGGCCCTCCTGGACGTGGATCTTCTCGACGATGCCGCCTTCGAGGTGCTGGATCCGCTGGTTCTGGCCGGCGGCGGCGACGAAGCCGGACGCCACCGCCGCGCCTTCGAGCGGGGCCGAGGCAGCCCACGACCCGAAGACCAGCCCGAAGGCGCCGACGGAGGCGAGCCCGGTCAAGGTCAGGCGGCGCGTGCCGACGCTGACACCCTCAGCCCAGCTGTTGCGGTCGACCATGGCCTCACATCCTCCAATCCTGAAGCGGTTGCAGCGGTACCGCCGCTGCCGCGCGCGATCCCTGATGGCTGGTCAATGAGAACGACATCGTCACGCCGGGCCCGCCTGTCCGCCGGCGAGAGATTGCTGCCGCGCGATCACCTCGGCGCGCGGACCGTAATCGACCAGCGAGCCGGCGCGCATCACCATGATCTTGTCGGCCTGCTCGGCGATCGGCCGGCGCTGGGTGACGACGAGAACCGTGGTGGCGGCGTCCCGCGCTTCGCGCACCGCCTGTTCCAGCGCGCGCTCGCCGTCGGAGTCGAGGTTGGCGTTCGGCTCGTCGAGCACGAGGATCCGGGGTGAGCCGTAGAAGGCGCGGGCAAGGCCGACACGCTGGCGCTGGCCGCCCGACAACTGGTGCCCCGCCGGCCCGATCACGGTGTCATAGCCTTTGGGAAGGCCGAGGATGAGGGCGTGCACATGCGCGTTGCGGGCTGCCGCGATCACCGCCTCGTCGGTACGGCCCGGGGAAAAGCGGGCGATATTGTCCGCCACGGTGCCCGGCAAGAGGTCCGCCTCCTGCGCGAGATAGCCGACGTGACGGCCGAGGCGCTCGCGGTCCCAAGTGCGGATATCGGCGCCGTCGATGCGGATCGCGCCGCTGCTAAGCTCCATTGTGCCGACGATCGCGCGCATCAAGGTCGACTTGCCCGAGCCGGATGGCCCGATGACGGCGACGCACTCTCCAGCCGGAATGTCTGCCGAGATCCGGTTGAGGATCGGCGCCGGCGCGGCCGCCGCAGTTCCTCGCGGCGGGAAGACGACGGCCTGTTCGATGCGGATGCGGCCGGTAGGGGCGGGGAGATCGATCAGCGGGACATCCGCAGGGCTCCGCGCCAGCGCGACCTTCAACCGGCTCCAGGCCTTGCGGGTGTCGATGAAGCCGCGCCAGCCGGCGATCACCTGGTCGATCGGCTGCAGGCCCCTCGCCGAGATCAGCGACGAGGCGAAGATCATGCCCGCCGTCATCTCGCCCATGAGAACGAGATAGCCGCCATAGCCGAGGATAGCGATCTGCAGGCCGAGACGCACGACGCGCGAACCGCCGGCAAACGCGCCGTTGATCCGGTTCACGCGGTCTTGCGCCTGAAGCGAGGCCGCCTCGCTGCGGCCCCAGGCGCCGACGACGTCGCTGGTCATGCCCATCGCCTTGATCGTCTCGGCGCTGCGGGCAAAGGCCTGTGCCGACAGCATCGCGTTCACCGAGGCGTCGCTGGCCTGCGAGGAGGCATCCTGCGTGGCAGCCTGGTTGGCCCAGGCGATCAGCGCCAGCACCACCGCGCCGAGGGCGGTGAGTACGAAGAGATGCGGATGGACGAGATAGAGGAGGAGGATGAACAGCGGCGCGAAGGGCAGGTCGAGATAGGCAAGGATGCCCTTGCCGGAGATGAAGCCTCGGACGGTGCCGAGGTCCCGCAAGGGCTGGACATCGCCCAGCCGCGCGCGCGGCCCGTCCAGCGACGCGATGAGCGTATCGGCGCCCGCCTCCACCGCAAGGGCCGCGGCAAGGCGGCTCGCCAGAATACTGCGAACAGTGTCGACGACACCGAGGAGGATCAGTGCGCTCGCCGCCAGCAGAGAGATGTAGATGAGCGTCTCGACCGAGCGGGAGGGCAGCACCCGGTCGTAGACCTGCAGCATGTAGAGCGGCTGCACCAGCATCAGCACGTCGACCACGAGGGTGAAGCCGAAAAGGCCGGTGAGTCCCTTCTGCACCTGCCGCCTGATGCGGCTCTCGGGCATCGCCAAAGGGGGCGCCGCAGGTCCCGGTTCAAGGGGGATAAGAGGGCTTCGCGTCGACTGGCGCGTTTCGCGCGGCATTATCCCACCTGCGGTTCGACCCTAAAATGCTGAAAGGCATGATCGACATGGGCCCCCGGCCGCCAAGCCCGAGAGCTTGCGGACGGGATGCGCCCATGCCGGTCATGCCGGGTGGGGGCGGATTACTCCGCGGCTTCCTGCATGGGAGCGATCCGGTCGTAGATATCCTCGATCCGGATGATGTCGTCCTCGCCGAGATAGCTGCCGTGCTGGACCTCGACGATTTCGAGGAGCGAACTGCCGGCATTCTCCAGCCGGTGCACCGCGCCCAGCGGAATTTCGGCATGCTCGTTCGGCTGGAGGATGTAGATCGCGGCATCGACGGTGACGCGCGCGGTGCCGGTCACCACCACCCAGTGCTCGGCGCGGAACTGGTGCTTCTGCAGGGAAAGCCGGCCACCGGGATAGACGGCGATCCGCTTCACCTGGAAATTGCTGCCGAGATCGCGCACCTCGTACCAGCCCCAGGGACGGTGCACCCGCTGATGCGCCGATGCCTGCGGCACCGACCGCCGCTTCATGTCCTCGACCAGCAGCTTGACGTCGCCGGCCCGCTTGCGGTCGACCACCAGGACGGAGTCCGGCTCGACGATGACGACGAGATCCTTGGTTCCGACCACCGAGGTCAACTGGCCGCTGGAGCGGATGTAGCAGCCCTCGCTGCCGAGCACCTGGATGTCGCCGCGCAATGCGTTGCCCTGCGCGTCGTGCGGGGAAATTTCCCAGAGCGCGTCCCAGGTGCCGACATCCGACCAGCCCCAGGCCGAGCGCACCACGCTGGCGCGGTCGGTCTCTTCCATGACGGCGTAGTCGATCGAGATCTTTCGCGCCTGCTGGTAGGCGCTGCGGTCGAGCGCCAGGGCGCCGGACCGGTTGGTCCGGTCGGCGACGGCGTGCTGCACAGCGGCGAAGTCCTGCGGCTGCAGGCGCGCATATTCGCTGATCAGCGTTTCCGGAAGGGTCAGGAAATTGCCGGAGTTCCAGAGGTAGCCGTTCTCGATGTAAGTCGTGGCGGTGGCAGCGTCCGGCTTCTCGATGAAGCGTTGCACCGGCGACAGTCCGGGCTGGATCGCGGGGCCCGGCTCGATGTAGCCGTAGCCGGTGGCCGGATGGGTCGGCGCGATGCCGAAAGTGACGATCCGCCCGTCCAACGCCGCGGCGCGGCCCGCGACCATGCTGGCGACGAAGGCCCGGCTGTCCTCGATGACGTGGTCCGAGGCCAGCACGGCAACGCAGCAGCCGGGGCTCTGCGCGGCGACCAGCAGCAGGCCGGCGAGGATGGCGGGGCCTGAATCGCGGGCCTCCGGCTCCAGGATCAAGGTCGCGTCCATGTCGATGGCGCGCAGCTGGCGCTCGACCTCGAAACGGTGGCTCTCGGCCGTGACGATGACCGGAAAGCCGAACACGGCATCGTCGGAAACCCGCAGCAAGGTCTGCTGGAAGGACGACAGCTCCCCGGTCAGCGGGATGAACTGCTTCGGCATGGAGTCGCGCGAGACCGGCCAGAGCCGGGTGCCGGAGCCTCCGCAGAGGATGAGGGGTCGGATGTCCGCAGTCATGCTGTTCGCTCCTGGTGAGAGAAAGGAAGAGGGGCTATCGGCGGGACTATTTCCGGCTGATGCGCTCGTGCCGCTGCGTGTCGGGGACGGCGTCATCATTCGGGGTCGCGGGGATGAACGACGAAGCATCGCCGGATGCGGGATCTTGCGGCGGCGCGAGCTGCAGCGAACCGAGGCCAACGGTGGCCGGCGCGCCGATGCCGCCAGTGCTGGCGCTTCCCGATCCCGCCTGCAGGATGTCGCCAGGCCAGAGCGCCGTCGTCATCGTCGCATCGAAGACGTCCATGCGCCCTTGGCGGTAGCGGGAAATCCGCAAGGTCAGCGCACCCGAAGCCGATTGCGCGTCGAACGGCATCTGGTCGAGCTTGATCTGCCGCGCCTCGGTGACAAGGGGAAGCCCGCCTTCCGCCTCCGCCAGCTTCAGCTTGGTTTCCTGAAGGTCGGTCATCAGCCGGCTGCGATAGGAGGTGTCGAGTTCCGCGAGCTTGAGGTTGATTTCCGCCAGCGAGGACTTCGAGCGCGCGAGGTCGCTCATGATCCGCGACAGGTCCGAGCGGCTCTTCGACTTCTCGCGCTGGAGGTCGATGACCGAGGACTTCTTGGTCAGCCCGTTGACCAGAAGGCCTTTGAAATCCTTAATCTGGTCGTCGAGGTAGTCGATCTGCTCCTGCTGCAGCGCGCTCTGTTCCTGGAAGGCGGCGACGTCGCCTTCAACCTGCCGGCTTTGCTGCTGCAGCAGGCCGAGCTGACGGTTCTGCGAGGTCGACTGGAAGGCGAGGATTTCCCGCTCGCCCTCGATCAGCCGCCGCATCATGTCGGTATCGGCAATGCCGACATCGGGCGCCTCGATCGTCGCCGAACCGCCGAGCTGGGCGTCGAGACGCGCCTTGCGGGCGAGCTGTCCGAGATAGGCGAGCTTGAGGCTCTTTAGACGCTCGTCGGTCTGGAGGAAATCCGAGCGCTGGGCGACCGTTTCGTTGGTCAGACGCGCCATGCCGCCGGCCAGCGCCAGCGCCGTCTCGATCGTCATGCCGTCGATATAGGCGTAACGGCCCGGTGCCCGCACGCTGCCGACGATGGTCAGCGGCCGCAGTTCCGTAAGGCGGACGCTGATCACCGGATTTTGCAGATAGCCGCTGCCGAAGCGCTGGACGAGATCGGCCTGCAAACCTTCCGGCGTGAACTGGGTGACGTCGATCGGTCCGACCAGCGGTAAGGTGATCGTGCCCATCGGCTCGACGAGGTAAGTGCCGGAGATCTCGGTCTGGTCGAAGACGGTGATCGAGACCCGGTCGCCGGGCGCCAGCAGGTATGGCTCGGCTTCCGCAGGTTGCGCCTTGCCGGCTTGAACGGTGGCCGCTTGCGCACTGGCCTGCTCACCCGCCGCCTGTGCGGCATGGCCGTGGATGGGCCCGAGCACCATGGCGGTGGACAGCAGCCAAAGACCTGGCACCCGCCATCCACCACGACCACGCCTCAGCCACCTCTCGAGTATCGGCTTGTCCATCTGCGCCCCGCATCTGACTGATCGGTTGATTGATCAGTGCCGAGCGTAAGCAGTTTCCCAAGAAGGAAGGGAAACGATTGTGGCTACAGACGCCCTCCGCAAGGATTACTTCCTCCTGCCGTCGAAACCTTTCCGCGGAACGAATGATGTTTTGCTGCCAAGATGGCGAAAATTGCCGCCCAGCTTGCTTGGAGACGAGGCGGGAAGAGGGTTACTCCCGATCGCCCCGTCTCTTCGGCGCCGTCGCACTTTAGAGTTGCCGCGAGCAACAGGGTGCCGAACGATGTCTGCCGAGCCCAGCAAGAACCTTATCGAATTGGCGCGGGCTTTCTGCGGCGGCCGGTCCGTGGTCGCCGCTGCGGACATAGCCGGGCGTGCGATCACCGTCGAGGTGGCGACGCCTGAACGGTTCCTCGCCGTGGAAGCGCAATTCCGCGACCTTGCCGGCCGGGCGCTGGCCGCCAATGCTTTCATGGAGCCGGCGCTGGTCGCCGCCGCGGCCGGCTGGCAGCGAGACCCGGTCTATGTGCTTCTGGCCTGGGCGGCCCCCTCCGGTCCCTCGCCAATGCGGTTGCTGGGGGCCTGGGCCTTCACCTCCTGCCGCGCGTCGCCGCTGCTTCCGATCACCGTCCTGAAGACGCCGGTCCACGGTCATGCCGCGCTGGGAACGCCGGTGGTCGATGACGTCCGTTCGCTGGCCGTCGTCGATCGGCTGATCGCCGCCATCGCCGATGCGCCGCAGCTGCCGAAACTGCTGCAGATCCATGCGCTGCATCTGTCCGGCCCGCTTGGCGAGGTGATGCGGCAGGTGTTTCGGTCAAGGCGGATCCGCGTGCTCGTGATCGATTCCCGCCGGCGTCCCCGGCTCGATGCGCGGGCACGGCAGGCGCCTCTGTCGCGCAGCCGCAGCAAGGCGCTGCGGCAGAAACGCCGGCGGCTGGCGGAACAAGGCGAGGTTTGCTGTACGCACGCGGTGCACCCTGTGGCTTTCGGGGCGGTGCTCGAGGAGTTCCTGGCGCTCGAGGCTTCCGGCTGGAAAGGGCAGGGCGGCAGACGCGGGCGGGCGATCCTTCGGCATCGCGCCCTCAGCGGATTCTTTCGGGACGCGCTGACCGCACTGTCCGCCCGAGGCCTTGCCGACATCGCCGTGCTCCGCAGTGCCGGGCGGCCGGTCGCCATGCAGGTGACGCTGACCTCCGGCCAGACCGCCTTCACCTGGAAAACGGCCTATGACGAGGCGTTCAAGACCTGCGGCCCCGGCCTCCTGCTGCTTGAGGAGGTGACGGCACTTCTCAATGACGACATCCGCATCCAGTCTGCCGATTCCTGCAATCACCGGGACGATGGCTACATGGCGGAGTTCTGGAGCGGGCGGCTGGATGTGGCCGACGCCGTTCTCGACGTCCGCACCGGGGTTTCCGCGGGCTTCTGTCTTCTGGGCTCCAGCTCGTATCTAGCCTTTCAGGCAAAGCACCGGGCGAGGTCGACGATGGCCGCCTGGCGCGCCCGTCCGCCGTGGCGGCGGGGTCTGGAGGCGGCCCGCCAGAAGTTGCGAGATTGGCGCGGCGGCGGCAAGCCGAGCGTCGCTCGCGGTGGCGAAGGCGGTCAGGTCCGATGAGTGTCGGCCATTGGCAAGGCGACCGGATGGGCGGCATTTCGGTCGATCCGCGAGCCGCGGCGCATGCCTTGGACCTTCGTGCGACCACGGCTACGACCGTCGAGGGCCAGGCGCTCTCGGTATCGGTCGTCGATGCCACGCAGTTTGCGGCTCATGCCGGCGAATGGCAGTGCCTCTGCCGGCGCGCCGCTGTCGCCAACGTCTTCATGGACCCGGCCGTGGCGCTGGGCGTCGAGGCCGCCTCGTCGCTGTCCTTGCGCGTGCTCCTCGTATGGCATGCCGCGACGGCGTCGGAGCCCGAGCCCTTCCTGGTCGGCGCCTGGCTCGGGGCGTTGCGCGCCAGCCGGCTGACCTCGCCGTTCCGGGGCTTCGTCAGCCCGACGACGTCGGTGGCCTATCTCGGGACGCCGGTCGTCGACGCGGCGTTCGCCGAGCCGGTGTTCTCACTGCTGCTTGCCGAACTGCGCGACAACCCGGCGCTTCCAGGCTTTGCCGAGATCGGCGATTTCAGCGCTGGGCTGGTCCCCGCGCTCACCGCGGCGCTCGAGCGGCACAAGATGAGCTTGGCCATCGTTGAAAAGCGGCAGCGGGCGCATCTTTTACCTAAGGCCGATCCAGAGGGGTTCTGGGCCAAGACCGGGTCGCGGGCTCATATCAAGAACCTCGCCCGTCAGCGGCGAAAGCTCGGGGAGATGGGCCACCTCGAATTCGTGGCGGGCGTCAGCGTCGCTGAGATCGAGCGGCAGCTGGAAGAGTTTCTGGTGATCGAGGCTTCCGGCTGGAAAGGCTCGCGCGGCAGCGCGCTGGCGTCGAATGCCGAAACGGCCGCGACGGTTCGAAAAATGATCCAGGGTCTTGCCCTGCGCGATGGGGTGAAGATCCACGCGTTGCGGGTCGACGGCAGGCCGGTGGTGATGAGTGTCCTGCTCTGCGCCGGACGGGAAGCCTTCACCTGGCGGATTGCCTTCGACGAGAGCTATCGGCGTTACTCCCCGGGGATCCAGTTGCTCGAAGACCTGACGCTGGAGCTTTTGCGCGACCCCGGCGTCGAGCGCACCGATTCCTGTAACCACCGCGATACGGGTTTTCAGGCCGAGCGCTGGTCCGAGCGGCACGAGCTCGTCGATATCCTGATTGGCACCCGTCGGCACTCGGCGGTGGTGGTGTGGTGCCTTGCCGCCCGTGAGCGCTTCCTTCGCCGCGCCAAGGACTTGGCGCGGCATGCCTTCCAAGCGGCCCGTCATCGACTGGTGTCGGGGAAGGAGAAGCCGAAAGGGTGAGGGGGCGGCAGCGGAGACGATGGCGCGACCGCCGCGAATCGCACCGCATCCGGCGGGCCTCGCGGTCGCGCCGGATGAGGTGGGACGGATGCCCTTTGGCTTGGCTATTCAGCGGCGATCGGCTGCTGCAGGCTGTCGGCCAGCGTGGTCTCGGGCGGAAGCGGTGTGCGGCCGAGGCCGAGATACTCGTAGCCCAGCGCTCTCAGCAACGCGCCGTCGAGATGGTTGCGCAAGTCGATGACGAGGGGCCGTGCCATCGTCTGGCGTAGTTCTGCCCATGGCAGCTGCGCGTAGTCGGCCCATTCGGTGAGGAGCACGACGGCGTCGGCGTCGAGCAGCGCCTCTTCGGCCGTGCCGGCCATGTCGACATCGGGCAGCAGGTGGGCGAAATTGGCCATCGCCGCGGGATCGTGGGCGACGACCTCGGCGCCGGCGTCGATCAGGCCGTCGATCACCGTGATCGCCGGCGCCTCGCGCACGTCGTCCGTGCCGGCCTTGAAGCTGAGACCGAGCACCGCGATCCGCAGATGGCGGACATCGCCGTCCAGCCGATCGATGATGCGGTTGACCATGGCCAGTTTCTGCCGCTCGTTCGAGAGGATCACCGCCTCGGCGATCGGCATGGCATTGCCGGCGTCGCTCGCCGTGCGCACCAGCGCGCGCAGATCCTTGGGGAAGCACGATCCGCCGAAGCCCGGCCCGGCCTTGAGGCCTGCGGCACCGATCCGCTTGTCGAGCCCGACGCCGATGGCGAGATCCTCCACGTCGGCACCGACCTTCTCGCACAGCAGCGCGAACTCGTTGATGAGGCCGATCTTCGTGGCGAGAAAGATGTTCGACGCATACTTGATCATCTCCGACGTTTCGATCGCATCGAACGCCAGCAGGCGGTGGCCGCGCAAGGTTAGGGGCGCGTAGACCCGGCGCATCAGTGCCAGCCCCTCCTGTGAGCCCGAGCCGATGACGATCCTGTCCGGCACCAGGAAATCCATCATGGCGCAGCCTTCGCGCAGGAACTCCGGATTGGACACGATCGCAAAGCGCTCACGTGGCAAGTGGGCGGCAACCAGGGCGTCGAGGCTGGCGCAGGTGCCGACCGGCACGGTCGACTTGATCACCATCGCGACGAAGCCGTCCGCACCGCTCTCCGCCCGGCAGCGCGCGGCGTTCTGGACGGCGGCAACCAGTGGGCCGATCTCGGCATTCGGCCCACCGGCGGCGGTCGGGGTGCCGATGGCAAAGAACAGCGCCAGCGTCTCGCTGGCCATTGCCTCGGCGAAGTCGACACTGAAGCTCAGCCGTCCCTCGGCCATGTTGCGGGCGACGAGCTGGTCGAGCCCGGGCTCGTAGATCGGGATGTCGCCCGCTTGGAGCCGCGCAATTTTCTGAGCATTGGTATCGACGCACAGCACGCTGTGCCCGAGTTCGGCGAGGCAAGCTCCGGTCACGAGGCCGACATAGCCCGTTCCGATAACGCAAATTTTCAGCATATGGCCTCCGGAGGAAGAAACGGTTGGCGAGATCGCTCACCGTCGTCGCCGCGTCAGCGTGCACCGCGGGCGGAAAGCACCGCAGGCAAGGTGCGCAGCAGGATGACGAGATCGAGGCTCAGGCAGCGGTCGCGAATGTAGGTCTTGTCCCAGCTCTCCTGGTCGGAGAGGTCGCCATCGCTGCGGGACTGGATCTGCCAAAGCCCGGTGAGGCCCGGCAGCACGCTGCAGCGCAGCTGGCGGAATTCTGCGCTGAAACTGTCGAGATGATAGGACGGGAAGGGGCGCGGGCCGACCAGGCTCATTTCGCCGCAGAGGATGTTCCAGAGCTGCGGCAGTTCGTCGAGGCTGCTGCGGCGGATGAAGTGTCCGACCCAAGGCAGGATGCGCGGATCGTCCTTCAGTTTGAAGCAGCGCTGCCATTCGGCAGCGGCCGCGGGGTTTTCATTGAGATGGCGCGCCAGACGGCTGTCGGCGTCGATGAACATGCTGCGCAGCTTCCAGACCCGGAAGGGGATGCCGTGCCGTCCGACGCGCGTCTGGGCGTAGAAGGGGGAATGGCGGTCGACGCTCCAGATCGCGGCGGCGAGGACGAGGATGAACGGCAGCGCGGCGAGAAGCAGCGTGCCGGCGACGAGGAAATCGAACACCGATTTCGCCAGCGGGCCAAGCGCGAGAACGCCGCGCCGCGCTGCCCCCGTCGCCTCGGCCAGCACCATGGTGGCGGCCGGCGGTTCAAGGCCGATGCTGTTCGGTGGGACCGTCAGCCGGAGACCGGGCCGTTCGGCGCTGATGTCGATTTCGGGATCGGCAAGCGACATGACGTAACTCCACCTTGCGTCGTGCCGGCTGGCACGACGTTTTCATGGAAGGGGTCGAGAAGGCTGGGGGAAAACCAGGCGTGTCGCCGGAGCGGTAACCCGGCGACGTCGCTGGCGGGGCGGTCAGCGCGGGGCGGCGACCGCCGACAGCGGGGCGTGGTGTCCCCCGGCGTGCTGCAACTGCTTCTCGATCCAGCGGTAGGTCGGGACGATGCCGGCATGGAGGCCGATGGTGGGTTCCCAGCCCAGCACGTTGCGCAGCCGCGTGTTGTCGCTGTTGCGCCCGCGAACGCCCTGTGGCCTCGACAGCTCGTGGCGCTTGACGAGTTGTTTGCCGGCCGCGGCGGAGACGATGTCGACGAGATCGTTGATGGTGACGAGCTCATCCGTGCCGAGGTTCAGCGGTTGCGAATAGTCGGAGCGCATGAGCCGCACCAGGCCTTCGACGCAATCGTCGATGTACATGAACGAGCGGGTCTGTTGGCCATCGCCCCAAATCTCGATCTCGTCTCCGTTGCGGGCCTTCGCCACCTTGCGGGCGATCGCCGCCGGTGCCTTCTCGCGGCCGCCGTCATAAGTGCCGAGCGGACCGTAGACGTTGTGAAAGCGCACGACACGGGTCTCGAAACCGTAGTCCTGCGTGTAGTATTCGCAAAGTTTCTCGGTGTAGAGCTTCTCCAGGCCGTAGCCCTCCTCGGGCGCCGCCGGAAAAGCGTCTTCCTCGCGCAGCGGCACGACGTCGGGATTGTGCTGCAGGTGCGAAGGATAGACGCAAGCCGAGGAAGAGTAGAGGAAGCGCTTCACCCCAGCCTTGTGCGCCGCCTCGATCATGCCGATGTCCATGCGGGTGTTGTTGAGGGTGATCTCGGCATGCGACTGGCTGATGTAGCCGATGCCGCCCATGTCGGCCGCCAGATGGTAGACCTCGTCCATTCCCGCCGTGGCCGCCGCGCAGTTGTCGCGTTCCCTCAGGTCGACTTTCAGGAATTCATCGGCGCGGCTGGCGCCGTATTCCGGCATCTTGATGTCGGCAGCGCGGACCCAGTGTCCCATCTCCTTCAACCGGGAGGTCAGGTGATGGGCGATGAAGCCACCGGCTCCGGTGACCAGGATCTTCTTCTCTCGATTGCGTTCCAGCATCGTTCTTTCCCTTCGTTGACGATGCGCCAACGCTGCGTCTCCGTCGGGCGGAATGTAAGATCCCCAAAGGTGATAGCTCTCTTTACCGGTGAAGAGGTTCGTTTACCTGAGCGATAGTGTCGGGCGACTGTCCTGATTATTTGATGCAGGACGAAGGAAAAGCGCTCGTTTCGAAACAGATAGTTGCCGACATCGTATGATGACATTCGCTAGCCAATCGGATTGCTCACATTGCGCTGCAGCATTCGCATTGACCCTGCTTCCGGCCTGATGATCATCTGACGCCAGTCCCCTCCGGCGCAGGACTGGCCTAGCGTGTCTTTCACCACCGGAGCGGATGAAGATTCACCCTGAGGAACGCGCGATGAACAGGATACTTGTTACTGGCGGATCAGGCTTTGTCGGCGCCAACCTTTGTGAGTTCTTGTTGAGATATGGTCACGAAGTGATTTGCCTCGACAATTTCTCGACGTCGAGCCGCGAGAACATCGCGCATCTGGAGCCACATCCGCGGTTTCATGTGATCGTCGGCGACGTGCGCTCGGCCATTCGGCTCGAGGCAACGCAAATCTACCATCTGGCCTGTCCGGCCTCGCCCCCCAAATACCAGGCGGACCCGGTCTTCACCATGGAAACGTCGGTTCTGGGTGCCATCAACGTCTTGGAAATGGCGCGGCGAACCGGGGCGCGGGCCTTGATGGCCTCGACCAGCGAGATTTATGGCGAGCCGGAGATTTCGCCGCAGCCCGAGACCTACCGCGGCAACGTCAACTGCTGGGGCCCTCGCGCCTGCTACGACGAAGGCAAGCGCAGCGCCGAGGCCCTGTTTTACGACTACCGTCACCAGTACGGCGTCGATGTGCGCGTGGCCCGGATCTTCAACACCTATGGCCCTCGCATGGCCCCGGCCGACGGGCGGGTGGTGTCGAACCTCATCGTCCAGGCGCTGAGTGGCGAGCCGATGACCGTCTACGGGGATGGCAGCCAGACGCGGTCGCTGTGCTATGTCGTCGATCTCGTGCTCGGGCTGTACCGCCTGATGAACCGACCGGGCTTGCCCGGGCCGGTCAATCTCGGCAACGAGCACGAAAGCCGGGTCCTCGACGTCGCAGAAGAGATCCGTTCGCTCGTCGGCCATGCCTCGACCATCTCCTTCCGGCCGCTGCCGGTGGATGATCCGACGCACCGCCGCCCCGACATCTCGCTGGCCCGTCAGCATCTCGACTGGGAGCCGATGGTGCCACTGGCGGAAGGCCTGCGCCGAACAGTCCAGTACTTCGACGAGCTGCTCCACTCGGACCTTGCCGTCAGCGGCGCCGTTGCCGAAGCGGCAGAGTGATGGGAGCGCTGCAGGCGTCTTGCGAAATTCCTCAGCGAGGGGTTCAGAGGTCATGACCATTCAAGAACGCGTGCACGCTGGTCGCCCGATGGCCTTCTTGGCAAAACCACCGAGTTTCAAGGTGCTTGGCGTGCCGATCAGCGCGATCGATCCGCGCAAGGCCATCGAGGCGATCGAGGCCTGGATCGAGGCGCGCGATCCAACCTATGTCTGCATCACCGGCGTGCACGGCGTCATCGAGTGCGGACGCGACGAAGCGTTGCGCCGTATCCATGAGGAGGCGGGCATGGTGACGCCGGACGGCATGCCGCTCGTCTGGGTCGCGCATTCACGCGGCCTGTCGGCCGTGCAGCGGGTCTACGGACCCGAACTCATGCTGAAGCTCAGCGCGCGTGCCGCCACGACCGGTCATCGGCATTTCTACTATGGCGGCGCCGAGGGGGTTGCCGACGAGTTGAAGCAGCGGCTGCAGGCGCTGATTCCGGGCCTGCAGGTGGTGGGCACGCTGACGCCGCCTTTCCGGGCGATGACCCCTGAGGAGGACGCGGCGACGGTGGAGCGGATCAACCAGGCGCGGCCGGACATCCTCTGGGTCGGCCTCAGCACGCCGAAGCAGGAGCGCTGGATGAGCAGCCATCGCAGCCGTCTTGAGGTGCCGGTCATGATCGGCGTCGGTGCGGCCTTCGATTTCCTGTCCGGCCGTAAGCGTCAGGCACCGCAATGGATGCGCAGATCGGGGCTGGAATGGCTGTTCCGTCTTCTCAGCGAACCGAGGCGCCTCTATCGGCGATACCTCGTGATCATCCCGACATTCATGTTCAGGATTTTATTCGATAAGCGCTGATTACAATGTCAGAACTACAAATGTTTGACTTGTTTGTTTGCCACCAAAATAGATGATGACTGCGCAGTAGCATTCAATGAGCACCATAAGTCATCCTTCGATTGGCAGTGTGCCGGCTGATCAAGCCGCATAAAAATTTCCCAACCTTCGGATTGGCAAAATGATCGGCGAATAGAGCGCCAATGAAAATAGGCAGTGCATGTATACAGAATAGCGCTGAAATTAAATGGGGGTATGAAATGCGTGGGCGTGCAGGGATCATCATCTGTGACAAGAGCCGATTGTTCCGAGAGGGGCTGGTATCACTCCTGAAAGAGTCTCAGTTCAAGATTCAGTCTGTCTGCACGGATTTGGAGGAAGTGCAGCAGCTTCAGACGAGGTCAGCGAAGGGGATGACATTCCTGCTAGGCGCCAATTCTGCTGCCGAGTTCGATCTGCTGGAGGTCGCCAACCTCAAGCAGACCTATCCCGGCAGCCATGTCGTTCTGCTTATCAATTCCTGTTCGGAGGAGCAGCGCTGGCAGGCGGCGCATTACGGCATTGATGGCGTGCTGCTGAAGTCGATCTCGACCGAGGTGCTGTGCCTCAGCCTGGAACTTGTGCTGAAGAGCCAGAGCGTCTTCATCGTCAACGCCGATTCCGGTGCCGAAGAGCCGCCGCGGCGCGTTGAGATCGAGGCGGCGATCCCGGTAGCGCCGGGGGAAGGGGATGGCACGCCGGCAGACAAGAATGCCGACCGATGGACGCTTGCGCCCGCAAGCCCTGTGCCGGCCCCCGTCCACGCCGCACCGACCATGATCTCCTCGCGCCGAGAGGGACTGTCCGATCGCGAGCTCGAAATCCTCGATTGTCTGGTCAACGGGCATTCCAACAAGCTGATCGCCCGCCGTTGCAACATCACCGAGGCGACCGTGAAGGTGCATCTCAAGGCGATCTTGCGCAAGATCAGCGTCGCCAACCGTACCCAGGCCGCGGTTTGGGCGATCAATAAGATGCACCGTTCGTCGGCGCAGATCGATGCGCCGGTCGCCTTGAATATCGATCGCGGCCATCTGGCGGCCGTGCCGCCGTCGACCACCACCGTCGAGGCTGACGATGGCGATAGCGGGGCCGAAGAGGCTGTCGATCCTCCTGTCGCTTTGGCGCTGGTTCATAGCCGCGGGGGTGATGTGCGGTTGGGGACCGTCTAGGAGTCCGCGCGGCCTGACTGGATAACAACGGGACGCTCTCCTCCTTCGATCGGTCTGTTTTCCTTTGAGGGAAGCGTGTTCGTTCCACCGGTAAAAATAGCCCAGGGCGCGAATGGCCTGGGCTCGCCGCTGTCTCCACCGCCCCGCCATATAGACCGCCTGTTCCGTGCGACGAAAGTCACGGCCTGTTGCGGACGCGAGATGACCATGCACTGTCGACGTCTTAGGCATCGTTCAGGGTAGGGCCCGCTTTAGGACAAGGCCGCCCGGAAGGATGCGCTCGCCCACTCCGCCGTTACTTCTGTCGCATCCATGCCGGGCACGCCGGCAGGGGGAGGGCGTGCCCTTGCTTGCGGATCGGTTATCTTCGAGGCCCGCTCTAAATATAGCCGGTCCAAACTTTATTAACGCTTTGTTACATTGCGATGAACGATGGTGTTAAGACCGTTTCTACATTGACCTCAGAACTAGAAATACTGGATCGTGCGCTGGTTCGGGCCAGCATGCGCTGGCGGCCGGGCACAATGTCCGCCATCGCGCCCGGCTCCTCAAAGACCTAGCTTGCGCGATGACTTCGTCTGAGGCCAACGCGATGAGCAGTTTGAAATTCGGAACCAGTGGGTTGCGCGGGCTCGTGTCCGACTTGGCGGGATGGCCGAGCTACGCCTACGTGCTGGCCTTTCTCCGGCATCTCGACAGAACCGAGAGGCCGGACGCGAAACGCGTGGTGCTGTTCGGTCGCGACCTGCGGGCCAGCAGCCCGGACATCGTCGGCAACTGCCTGGCGTCGGCGCTGCACGCCGGGTACGAGGCGATCGACTGCGGCGCGCTCCCGACACCGGCTTTAGCTTTGGCGGCGCTCGAAAATGGCTGTCCGGCGGTGATGGTCACCGGAAGCCATATCCCCGACGATCGAAACGGCCTGAAGTTCTATCGCCGGGATGGCGAGATCACCAAGGCTGACGAAGAGGGCATCCATGCCCAGTTCGAAGCGATCACCAGCGGCGGCGGGCCGATCCGCTTGCTGCGCAGCGTCGGGCCGCTGGAGCGCAACACCGAGTGCATCGCGCGATACCGCAAGCGCTACCTCGATTTCTTTCCTGGCAATTGCCTGTCAGGCCTGCAGGTGGGCGTGTTCACCCACAGCTCTGTTGCCCGTGACATTCTCCTCGACGTGCTCGTTGCTCTCGGCGCTGCCGTGGAGGAGCTCGGCCGCTCCGAAATGTTTATACCCGTCGATACCGAAGCGCATCGGCCGGAGGACCTTGCCCAGCTCGTCGCCTGGGGGCGTCGCAATCGCTATGATGCGATCGTCTCAACCGATGGCGACGCCGATCGGCCGCTGGTCGCCGACGAAAGCGGGGTGGTGATCCGCGGCGACTTGCTCGGCCTTATCACCGCCCGGCATCTCGGCCTTCGCACCCTCGTCACCCCCGTCACCTCGAGCACCGCCGTCGAGACATCGGGCATCGGCCAGTCGGTGATCCGCACCAAGGTCGGCTCACCCTTCGTAATTCAGGGGATGGTCGAAGCCGCCGCCCGCGGCGATGCCGGCATCGGCGGCTTCGAGGCGAATGGCGGCTTCCTGCACCTGAAGGACATTCACTGGCAGGGCCGCACCTTGAGGGCGCTGCCGACACGCGATGCCTTGCTGCCCATTCTGGCAAGCCTCGCCGAAGCGCGCGCGCTGGAAGTGCCGCTGAGCGCGTTGATTGCCCAGCTGCACGCCGGATACGCCGCGGCGCACCGGCTGCAGAACGTTCACGCGAGTCAAAGCTTCATGTTCATGCAGAAGCTCGCGACCGACGCCTTTTTTCTCGGCGAGTTCTTCGCCCCGATCGGCACGCTGGCCAGCATCAACGTGATCGATGGCTTCAAAGCCACCTTCGCCAGCGGCTGCTCGGTGCACTTCCGTCCTTCCGGCAACGCGCCGGAGCTTCGGTGCTACGTCGAGGCCGGCTCGCAGGCCGACGCCGATCAGTTGCTGCGCTGGAGTCTTGCCCAGGCGCGGGATCACATCAGTGGTCTGTCGCGGCTACAGACAGCGTGATGAGGGCGGCCGGCCCGCAGCTTTTCCATGGGCCGGCCGCCGTGTCTCACGCGAAGGCGAAGTCGTTCGCGTGCAGGTCGTCGATGCTTGCCTCGTTGATCAGCAGATGGCTGCTGCCGAACTCGATCATCACGTCATCGCCGGATGGGCTGGCGGCATCCAGCACATCGTCGAACGATCCGAAGAAATCCGCCGGCAGGACGATCTGGTCATGCTGCTGGCCGCCAAGGCTCATGTCCTCGATCGAGTCGGTGCTGCCGTCATCATTGAAGACGAAGATGTCGGCCCCGGCGCCACCGAACAGCAGCTCGTTGCCGGTGCCGGCATGGATCGTGTCATTGCCGCCCATCGCATGAATTTCCAGAGCGCCGGCTTGGCCGGTGAGAACATCCGCTGAAGCGCTGCCGACGATGTCCGACCCGTCAGTGCTGGCGTTAGGGGCGGACTGGGGCGCTGCGTCAACGGCCGGTGCCTCTGCAACAACCTGTGCTGCGGGAGCCGCCGGCGCCGCAGAAACCGGCGTCGCCGCACCGGAACCGGTCGCTGTCGAACCGTCCCCGGTCAGCCAGGCCGACGTATCGGGGGGCGTTGCCGAGCTGAGGGTCGAGCCGTTGTCCTGATCGGTATCGGACTGATAGGCGGCCCAGGTGTCGCCGCTTGGCAGATCGCCCCACCACCAGTGGTTTCCGCCGTCCATGAAGTACTGGTTGTCGCTGAAGACATTGCCGCCGTTGAGGAGGCCCGCTTCGTTGAAGTCGGCAACGGCGCCGGACCGGCCGTCGCCGCCGGTCGAGACGAGCACGTTGTCGTGCACGGTGTTGCCGGTGGTGGTGTACGCGCCATAGGCGCCGCTGCCGCGATCCTGCTGGATCAGACCGATGCCGTTGAGCCCGTCCGACATGTCGATCTTGTTGCCGTAGACATCGACATTCTGCGCGTTCTGCAGCTGGATCGCCGCTCCCCACAGCCAGTCGCCCTGCGCCGCCTCGCCATTGCCGGCAAAGGTGTTGTTGCGGATTACCGCGTCGTAGGAGATTTCGTGGTTGATGCCGCCGCCGTCATTGTTGACGACCAGATTGCCCTCGTAGAGCGTGTCGATGTTGTCGACGTCGGTCCACAGGCCGAAGCCGTGATTGTCGTGGCTGTAATTGTCGCGGACGACAAGGTTGGTGGTCTGCGCAAACTTGCTGCCGCCGCCTTCCCAGAACGGGTCGATGCCGGACCAGCCGCCATTCGCGCCGATGTCGTTGCCCTCGACGAGGATGTTGGCGCCGTTGCCGCCGATCCCCATCTGGCCATTGTCGTGTACATTGTTGCCGATGATCTTGCCGCCGTCCTGAACGGTGATGCCGACGCCGTAGTTCAGCTTCACCTCGTTGTTCTCGACGGTCCAGTTCTCGCCGCCCTGGATGGCGCCGTGCTGGGTCGGTGCATTGAAGTGCTGGATGACGAGGTTGGAGATCGTCACGCCGCTGGCATCAGACTCGAAAGCAGCGCTCGCAATGCCGGCCTCGACGGTGTGTCCGGCCGGTTTGTCCGCAAGGTAGATCTTGTCCGCGGCGTAGTCGAAATAGAAGCTGCCGGGCTTAACCGCGTCCAGACTGGAAACGGGTTTCAGGGGATGGCCGTCGACGAAGACGGTTTCGGGAAAGCCGCCGCGCTCGGCAACAGCCTCGCTTGTGGCAATGCGCAGGCCCTCCTGGGTCTGGCCGGACGCGACATAGAGCGAGCCTTGCTGGGTGAAGCTGGTCAGGACCGCTCCGCCATCAAGGACGGCGCCTTGCTGGCCGATAAACGTCTGGCCATCCTTCGGATCCAATGGCTGCGTGAGGCGGTGGACCCCTTCTTCGAAGACGAAAACCGCATTAGGTGCCGCATTCCCAACTATACTTTGATAGTTGTCACCAACCGAAATTTGAATCGCGCCGTTGGGAATTTCGACAGACGTCGGTCCGCTTCGAATTGTATTGGTTGCTGGCATTTAAATCACTTTGAATGTTGAACACCAGGTCAAAGTGATTTCAGAAATAGTCAGGAATGTGTCTCCCCGCCATAATCGCGGCCAGGTTGTATGAAGGGGGCTTGGAATTCAAGGTAGACATCTTGTAACGCACTTTCCACTTCGCGTCGCCCATGCGTTCGGGTTCAGTCGTCGGTTGCAGAGATGAAGTGCTTAACGAGTTTTGACCAATTTTGAGGTTTGCCGCATCCGTTCGGCGAAAGCGATCGGCTGACATCAGTTTCCGAGCCAGTCTATTCAGGCGGAGAGCCTGAAAATCATACTTATTATACCGTTAAATTTAGTAAAAAACATTCAATATTATTAAGTTGTTGGTTCGAAATATTTCTGATTTGTTTTTGAATAGGGGCGCCTTGGATTGAATTGGAGGGGATGGGCGGTGTCGTCGGGGATGAAAGAGTTGGCTAATACACTATCCTCGAAAGAGTCCGCCTTTCACCGCGATGGCGAATGCGCAAGGCGTCGCGCATCCGCGAACGCCAAGGCTCGTCCGCTTCAGCGTTTGATGGGCGTTGCAATCGGCGGCCGTTGCGGAACGGCAGACCTGGCTGGCTCCCTCTTCTTTGCTGTGGCAGCAGGTCCGTACAACTCCTACTGCAATGCAAAGTCTTCGCATCATCTTCGACGAAGGCTGTTCGTCTAGCTCTCGCCCCCGGCGCAGAAGAGGCTCCGCAGTTCTCTTCCCACCGTTGCGATTCAAATAAACATGAGGCTTTGCATCAGGATTCGATCGCTCTGATGCCGGAAGACATTGCCTTCAGAGTGTGCAAAGTATGAACTGGAAAAAGAAAATAATGATTTTGTACAAACGACGATTGTAATAGAAGAAAACACAATCTCTAGAAGATAATATTTGTAAACAACACTGCGTATGCAAGGAAGGAGCAGAAGCGGGTTCGGCGATAGGGTGAAAGGTATCGAATGTACTGTAAGGAAGATAGCGAACTACATAAGTGATGGGATTGAGATGAACCAGGTGGTTAACGGAGTGATGAGTCTCCATGATGTCAGGAAGACGGGATCGGCAGGACCTGAGCCCTTGGAGAAGGGTGTGAGCGCGGAAAGCGGAGTCCACCGCGGTGAAGCAAGGCCGAGCCAATCCCCATCGCCGGCATTCCTCCTGCAGTCTCTGATCTCCATCTCGAAGGCCACTCGCGCTTTGATGGGTCTAAAACTCGGTGAAATCGGCCTCGCCAATGGCCAGGATGAATTGCTGCTTCTGCTGGATGAGGACACGCCGCAACAGGTGACTACGCTGGCGGATCGGCTGGGGGTGCGGCCCTCGACTGTGTCGAAGACGTTGGAACGCATCGTGCAGCGTGGTCTGGCGCGCCGCGAGCCCAGCAAGGTCGATACCCGCATGACCCTCGTCACGATCACACCGCGTGGGGCGGCCGAGCGCGATCGGCTTGTCTTGCTACGCGACGAACTCGAGGCCGCGCTGACCGACAAGATGTCCCTTAACGACCTGGATCATCTGGCCGCGACCCTGCAGGGACTGGAGGGATTGCTCAAGAAGCGTCTTTCCAGGCTGCGATAGAGTTGCCCCTCACGGTGCTGGCAGTTCTTCAGGGCTTCGTCACCGACGCTGCCACAAAACGCTCATATTGGTTCGGTTGTGACCGGAGTGACGGCTACGGGTCGTGATCGACTTTTAGTGGGCCGCGCCGTTAATTCGAAGGTCTGTATCTACTTCAATGCCCGAGAGCTTGCCGCTTAATGGCGCGCAATGGCGCCGTAATTTGCCAGGAAGTCGAGGACTGCAAAGCGAGGATTTCCCGCCTTGCGGCGTCGAGTTCGCTCCGGGAAGCCAGGAGTTCCTCGGTTTTCACCGCGTATGCGTCACGCAATCGCGCAAAGGCTTCAAGCTCGCTCGTCGCCAACGCCAGCGCGGCAACCTGGGCGGCGTAGACCTCTTGCGGGACATTCGCCGACCCTGTCGGCGCCCCCTCCAGCAAGGAGGCTTCCAGTAACTTCTGCCTCGAAATGCCGGGCCCGGCGCCTTCTCGCGAGAGCGTGACGAAGAACTCGAAGTCCGGCGTCACCTTGAAGGCCTGTTCTTTCATCTGAAGTTCGCCGAGCTCTACCAAGTCCGACACGAGAAGACGAAAGCTCGATGGCGTAAATTGCCATCCGTGGCAGTCAGTGTACCGATCATCCTCCCGCTCCCGAGCGCCTGTCAGCGCCTCGATCAAACCGAAGCGGAGAATCGGCGGCCTCGTCTCGGTTGAGGACCAGCCGGCCCGGCCGCCGACTTCGCAATAGTGGGCGTTCTGATCGAACAGCGCCGATCGGGCGTGACGGGTTCGCCGCTCCCACTGTGCCTGCAGCACCATCCCGGTCGTCGAGACAGGACGGAAATGATCGAAGCAGAAACGCTTGTCGGGGACAGCCAAAAAGATTACGCCGCCCGGTCGCAGAAGTTGCTCACATTCTTTCAAGAACCCGAGGGGGTTGGGCGTGTGCTCGATCACATGACTGGCGACGATGAAGTCGTATCTCTGTTCACCTCCAATGACTTCGATCATGGATCGGCCATCTGAAACATGATCGACGACCTCGATCCGCGAAGCGTCGACGGCCTTGTCATCTTTGTACTTCGCAAAGAGCGTCGCTTGTTCCGCATGGTCGAGGACCTCGACATTGTATCCCGAACCCTTTGGCAGAAGCGGGTTGTAACTCGGGCCAATTTCCAAGCCGAAACCAGTCGCGTCGAACATCTCGAGCATAGCATCGCGGCGGTCCATGAATCTGCAACTCCAGGTTACTTAGTGTTACAGCACTGCTCTAACTGCTCCGTGCGGTCAAGTCTCGACCAGGGCCGAAGCCAAGCGGTGGCAACTCATGTCGGTGATGGCAATTGCAACTTCGCTGAAATTTACCCGGAGCCTTTGTCTCGGATGCTCCCGCGATGTTCTCCAATCCCTAGGATTACTCTGCGGCAGAAGCCATCGCTCGGCGTGGACATGTTCCACTGCCAGGATGCTGATCACGTACCCAGCAAGTAATGGGGCAGATGAAGTTGTGGCATTGAGGCGAGGCGCAACCCCGACCGGCGTCAGGGTTCGCTAACCGTTCTTGGTCAATGCTCGCGACCGCATGGAAATCAGCATCGGAAAGGAACGCCGCGCGGCTCTTTAAAAGAGGCCAATGCAAAATGTGAACCAGCAGAAGGAAAATGGTGCCGCTTAGGTGACTCGAACACCTGACCCCGTCATTACGAATGACGTGCTCTACCAACTGAGCTAAAGCGGCATGCCCGGACCGGAAATGGCTTCCCGCGGACGGCGATCTGATACCGACAAATCGGGACGAGTTCAAGCCGCAAATCGACATCGGCCGGGGAGGGGCGTCCGGCAGAAAGTTTCGGACCAGTTTTGTCGATGCGAGCGCCGCTTGCATTTCGCGCGCGCCGCGCTGGGTTGCGTTATCAGCGGCAAAATCGACCAAGCGGCGTATTGCCTTGTGGGCGGTCGGTTCGGCCTACAGCGCGAGGCGGGCGCGGGCGGCTTGGTATTCGTCGGCGAGGCGGGCGACGAGCGCAGCTGTCGGCACCACGTCCTTGACCGCGCCGATGCCCTGGCCGGAGCCCCAGATGTCTTTCCACGCCTTGGCGCCGCCGACGGCGGCCGCAAAATCCATTTGCGAGGGATCGCTTTCCGGAAGGCGCTTTGGGTCGAGGCCGGCGGCGATGATCGACGCCTTGAGGTAGTTGCCGTGGATGCCGGTGAAGAGGTTGGAGTAGACGATGTCGGCAGCGCTCCCCTCGACGATGCCTTGCTTGTAGGCGTCGCTGGCACGCGCTTCTTCCGTGGCGATGAAGGCTGAGCCGATATAGCCGCCGTCCGCGCCCATCGCTTCGGCCGCCAGCACGGCGCCGCCGGTGGCGATGGCGCCGGACAGGAACAGCGGCCCGTCGAACCACTCGCGGATCTCCTGGATCAGCGCGAAGGGTGACAGCGTGCCGGCATGGCCGCCGGCCCCGCTCGCCACGGCGACCAGGCCGTCCGCCCCCTTGCGGATGGCGCTATGGGCAAAACGGTTGTTGATGACGTCGTGCAAGGTGGTGCCGCCATAGCCGTGCACCGCCGCGTTTACCTCGGGCACTGCGCCGAGCGAGGTGATGACGATCGGCACCTTGTATTTCACGCACATCGCCAGGTCCGCCTCGATGCGGTCGTTCGAGCGGTGGACGATCTGGTTGACCGCGAAGGGTGCCGAGGGGGCATCTGGATGAGCGGCGTCGTAGGCGCTGAGCGTCTCGGTGATCTCCGCCAGCCACTCGTCGAGTTGGGCGGCCGGGCGGGCGTTGAGCGCGGGAAACGAGCCGACGATGCCGGCCTGGCACTGGGCGATGACGAGCTTGGGATGCGAGATGATGAACAGCGGCGCGGCGATGACCGGAAGCCGCAGCCGACCTTTGAGAATCGCGGGAAGGCTCATCGGCGCGGCTCCATTCTTTGACGTTAACGTAAACGGAGAAGTAGCAGATCGATCCGATGCTGCAAACCGTGCCTCAATGACTCCCATTTCTCCAGCGATAACGGCAGGATGGGAGAACGGTCCCGTTCTCCTGCAGAAGAGTTGCCGATGCCGTCCCAAAAAATCCCGCTTGCCCTCGCTCTGCTGGTCGCGTCTCTTTCGCCGATCGTCGCGTCGGCCGCCAGCCCCGATGCGTGGGCGGCTTTCCGCCGGGATGTCGAGGCCTCCTGCCGGGCGGCGGCGGCGGCGCTGATCGAGGCGCCCATCGTCACCGTCGACCCTTTCGGGTCCGCCAGCTACGGCCTCGCCGTCCTCAGCGGCAAGGCGCTGGACGACGGCCTGCAAAGTTCGCTCGTCTGCGTCTACGACAAGACGACGCACCAGAGTGAGATCGGCGGCGCCATGGCCTTGCAGAAGGCGGGCGAACGGGTTGCCGCCGGCGCAGGTGAGGCCTCAACGCCCGCCGCTCCGACTGCGTCCGATGCACCGGCCGTTGCCGGAACCGCGTCGCCGGAGCCGGTGGCATCGGCGGGTGAGGCTGCGTCCCCTGCCATCTCCGCGCCGGAAGCCCCGCCGACGCCCGCCCCGGAAGCGACGCCCCCGGCGCCTGCACCGGCCACGGTTCCGGCGCCAGCGCCGGACGCCAAGGCCGAGGCCGCGCTCGCCGAACGCTTCGCCTCCTTCCCCAGCGATCCCGACGAGACCGATGCGGCGCCGGGTGCTGCCGCCGACCCCGCGGCCTCGCCGCAGAACCAGCGCGTGGTGACGCCGCCGGTGCCGATCCTGCCAAACGTGCCGGGGCCTGCGCCCGAGGCCGAGGGGGAGACGCGTGAGGAGCTTCCCGGCGCCGGCGAAGGCGCGGGGCCTGATGCGGCGGGTGCGCCCGACACAGCAGCCGTCGACGCGGCCGCGACGCCCGAGGCGCCGCCGGCAGGGCAAGCCGCATCGCCTGCGTTCGCCGGTTGCGCCACGGACTGCGCGGCAACGCTCGCCGCCCTGTCCGCCACCGACCAGAAATCGCTGACGGACCTGCCGTTCGAGATCGACCGGACCATCGCCCGCAACGCCTCGGCCGATCTCGCCGCCGGCCCCGGCGCCGCGCGTGCCGCCGCCGGCGAGATCGCGGCTAACCTCACCGGGCGGCCGTCCCCCGCGATCGCCGCACCGACGGCCGCGCTCGAAGGCGAGCGCTCCTGCGTTCTCTATTATTTCGGCTATTCCAACCAGGCGGCGCGTTCCGTCGGCCGGCACCGGTGCGCGGTCTCGGCGGGCGAGGGCGGTGGGCTCGTGGTCGAGAAGATCAGCGGCGAGCGCCTGCGCGCCGAACTGAAGCCGCTGACATCGGGCGTTTCGGCTTTTGTCGGGCGCACCTACCGGACCGGACAGGCCGACAACCGGTACGATCCGGCAAAGCCGGTCAGCAACAGCGACAAGGATCTCGGCAACAGCATCGGGCTCGCCACCGCCAGCGAAGGACGGTTGCTCTTGACCTCTTCCGAGCTTCGCCGTTTCGAGGGCGAGGACAACTTTTTCTGGGTGCTGGCGATCGACCCGAAAGAGTGATGCCGTTTCAGCCACGCAACTCCCGCTGAACGCTTGCGAATCTCTTCGCCAGCGACGACATTCCAGGGTGATGTTGAACCTTTTCCCCGCCGCCCCGACGACACCGTCGCTGTTTGCCGAACCCGCTCAGACCGTTGTGCGTGTCATCGATACCGAGACCGCCGGTCACAGCCTGCCGGAAGACGCGGTGATCGAGATCGGATCGGCGGATCTCGACCTCGCCACCGGGCAGATTTTCAACCCGCTGCAGAGCCTGGTCGATCCGGCGGGCATCGTCATCAACCCGCATGCGCGGCGCGTGCATCAGATTTCCGACGAAATGCTGGAGGGCGCACCGTCTTTCGCCGAGGCCATCCTGCCGTTCCAAGGCGCGCCGTCCTATGCGGCGCAGCGGGCGGAGTTCGACCGGCCGCGGCTGAAGATCACCAGCCGCTGGCTGTGCACGCACAAGCTGGCGCTGCGGGCGTTTCCCGACCTGCCGGCGCATGGTCTGCAGTCGCTGGTGAAATATCTCGCACTGGATCTCAGCGAGATCCGGCCGCAGCTGGAGGGGCTGCACCCGCACCGGGCGCTCTATGATGCGCTCTGCACGGCGGTCTTGCTGCGGCGGATCGCCGAAGCGCTGATGCCGCGCTGCCTCGACGTCGCCGATTTCCTGGAGAGGGCCGAGCGGGTCTCGCACCAGCCAGCGCTCCTGTCGAAGCTGCGCTTCGGAAAGCACAAGGGCGTGCGTTTCGGCGAGGTGCCGCTCGACTACCTCGAATGGCTGGTGCGCGAGCCCGGTATGGACGCCGATGCGGTGTTTTCGGCGAAACACCAGCTGGCAAACCGTGTCATGCGCGGCGTGCGGACTGATCGGACGGAGCTGGCGCACTAGCTTCACCGAAAGTCCTTCCGTCAGGTCCGCATGAAACGCTTCGCCGAACTCCTCGACCGCCTCGTCCTCACCCCGTCGCGCAACGGCAAGCTACGGCTGCTGGTCGACTTTTTCCGCGAGGTGCCGGACACCGACCGCGGCTATGGCCTTGCCGCGATCACCGGCGAGCTCGACATTTCGGCGGTCAAGCCGGCCATGCTTCGGGTCCTCGCGACCAGCCGCATGGACGAGGTGCTGTTTGGCTATTCCTACGACTATGTCGGCGATCTCGCGGAGACCATCGCGCTCGTCTGGCCGGGCCCGCACGACGGCGAGCCCGAGACCATCCTGCGCAACGACCTGCCGACGCTCAGCGAAATCATCGAGACGCTCAACGCCGCCTCGCGCGCCGAGGGGCCCAGACTCATTGAGGACTGGCTCGACCGGCTCGACTCTTCCGGCCGCTATGCGCTGCTGAAGCTCGTCACCGGTTCGATGCGCATCGGCGTCTCCTCGCGGCTTGCCAAGCAGGCGCTGGCCGATTTCGGGGACAAGGACATCGCCGAGATCGAAGAGCTCTGGCATGGGCTCGCGCCGCCCTATCTCTCGCTGTTCGCCTGGCTCGAGGGCGTTGCGGAGAAGCCGGTCTCGGCGGCCCTCTCGCCGTTCCGGCCGGTGATGCTGTCGCAGCCGCTGGAGGCCGGCGACCACGCCCGCATCACGCCCGAAGACTATGCGGCGGAATGGAAGTGGGACGGCATCCGGGTCCAGGCGACACGCGAGGGCGGCGTCTGCCGGCTCTATTCGCGCACCGGCGACGATATTTCCGGCTCGTTCCCCGACCTCATCGAGCGGATGGAATTCGACGGTGCGCTTGACGGCGAGCTGCTGGTGGCGCGCCCGACGGATGGCGACGAGATCGTCGTCGGCACCTTCTCCGACCTGCAGCAGCGGCTGAACCGCAAGAGCGTCGGCGCCGCCGTCATGAAGCAGCACCCGGTCTTCCTGCGCGCCTACGACCTCCTGCAGGACGGCGGGGAGAACCTTCGACCGCTACCCTTTGCCGAGCGCCGGCGGCGGCTAGAGCGCTTTCTGCCGGCGCTCGATCCCAGCCGCTTCGACCTTTCGCCCTTCGTTCCCTTCGAGACGCTGGAGGATCTTGCCGCAAAGCGCATCGCGCCGCCGCACCCGGTGATCGAGGGACTGATGCTGAAGCGCTGGGATTCGGCCTATGTGCCCGGCCGGCCGAAGGGCCCCTGGTTCAAGTGGAAGCAGGACCCGCATCTCGTCGATGCCGTGCTGATGTATGCCCAGCGCGGTCACGGCAAGCGTTCGAGCTTCTACTCCGACTATACCTTCGGCGTCTGGGCGGGCCCCGAGGACCAACCCGAACTCGTGCCGGTGGGGAAAGCCTATTTCGGCTTCACCGACGAGGAACTGAAGCAGCTCGACAAATACATCCGCGACAACACGATCGGGCGCTACGGCCCCGTCCGCTCTGTGCGCGCCGAGCCCGATCACGGCCTGGTGCTGGAGGTCGCCTTCGAAGGGCTTGCCCGCTCCAGCCGCCACAAGTCCGGCGTCGCCATGCGCTTCCCCCGGATCTCACGCCTGCGCTGGGACAAGCCGGCCTTCGAGGCCGACCGTCTGGAGACGCTGCAGGCGATGCTCGGCGACTGAAGGCTTGCGGCGGCCGCCTTGTCCTCGCCGGCTTGTCCGACTACCTCATGGCCAACGAAGCTTCAGGAACCCGCCATGGCCGATCGCGTATCCAGTTTTCTCGGCGGCTCGCCGCTTTCGGTGATCGTCAAGCTCGTGCTGCTGTCGATCGCCGTCGGTCTCGTCCTGTCCTGGCTGGACTGGAGCCCGCGCGAGATCCTCTACTGGATTACCGATTTCTTCCGCTGGATCTGGTACTCGCTGTTCGGCTCGCTCGACCGTGCCGTCGACTATTTCATTCTTGGCGCCGTGATCGTGGTCCCGCTGTTCATCATCTCGAGGCTATTGAAGATCGGGCGGCGCTGACCGGCTTTAGTTGGGAGGCTGGATCGCGGCGGCGGCTGCCTTCGTCTGCGCTGCGGCTGCTTTCGTCTCGGCCGCGGTGAGGGCAGTATTGGCGCGGTTCAACTCGGCGGCATCCTGCAGCACCTTGATCATCTGATGAATGGGATCGGCACCGCCAGCGAGGAGGCCGCCGACGATGATCACGTCGAGCAGGCGAAGATATTGGTACGATTTGCCGAGGTGGTCAGCCGCGTCGAACATCGGGCCGAGAATGCTCACGCCGAAGAGCCCCAGCAAGAGCCCAAGACCCAGCGCGAAAAGCGTCGCCCTTTTCTGCGTACCTGCTTGATACCCCGCAAGCTTGGATTGAGCTCCTTGTATGAGCGCAGCATCGGTGCCGGCCTGCTCTTTGGCGAGGGTGTTTTCTAGCAAGACCTTCCCCGGCTCGCGGACACTGACGGCATATACTTCGACCGTCCGCTCTACGAAGAGAGCGAGGATCGCCAGGGTGCCGAGCGCAGAGAGGACGTCTGTGAAGGCGGTGTCGGACAGGTGCGGCGTGTCCGGTAGTGGCCAGCCGCTGAACCAGATGCCAATGAGAAAAGTCAGGAGAACCACGACCAGGGCCAGCCGCGAGAGGGACCAGCCTGTTTCGATTGGCGGCTTTGGCAGCAATCCTTGGGGCATGATGCGTCCTCCGGTAGAGAGTAACCGAGAGTTGCATATTCTCTTAATAGTTGCAATTACCCTAAGTGATATGAGGTGGCGATCAGCTAAACTCCGCCGCCACCCGGTGCAGGATCGTGTGCCGGCGGGCCAGGCTGTCGATGTCGCGGGAATAGCCGCCGCCGATGACGCCGGCCACCGGGATACCGCACTCGCGGAAGAAGCCGATGACGCGGCGGTCGCGTTCGGCGAGCCCCGCGTCGGACAGCGACAGGCGGCCGAGCCGATCGTCCGCATGCGGGTCGACGCCTGCATTGTAGAAGACGAGGTCCGGCCGTGCCTGCAGAAGGCTCGTCTCGAGCGCGTAGGGCAGGACGGCGAGATAGGCCTCGTCGCCGGTCTTGTCGGGAAGGGGAATGTCGAGATCCGACGGCGGCTTCACCTCGGGATAATTGTGGGCGCCGTGGATCGAGAGCGTGAAGACGCGGGGATCGCAGGTGAAGATCCGCGCGGTGCCGTCGCCCTGGTGCACGTCGCAGTCGAACACCAGCACCCGGTCGACAAGGTGCTCGGCCAACATCGCCCGCGCGGCGACGGCGACGTCGTTGAAGACGGAGAAGCCCGCGCCGGCATCCGTCGACGCATGGTGGCTGCCGCCGGCGCTGTTGCAGGCAAGGCCATGCGCCAGCGCCAGCCGGGCGGTGAGGATGGTGCCGCCGGTGGCGCAGCGCGAGCGCCGCGACACGCGTTCGTCGACGGGAAAGCCGATCGCCTTTTCCATCGCAGGCGAGACGGTCTGCGACAGCACCGCATCGACGTATTCGGCCGAGTGCGCCCGGCATAGTTGCTCCGGGGTCGCCGGCACGGGAACGTGAAACCCGTCCGGCACCAGTCCGTCCTCGACGAGGATCTCGGCGAGCCGCGAGAACTTGCCCATGGGAAAGCGATGTTGGGCATCGAACTGGGCGTCGAAGGCGGGATGGTGAACGATCGGCAAGGTCATCGCAGCTGACATAGGGCGCGGTTCACTACCGTCAGCAGACCCCCGTACAACGCCCCTTGCCGCCTTCATCGGAAGCTGCCACGCCGTCCTCCGAGCTTCGATGGAACCGCGTCATGATCCCTGCATCGCCCCGTACTGCCCGACCGTTCGACGTGACCAACCGTGAGGTCCTGCGCATCGCCGTGCCGATGACGCTGGCCTTTCTGACGACGCCGCTGCTGGGGCTCACCGATATCGCGGTGGTCGGCCGGATGGGAGATGCCGCTGCGCTCGCAGGGCTCGTCGTCGGCGCGCTGATCTTCGATTTCGCCTTCGCCACCTTCAACTTCGTGCGCTCGGGCACCACGGGTCTCACCGCACAGGCCCTTGGCGAGGGCGACGGCACGGAAATGCAGGCGGTGTTCTGGCGCGCGCTGGTGCTGGCGCTGGTCATCGGCTGCGGGCTCGTCCTTCTGGAGCCGGCCATCTCGGTGGCCGGCCTCTCCTCATCGCCCCCGATGCCGCGGTCTCCGAGGCGACGCGAACCTATCTGTTCTGGCGGATGTTCTCAGCGCCCTTCGCGCTGACGAACTATGCCCTCCTCGGCTACGTCCTCGGGCGGGGCAGAGGCGCGCTCGGGCTTGGGCTTCAGATCGTCATCAATGGCGCGAACATCTGTCTCGCCATCCTGTTCGGCCTCGTCTGGGAAGGCGGCGTCGCGGGCGTGGCGCTGGGGACGGTGTCGGGCGAGGCGATCGGAGCCATGGTCGGCCTCATCCTCGTCATCCGCGGGTTCGACCGGGCCGAGCGCCCGACGCGCCGGCGGGTGTTCGAGAAGGCCGGCTTCCTCAAGATGATCGCCCTCAACCGCGACATCATGATCCGCTCGTTCTGCCTGCTCGGCGGCTACATGCTGTTCACCCGGCTCGGGGCCAGCCTCGGCGCGCTGACGCTTGCCGCCAACGGTGTCCTCCTCAACATGTTCATGATCGGCGGCTATTTCCTCGACGGGATCGCGACGGCCTCCGAGCAGCTGGTCGGCCGTTCGGTCGGGGCGTTCTGGCGGCCGGCCTTCGATCGCGCGGTGCGCCTGTCGATCGCCTGGGGGCTCGCACTGTCGGGCCTCCTGACGCTGCTCTTCCTCGTCGCGGGCGGCTCGATCGTCGATCTTCTCACCACCGACGCGGCGGTGCGGGCGGCAGCGCGCCCCTATCTCTTCTGGGCGTCGATCGCCTCCTTCGCCGGGGCGCTCGCCTTTGTCATGGACGGCATCTACATCGGCGCCACCTGGTCGCGGACGATGCGCGACATGATGCTCCTGTCGACAGCGCTGTTCGCCGTCCTCGCCTTCGCCCTCGTGCCGTCCTTCGGCAATCACGGGCTCTGGCTCGCCTTCGAGGTGTTCCTGTCGCTGCGCGGCGTGACCTTGCTCGCCGCCTTGCCGGGCCGCCGCCGCCAGACCTTCGCCTCCGCCTGAGGCGAAGCTCAGTTTGCGTCGGGGCCGGCGGATAGCACGCGATCGACCGTGCGGTCGCGGATTTCGGAAAGGCGACCGATGCCGTTGAGGTCCATGAAATGGCTCATGCCGGCGAGAATCTTCGTCGGCAGGCGCGGCCCGCCATAGACGAGGCCGGTATAGAGCTGGACGAGGTCGGCGCCGGCCTCGACCTTGGCGATCGCCGTCTTGGCGCTGTCGACGCCGCCGGCCCCGATCAGCGCGATGTCGGGTCCCAGTGCCCGGCGGAAGGCCGCCAGCACGTAGGTGGCGCGGCGGAACAGCGGCCGGCCGGAAAGGCCACCGGCCTCGTTGCGGTTCAGCAGCGTGGTCGAGAGGCCGTCGCGCGACAGCGTGGTGTTCGAGACGATCAGCCCCTCGATGCCGTGCGCGGCGACCGACCGCGCAATGGCGGCGATCTCCTCGCGGTCGAGGTCGGGCGCGACTTTGAGGAAGATCGGCGTGCGCGGCCGCCCGTCGACCGCCGCCGCGCCGTTGCGGGCGGCGACCACCGCCTCCAGCAGGCGCTCCAAGTCGTCGCCGCCCTGCAGCTTGCGCAAGCCCGGCGTGTTGGGCGACGAGATGTTGACGGTGAGGTAGCTTGCCAGAGGCTCGAAGCGGCTGATGCCCTCGACATAATCGTGGATGCGGTCGGCGGCATCCTTGTTCGCGCCGACATTGATGCCGACGATGCCGGATTTGCGCCGCCGCTGCTGCAGCCGCTCGTAGGCTTCCGCGGCGCCCTCGTTGTTGAAGCCGAGCCGGTTGATCACGGCGCCGGCCGCCGGCAGGCGGAAGACCCGGGGCTGCGGGTTTCCGGCTTGCGGCAGCGGGGTGATCGTGCCGACCTCGGTGAAACCGAAACCCAGCCGCAGCACGGCGTCGGGCACCTCGGCGTTCTTGTCGTAGCCGGCGGCAAGGCCGAGCGGGTTCGGAAAGGACAAGCCTGCGACCGCCGTGCGCAGGCGGCTGTCGATGGGGATGTCGACGCGCGGGATGACGCCGCGCTTCAACGCGGCGATCGACAGGCCATGCGCCTTTTCCGCGTCGAGCTTGAAGAGGAGGGGACGGGCGACGTCGTAGAGGCTCACCGGATGCTCGCGGGGAAAACGTGGTAGCCGGCTGCGTCCACCGGCAGTTCTTCGGCGAACAGCACGGCGTCCAAGCTTAGCGGGCCATATAGGTGTGGGAACAACTGACCGCCGCGCGAGGGCTCCCACTTCAGCGCGTCGCCGAGCTTGTCGGGGTCGATCCCGATCAGCAGCAGCTCGCGCTGGCCGGTGAAATGCTTGTGCGCGGTCTCGCGAACCTGCAGCGCGGTCGAGAAATGGATGTAGCCGTCGGCGAGGTCGACCGGCGCGCCGTCGAAACGTCCTGCCTGTTCAGCGGCCTGCCACAGCGCCCTCGGCGCAATCTTGTAGATCGGATCGCTCATAGCCTCGGTTGCCAGACATGGTGATAAAGGTCAATCGCGGCAATCTCGCCCAATTTGCGTGGGATAGCTCCGCGCGCCCGAAGATCCGGGCCCCAGGGAGTTGCCGATGAAGACCGCGATCGCCATCCTGATCCTCGCTCTGGCCGGTGGTGCCGCGATCATGCTGGCCGGCGGCGCGGCCATGGCGCAAAGCCTCGTGCCGCAGAGCCCGTCGTCCCAGAGCCTGATGCCGCCCTCCGCCGCGTCCCGCTATTCGATGCAGCCGGTCGACGGCGGCGTCGCGCGGCTGGACACGCAGACCGGCGAGATCAGCCTCTGCCAGGTCGACAATGGCCAGATCGCCTGCGAGCCGTCCGAGGACGAACGCCAGCGGCTGGAGGATCGCATCCGCGAGCTGTCCGACGAAGTCGCCAGCCTGAAGGATGGCCGGCCCGACGATGGCGCCGCCGCCGGCCCGCGCAAGCCGCCGCAGTCGGTGCTGCCCGAAGATGCCGACCTCGACAAGGCGCTCGGCCAGATGAAACACATCTTCCGCACCTTCCGCGACATCGCCCGCGAACTCGACGACGAGAAGCCCGCCCCGGACACCAGCCCGAACCGGACGTAACCTTCCCCGTAGGGACCGGCCCGGCCGCGCCCAAAGGCGCGGCCGGATCTGCGAGGGATGCGATAGCGTTCGGCCGCTAGAGCTGTTCGACCAGTCGGTCGTGGCCCTGTGTGTCGTCGCTGGCGGCCTGGTGGCGGCGAAGGAAGGTAGCCATCTCGGACATCGAGCGGACGCCGGTCGAGGAGGGCAGGTTCTGGAAGACGTGACAGCCGCCGGTGACCAGCGAGAGTTCCGCCGCATTGCCAGCCGCCAGCCAGCGCGTCGCCATGAACAGGCTGTCGTCGACGAGGAGGTCGCAGGTTCCAACGGTGAAGAGGGCCGGCGGCAGGCCGGTAAGGTCAGCGTAGAGCGGCGAGATGTCGGGCGAGCGCGGGTCGCTGCCGGCGGGCAGGAAGCGCTCCGAGAAGGCGGCCACGTCCTCGGTGTTCAGCACCAGCCGCTCGCTTCCGAAGCGACGGACGCTGGGGCTCAGCGACAGGTCGTAGCAGCCGGCATTGAGGTTGGCGGCGGCGAACGGCGTCACGCCATGCCCGTCCCGCAGCCGGATCAGCGTCAGGACCGCGAGATGCGCGCCGGCTGATTCACCGCCAATGGCAAGGTAACCGGTCGGCAACGGGCCATGCGCATCGGCGATGTCTCCCGCGATCAAAGCGAGCGCTGCGTCCTCGCAATCCTCGGGCCCGTTCGGAAACGGAAACTCCGGCGCGAGGCGGTAGTCGACGGAGGCGACGGCGAGCCCGGTCTGATCGGCGATCCGGCGCAGGAACGGGTCGTTCTCGGCGGCCGTGCCCCAGACCCATCCGCCCCCGTGGAAGTGCAGGAACGTCCCCCGCTCTGCCTGTCCGGTGGGACGCAGGATCCGAACGCCAATCGGATGGCTGCCGCGTCCGCGGATCTCGGTCGTCGTCGCGCCGGGATCGACCGGTGCGGCCGGAAACACGCCGCGCCCCTCGGCCCGCGCCTGGCGCACTGCGGTGATCGGCGCGCTCCAGGGGCTCGGGCGGGATCGCTGCAGCGCGATGATGTCGGCGTTCATCGCCATCAGCTCCGGCTCGGCGCGGCTGAGGTCGAAATCGGCGGGATCGATGATCAGGCGCTTGACGGTCATCACGCTTCCTTTTTTTGCCGGAGGACCGGACTTTCATTAGCCGTGTGGCCGGTCTTTTTTGCGCTGCGAGAGGTCCGGTGGTTCCATCGCGGCGACGATCATGGTCTGGGATTATGGAGGGACGATGGGCGAAGGCAAAACGCCTGTCACCTCTGCCGGCATTGGCCGGTCGTGTTGTGGCGTAAGAAGGAAAGACCGGCATTGATGGAGCCGATGCAGTTCATCGAGACGCTTGCCGTCCGCACCAAGGGGCGCTCGATGCTTGATTTGTCGCAGGCCGTGCAGGAGCGGCTGTCGACGCTGGAGGCGGGTGACGGGCTTCTGACCGTCTTCATCCGCCACACCTCGGCGTCGCTGACGATCCAGGAGAATGCCGACCCGGACGTGCAGGCCGATCTTCTCGATGCGCTGGACAGGCTGGCGCCTGCCGGACCGATCTACCGGCATTCGATCGAAGGGCCGGACGACATGCCGGCGCACATCAAGACCGTGCTGACGGCGACGAGCCTCGCCATCCCCGTGCTGCGCGGCCGGCTGATGCTCGGCACCTGGCAAGGCCTCTACGTCGTCGAGCACCGGGTACGGCCCCATACCCGCGAGGTGGTGCTGCATTTTGCCGGAACCCGCGCCGGCCAGCCCGGCCGCAGCAGCCTCGGTGGCCGGGCCTGACCGCGCGCAAAGACGCGCCGGCGTCCGAGGCAAGCCGTGCTCGGCCGCGCCTACCCCTTGAACCTTCTGCTGCGATGCGGTTCGTTGCAGACATGGCCGGCGTTTCAGCTGCGCTGACCCAGAGAGAGCTGCCCGTGAAACCGTTGCAAGGCGCCCTGTGAACCGTACCTTCATCGTCGCCGACGATCATCCGCTGTTCCGCGGCGCCCTGAAGGAGATCCTGGCCTCGCTGCCGGGCGAGCATCTGATCGTCGAGGCCGCCGATTTTGACCAGGCGGCGTCGGCGATCGCGGCGCATCCGGAAGCCGATCTCTTTCTGCTCGACCTCAACATGCCCGGCGCCAGCGGATTTGCCGGTCTCGCCTTGATGCGGGCGGAGCACCCGGGCGTGCCGATCGCCATCGTCTCCGGCAGCGAGGACGCGCCGCTGATCCGGCGGGCGCTCGATCTCGGTGCGTCCGGCTATATTCCGAAGTCGGCGAGCTTCGAGGAGATCCGCGCCGCTATCGCCTCGCTGCTGGCCGGCGACGTCTACCTGCCGGCAAACGTCCAGCTCGGCGCCGAGGGCGATCCGGAGGTCGCTGCGCTGATCGAGCAGATGCGCAGCCTGACGCCGCAGCAGACCCGCGTCCTCACCATGCTCGGGCGCGGGCTCCTCAACAAGCAGATCGCGTACGAGCTCGGCATCTCCGAGGCGACGATCAAGGCGCATGTCTCGGCGGTACTGCAGAAGCTCGGTGTCGACAGCCGCACCCAGGCGGTGATCCGGCTCGGCCAGCTCGATCCCGGCCGCGAGGACGGCGTCAGCCGGTAGTTCTCACGAACGAGCGACCCTTAGGGCAGGGGCTTGCCGTCTCCGGCGCTATTCCGCCGCCTCGCGCCGGCCGCGGTGCTGCGCCATCGCGGCGCGCAGCGAGGCCGGCTTCAGCGGCTTGGTGAGGACGTCGACGCCGATGGCCGCGGCGTGCTCGCGCACTTCCGGCGAGCGGTCGGCGGTGATCATGATCGCCGGCAGCTGCCGGTCGATCTGCCAGCGCAGCCGCGACAGCGCGTCGAGCCCGGTGCCCTGGTCGAGGTGGAAGTCGATCAGCGCGATGTCCGGCAGCCGCTCGGCCGCTCCGCAAACCTGGATCGCCTCGGCTAGCGAGCCGGCGAGCAGCGTCTCGCAGTGCCAGCCGGAGAGAAGCGCCGCCATGCCGTCGCGGATCGATGCGTCGTTGTCGAGGATCAGCACCAGCATGCCGTCGAGCCGCAGCGCCCGGTGCACGCGTACTGTGGCGAGGGCTGCGGGTGCCGGCGCCATCGCCGGGCGGCGGGGAAGGCCGACATGGAAGCGCGTGCCGCGCCCGTGCTCGGAGGTGACGCTGACGGGATGGTCGAGCACCTTGGCGATGCGGTCGACGATCGACAGCCCGAGGCCCAGCCCTTGCGCCGTGCGGGTGCCCTCGTCGAGGCGGATGAACTCTTGGAAGATGTTCTGCAGCTGGTGGCGGGGAATGCCAATGCCGCTGTCGATGACCGCGATGTCGATAAGTTTTCCCGGGCGCCGGCGCACGCCGACCACGACCTTGCCGGTACGGGTGTACTTCACGGCGTTGGAGACAAGGTTCTGCAGCAGCCGGCGCAGGAGGTTGCGGTCGGAGCGGACGGTCACCGAGGTCTCGACGAACCGCAGACGGACACCCTTCTCCTCGGCCAGCGGCGCAAGGTCCGTCTTGATCTGCCGCAGGAGGGGCTCCAGCGGGAAATCCTCGAGCGAGGGCGCCATGGCACCGGCATCCAGCCTCGAGATGTCGAGCACCGCGCCGAGGATCGCCTCGACCGATTCCAGCGAGGAGCTGATATTGGCGGCGAGCGCCTTGCCGGGCAGGCGGGAATAGCGCTCCTGCAGCGCCGAGGCATAGAGCTTGGCGGCGTTCAGCGGCTGCAGGATGTCGTGGCCGGCGGCGGCGAGGAACCGCGTCTTGCCGATGTTGGCGGCGTCGGCCACCTGCCGCGATTCGGCGAGCGCCGCGTTGACCTTGAGGAGTTCGGCGGTGCGCTGGCGCACCCGCTCCTCCAGCGTCTCGTTCATCTCGTGCAGGGTCGCCGCGTGTCGCTCGCGCTCGGTCATGTCGGCGACGGTCAGCACGAGGCCGCCCTCCGGCATCGGATGGGTGCGGATCTCGACCACCCGGTTCGAGCGCCGCAACGACACCTGGCGCAGCGCCGGAGCGTTGGTGAGGACCTCGAAGCTGCGGGCATACTCGCCGGCATCGATCTGGCCCTCGCGGCGCAGCTGCTCCAGCACGGCCGTCAGCGGCGTGCCGACCTGGCCGAGCTGCGGCGGAAGGTCGAGCAGGTCGCGCAGCTGCCGGTTCCAGAAGGTCAAACAGAAGTCGGCGTCGAAGACCGCAAGGCCCTCGTCAACCTGGTCGAGCGCCAGCCGCAGGATGTCGCGGTTGTACTGCAAGGCTTCCGAGGCATCGTCGAGCAGGCGGATGGCCGATCGGCTGGAGCCCTTGTGCCGCTGCAGCAGGAGCGACAGCACCAGCCGCGACGAGGCCGAGCCGATCGCCGATCCCAGGAGCTGTTCGGAGAAGCCGACAACCCGGCTGTCCGCCTCGTCGGTATCGGCGAGCTGGCGCCGTTCGGCGACGGCGAAGCTGTCGAACGAGCGTTCGGTGCGGTCGCTGCCGAGATAGCGGGCGATCGTCGCCTTCAGCTCGCCGACCGTGACGCCGGCGCGCGCCCGCCGGAAGCCGGTCGAGGCGCCGCCGTCCTGGCGCACGAAGATCGAGGCCTGGATGCGCTCGCGCGGGCTTGGCTGGCGGGTCAGCGAGCCCAGCACCAGCAGCAACGCGTTGCAGCCAAGGCTCAGCAGCGCGCCATGCAGCAGCGGGTCGAGCGATAGGCCCAGCAGCCCCTGCGGCCGCAGCATCCCGATGCCGAGCGGCCCGTCCATGACCAGGGCCGAGCCGGGAAGGACGGCCGGCAGCAGCAAGGTGTAGAACCAGAGGGCAATGCCGGAGATCATCCCCGCCTTCGCGCCACGGGCGTTGGCGCCCTTCCAGCCAAGGCCGATCAGGAAGGCCGGCGCGAACTGCGCGACCGCGGCGAAAGAGAGGAGGCCGATCGAGGCCAGCCCCGTGCCGCCGCCGGCAAAGCGGTAGTAGAGGTAGCCGAGCAGCACGATGAGGATGATCGCCGTGCGCCGAACGGCGAGGATCAGCCGCGTCGCGTCGCGCTCGCCGGTGACGATGGTGTCGCGCCGCTTCAGGAGGACCGGCAGGACGAGGTCGTTGGAGATCATGATCGACAGCGCGACCGAGGCGACGATGACCATGGCGGTGGAGGCCGACAGTGCGCCGAGGAAGGCGATGAGCGCCAGCAGCGAATTGCCTTCCGACAAAGGCAAGGCGAGGACGTAAAGGTCGCTGTCGACGGCGCCGCCGAGCTTCAGCATGCCGGCAATGGCGATCGGCGCGACGAAGAGATTGATGGCCACGAGGTAGAGCGGAAACAGCCAGCGCGCGCGCCGGATCTCCTCGGGCGAACGGTTCTCGACGACGGTCACGTGAAACTGCCGCGGCAGCATCAGGATGGCAAAGCCGCTGAGGATCAGCGAGGCGAGGAAATGCCCGTCGACGCCTTTCGAGAAGGCCGCCCGGATCGCCGGCTCGGCGCGGGCCGCCTGCCACAGCGCCGGCGCGTCGTACAGCTGGAGGCAGACCCAGAGGCCGACCGCGACGAAGGCGGCGAGCTTGACGATCGATTCCATCGCGATCGCCAGCACCAGCCCGTCCTGATGCTCGGTCGCATCCGCCTGGCGGGTGCCGAACAGGATGGCGAAAAGGCCGAGCAGCAGCGTGATGAACAGCGCGCTGTCGCCAAAGAACGGCGGCAGGCTCGCCTGTGGCTGGTAGTAGACGATCAGCGTCGCGACGCCGGTCGAGATCGCCTTCAGCTGCAGGGCAATGTAGGGCACCGCCGCGACCAGCGCGATTCCCGTGGCGATGGCGGCGACCGCCGGGTTCTTGCCGTAGCGCGCGCCGATGAAGTCGGCGATCGTGGTGATCTTCTCGGCCTTGGCGAGCTGCACCACGCGCTGCATCAGCCGCGGCGCCAAGAGGAAGACGAGAATAGGGCCGATGTAGATGGCGAGAAAGTCGAAACCGTCCCGGGCCGCGACCCCGACCGAGCCCAGAAACGTCCACGAGGTGCAGTAGACGGCAAGGCTCAGCGCATAGACGCCCGGACGGCTGGTGCGGGCGCGCCCTTCCGCCGAGCGCCGGTCGCCGAGATGCGCCACGGCGAACAGCAAAAAGAGGTAGATGATCGCCGAAATGACGATGACCCAGCTGTGCACGTTGACATCCTTCCGTTTGCTGTCTTGGCTCTCGCTGCGTCATGACCGGAAGGGTCATTGAAATAACTGGGCGGGACCCGTCCGCGCGAGGGAACGAGCGATGATCAAAGAGTTCAAGGAATTCGCCCTGAAAGGCAACATGGTGGACCTCGCCATCGGCATCATCATCGGTGCCGCCTTCTCGGGCCTCGTCCAGTCGATGGTGAAGGACATCATCATGCCGTTCGTCGGCGTGGTCACCGGCGGCGTCGATTTCACCAACAAGTTCTTCGCGCTGTCCGGCAACGTCACCTCCGGCAGCCTCGAGGTCGCCCGCGAGCAAGGCACCGTCGTCGCCTATGGCGCCTTCCTGACGCTTCTCATCAACTTCCTCATCGTCGCCTTCGTGCTCTTCATGGTCGTCAAGGCGATGAACCAGCTGAAACGTAGGGAAGAGGAGAAGCCTGCGGTGATCGCCGAAGTGCCGGCAGAGCAGAAGCTGCTGCAGGAAATCCGCGATCTCCTCGCCAGCAGCCGGGCGGACGCTGCCCGCCAGCCGGCGCGCTTCGGCAGCTTTACCGACCCAAGCTGAGGTCTGTCGCCATCCCGAGGGTTGACGTCCGCGGGCGAAAGCGCGATGGCGGAACATGGCGCGCCGAGGCCGGCCGTGCTCCCATCCTGCAAGGCATTTCATGAGCCCTCTCGATCGACTGCGCCCGGCCGCCGCGGCCGCCCCGGAAAGCGGCATCGTCGCCGTGATGAACTACGGCCGCACGCTCGACGGCGTCATCCCGCTCTGGGCGGGCGAGGGAGACCTCGCGACGCCGCAGTTCATCCGGGATGCCTCGGCAGCGAGCCTTGCCGCCGGCGAGACCTTCTACACTTGGCAGCGCGGCCTGCCCGAGCTGCGCGAGGCGCTTGCCCGCTACACCGAGCGCACTTTCGGGCAGCCGGTCTCTTCCGACCGCTTCTTCGTCACGGGCTCGGGCATGCAGTCGATCCAGCTGGTGATCCAGGCCTTGGCCGGCGAGGGCGACGAGATCGTTTTTATCGGTCCGGCCTGGCCGAACTTTGCTGCCGCCGTCGGTGTCGCCGGCGGCGTGGCGCGCGAGGTGCCGCTCGATTGGACCGAAAGCGGTTGGCAGCTCGACCTCGCCAAGCTTAGGGCCGCCATCGGTCCGAAGACACGCGGTCTCTTCGTCAACACCCCGTCCAATCCCAGCGGCTGGACCGCCGACCGCCAGATGCTCGAGGATATCCTCGCCATCGTCCGCGAGACCGGCATCACGCTGATTGCCGACGAGATCTACAACCGCTTTTACTATGCCGGCGGGCGGGCGCCGTCCTTCCACGACATCATGCAGCCGGACGAGCCGATCTTCTTCGTCAACTCGTTCTCCAAGAATTGGGCGATGACCGGCTGGCGGGTCGGCTGGATCGAGTGCCCGGCGGTGTTCGGCACGGTGCTGGAAAACCTCATCCAGTACTCGACCTCGGGCGTCGCCGCCTTCATGCAGCGCGGCGCCATCGCTGCGCTCGACCATGGCGAGTCCTTCATCGTCGAGCAGGTCGAGCGGGCGCACAAGGCGCGTGACATCCTGACGGGCGCGCTGCTGTCGACCAACCGCGTCGCCATCGTCGCCCCGGAAGGCGCGTTCTACTCCTTCTTCTCGATCGACGGCATCACCGACACCCGCCAGGCCGCCTTCGACATCCTCGACGACGTGCGCGTCGGCCTTGCCCCGGGCACCGCTTTCGGGTCGTCAGCCGGCACTTTCCTGCGCGCCTGTTTCCACCGCCGTTTGGATGAGGTGGAAATGGCTGCCGACCGTCTGCAAAGCTGGATCCGGCGGCAGGCTTGACGGCTTGAAAGGCATGCCCCGCCTGATGGCGCTTGCGCTGACGCTGCTGCTCGCGGCTGCCGGCGGCACGGTGGCGACGCTGCTCGACCTGCCGGTGGCGTGGCTCTTGGGGTCCGCTCTGGTCGTCTCGATCGCCAGCCTGTCCGGCATCGACACTCGGCTGCCGAACAGCCTGCGCAACGCCACCTTCGTCGTCCTGGGCGTCCAGGCCGGGGCAGGGGTCACGCCCGAGGTGGTCGACCAGCTGGCACTCTGGCCGCTGTCCTTCGCCATTCAGATGATCGGCGTCGTGGCGGTCACGGCGGCGACCTATTTCTTCCTGCGCAAGAGCTTCGGCTGGGACCGCTCCACCGCGCTGTTCTCGGCACTGCCGGGGGCGATGTCCTTCGTCCTCGCCGCTGCCTCCGAGACCCGGTCCGACCTGACGCGAATCACCGTCGTCCAGAGCGTGCGGCTGTTGCTGCTGCTCGGCGCGCTGACGCCGACGCTTGCCTGGCTGCAGGGCGGCGAGGGCATTCTGGCGGCAAGCCGCGGCACCGACGGGCCGATCGCCGAATACTTGATCCTCGTCGGCGCCAGCCTGTTCGCTGCCTGGCTCGGCCATCTCTCGCGTGTGCCGGGCGGCATGCTCCTTGGCGCGCTTGCCGCGAGTGCCATGCTGCACGTCAGCGGCATCGCACCGGTGGCGGTGCCGAAGCCGGTCGCCACCGTCGCGCTGGTTCTCCTCGGCGTCATCATTGGCAGCCGGCTCAAGCCGGAAAACCGCCGCGCCTTGCTGGAATACCTGCCGGCCTCGCTCGGCGCCTTCGCGATCGGGCTCGGCCTTTCCGGCGTTGCGGCCTTCATCGCCTACGAGACGCTCGGCATCGGTTTCGGCAAGATCGCCCTGGCCTATGCGCCGGGCGCACTGGAGGCGCTGACGGTGCTCGCCTACCAGTTCAACCTCGATCCTGCCTACGTCGCTGCGCACCACGTGGTGCGCTTCGTCTGCATCGCCTTGCTGGTGCCGGTTCTGGCGCGCCGCATGGCCGCCGCGTCGCCGCGCGCGCCCGGTGCTGTGCCGCCGCGCGAGGACGGCGGAAGCGCCGGGGGGCGCGGCGACTGACGGCTGAAGTCAGCCGCCGGCCTTCGACATCACCAGCGGCATCACCGCGCGCTCGGCCTCGACATCGACATGCCGGTCACCGGCGAACGGGATCCCGACGGTCTGCCAGGTCTCGACCAAGGCATCGCGCAGCTTGTCGATCAGGTCGTCGCCGTGCAGCGGCGTCGGGGTGATCCGCAGCCGCTCGGTGCCGCGCGGCACCGTCGGGTAGTTGATCGGTTGGATGTAGATACCGTGCTTCTCCAGAAGATGATCGCTCGCCTTCTTGCAGAGATCGGGATCGCCGACATGGATCGGCACGATGTGCGTCGCCGAGGGCATGACCGGCAGGTCGGCGGCCGCCAGAACCGTCTTCGCCCGCGCGGCTTGCCGCTGCTGGCTGTCGCGCTCGGCCTGCGAGGCCTTGAGGTGGCGGATCGAGGCGGTCGCCGCGGCGGCCAGCGCCGGCGGCAAGGCGGTGGTGAAGATGAAGCCCGGCGCGTAGGAACGCACGGCGTCGATCACCGCCGCGCTGCCGGTGATGTAGCCGCCGAGCACGCCGAAAGCCTTGGCGAGCGTGCCCTCGATCACGTCGATGCGGCCGGCCACGCCGTCCCGCTCGGAAATGCCGCCGCCGCGCGCGCCGTACATGCCGACCGCGTGCACCTCGTCGATATATGTCATGGCGTTGTAGCGCTCGGCGAGCGCGACGATCGCCTCGATCGGCGCGATGTCGCCGTCCATCGAATAGACGCTCTCGAAAACGATCAGCTTCGGCCGCTCGGGATCGGCGGCCTTCAGGAGCTCTTCCAAGTGCGCGACGTCGTTGTGGCGGAACACCTGCTTGCGGGTACCGGCCTTGCGCACACCCTCGATCATCGAGGCGTGGTTGAGCTCGTCGGACAGAATCAGGCAATCCGGCAGGAGTTTCGCGATGGTCGAGATCGACGCCTCGTTCGACACGAAGCCGGAGGTGAAGACCAGCGCCGCTTCCTTGCCGTGCAGATCGGCCAGCTCGCGCTCGAGCAAGGTCAGGGGATGGCTGTTGCCAGAGATATTGCGCGTGCCGCCGGCGCCCGTGCCCATGCCCGACACGGCCGTCTGCATAGCGCCGACGACGGCGGGATGGTGGCCCATGCCGAGGTAGTCGTTCGAGCACCAGATGGTAATTTCGCGCGCCTCGCCATCGTTGCGCCAGATCGCAGTTGGAAAACGCCCGACGATCCTTTCGAGATCGGCAAACACCCGGTAGCGTCGCTCGGCATGCAGCGCTTCGATCGCGGATTCAAAATGGCCCTGATAGTCGATCATTGAGAACTTCCTTTCGAGAAACGTTCTAAAAGGGCCGGCGCGCGAAGTCCACGATGCTGCAAGCGCCAGATTGTCCACCCTGTCAGACACTTGGAGTAGAGACCCATGACCAACCTCCCGATCACGACTGCGGCCGGCGCACGGTGAGCGTCCTCGTTACCGGCGGGGCCGGTTATATCGGTAGCCACATGGTTCTCGGCCTGCTCGACCGCGGCGAGAGCGTCATCGTCCTCGACAACCTCGTCACCGGTTTCGACTGGCTGGTCTCGCCCGGCGCGACGCTGGTGCAGGGCGACATCGCCGATCAGGCACTGGTCGGCCGGCTGATCGCCGAGCACGGCATCGACGCGATCGTGCATTTCGCCGGCTCCGTGGTGGTGCCGGATTCGGTTTCGGACCCGCTCGGCTACTACCTCAACAACACCGTTAAGACGCGCGACCTCATCGCCGCGGCGGTGGCGGGCGGCGTGCCGCACTTCATCTTTTCCTCGACCGCTGCGGTCTACGGCATGGCTGGCCTCGGGCCGGTGTCGGAGGACAACTTCCTGAAGCCGCAATCGCCCTATGGCCGGTCCAAGCTGATGAGCGAGATGATGCTGGAGGACGCCGCCGCGGCGCATCCGATCCGCTACACCGCGCTGCGCTACTTCAACGTCGCCGGCAGCGATCCGGCCGGGCGGTCCGGCCAGTCAACGAAGGGTGCGACGCACCTCATCAAGGTCGCAGTCGAGACGGCGCTCGGCAAACGCCCGGCGATCGACATCTTCGGCGACGACTACCCGACGCCGGACGGCACGGCGGTGCGCGACTACATCCACGTCACCGATCTCATCGCGGCCCATCTCGCGGCGCTCGACCGGCTGCGCGCCGGCGGCGAGAGCATCGTCGCCAATGTCGGCTACGGCCTCGGCTACTCCGTCCGGCAGGTGCTCGACGTGGTGCGCGCGGTGCACGGCGCCGACTTCACCATCCGCCAGGGCGGCCGGCGCGCCGGCGATCCCGCCAGCATCGTCGCCAATGCCGACCGCGCCCGGACGGAACTCGGCTGGGTGCCGGCGCATGACGATCTCGAGGAGATCGTCGGCCATGCCATTGCATGGGAACAACACCTCATGCGCCGCAACGCCGAGTAGCGCGCCGCAGCCCAAGACGCCCGTGCCGGAGAGGCTCACTCCTCCGGCACGGACTCATCATCGTCGCCGCCCATCGCCGAGGGTCGCTGCCGCCGTGCCCGCGCCTGTTCCTTGCGGCGCTTGAGGTTTTCCTTCAGCGCCTCTTCCTGCCGGGCGAGCCGCTGCTCGGCAGCGATTTCGGATGGCTTCTTCTCGGTCATCGCGTCTCCGTTTCATCGTCGTGGCCGCGGATTGCCCGTCCCAGTGCAGCCTCGCTTGTCTCCGGCGGCCGCCAGCCGAGTTGGCGCTCGATCTTGCCGGTATCCAGCACGAAGCTGTCGAACAGACGTTCGAACGCTTCCAGCCGACCGAGCCGGGTGGCGAGCGTCGCCAGGACTTTTCGGGGAAACGGCAGCACCCGTGGTTCCCGCCCGTGGCCGCGCCGCATGGCCGCGATCATCTCGCCAAGCGACAGCGGCTCGGCATCTGCGACGAGGAACGTCTCGCCTGCCGCCGCCGGATGCGTAAGACAGACGGCCAGGGCGTCGGCCGCATTGCCTACCGACAGGATGCTGCGCCGTGCCGGATCGCCGAGCGGAAAGGGCAGGCGGGTGCGGGCCAGCTGGATCAGGGCCGCGATGCTGCCGCGCCCACCCTTGCCGTAGACCGAGGGCGGCCTCAGCACGCAGACCTCCAGCCCAGTTCGGGCGGCGACTTCCCAGAGGGCCGTCTCGGCGGCGAGCTTCGATTCCGCATAGGGGTTCTGCGGGGACGGCAAGGCGTTCTCGGTGATCGGTCGGCCGGCGACGCGAGCATGCACCAGCGCGGTCGAGGCAAAGACAAACCGTTGGACGCCCTCGGCCGCCGCCCGTTCGGCGAGCGCCCGCGTGCCATCCACATTGTCCCTCGTCAGCCAGGCCGGATCGCGGGAGGCGCCGTCGTGCCGGCTGGGATTGAGCGCGGCGAGATGGACGACCGCCTCGACACCCGGCGGCCAGCCCGGCCATCTGCCGATGGTGGCGAGGTCGGCAGGCGCCGATCCTTCGCCACGCCTGAGGGTGAGGACGTCGTGCCCGTCCGCCCGGAGACGCGGGACAAGATGCCGGCCGATGAAGCCGCTGGCGCCGGTGACGAGAATACGCAAGGCGATAGGTGCTCCGAGGCTGGAGGCCGAGCCGATTGACGCATCGGATGCGCCGGGCGATACCGCCCCTTCAAGGCGCTTTGGCGCGGGAAGACAAGGGCCGGCCGCCATCGCACCGCCGTTCCCCGATCATGCCGAGGGGCCGAGCCAGATGAAGCGCCTGTTCGACGTCACCGTCAGCCTCGTCGGCCTTGTCGTGATCGGCTGGGCGATCCTGCTCCTGGCTTTCCTGGTGAAGCGCGACTCGCCCGGGCCCGGCATTTTCGCGCAAGCCCGTGTCGGCCGGAACCGGGCGGTGTTCACTTGCTACAAGCTGCGCACGATGCGGGTCGACACCGTCTCGGCGGCCTCGCACGAGACGCCGGCCTCGGCGGTTACGCCGCTTGGCCGCAATCTCCGCCGGTTCAAGCTCGACGAACTGCCGCAGCTCTGGAACGTCCTGAAAGGCGAGATGAGCTTCGTCGGCCCACGCCCTTGCCTGCCGATCCAGACCGCCCTCATCACCGCACGCGACCAGCGCGGCGTCTACACCTTGCGGCCGGGCATTACCGGGCTTGCGCAGGTGCAAGGCATCGACATGTCGGACCCCGAAAAGCTCGCCGTCATCGATCAGTCCTATCTCAAGACGCGCAGCTTCTTCGGCGATCTCGGCCTGATCCTGCGCACCGTGACCGGGGGCGGGCAAGGCGACCGCGTCAAGCTCTAAGCGTCCCTTCTGCTTCCAATGGCCGGCGGGAGTGGTAGATAGGGCCTTGCGTCCGTCGCCGTTCTGCCCGTTCCCACTTCGCTCGAAAGTTCCCGATGATCGACCGTATTGGCTTTGCCGCCGAACTCGACGCCCATGCCGACCGCCACGGTCCGATCACCATCGGCCTCGCCGGCGCCGGCCAGATGGGCACCGACATCGTCGTGCAGGTCGCGCTGATGAACGGCGTACGGGTCGGCGCGATCGCCGCCAGCCGCCCGACCCGGCCGATGGAGGCCATCGCGCTCGCCGGACACGATGCCGGGCACGGGCGCATCGCCGCCAACCCTTCCGAGATCGACCGGGCGATCGAGGCCGGCGGCATCGCCGTCACTGACGACCTAGCGGCGCTCTGCGCGGCGGGCCGCATCGACGTCATCGTCGACGCCACCGGCAGCCCTGACGTCGGCACCTTCCTGGCGCTGGAGGCAATCCGCAACGGCAAGCACATCGTGATGCTGAACGTCGAGGCCGACATCACCGTCGGCCGGCATCTGGCGGCCGAGGCCAAGCGCGCCGGCGTCGTCTACACCGGCTCGGCCGGCGACGAGCCCGCCGCCACGCTGGAGCTGATCGCTTTCGCGCAGACCCTCGGCATGGACGTCATCGCCGCCGGCAAGGGCAAGAACAATCCGCTGCGTTTCGATGCCGTCCCGGCCGAGTACGAGGAGGAGGCCCGCGAGCGCGACATGAATGCGCGCATGCTGGTCGAGTTCATTGACGGCTCGAAGACCATGGTCGAGATGACCGCCATCGCCAATTGCACCGGTCTCGTGCCGGACGTCGCCGGCATGCACGGTCCGGAGGCGACGATCGAGAACCTCGCCCAGGTGCTGTGCACCGAAGCCGACGGCGGCATCCTCTCGGCACCGGGCCGGGTCGACTACACCATCGGCAAGGGCGTCGCGCCCGGCGTCTTCTGCATCGCCAAGCCGCAGCACGGCCGTGCGATCGAGCGGATGGCGGACCTCAAGGTCGGTCCCGGTCCTTGCTTCGCTCTGGTCCGGCCGTTCCACCTCACCAGCCTCGAGACGCCGCTCTCGGCGATCCGCGCGGTGATGTACAAGCGACCGGACATGGTGGCGCTCGACCGGCCGGTGGCCGAATGCGGCGCCGTCGCCAAGCGCGACCTGAAGCCGGGCGAGATCCTCGGCCGGATCGGCGAGAGCGAGTATCGCGGTTTCGCTATGGAATGGCGGGAGGCGCGGTCGGCGAAGGCCTTGCCGCTGGGCCTTGCCGAGAAGGCGGTCGTGTCGAAGCCGATCCGGCTCGGCGAACTTCTCACGCACGAGAACTGCACCGCCGCCGACAGCCTCCTCGTCACCCGCATCCGCCGCGAGATCGACGCCGCCGACATCCGCTTCGCCGGCTGAGCATGGCGGCCATCCCGGTCCGTCCGACGGGCAACGCCTTGCGGATCGTCAGCTGGAACATCCATGGCAGCGTCGGCGGCGACAGGCGCTGCGATCCGGAGCGGATCCTCGCTCACCTCCGCGCGCTCGATCCTGACATCCTGGCCTTGCAGGAAGTCGACGGCCGAACGCATTTCGGGCGGCAGGCTGGCGCCTTCGAGTTCTTCGCGGCGGCGCTCGGTACCTACCGTGTGGAGGCCCGCATGGTGAAACGGCCCGGGCGCGACTACGGACATCTCCTCTGGAGCCGCTGGCCGATCTCTGCCAAGACCGTGCACCGGCTTCCCGGCGGCCGGATCGAGCCCCGCGGCGTGATCGATGCCGTCATCGCTTCACCCACCGGCGTCTTGCGGGTGCTGTCGACGCATTTCAGCCTTTGGCCCGGCGATCGGCGGCGCCAAGCCAGCTGGGTGGCGGGTCTGGTGGCACCCGAGGGAGTACACTCCGAGGGGCAGCCGACCATCACTCTGGGCGACTTCAACGAATGGCGCACGGCTGGTGCTGTGCACCAGACGCTGTCGGCGGCGCTGCCAGTGTCCGCAAACCCCATGACCTGGCCGTCGCGCCGTCCCTTCGTGCGGATGGACCGGCTCTATGCATCGAAAGGCGTGGCCCTGGCGGCGACGTCAGCCGTAACCGAGGCGGCAGGTGCCTCCGATCACCTGCCCCTCGTCATCGACCTCGTCCTGCCGCCGGCCAGCTGAGCGTCAGGCGCCTCTCGGTTCCATCAGCGCGGCGATCAGCTCGTCGTCGTCGAACGGCTTGAGGAATACCTTTTCGGCGCCCCAGACTTCGGCGAGCGAGCTCATCGCTTCGATGGTCAGCCGCGGTCCGCCGCCGGTCACACCGAAGATCCGCATGTTCGGCTTGCGCCCGCGGATTTCCTTCAGCAGCCGGAGGCCGTCCATCTCCGGCATCCACATGTCGGTGACGAGGACGTCGAAATCATCCTTCTCGAGGGCCGCCAGCGCCTCGACGCCGTTGCCCGCGCCGGTGACGGCATAGCCGGCCGATTCGAGGGCGATCGCAAGCGATTCGCGCACCGTCATCACATCATCCACCACCAGAGCCTTGCGGCGGGGTGTCTGGGTTTCCAGCGTTTCCATGGTCGTCCTTTCGGATGGGGAAGAAGATGGTCACGGTCGTTCCGTGCCCAGGAGAAGAGTCGAGGGTGATCCAGCCACCGTAGCCGCGAACGATCCGCTGCACGACGTAGAGACCGACACCGGTGCCGCGGCCGTCAACCTTCGTCGAGAAAAAAGGCTGCATGGCGCGGCGGCGGACATTTTCTTCCATGCCGGCGCCATCGTCGGCGATGCTGAGCCGTGCTCCGTCGTCGAGCTTTGACAGCGAGACGGTGATGGTGCCGGCGCCGTTCATGGCATGGACGGCGTTCGACACGAGGTTGCCGACGATCTGCAGGATGTCGCCGACCTTCACCGACACCGTGCTGCATTCCTCGATCACCGTGTCGACACGCATGCTGGCGGGAAGGGCAGGGCGGACGGCATCGACGCCGTGCTCCACCGCGGTGCTGATCGGCCGGTCGATATCCTTCCAGCGCTCGCCGCGCGTCGACTGCAGGAGCTCCGAGACCACTGTCGCGGCTTGCCGGCTGGAGATGTCGATGAGGTCCATCATCCGCGTGCTCTCGGGATCGGCGGTCGGGCCGGTGCGCAGGCGCAGGCGTTTGGTGAGGTTGATGATGGGGTGGATGAGGTTGTTGATCTCGTGCGCCACGCTGCCCGCGAGTTGCCCGAGCGCAAACATCTGCTGCTCCACCAGCCGCCGGCTCTCGCGCTCGACCTCCTCCGTCACGTCGCGGATCAGGCCGCGATAGACCGCGCTGTGCCCGCGATGGCGGTGCGCCGAGGCAGTGATCGGCCTGCCGCTAATGCTGATCCAGACATCGCGCTCGCCGTCTGCCATCCGCAGCCGGCGGTCATCGAAGGGATGCCGGCCGGCCACCGCCTCGCGCAGCGGACGGACGAAATCCGTCGAAGTCGCCTCCGCCAGACGCTCGAGGAAGCGTTCGCCAAGGCCGAAGCGCACCTGCTCGAGCTGCTGGCCGGTGAAGAAGACGAGCTTTCCGTCGTCGTTGATCTCCCAGAAGATGTCGGTGCCGACCTCCGCGAAAGCCCGAAAGCGTTCGGCGTTGTGCAGGATCTCGGCGCGCAGCCTCGCCTCGCGCTTCTGGATGTCGACCGAGGCGATGATCGTGAACAGCACCAGCGACGCCGCGATGCCAAACAGAAGGCTCGTGTCGACCGCCGGACCGGTGCCGATGGCCGGCGCCACGTCGACGAACAGGCGCACGCTGCCGGCCAGCAAAGACGGCAGCCAGGCCATGACGAAGATCGCCGAGCGTCCGGCATTGCCGTGGATGCCGGACAAGGCCGAGACCAGCGCGAGGCAGATGGTGGCAAGGCCCAGATAGGGCGAGACCTGGCGCAGGATGCCGATGCCGCTGAGGTCATCGACGACCGCCAGGGCGGCACTGAAGGCCAGCAGGACCATCCATGCCCGCACGAAAGGGTAGAGCCAGGGTTGCAGCTTTTGCAGGCGCAGAAAGCTCGCCTGGAAGCCGGTGAAGCTGAAGTAGATCAGCAGCGCCGAGGTTAGGGCCAGCACCCGCGAGACGCCGCCGCCGCTGGCGAACAGCGTCTCAAGGAAGGAGTTGGCGGAGACGATGTAGAGAAGGCCGCTGGCGATGCAGGCGGCCAGCCAGAGATTGGTCCGGCTGCGCAGGAACAAGCCCAGCGCCAGGATGTAGATGAGGATCGCGCTCATGATGCCAATCATCACCGAGAGGATCGAGGTCTCGGTGTCGTACATGGCGAACAGCGTCCGGAAGTCGGACAGCCAGACGAGCCCCTGCATCGAGGACACCGTCGAGATCTGGATATAGATCTCGGCACCCTGCAATTCCGCTGGATCCAGGATGAAAACGGGGTAGCGGAACGCTTCGCTGCGGCCGGTCGTCCGGTCCTCGCTCTTCCAGCTCTGGGTACTGAGACCGCGCGGCGATTTCACATAGAGGTCGACATGCTGCAGCCGCGGTTCGCGGATGGAGATCGCCAGGGGTGGCTTCCAGCCGGATGCCAGAAGCTTGCTGACGTAAGGCACGTCGAAACTCAGCCAGAAGCGTGAGCGCTCCGGTCCCGCAATGCCTTCATTGGGCGTCGTGCCCGGCCGGTGGCGGAAGAGCGCAGTCTTCCGGGCCAGCACGTCGTCGATGGTGAGCTCGCCGGTCTCATCGACGAAGCTGGAAGCCGAAGGACCGACGAAGAGCGACAGGCGATCCGGATTGGACTGGCAGCCCGACAGAATCAGCAGCGCCGGCAGAAGCAGCAGCCAGTAGCGCACCGTGGTCAGAAGCCCCGTCAAGCCGATCCCCATCCGTTTCCCATGTCTCGTCCCGCGGATGCGCCGGCAGCGCATCCGCATCCTTTATGTCAGGATTCGTCGAGATCCGGCATGGTCGAGCGGATGGCGATCTCCAGTCCGTTGGCAAGGCATTCGCGGTCCGTGGTGCTCAGCACTTCCAGCGCCGCCGCCACCAACTGCAGCGGGTCGTCGGCGAGGACGCGACGGCCAAGCTCGGTCAGATCAAGCTGCTCGGCCCGGCCGCGGCCGATCGTGCCGGCCTTGACCAGAAGACCCTTGGTGATCAGCGTGCGGACGGTTCTGGCCACGGCACCCGAGGCGAGACCCTGGAAGCGCGCAAGATCGATGGCCGTGCGGCGCTGCGGGGGGGCGCCCTCAAGATAGCGTATGGCGGCCCATTGCGCCGGGAAGAGATCCGCCGCGTAGCCTTGGCTGTGGATGCGGCGGGCGACTTGCTCGAGAAGGCTCGCAAGCGCGGCGGCAGAGATAGCCTGAGTAGTCAAATGACCTCCACGAAAGCGCATCTGCTCCAAGCAGACGGCCTCATTGATTCTGCCGAAGCGCACGGCAGCTTGTCGGGTTTCGTGATCGTGTCAATGTCTTGATGTAACGGCATGCCTGAAGAGAACGTATTCCGCTTCAGTAGCACTTCGCTACCCCGAGGCTCTACTGGCCTTTGAAGTCTTTCATTATCATGAACAGGAAATTATCTCGGTCAGTTACCATCTGTGCCCTGAGCAAATAACATTGCTTGACAAATCCGTGCTTACGATGAGGAATTTGCGTCGAAGCCGACGCCGTCCACCGGGTATGGGACGCAGCGACGGCATGCTTGTAACCGTTGCCTAGCAGGCGATGCCGGCCGACATGCCGCTGTCATCAGCCGCTGCTATGCGAACAGCCGATCCGGCATCGTGCCGTAAATTCCGCAGTGGCTCTTCGGGCCGGGCGGGTCTTGAGGGGTTGATCATGAAAACTCACCTGATGCGGGCGGTATCCGCTGTTGCCCTGATCGCGATGTCGCCGTCGCTCGTGCATGCGGCGTCGATGGACGAGCTGATCAAGGCGGCGAAGGCCGAGGGCCAGCTGACCACCATCGCGCTGCCGCACGACTGGTGCGGCTACGGCGCCATGATCGAGGGCTTCAAGGCCAAGTACGGCCTGACCGTCAACGAGCTGAACCCCGATGCCGGCTCGGGCGACGAGATCGAGGCGATCAAGGCCAACAAGGGCAATACCGGCCCACAGGCGCCCGATGTCATCGACGTCGGCCTGTCCTTCGGCCCGACCGCCAAGGCCGACGGCCTGATCCAGCCCTACAAGGTCGCGACCTGGGACGAGATCCCGGCCGATGCCAAGGATGCCGACGGCCACTGGTATGGCGACTATTACGGCGTGCTCGCCTTCGAGGTGAACAAGGACATTATCAAGGACAGCCCGACCGACTGGGCCGACCTGCTGAAGCCGGAATTCGCGAACTCGGTCTCGCTGGCTGGTGATCCCCGCACCGCCAATCAGGCCATCCAGGGCGTCTACGCGGCGGGCCTGTCGGCTGCCGGCGGCGATGCCAGCAAGGCTGCGGAAGCCGGCCTCGACTTCTTCGGCAAGCTCAACAAGGCCGGCAACTTTGTCCCGGTCATCGGCAAGTCGGCCTCGCTCGCGCAGGGCGCCACCCCGATCATCATCCGCTGGGACTACAACGCGCTCGCCGACCGCGACACGCTCGCCGGCAATCCCGACGTTGACGTCGTGGTGCCGAAGACCGGCGTCATCGCCGGCGTCTACGTCCAGGCGATCAGCGCCTTCGCGCCGCACCCGAATGCTGCCAAGCTCTGGATGGAATACCTCTATTCCGACGAGGGTCAGCTGAACTGGCTGAAGGGCTATTGCCACCCGATCCGCTTTAACGCGATGTCGAAGGCCGGCAAGATTCCGGCTGACCTTCTGGCCAAGCTGCCGCCGGCCGCAGCCTACGAGACCGCCGTGTTCCCGACCCTCGACCAGCAGAACGCGTCGAAGGCGAAGATCACCGCCGAGTGGGACAAGGCCGTCGGCGCCAACGTCCAGTAACTGACTTAAAAGCCTTTTCCCGCCGCCGGTGTCCCGGCGGCGGGAATGCCTGGGACAGGCGCGGGCGACCGCTTGCCAGGTAGATGCGCCTTCTCTTACGCTGCTCTTCGGTAGCGGCCTGTCCAGCGTCATCTTCGACGCCATCACCCCCTCCGATCGGCAGATGTCCTTGAGCGCCCATTCGACGGAAATCGACATGATGCCGGCGGCCGCTGCAGGCGAGGTGGGCGCGATGCTCGGCTCGGCCGGCCCGGCTGCCAAGCGCCGGGGCATGTCGATGGCTTGGCTCGGCATCGTCCCCTTCATCGCCTTTGCCGGCCTGTTCCTGATCCTGCCGACCCTTTATCTGATCGTCGGCGCCTTCCAGGACGCCCAAGGCAACTTCACCCTCGTCAACGTCGCCAGCCTGTTCGAGCCGTCGATCCTGTCGGCCTACAAGATCAGCATCCAGATCTCGCTCGCCTCGGCCGCGCTCGGCGCGCTGTTCGGCTTCATGCTCGCCTATGCCGTGGTGAAGGGCGGCTTGCCGGGTTCGATCCGGCCGACGCTGATGACCTTCTCGGGCGTCGCCTCGAACTTCGCCGGCGTGCCGCTGGCCTTCGCCTTCATCGCCACGCTTGGCCGCCTCGGCCTCCTGACGACCATCCTGTCGGAGGGTTTCGGGATCAACATCTATAGGTCCGGCTTCAATCTCTTGAGCTTCTGGGGCCTGACGCTGACCTACCTCTACTTCCAGATCCCGCTGATGGTGCTGATCATCGCGCCGGCGATCGACGGGCTGAAGCGGGAATGGTCGGAGGCCTCGACGGTGCTTGGCGCGACGCGCTGGCAGTACTGGCGTATGGTCGTGCTGCCGGTGCTGGCGCCGAGCCTTCTCGGCTGCTTCCTGCTGCTCTTCGCCAATGCCTTCGGTGCCATCGCCACTGCCTATGCGCTGACCGGCTCCTCGCTCAACATCGTGCCGATCCTCCTCTACGCCCAGATCCGCGGCGACGTGCTGCACAACGCCAATCTCGGCTACGCGCTGGCCTTCGGCATGATCGTCATCACGGGCTGTTCCAACGGCCTCTACATCTGGCTTCGCAGCCGGGCCGAGAGGTGGCAGCGGTGAAGTCCTTCAAGTTCGGTCCCTGGCTCGTCGTCGCGCTCGCCGCGCTGTATTTCCTGCTGCCGCTGATCGCCACCTTCGAGTTCTCGCTGCGCATGCTGCGCGGGGTCTATTCCTTCCAGGCCTATCGCGTGGTCTTCGGCGATGCGCGGTTCCAGCAGACCTTCCTGTTCTCCACCATCGCCGCGCTCGCCACCATCGTCGTCGGCGCCGTGCTGGTGGTGCCGACGGCCTACTGGGTGCGGCTGCGGCTGCCGCAGCTGCGGCCATTGATCGAGTTCATCACGCTCCTGCCGCTGGTCATTCCAGCGATCGTGATCGTCTTCGGCTATCTCAGGATGTATAATTCCTCGTCCTTTCTGCCGCTGACCTCGAACGAGACGGGCACCAACCTCCTCCTGATCTGCGGGTATGCCACTCTGGCGCTGCCCTACATGTACCGGGCGGTCGACACCGGCCTCGCCTCGATCGATGTGCGCACGCTGACGGAAGCCGCCGAAAGCCTCGGCGCCACCCGCCGCACGATCCTCCTCAGCGTCATCGTGCCGAACGTGCGCGCGGCGGTCCTGTCGGGTGCCTTCCTGACCTTCGCCATCGTCATCGGCGAATTCGTCTTCGCGAGCCTTCTCAACCGTCCGGCTTTCGGTCCCTACATCCAGAACGTCGGCGCCAACCGCGCCTACGAGCCGGCGGCGCTGGCGGTCGTGGCTTTTGCGATCACCTGGGCTTGCATGGGGCTGCTGCAGGTCTTCGCCGGCGGTCCGAAAGAGCACAAGCGGTGACCCCTCTTCTCGTTTCAGGAACAATCCGATGAGCTTTCTCGAACTCAAGGGCCTGAAGAAATCCTACGGGCCGAACACCGTGGTGCACGGCGTCGACCTGTCGATCGAGAAGGGCGAGTTCGTCTCCTTCCTCGGCCCCTCGGGCTGCGGCAAGACCACCATGCTGCGCATGGTCGCCGGCTTCGAGACGCCGACCGAGGGGCAGATCATTATCGACGGCAAGGACGTGACACACTTGCCGCCGAACGGCCGCAAGATCGGCATGGTCTTCCAGGCCTATGCCCTGTTTCCCAACATGACCGTCACCGACAACGTCGCCTTCGGCCTGAAGGTCGCCGGCCGCCCGAAGGCCGAGATCGCCGCCCGCGTCGCCGAAATGCTCGATCTCATCAAGCTCGGGCACCTCGGCGCCCGCTATCCCTACCAGCTGTCCGGCGGCCAGCAGCAGCGCGTGGCGCTCGCCCGCGCGCTCGCGGTCAAGCCGCAAGTGCTGCTGCTCGATGAGCCGCTCTCGGCGCTCGACGCCAAGATCCGCGTCTCGCTGCGCGAGGACATCCGCAACCTGCAGCGCCAACTCGGCATCACCGCGATCTTCGTCACCCACGATCAGGAGGAGGCGCTGTCGATCTCCGACCGCATCGTGGTGATGAACGAGGGCCGGGCCGAGCACGTCGGCACCCCGTTCGAGATCTACAACCGGCCGAAGACGCGCTTCGTCGCCTCGTTCATCGGCACGCTCAGCGTGCTGGAGGGCGTCGCCTCGGGTGAAGGCCGCATGAGCGTCGAGGGCCAGGAGATCATCGTCCCCGCCAACGCCAATCCGCAGGGCACGCCGCTGACCCTCGCGCTGCGGCCCGAGGCGCTGTCGCTGCAGCCGGGCCTCGACCGGACCAACAGCCTCGACGGCCAGATCGAGGACGTCCATTTCCTCGGCTCGGTCGTGCGGATGCGGGTTCGCCTCGGCCATAACTCGCTGCTGCTCGATGCCTTCAACAGTCCCGCTGCTCCCCCGCCGGCGCGCGGCGAAACCGTCAGCGTCCACTTCGCCCCGGGCGATGGGCAATTGCTCGACCAGCCGATCCGGCATGCCGAGGCCGCAGAGTAGCGGAAGGCAGCGCAACAGCACGGCCGTCCTTGGGACAAGGTTGCGCAATTCATAAGGGATCAGTAGCGTTTCCCCCTCGGCAATGACCTTGCCGAAAGGAAAACGGGAGATCCACCGATGCCGACGCCAGTCAGAACCGCCGCTTTCGTCCTTGCTCTGCTGGCGTGCTCGACGTCCGCCCTGGCGGAGGGACCGGCGGCGCGCGACCCGTTCTTCTGGCTCGGCGAAATGAACAAGGCGACGGCGGTCATCAACACGGAGGAGGGCCTTCTCGACAAGGCGAAGGCGCCGGGAATCGCGAGAGGCATCGCCAAGGTCCTGGCGGATGGCGGCGGCAAGGGGGCAAAGCGTCCGGGCACCGTGATCAGCTTCGAGCCGCTGCTGATCGAGGCCGCGGGCGTCGAGGTGACGCTGCTGCATGCCGGACGCTCCAGCCAAGACATGCACGCCACCTACCGCTCGGCGATGCTGCGCGACCGCCTGCTGGCGCTGGCCGATCAGCTGAGCACCACGTCTAAGACGCTGGTCGCGCTGGCCCGGCGGAATGCCGGCACCATCGTCCCGAACTACACCAACGGCGTGGCCGCCCAGCCCAACAGCCATGGCCACTACCTCCTCGGCCATGCCGCCGGGCTGAAGCGCGATGCCGACCGCATCCGCGAGGCCTATGCCCGGATCGATCGCTCGCCGATGGGGACGACGGTACTGAACGGCACCAGCTGGCCGCTGAACCGCGCCCGCATGGCCGACTATCTCGGCTTTGCCGGCATCGTCGACAACGCCTACGACGCCGGCCAGATCTCCTCGACGGAACAGCCGGTGGAGGTGGCGTCGATCGTCACCAGCATCGCCTTGCATGCCGGCGCCTTCATCGAGGACGTGATGACGCAGTATGCGCAGCCGCGGCCGTGGATCCTGCTGCAGGAGGGCGGCGGAAACACCTATGTGTCCAGCGCCATGCCGCAGAAGCGCAATCCCGGCCTGCTCAACGACACCCGCCAGTCCGCCTCCACTGCCGTGACGCTGGCCATGGGCCCGATCATCCAAGCGCACAACATCACCCCCGGCATGGGCGACGCCAAGGACGTCCGGCAGAACGGCGAGATGGTCGAGAGCGCGATGACCGTGCTGGCGGAGTGGAACGAGGTGCTGGGCGCCCTGGTCATCAATCCCGATCGCGCGCTGGAAGAGTTGAACAGCGACTGGACGGCGTCACAGGAGGTCGCGGACGTCTTGATGCGCAAGTACAAGCTGCCGTTCCGGGCCGGCCACCATTTCGCGTCGGAGGTCGTCGACTACGCGAAAGCCAACAACATCAAGCCGAGCGACTTCCCCTATGCCGAGGCGCAGAAGATCTATGCCGTTTCGGCGGGCGAGATGGGTTTGCCGCCCGGCGATCTGCCGATGAGCGAGGCCGAGTTCCGCGAGACGCTGGATCCCATCGCCATCATCCGCAACCGGGCGACCGTCGGCGGTCCGCAACCAGCCGAAATAACGCGCATGCTGGACGCCGCCGACAAGGCCCTCAGCGAACAGGACGCGTGGATCGCGGCACGGCGCGAGCATATCGACACTGCGCTCGGTCGGCTCGACGCCGACTTCGACAAGCTGCTTGCCAGCGGCCGCTGACGCATCCGGGCACATCGTTCGGGGAAGCGCAGTTCCTGTGGAGGGGAGTTGCGCTTCCGCGCCATGTTCTCGATAAGGAAGCGCCCCTGAGGACAAGCCGAAAGGCTTCCGCCTCGATGCCGCGATGCCTCGCCTCACCCCGAGGACGGCCGCTGCAAACGCTTTCGAAGAGACGATGACGATGAGTGACACCAGCGCCCCGGTCGGCGAGATCGGCCGGATCGATGACGGCCTGTTCGACCTGCAGGGCGGCCACAAGCGCCGCCGCACCTTCGCGATCATCTCGCATCCCGATGCCGGCAAGACGACGCTGACCGAGAAGCTCTTGTTCGAGAGCGGCGCCATCCGGCTTGCGGGCCAGGTCAAGGAGCGCGGCGAGCGCCGGCGCACCCGCTCGGACTGGATGGAGATCGAGCAGAAGCGCGGCATCTCGATCACCTCCTCGGTGATGACGTTCGAATATGACGGCCTCGTCCTCAACCTCCTCGACACGCCCGGCCACGCCGACTTCTCCGAGGACACCTATCGCACACTCACCGCCGTCGATTCGGCGATCATGGTGATTGATGCCGCCAAGGGCATCGAGGCGCAGACGCGGAAACTGTTCGAGGTCTGCCGGCTGCGCGACATCCCGATCATCACCTTCGTCAACAAGATCGACCGCGAGGGGCGCGATCCGCTCGAGATCCTCGACGAGATCATGTCCTCGCTCGCCCTCGACGTCGCGCCGATCACCTGGCCGATGGGCATGGGCACCGATTTCCGCGGCATGGTCACGCTGAACGGGGAGGGCCCGGTCACGCTCACCCGCGCCAACAAGGCGCGCTCGCAGCATGAGAGCCTCGAGGATTTCACCTCGGACCCCGAACTGCTCGCCGACCACATCTATGGCCCCTCGATCGAGGGTCTCGAGATCGCCCGCATGTCGCTGCCGGCCTTCGACCTCGAGAGCTACCGTGAAGGCCACATGACCCCGGTGATCTTCGGCTCGGCGATGCGCGAAGTCGGCGTGCGCGATCTGCTTGAGGCCGTCTGCCGCTTCGCCCCGTCGCCGCTGCCGCAGCCGGCGCTGCCCGCGCCGATCTCGCCGGAGATGGCCGAGGTTTCGGGCTTCGTGCTGAAGGTCCAGGCCAACATGGACCCCAACCACCGCGACCGCATCGCCTTCGTTCGCCTCACCTCCGGCGTGTTCAAGCGCGGCATGAAGCTTCGGAACGTGCGGACCCAGAAGGAGCTGAAGGTGACGAGCCCGATGTTCTTCTTCGCGCGCGACCGGGCGATCGCCGACGAGGCGGTGGCCGGCGACATCGTCGGCATCCCGAACCACGGCACGCTCTCGGTCGGCGACACGCTGACGGAAGGGTCGGAGTACAACGTGACGGGCATTCCGAGCTTCGCGCCGGAGCTCATCCGCCGCGTCCGCCTGCCGGACACGATGAAGACCAAGCAGCTGGCGAAGGCTTTGAACGATCTGGCGGAGGAGGGCGTGACCCAGGTGTTCCGCCCGGTGATCGGCAGTGCCTGGCTGGTCGGCGTCGTCGGCGCCCTGCAGCTGGAAGTGCTGGCCTCGCGGCTGCAGTCGGAATACGGGGTCGAGGTGGCGCTGGAGCCCGCCGCCTTCGACACCGCGCGCTGGGTTGATTCCGACGATCCGGCCGAGCTCGACCGCTTCATCAAGGCGAACCAGGGCGACCTCGCCAAGGACCGCGGCGACCGCCCGGTGTTCCTCGCGCGCAATTCCTGGGAACTGTCCTACGCCCAGAAGAACTATCCGAAGGTGATCTTCTCAACGACGAAGGAGCGCGGCTGAGCTGCCGCGCCCGTAACGTGAAAGGCCTGCCTCAGGCGGCGAGGCGGTCGGGCGCGAAGTGCAGCATGACAACGAGGCCGCTTTCGGCCCAGTTGTAGTTGATGGAGCCGCGGAGGTGACCGGTGACGCTGCGCTCGACGAGCTTGCTGCCATAGCCGCCGGCACCGTTGGGGGCGACGACCTTCGGCCCGCCGCTTTCCCGCCAGATCACCGTGACGGCCTCGTCATGCGCCGAGCAGGAGACGTCGAGGGTGCCTGAATCCACCGACAGCGCGCCGTATTTCAGCGAGTTGGTCGCCAGTTCGTGCACGATCAGCGCCAGGATCGTCGTCGCTGCGTCGCCGACGCTCATCCGCGGCACCGACACCCGGATGCGGCCGCTGGAAGGCGCCGAGATCGTCGTAGGGCGCCAGCAGAACCGTCAGGAGATCGCCCAGCAGCGCGGACGCCGCCTCGGTCTGCCCGGGGACGGGGCGGACGAGATCGTGCGCGCGACCGAGCGCGGTCAGCCGCAGCGTCAGTTCACGCGCCATGTCCTCGGTGGTCGTCGTCGAGCGGGAAGTGATGGCGGTGAGGCCGGAAGCGATGGCCAAGAGGTTCTTGACGCGGTGGCTCATCTCGCCGGCCAGCAGTTCGCGGCCTTCCTCGGCCTGCTTGCGGCCGGTGACGTCGATGAAGATGCCGAACATGATCCGCTTGACCATGCCGGCATCGTCGCCCTGGCCGCGCGCCGATATCCACTTCAGCTCGTCGCCGATCATGATGCGGAAATCGATCTCGTAAGGGCCGACGATCGCCCGCGTCGCATTGAAGGCTGCCCTGACGCGGTCGCGGTCGGCGGGGTGGATGTGGGCGGAGAGGTCCTCGAAATTGACGTCGATGCCACGGGGAATGCCCCAGAGATCATAGGCGGCGTCGTCCATTGCCAGCGCGTCGGTGTCGACGTTCCATGACCAAAGCGTGACGCCGGCTGCCTCGACGGCCCGAACCAGGTTCTTCGCTTCCCAGAGAAGCGGTTTCAACGTTTCGGCGGTCGTGGTCATGCATTCTCCAGGCTCGTACCCGACGCCGAACCGCGGCTGGCTCGGTCGATGCTCCCCATCATTGCTGCGCTGCAAAATCGCAGAAAACGGGCAATATTAAGAGCCGCCGGGGCGATGGCGCCCCAGCGGTCTGTGCCGAGCCGTCAGAGGGCCAGTCCAATAGTCTTAAGCGCTGGGCTTCTTCGGGCGGCGTGGCTTGGCATAGGCCTTGTCGCCGCCGGGACGCGCTGCGCCCGGACCTGCACCCGCGGCACCGGCCTTGACGAAGGGCCGCTTGGTCTTCGGCTTGTCGTAGTCGCGCGGCGGGGTGTCGCCGCCGCCGGCTTCCGTCGACAGCGAGATGGTGATGTCGTCGGCGTCGATGCCCTTGGCGCTGTCGGCGAACTTCTTCGCCATCGCCTCGCTGATCTCGAACTTGGTCTCGCGGTCGAAGATGCGGATCGCGCCGATGTCGGCGCGGGTGACGTTGCCGCGGCGGCAGATCAGCGGCAGCAGCCATTTCGGATCGGCATTGTTGCGCCGGCCGATGTCCATGTGGAACCAGACGCTCGGGCCGGACGGGCTGCGGGCCGCGTCCCGCTCCTTGCGGGTACCGCGGTCCTGGCCGGCATTGTCGTAGGTCTTGCCGGGCTTGGGGTCGCGGCCGAAGCCGGGATCGAAGACGTCCTCGGGGGCCGGCAGGCGCGAGCGGTAGATGCGGGCGAGCGCCGCGGCGAGCTCTTCGGGCGAATAGCGGCCGAGGAGGGCTGCGGCGACACCGTCATCGTCCTCGGCGTTCGGCTGTAGGATCGGGTCGGAGAGAAGGCGCTCCTCGTCGAGCTTCTTGATCTCGTCGACCGTCGGCGCGCCACCCCAGGTCGGGTGCACGCCCGCCTCGAGCAGCAGGCGCTCGGCCTTGCGGCGGCGGGAGATCGGCACCAGCACGACCGAAATGCCCTTGCGCCCGGCGCGGCCGGTGCGGCCGCTGCGGTGCTGCAAGGTCTCGGCGTCGTTCGGCAGCTCGGCGTGGATGACGAGGCCGAGGTTCGGCAGATCGATGCCGCGCGCGGCGACGTCGGTGGCGACGCAGACGCGCGCCCGGCCGTCCCGCAATGCCTGCATGGCGGCGTTGCGCTCGTTCTGGCCGAGTTCGCCGGACAGCGAGACGACGGAGAAGCCGCGTTCCAAGAGGCCCGAATGCAGGTGCCGGACGGCCTCGCGGGTGTTGCAGAAGACGATGGCGCTGGTTGGCTCGACGAAGCGCAGGAGGTTCACCACCGCGTGCTCGACCTCGTTCGGGGCGATGCGGACGGCGCGGTATTCGATGTCGACATGGCCGGTGGCGCTGCGCGTCGCCTCGATGCGCAGGGCATCGCGCTGGTAGCGCTTGGCGAGCGCGGTGATCGCCTTCGGCAGTGTCGCGGAGAACAAGAGCGTCCGGCGCTCCGGCGGCGTTGCCTCAAGAATGAATTCCAGATCCTCGCGGAAGCCGAGGTCCAGCATCTCGTCGGCCTCGTCTAGCACGACGGCCTTCAGGCCGCCGATCAGCAGGCGGCGACGTTCCAGATGGTCGCGCAGGCGGCCGGGGGTGCCGACGACGATGTGGGCACCGGCCTGCAGCTTCTTCTGCTCGGCGCGCGGATCCATGCCGCCGACGCAGGTGACGATCTTGGCGCCCGTGTGCTCGTAGAGCCATTCGAGCTCGCGGTGCACCTGCAGCGCCAGCTCGCGCGTCGGCGCGACGATCAGCGCCAGCGGCTCGCCGGCGACGTCGAAGCGCTCGGCGTCGCCGAGCAGCGTCTTCGCCATGGCGAGGCCGTAGGCGACGGTCTTGCCGGAGCCGGTCTGGGCGGAGACGATGAGGTCGCGGCCCTCGGCCTTCTCCTCCAGGACAGCGTCCTGCACCGGTGTCGGGTCGTTGTAGTCGCGGTCCTTGAGAGCGCGTTCGAGGGGCAGGCTAGTCGGGCGGAACGGCACGGGCGGTATCCTTCGGAGGGGCGGATCGCTCGGCGGTCCGACGGGGGACCGGCATGGCCATGATCCGGGAAGCGCCTGACCGATCCGGGGACCGACAAAGCACTGAGCGCGGCAGATACCGCAAAGCCAAATAGGCCGGCCTGCAGGGCGTTTTGCCCGCGGGTCGGCCTCTGATCGTCAACAGACGTGACGCTGCCGGCGCTAGGCCGGCGGCGGATTACTTCTTGCGCTGCTTGCGGGCGGCGTAGCGCGCGTCGCGGGCTGCCTTGCGCTCGGCCTCGTCGGCGACGACGCGGTTGACGCGCTCATCCGCGATGGCGCGCTTGGCGGCTTCCTCGGCGGCCTTTTCGGCCTCGAGAGCGGCCAGACGCTCGGCCTCCTGCTCGGCCTTCAGCGCCTGTTCGGCGCGCTTGGCTTCGGCGCGGGCTTCCTTGGCCTCGGCCCGGGCCTTGCGCTCGGCGATCTTCGCCTGCACAGCCGGATCGTTCTCGTCAGGCTTGGCCTTGAACTTTTCGAGGAGCGCCTTCTTGGCTTCCAGCGCTGCGCTGCGACGCTCGGCGAAATCGTTTTCCTTGGGCGTGCTCAATGCAAAAATATACCGACTGAAGAAAAGGGGAGGGACGGTCCAGGCCGTCCTGTGTTCGGCAGGGCTCAAAACCAGCTGCCGACATGTGCTTCCGATAGGCCGATGGCGCGCAAAGGTCAAGCTGGCGACCATAGAGGCGTCTGTGATGGCCGCGCGCATTCAGGCGCAAACGCCGCCGCCGCCGGGCGTCCGTCAATTGACAATCTATCGCCTGGCTAGATATTGAAGCCGTCCTAGGCCTGCCACAGGGCTGCCACGATCTGCGAGAGGAAATCGCCATGGGGTGCCGTGATCACCGCCGCCTCGCCGCGCAAGTCCCCCGGCATTTCCCGCGGAAGTCCTGACGGCCCATGGCGATTTCTGCTGCCTCTTCTGGTTTTCGCAAGCCGAGCGTTATTCCAGGCTTCGGCCTGACCTTCGGGTTTACGCTCGTCTATCTCTCCATCATCGTGCTGATCCCGCTGGCGGCTCTCTTCCTGCGCGCCGCCGGCGTAGGCTGGGAGGGGTTCGTCTCAATCGTCATGGATCCGCGGACGATCGCGGCGCTGAAGCTGACGTTCGGCGCCTCGCTGGCTGCCGCCATCCTGAACGCCATTTTCGGCCCGCTGCTGGCGTGGGTCCTGGTGCGGTACCAGTTTCCCGGCAGGCGATTCGTCGACGCCATGATCGATCTGCCCTTCGCGCTGCCGACGGCGGTGGCCGGCCTGACGCTCGCTGCCCTCTACAGTCAGAACGGCTGGATCGGCCAGTTTCTGGTGCCTTTCGGCATCAAGGTGGCGTACACGCCGCTCGGCGTGATCGTGGCGCTGACCTTCGTCAGCTTGCCCTTCATGGTCCGCACGGTGCAGCCGGTGATCGAGGAACTCGACCGCGGCTACGAGGAGGCGGCGGCGACGCTCGGCGCCAATCGCCGCCAGACGATCTGGCGGGTGATCCTTCCCTCGCTGTTTCCGGCGATCCTCACCGGCTTTGCACTTTCGCTAGCCCGCGCCGTCGGCGAATACGGCTCGGTGATATTTATCGCCGGCAACCAGCCGTATTATTCCGAGATCGTCCCGCTGCTCATCGTCTTCCGGCTGGAAGAGTTCAACTACGCCGGGGCGACCACGCTGGCCGCACTGATGCTGATCATCTCCTTCGTCATCCTCCTGACGATCAATCTCATTCAGGCGTGGAGCCGCAGGAGGTTCGGGTATGGCGGATGACCACATGAGCCCCGCAGCGCCGCAGCCTCGGCGCAAGGCGCGGCGGCCGGTGACAAGCGAGACGCCGGCAGTGAAGTGGACGCTGATCACCATCAGCCTCGTCTTCCTCGGCCTGTTCCTGTTCTTGCCGCTCGTCACCGTCTTCTACGAGGCGTTCAAGGATGGCGTTGGCGTCTACTGGGAATCGATTTCCGAGCCTGACACGGTGGCGGCGATCAAGCTGACGCTGCTGATCGCGGCGATCTCGGTGCCGTGCAACCTCGTCTTCGGTGTCGCTGCGGCATGGGTCGTCGCGAAGTTCGAGTTCAAGGGCCGCAGCCTGCTGATCACCTTGATCGACCTGCCGTTCTCGGTGTCGCCGGTCATCGCCGGCCTCGTCTACGTGCTTCTGTTCGGCGCCGGCGGCTATTTCGGCCCTTGGCTGACCTCGCACGGCATCACCATCATCTTCGCCGTGCCCGGCATCGTGCTGGCGACGATCTTCGTGACCTTCCCCTTCATTGCCCGCGAACTGATCCCGCTAATGCAGGAGCAAGGCAGCGGCGACGAGGAGGCGGCGGTTTCGCTTGGTGCCTCCGGCTGGAAGACCTTCTGGCTGGTGACCTTGCCGAATGTGCGCTGGGCGCTGCTCTACGGCGTGCTCCTCTGCAATGCGCGCGCGATGGGCGAGTTTGGTGCGGTCTCGGTGGTTTCCGGCAAGATCCGTGGTTTCACCAACACCATGCCGCTGCAGGTGGAGATCCTGTCGAACGAGTTCCCCTTCGCCGCCGCCTTCGCGGTGGCATCGCTGCTGGCGGTTCTCGCTCTGCTGACACTCGGCATCCGGACCTTCCTCGAATGGCGCTATGCCGACGGCATCGCCGCGACCTCCGGTCGGCACTAGCCGGCCCGATGTCTCTTGAAGCCGGCTTGCCCTCGATCCATTGTTTTGTCTGCTGCAGTGAAAAGCGGACCGGGCGTCCGGCGCGAAAAAGGCTCACGCCGCTCTGCCCTCTCTTTCCCTGACGGACCTTAGGAACGACCCATGGAAATTAGCGTCCGCAACGCCCGCAAGGAATTCGACCGCTACCCCGCTCTGCACGACGTCTCGCTCGACATAGCGTCCGGCGAACTCCTGGCGCTGCTTGGGCCATCCGGCTCCGGCAAGACGACGCTGCTTCGGCTGATTGCAGGGCTCGAGTTTCCGACGGAGGGATCGATCTTCTTCGGCAGTGACGATGCGTCGTCAAAGAGCGTGCAAGAGCGCAATGTCGGCTTCGTCTTCCAGCACTATGCGCTGTTCAAGCATATGAGCGTCGCCGACAATATCGGTTTCGGCCTGACCGTGCGGCCGCGCGCCTCGCGGCCGCCGGCCAAGGAAATCCGCCGCCGGGCGTCCGAACTGCTCGACCTCGTGCAGCTGTCCGGGCTCGAGAACCGTTTCCCCAGCCAGCTGTCCGGCGGCCAGCGCCAGCGCGTGGCGCTCGCCCGCGCGCTCGCCATCGAGCCGAAAGTGCTGCTGCTCGACGAGCCTTTCGGGGCGCTCGACGCGAAGGTTCGCAAGGACCTCCGCCGCTGGCTGCGCGAACTGCACGACAAGACCGGGCACACCACGGTCTTCGTCACGCACGACCAAGAGGAGGCGCTGGAACTCGCCGACCGCGTGGTGGTGATGAGCCAGGGCAAGATCGAGCAGATCGGCAACGCCGACCAGATCTACGACGAGCCGGCCTCGCCCTTCGTCTTCTCCTTCATCGGCGATTCCAGCGCGTTGCCGGTGACGCTCCAGGGCGGCCGGGTCCACCTCGACGGCCGCCCGCTCGGCATCCCCGCCGGCCGGCTGCCGGACGGTCGCGCCGAGCTGTACCTGCGCCCGCACGACCTTGACGTCGTCGATGATCCCGAGGGCGCCATTCCCGGCAAGGTCACGCTCGTCCGCCGCACCTCGGGTGCCCGGCTGGTCGAGCTGGAGGTCGGCCCCCGCAAGGACCGGCTGGAGCTGGAAATCTCCGCCGACGATACGCGGCCGATCCCCGCGACGCTGCTGGTCAAGCCGCGCAAGTGGAAGCTGTTCGCGGCCGATTGAGGCGGAAGGGACGCGTGAGGCTCGCCGCCCCGCCACGATCTCACGATGCGCCGAGGCCGGATCGTTGGTGCGCGCGGCCTTCTGGCGTGATGCAGTTCCCGCAACTACGAAGACGATCGCCTCTGCCAGACGGCCATCAGGGAGAACGATATGCAGGATTTCGGCGGCAAAATTGCCATCACCACCGGCACGTCCGGCATTGGCAAGGGCGCGGCCTTCCGGCTGGCCCGCGGCGGCGCCACCGTGCTGGCGCTCGGGCTTGACGCCGAGGCCAACGCGCTGATGCGGCAGGAAGCGGCCGCGGAAAATCTGACGGTGACCGTGGCGGAGGCAGACGTCACCGACGAGGCCGCCGTCGCCTCTGCCGTTCGCTCGGTGGTTGACGATTTCGGCGGGCTCGATATCCTCGTCAACTCCGCCGCCATTCATCCTTATGGCGACGCGACGGAGACCGACTATGCCGGCTTCATGCGGTGCCTGGCAGTAAACGTCGGCGGGATCTTCCTCCTCGCCCACCACGCCGTGCCGGCGATGCGGCGACGCGGCGGCGGGTCGATCGTCAACGTCTCCAGCGTCCAGGGCCATGCCAATCAGAAGCGTGTCTCGGCCTATGCTACGTCGAAAGGCGCGATCCATACGCTGACCCGGACGCTCGCCGTTGACTTCGCGGCCGACCGCATCCGCGTCAATTCGGTCTCGCCGGGGTCCGTTCGCACACCGATCCTCGAACTTGCCGCCCGCACCCTCGACGGTCCCGGCGCGGACATCGAGGCCGTCTTCGCGCGCTTTGGCGCCGCCCACCCGCTCGGCCGCATCGGTGAGGTCGCGGAGGTCGCCGAGCTCATCGCTTTTCTTGCCTCCGACCGATCGGGTTTTTGCACCGGCGGCGACTATGCCGTGGACGGCGGCCTCGGCGCAGCGCTCGGCGTGGCATAGGCCGGGGAAGGTGGCGACCGGTCAGAACGTCGGGGGCGTGTTGACCCAGAATATCGAGGCCCGTTCGGCACCGGCATTGCGGTAGTGGTGCGGCAGTTCCGAGCGGAAGACGAAGGTATCGCCGGGATCGAGCCGGTAGGTCCTGTCGTCGACGACAAGCTCGACGGCGCCGGCGATGATGTAGCCGACCTCCTCGCCGGCATGCTGGATCGGGCCGGCGCTCTCGCCGCCGGCGTCGATGTGGTGGATGTTGCACTGGAGCATGTGGCCGGGCGAATAGGGGATCACCCGTTCCAGCGAGATGCCCTCGCCACGGCGCAAGGGGTCCAGGCCGATCAGCGGCCGCGTGCCGGCGCGGAAGACGATGCCTTCCTCGCCGTCGACCTCCTCGAACATCCAGCCGATGTTGGTTTCGAGCACCTGCACCACCTTGTGCAGCATGGGCAGCGACGGCGAGGCCTTGCCGTTCTCGATCTTGGACAGAAGACTTTCCGAGCAGCCTGCCGCTTCGGCCACCGCCTTCAGCGTCATGCCCCGTATCTGACGGGCGTGTTTCATCCGGATGCCCAGCCGTGCCGCAGCAGCGCTGTCGTCGGCTGCACCCGCGCTGCGTTTGGCCAACTCGTTCATCTCGGCGCTTCTTTCCGTCCGTGGCTTCAGGCGAGGCGATGCGGGCTGGTCGGCAGCGGGCTGCCTGCCTTAGCCTCCCGCCTGTGGACGTCACTATCCATCCGCCGCTGGACCACGAGGCTGACGAAAGCAGCTTCGATTTGCAAGCAGGTTGATTGTCTTGCAACATCCTTGATGGAGAGCTCTCGCTTGGACTCCGTCCTGCTTGGCGGCAGGAGAAGCATTCGCCGTTTGGGACGGGCCGGGCGCGCCAGCCGCGGTGCGCAGACATCGGATGGCCAGCCGTGCCGGACCCTTCGGGGCCGTGCGTGATCGGAAACGCTGCGTTCGCCATTACGGGGCCATGCGGGCCCGTTCATCTCGGCTATGCCTGGGTCTCCTTCAGGAGGTCCGGCATGGTCGACATCACAGCAACTCCCTTGCGCATTGGCCGTGTTGCCCTGACGGTGCACGACCTCGACGCGGTCGCCGGCTTCTACCAGGACATAATGGGCCTGCACCTGCTGTCGTCTGACGGCGAGAGTGTAAGGCTCGGTAACGGGGACACGGTGCTGCTGGAATTGCGGCGCGACACGTCTGCCCGCCTACGCCTGGCGAGCGAGGCCGGGCTGTTCCACACCGCCTTCCTGCTGCCGGACCGCCGCGATCTAGGCCGCTGGGTGCGGCACGCTGCTGCACGCCGGGCGCCGGTGTCTGGGGCTTCCGATCACCTTGTCAGCGAAGCGATCTATCTGAACGATCCAGAGGGCAACGGCATCGAGATCTATGCAGACCGCCCGGCAGCCGAATGGCGCTGGAAGGACGGCATGGTCGAGATGGCGACGGCGGGCCTGGACGTCGACGGTCTGATGGCCAGCGGCGGCACGGAGAGCTGGCAGGGTTTTCCCGCGGGAGCGACGGTCGGGCATGTTCACCTCCAGGTCGGTGCACTGGAGGCTGCCGAGGCGTTCTACGCCGGAACGCTCGGGCTCGACATCACCTGCCGCTATCCCGGCGCGACGTTCTATTCCTCCGGCGGCTATCATCACCATATCGGCGCCAACATCTGGAACAGCCGTGGTGCCGGTCAGCGGACGCCGTCGACCGGTCTCAGCGACGTCGAAATCCTCGCGCTGCCCGAGCAGCGTGCGCGTCTTGCCGCAGCAGGGACCGCCGATGGCGCCAGAGACCTGACCTTGCTCGATCCCTGGGGGACGGCGATCACCATCAGCGGCTGAGGTTTTCCGTCGCCGGGCGGAAGCTTTCCCGTTTATCTCTTGGACAACGCCAAGTTGGTCCCTACTTATTTTGTCCTACTTACGATTTATCGGAACAGAAAATCGTCGAGCCGGTTCCTTTCGCCTAACAGGAGCCGAATATGTTCAACCTCAAGTCTATCGCCATCGCCGTCGCCCTTTCGGCTTCCGCCCTCGTTTCCACGGCACCGTCTGCTGTCGCCCGCGACAAGGTCATCGTGATTGAGCAGTCGCAGCGTCCGCACCATGCCCGCAACGATCGCCGCAACGACGCCCGTGATCACCGCGCCGCGCGCCGCGCTGAAGCCCGCCGCGCCGAGGCACGTCGTGACCGTCGTCACGATCGCCGCATGGACCGCCGCCACGACCGTCGCAACAACGGTGCGGTCATCGTGCTGAAGAATCGCTGACACTCAGCCATCAGACGTCACGTGAATGGGGCCCGCTGAAAAGCGGGCCTTTTTCGTATCTGCTGATGGGAGACTTAAGAGCCGCTGGAAGGGTAAGGCGTATCGGCATGCGTCGGACCCGGCAACAGCCGTTCAGATCGCACCGCACGCAGCTGCCGCAATCAGCATCGCCGCCTTCAACCTGCCAGGACCTCGGTCCGTTCGATGGCAGGCTCAAGTATCAAAAAGAAAGATTGGAGCCGGATGGTGGGCGTGACAGGGATTGAACCTGTGACCCCTTCGATGTCAACGAAGTGCTCTCCCACTGAGCTACACGCCCATCCGACGAGGCGGATAGACCACAGGGCCGATTGAGCGTCAAGAGCTTTCGGCACCTGGATCTACGCCTGTGGAAAAGTTTACGCGGCGTCTTCCAGCATCTTGGCGACTTCGTCGACGAGTTCGCGCAGGTGGAACGGCTTCGAAAGGATCTTGGCATCCTTCGGCGCCTTGGAATCAGGGTTCAGGGCGACAGCGGCGAAGCCGGTGATGAACATCACCTTGAGGTCCGGATCGAGCTCGGTCGCCCGGCGGGCGAGCTCGATGCCGTCCATCTCGGGCATCACGATGTCGGTCAGCAGCAGCGAGAAGGGCTCCTCGCGCAGCCGTTCGTAGGCGCTGCCGCCATTGTCGTAGGACGTCACCTCATAGCCGGCCTTTTCCAGGGCCTTGGCGAGGAAGCGACGCATGTCGTTGTCGTCTTCGGCGAGCAGAATCTTGACCATTGAGCGTTTTCCAGGTCCGCCGCGGTGAAAGCCCGCGCAAGCTTCGTTGATAGCAGTAGCCTTTTAACAGATTGCCTAAAGAATCCCTAAATGGAATGGTCGATCGCGTGACTGCGGCCATATCTCCCTTGGATGTCGCAACCCGAACGGATGAACGTAGCCGAGATGATCCCGCTTCTAGAGACCGCAGCAGGACCATGCCCGGCCTTCGAAGTCCTCGAGCCGTCGCTGCAAAGCCTGCCGATGGTGTTCTGTTCGCCGCATAGCGGCCGGGTGTACCCCTCGGCTTTCCTGGCTGCATCGCGCCTGTCAGACTCGGCGATTCGCCGTTCGGAAGATCTTTTCGTCGACCAGCTATATGATTTCGTCCCCTCGCTCGGCGCCCCGCTGCAGATCGCGCGGTTTCCGCGGGCCTATCTCGACGTCAACCGGGAGCCCTACGAGCTCGACCCCAAAATGTTCGAGGATGCCTTGCCGGAGTTCGCGAACACCGTCTCCGTCCGGGTGGCCGGCGGGCTCGGGACCATTCCACGCATCGTGGCCGAGCGGGAGGACATCTACCGCGACAGGCTGGCGGTGAGTGAAGGGCTGGAGCGGATCGACAGCATATACAAGCCATTCCACGAGCAGCTGACGGCACTGCTGCAGCGTACGCGTGAGCGCTTCGGCATCGCCATCCTCGTCGATTGCCACTCGATGCCGTCCACCGTCAGGGCGCTGCCCGGCGGGCGGCGGCCGGACATGGTGATCGGCGACCGTTTCGGCACCAGCGCCTCCAGCCGCATCGTCACCCTCGCGCAGAGCGGGCTCTCGGCGCTCGGCTACGACGTGATGCGCAACAAGCCCTATGCCGGCGGGTTCATCACCGAACGCTACGGCCGGCCGAATGACGGGGTCCATGCGCTGCAGATCGAGATCAACCGCGGCCTCTATGCCGACGAGGCGCGGTTCGTGCCGAGCGCCGGGTTCGACGCGCTGCGTTCCGACCTCGTCTCTTTCGTCACCCGATTCGCTGAAGATCTCGACGCCGACCTCAGCTACGCCGCGGCGGCCGAATAGCCATCAGAGCGGCAGCGCGGCGCCGGCAAAACTGTCGAACGCGGCGATGAACGGCGCACGGTAGAGGTCGGCCTCCTGCATCAGCTCGTGCCGGGCACCGGGAACGGACAGCGCGTGGCCCGAGCGCATGCGCCAGGCAAGGCGTTCCGCCGCCGGGCTGGAGACCACGCGGTCATGGCCAGCCGTGACGATCAGCGTCGGCACGCGCAAGGCGGCGATCACGTCGGAGTCATCGAGCCGCCGAGCCGCACCGACGGCCCCGGCCACCCAGGCGGCCGTCGGGCCGCCGACGAAGAGCTGCGGGGCGGCCTTCATCAGAGCACGGTTGCGCTCGAAGCGGCGGGCATCGCTGGTGAGGGGATTGCGCTCGGCGGTCCAGCCGGCGCTGCGGCCGACGCCGCGCACCGGGACGCGGCCGAGGCCAAGGAAGCGCATGGTGTTCATGCCAAGGAAAAGGCCATTGGCGCGAGAGTTGCCGGGCATGCCGATCAAGGGGGCGGCGGCGACGATCCGGGCGACATGGGCGCCGATCCGGGGTGCGGCCAGCAGTGCCACCGCGCCGCCCATGGAATGGGCCAGGATGGCATAGGGGCCGGTGCAATCGGGCAGGATCAGCGAGCGGAAGATCGTTTCGAGGTCGATGGCATAGGCATCGAAGCTCGGCACGTGCCCGGTCCTCGCCGCGCCGCGCAGCCGCTGCGAGCCGCCTTGACCGCGCCAGTCGAAGGTGGCGACGGCGTAGCCAAGGGCGGTGAGATCGGCGATCGTCTCGAAATACTTCTCGATCGCCTCGTTGCGGCCCTGCAGCAGGACCACCGTGCCCCGCGTGCTGTCCAGCCGGCTCGGCGCCACGGCAAAGCGCAGCCGCACCCGGTCCGGCGTCGACAGGAAGCCGCAGGCGATCCCTTCGGGCAGCGGATTGCCGTCGAGTTCGAAAAGGCCGGTCGGGCCGTCGGTAGGGTTCATGGGCTTCCGTCCGGCGAGGATCGCCATGCTCCAGTCTAGCACCCCAGCCGTTGCCGGGAGGTCAACAATGTCTTCGCCCGCACAGAACGGCTGGCCGAGAAGGGAAGGGATCGGGGATCCCCGCGAAGGGACCCCCGACCGAGCGGTCGGCCTGGAAGGGACGGAACAGGCCGACCGTTTGGGAAAGGCGCCGGCCTATCGGCCGTAGAGCCCGAAACGTCCGCCGCCGAGGTCGTCGGGTCCGCGCCATCCGGGGCCACCGCGACCACCGCCGTCGCGCGTCCAGCCGATGCGCTCGCGTGACAGAATCTCGCCGTCATAGGCATCGACCGACAGACGGACGAGCGCGCCGTTCGGACGGACGGCCTCGACGATGTAGCGGTCGCGGCGAAGGCGAATGTCGTCGATCGACACAAACCCCTGTCGCACCAGCTTGCGGACTACCCGCTGCTCCGGGATGACGTCGGGGTCGCGGCGATCGTTGCGCGGGCCGCCGTGCCAGCGGCCTTCACCGCGCCCGCGCCAGTCACGCCGGTCACCCCGATCGCCACCGCGTTCATAGCCGCCATCCGGACCGTCATAGGCATCCTGGACAAGGACGTAGTCGCCACGGACGTGGTCGCGCGGCCCGGCGCTCGCGACGGAGCCGAGTCCAGTTAGAAGAAGGAGGGTGGACAGTCCTGCGAGGGCGAATTTCATGGAGGCTCTCTCCGGTGGCGACCCGCATCTTGCAGGCCATAGGGAGACTATCGGCGCGAGCGCCTGAACGAAACCGGAAGACGGCGTTCATCCCCGGTTCAAAGACGGGCGCCGACGGGAGAGCGAAGTCGGCCCGGCGGATTTTTACTGCGGTCGTCCGGAGAGGCGCTTGAACGGCGAAATCGACGTCACCAACTCAAGCTCACGGTCGCCGCAAGGGACCGTTGGCCAGAAGGGTCCGCCAGTGAAGGGGACTTGCGGCCATACCGCAACCAGTTGCTTCCTATGGAGAACTACCATGCGTGCCATCGATTTCGCCCCGCTTTACCGCTCCACCGTTGGCTTCGACCGGCTTTTCGCCAAGCTCGACGGTCTGTCGCAGCCGGAAGGTCAGACCTACCCGCCCTACAACATCGAACGCACCGGCGAGAACGCCTACCGCATCAGCATGGCGGTTGCCGGCTTCGGGGAAGGGGACCTTCAGATCGAATCGCGCGAGACCGTGCTGACGGTCACCGGCGATCGCGGCGGTGACAAGGAAGAGGGCGCTGGCGAAGTGCTTTACCGCGGCATCGCCGGACGCTCCTTCGAGCGCCGCTTCCAACTCGCCGATCATGTCGAGGTGAAGGGAGCCAGCCTGAAGAACGGCCTTCTGCACATCGATCTCGTCCGGGTCATCCCGGAGGCGATGAAGCCGCGCAAGATCGAGATCGTCGCCGCCGACAACGGCAATGCGGCGCAGCTCGAGGCGAACGCCGCCTGAGGCAAGTTCGCTCTTAAGGCTTGATCGGAACGGCGCCTCTCGGGGCGCCGTTCTCGTGTGGCGAGGGGTCGGAATCTCGGCCGAGGGTGGCACCCGTGGGTTCGATGCGTCCCTGGTATCGAGGGTCGCCCGAGCGGTTCGTCCAAGCTCAGTGCTCCGCAAGCTCGTCATCCTAGGGGCCTTGGCCCCGGGGACCCATGCCAAGTCATCGGAGCGTGTACCGTCCGGTGGGCATTCCCCCGGCGATTTCCTGAGCCGGACTGGCGCGTTGGCGCGGCGGCATGGGTCCCCCGCCTGCGGCGGAGGATGACGAAACTGAGGGGTTTGTGCCCCTTTTTCACCGAGGAACGAGTGCCGAGTACCGTGCTGTGCACGGTGCACGCAAGACCGAGCGCTGCGTTGCAAAGGCGGATGCCCGGCCCCGAGGGCCAGGCATACCCAGCGCGGTTGCCCGCGCTCCGGCCCGGCTGTCAGTCCAGAAGCTCGACGAAGCGCGCCACATCGTCCGGCGTCGTCGACCAGGACGTGACGAGCCGCGCCAGCATCTCGTTCTCGCCGATCAGGTCATGCGAGGAATGCGGCGGGTTCCAGTCGTAGAACACGGCGCCCTTTTGGCGCAGCCGGGCGGCCGTCGCGGTCTCGATGATGGCGAAGACCTCGTTGGTGCGGGTCGACCAGGCCTGGCGCGCGTGCGGGCTGGCGTCAAGTCCGGCGCGCAGTTGGTCGGCCATGGCGTTCGAGTGGGCGGCAAGCTTCAGCCAGAGCCCGTCCTCGAAATAGGCCATGAACTGGGCGGCCATGAAGCGGGTCTTGGAGAACAGCTGCGCGCCGCGCTTGCGGATGTAGGGGAACTGCTTGGCCTTCTCCGGATCGAAGAAGATCACCGCCTCGGCGCACCAGCATCCGTTCTTGGTGGCGCCGAAGGAGAGGATGTCGACGCCGCGCTTCCAGGTCATCTCGGCCGGCGACATGTTGTTGGCGACGAGCGCATTGGCAAACCGTGCGCCGTCCATGTGCAGCGACAGATTGTGCTCGTGCGCGATCGCGGCGATCGCATCGAGCCGGTCGGCCGGGTAGATCGTGCCGGCCTCGCCGGGCTGGCTGACGGTGACGGCCATCGGCTGGCCGGCATGCACGAAGGCCGGGTTGAAGCGCTTCAACTCACGGCGGAGGTTCACCGTGTCGATCAGGCCGCCATCGCCGTCGACCGGCGCCATCCGGGCGCCGTGGGTGAAGAACTCCGGCGCGCCGCACTCGTCCTCTATGACGTGCGCCTCGCGGTGGCAGAGCACCACGCCGCCAGGGCGGTTGACCGCGGCAAACGACAGCGAGTTCGCCGCCGTGCCGGTGCCGACGAAGAACACCGCCACCTCGCGCTCGAAGATTTCGTTGAAACGCCGCTCGACGGCCTTGTCGAGGTCGCTCGCCCCGTAGGCGGCGGCCATGCCGGTGCCGTTCTCGGCGAGCGCTGCGTTGATGGCGGGATGCGGCCCGGACCAGTTGTCGGATGCAAAGATCATGTCCGGAGGCGTAACGCGGCGGCGTGCAGAGGACAAGGGTGCCCGCGCGTCGCCCGCGCCCGAAGCCCCAGCGGCCTTGTGCTGCAGTGCCGCATGGGCACGGTCTTGCAGGACGCTTAACCTTCTGGCATGTTGCCGACGATAGGACAGTATTGCTGCCATATCCGACTCGCTATGAGCGGAGGGATGTGCACGACTGATAGACTTGGCTCTGCAACGATGCGGCCCTATCGCTCCGTGCCCCACCATGCGAAAAATTCGCGGGTGGCAACTGTCTGATAGCCTGAACTTGCGACGACGACGGCACCCTTTCTGGTGCCGAGAGAAACGACCTGGACCGTCTCGCGCTCGCGCGGCGGATCCTTGCAACGGGAGACACCGCGATGACCCACAGGCCCTCCACCGCCGCGCCCCGCCCGCGGACCGCGAAGACCGTCGATGGCATCGTGAAACCGCGCACTCTCCCGGCCAAGATCGGTCTCTACGATCCGCGCAACGAGCACGACGGCTGCGGCGTCGGCTTCATCGCGCATATGAAGAACGAGAAGTCCCACTCGATCGTCGAGAAGGGCCTGCAGATCCTTGTGAACCTCACGCACCGCGGCGCCGTCGGCGCCGACCCGCTGATGGGCGATGGCGCCGGCATGCTGGTGCAGATCCCGCACGCCTTCTTCACGGCCGAGATGGCCGAGCAAGGCGTCGAGCTGCCCGCGCCCGGCCGCTACGGCGTCGGCCACGTCTTCATGCCGCGCGACGCCGAGAAGCGCGCGCAGGTCGAGGCGATGTTCGAGGCGATCGTCGCCGAGGAAGGCCAGACGGTCCTCGGCTGGCGCGACGTGCCTGTCGACAACGGCTCGCTGTCGAAGGCTGCCGACATCGCCGCGACCGAGCCGGTGCAGCGCCAGATCTTCATCGGGCGCGCCGCCGCCATCGCCAGCGACGACGATTTCGAGCGCAAGCTTTACATCATCCGCAAGGTCATCTCGAACCGCGCCTTCGCCGAGGTGAAGGGCGAGGATTTTGGCTTCTACGTCGTTTCGTTGTCGGCCCGGACGGTGATCTACAAGGGCATGTTCCTAGCCAACCAGCTCGGCCAGTACTACCGCGACCTCACCGATCCGCGCTTCGAGAGCGCCATGGCCCTCGTGCACCAGCGGTTCTCGACCAACACGTTCCCGTCCTGGCGGCTGGCGCATCCCTACCGCATGGTCGCGCACAACGGCGAGATCAACACGCTGCGCGGCAACGTCAACTGGATGGCGGCGCGCCAGGCCTCGGTCGATTCCGAGTTGTTCGGCAACGACATCGGCAAGCTCTGGCCGATCTCCTATGAAGGTCAGTCGGACACCGCCTGCTTCGACAACGCGCTCGAGCTGCTGACGCAGGGCGGCTACACGCTCGCCCATGCGATGATGATGCTGATCCCCGAGGCGTGGTCGGGCAACAAGCAGATGTCGCGCGAGCAGAAGGCGTTCTACGAGTATCACGCCGCGCTGATGGAGCCCTGGGACGGGCCGGCAGCCGTCGCCTTCACCGATGGCCGCCAGATCGGCGCGACGCTCGACCGCAACGGCCTCAGGCCGGCGCGCTATATCGTCACGGACGACGACCTGATCATCATGGCGTCCGAGGCCGGCACGCTCGAAGTGCCGGAGGAGCGGATCGTCAAGAAGTGGCGGCTGCAGCCGGGCCGCATGCTGCTGATCGACCTCGAGAAGGGCCGGATCATCTCCGACGAGGAAGTGAAGCGCGAGATCGCGACCCAGCATCCCTACAAGGAATGGCTGAAGAACACCCAGCTGATCCTCGAGGACCTGAAGCCCGTGGCGCCGCGCGCCTCGCGCGCCGATGTGTCGCTGCTCGACCGCCAGCAGAGCTTTGGCTACTCGATCGAGGACACCCGCACCTTGATGGCGCCGATGGCGACGACCGGCCAGGAGGCGATCGGCTCGATGGGGACGGACACGCCGATCTCGGCGATGTCGTCGCGCTCGAAGCTGCTCTACACCTATTTCAAGCAGAACTTCGCGCAGGTGACGAACCCGGCGATCGACCCGATCCGCGAGGAGCTGGTGATGAGCCTCGTCTCCTTCATCGGGCCGCGGCCCAACATCTTCGATCTCGAGGGCAACTCCCGCCGCAAGCGGCTGGAGGTGCGCCAGCCGATCCTGACCAATGGCGATCTCGAGAAGATCCGCACCATTGGACATACTGAGGATCGGTTCGACACCAAGACGATCGACACGACCTATCCGTCCGAGCAAGGCGCGGGCGGCATGGCCGGCGCACTCGACCGCCTGTGCGAGCGCGCGGAGGCGGCCGTCGTCGGCGGCTACAACATCATCGTCCTGTCGGACCGGCAAGTCGGCCCCGACCGGATCCCGATCCCGGCGCTGCTGGCTTGCGCCGCCGTGCACCACCACCTCATCCGCAAGGGCCTGCGCACCGCCGCCGGTCTGGTCGTCGAATCCGGCGAGCCGCGCGAGGTGCACCACTTCGCGTGCCTGGCCGGCTTCGGCGCCGAGGCGATCAACCCCTATCTCGCCTTCGACACCTTGCTCGACATGCACCGCAAGAAGGAGTTCCCGCCGGAGGTCGACGAGGAAGAGCTGGTCACGCGCTACATCAAGTCGGTCGGCAAGGGTCTGCTCAAGGTCATGTCCAAGATGGGCATCTCGACCTACCAGTCCTATTGCGGCGCGCAGATCTTCGATGCTGTCGGTCTGAAGTCGGACTTCGTCGCCCGCTACTTCACCGGCACGGCGACGACAATCGAGGGCGTCGGGCTGGACGAGGTGGCGCGCGAGACGGCCGAGCGCCATCTCCTCGCCTTCTCCGACGATCCGGTGCTGGCCCGCTCGCTCGAAGTCGGCGGCGAATACGTTTACCGCATGCGCGGCGAGGCCCACATGTGGTCGCCGGACGCGGTGGCGACGCTGCAGCACGCCGTGCGCGGCAATTCCTGGGAGAAGTTCCAGGAATATTCCAAGCTCGTCGACGAGAGCGCGGTGGACGCGGCCGCCATCCGCGGCCTGTTCCGCATCCGCATGGCCGACGAGGTCGGCGCCCGCACCGTGCCGCTGGACGAAGTGGAGCCGGCGGCCGACATCGTCCGCCGCTTCTGCACCGGCGCGATGAGCTTCGGCTCGATCTCGCGCGAGGCGCATGCGACGCTGGCGGTGGCCATGAACCGGATCGGCGGCAAGTCGAACACCGGCGAGGGCGGCGAGGAGCCCGACCGCTTCCAGAAGATGCCGGACGGCTCGCAGAACCCCGAGCGCTCGGCGATCAAGCAGGTCGCCTCCGGCCGCTTCGGCGTGACGACGGAGTACCTGGTCAATGCTGACATGCTGCAGATCAAGGTCAGCCAGGGCGCCAAGCCCGGCGAGGGCGGGCAGCTGCCCGGCCACAAGGTCGATGCGACCATCGCCAAGACGCGCTTCTCGACGCCCGGCGTCGGCCTGATCTCGCCGCCGCCGCACCACGACATCTATTCGATCGAAGACCTGGCGCAGCTGATCTACGATCTGAAGAACGTCAATCCGGAAGCCGACATCTCGGTCAAGCTGGTGTCGGAAGTCGGCGTCGGCACGGTCGCGGCGGGCGTCGCCAAGGCGCGCGCCGACCACATCATCGTCGCCGGCTATGACGGTGGCACAGGTGCCTCGCCGCTGACCTCGATCAAGCATGCCGGCTCCCCCTGGGAGATGGGCCTTGCCGAGACGCAGCAGACGCTGGTGATGAACGGCCTTCGGTCCAGAGTCTGCCTCCAGGTCGACGGCGGCCTGAAGACCGGCCGAGACGTCATCATCGGCGCGTTGCTGGGCGCGGACGAGTTCGGCTTCTCGACCGCGCCGCTGATCGCGGCCGGCTGCATCATGATGCGCAAGTGCCACCTCAACACCTGCCCGGTCGGCGTCGCGACGCAGGACCCGGTCCTGCGCCAGCGCTTCAAGGGCCAGCCGGAGCATGTCATCAACTTCTTCTTCTACGTCGCGGAAGAGGTGCGCATGCTAATGGCGGCGATGGGCGTGCGTCACCTGTCGGAGCTGATCGGCCAGTCCGATCGTTTGGACAAGCGCGGCCTGATCGACCACTGGAAGGCCCGCGGGCTCGACTTCGCCAACATCTTCTACAAGCCGGACGGCGCGCGCGAGGAACTGCGCTGGACCGAGCGGCAGAAGCACCCGATCGACGACGTGCTCGACCGCAAGCTCATTGCCGAGGCAATGCCGGCGCTGGAGACGCGCCAGAAGGTGTCGATCGAGACCGACATCACCAATGTCGATCGCTCCGCCGGCGCCATGCTGTCCGGCGAGGTCGCCAAGCGCTACGGCCTGAAGGGGCTCGCCGACGACACGATCTCGGTCAAGCTCACCGGCACCGCCGGCCAGAGCTTTGGCGCCTTCCTCGCCCGCGGGATCACCTTCGATCTCGTCGGCGACGGCAACGACTATATCGGCAAGGGTCTCTCGGGCGGGCGCATCGTGGTGCGGCCGCGCGAGAACACGCGGATCGTGCCGGAGGAGTCGATCATCGTCGGCAACACCGTGCTCTACGGCGCAATCTCGGGCGAGTGCTACTTCCGCGGTGTCGCCGGCGAGCGGTTCGCCGTGCGCAACTCCGGCGCCATCGCGGTGGTTGAGGGCGTTGGCGACCACGGCTGCGAGTACATGACCGGCGGCGTCGTCGTCATCCTCGGCCATACCGGGCGCAACTTCGCGGCCGGCATGTCCGGCGGCATCGCCTATGTCTTCGACGCCGACAACAACTTCGCCGAACGCTGCAACATGGCGATGGTGGAGCTGGAGCCGGTGCCGGAGGAGGACGACCTCCTGGAGAAGCTGCACCACCATGGCGGCGACCTGCAGCACATGGGCCGCGTCAACGTCTCCTCCGACATGACCGGTCACGACGACGAGCGGCTCTACCAGCTGATCCTGAACCACCACCACTATACCGGCTCGGGCCGTGCCAAGGTGATGCTGGACGATTGGGAGACCTACCGGCCGAAATTCGTCAAGGTGATGCCGGTCGAGTACCGCCGCGCGCTGCAGGAGATGGAGCGCATGCGCATGGGCATCGCGGCGGAGTAGTTCGCCTCCGACGAACGCCATCCGGCCGGACGTAAAGCGTTCGATGCCGGGTGGCGCACTGGAGCTCTTCTAACAACCGGAAAAAACCGTATTCTGTGCCGCGCCGCGGCAGGGCGAAATGCGGTCTGACGTCATGCGCGCCTGCCGGACAGTCCCGCGGGTCGACGAACTGAGAGTGGGACAAGACATGGGCAAGGTGACGGGCTTCCTCGAGATCGACCGGCAGACACCAAAATACCAGCCGGCCTCGGACCGTATTCGCCATTTCCGCGAATTCACGCTGCCGATGTCCGATGCCGAGGTCGGCAAGCAGGCGGCGCGCTGCATGGACTGCGGCATTCCCTATTGCCACGGCCCGACCGGCTGCCCGATCCACAACCAGATCCCCGACTGGAACGACCTTGTCTATTCCAACGACTGGGAAGGCGCGATCCGCAACCTCCACTCGACCAACAACTTTCCCGAATTCACCGGCCGCATCTGCCCCGCGCCCTGCGAGGAAGCCTGCACGCTGAACCTCGAGGACACGCCTGTCGCCATCAAGACCGTCGAGCAGGCGATCGCCGACAAGGCGTTCAAGCTCGGCCTGATCAAGCCGCAGCCGGCGAAGGTGCAGACAGGCAAGAAGGTCGCGATCATCGGCTCGGGTCCGGCCGGCATGGCGGCGGCCCAGCAGCTCGGCCGGGCCGGGCATGCGGTGCACGTCTATGAGCGCGAGTCGCGGCCCGGCGGCCTGCTGCGCTACGGCATCCCCGACTTCAAGATGGAGAAGCACTGGATCGACAAGCGCGTCGAACAGATGAAGGGCGAGGGCGTCACGTTCTTCTGCGGCGTCAATGTGGGCGCCGACAAGCCGGTGGCGGACCTTTTGGCCGAGTACGACGCGGTGCTCTATTGCGGCGGCTCGGAGCGGCCGCGCGATGCCGGCATTCCGCATGGCGAACTCACCGGCGTCTATGACGCGATGCCCTATCTCGTGCAGCAGAACCGGCGTGTCGGCGGCGAGAAGGTCGAGAATGTCGGCTGGCGCTCGGGCGAGATCTGGGCCGGTGGCAAGCATGTCGTCGTCGTCGGCGGCGGCGATACCGCGTCCGACTGCGTCGGCACGGCGTTCCGCCAGGGCGCGGTGAAGGTCACGCAGCTCGACATCCGGCCGCAGCCGCCGAAGACCGAGAACAAGCTGGAGGTCTGGCCCTACTGGGCGACCAAGATGCGCACGTCCTCAAGCCAGGCCGAGGGCGCGGTGCGCGAGTTCCAGGTGGCGACGCTGGAGTTCACCGGCGAGGAGGGGCACCTCACGGGCGTCAAGTGCGCCGAGGTCGATGCGCGCCGCAAGCCGATCCCGGGGACCGAGTTCGTCATCAAGGCAGATCTCGCCTTCATCGCCATCGGCTTTGCCGGTCCGTTTGCGGCCGGTCCGGTGACCGAGCTCGGCAGCAGCCTGGCGCAGAAAGCGGATGGACGCGGCAATGTCGCGCTCGTCGCCAACGACCACGATTATCGCAGCTCCGTCGGCAAGCTGTACCTTGCCGGCGACATCCGCCGCGGCCAGTCGCTGGTGGTCTGGGCCATCCGCGAGGGTCGCCAGGCGGCGCGGGCGATCGACATCGACCTGATGGGCGTCACCACGCTGCCGCGCTGAGAAGGCAAGTGGATGCCGGGGCGGCGGCAAGGATGCCGCGTCCCGGCGCGGTGCCGCCGTCGTGCAAAGTGCGCGCGTGAGGACGCGTCAGCGGTCCGGTGTGCCACTTACACCCGTCTGCGGGGAGGGCGGTGCCGCCTGAGGGCCTTGCTGGTCGGCGACGGAGCCGCGGAACTGGTCGGGCGATGCTGGCGGCGGGACGGCGGCGGGCGGGTTGCCGCGGTTGAAGGCATCGGCGCGCCCTGGCTCAGCGCTGGTCGGGATGCCCGACAGCACGAGCCGGTCGCGCGGCGATGGCTCTGCCGCATCCTCCTGCTGCAACGGTCCGCCCAGCAGTGCATCGCCACCGTCGAGGGAGGGGTCGCTGAGGGCGACCAGCGGGGTCGAGGTGGCGTTCGCCGCATTGACCTTCGGCATTTTCGGCAGCGTCTCGTCGGGCCCTGAGAGGGCGATGTCGTCGACCGACGTCCCGAGCTGGCGGAATATCGGCTTTTCCGCAAAGAAGGCGAGCTTCTCGGCACCGGCGGGCGTCATGGTGATGCCATCGGCATTGCGCAGCCGCGCGGGCTGGCCAGATATGTCCGGCCCGGAGAAGGCGAAGGCGCCGGCTGCGTCGACGAAGCCATCCCAGACATCGACATATTCGCCGCCCGCAGTGCTGGCGGCCTTGCGGTAGATCTCGTTGAGATAGGCCATGTCGGCGCTCATCGCCTCGGTCTCGAAGGCCGGCATGCCGACCCAGATCAGCGGCACCTTCTTCGCGGCGACGGCATCCGCCAGGGCACCCGCCCGCCGCTCATATTCGGCGATCCAGCCCGGCGTGCGGGGCGTGAGGCTGGTGCCGGCGAACGCCATCGCCTGGCGCTCGTTCGAGCCGAGCATGGCGACGACGATGGCGGGTTTTTCCTGGTCGATGAGGGGGCCGATCTTAGCCAACCAGTCGTAGTGGTCGTCGCGGACAAGGCCGGATGAGCCGTTGGCGGCGTTGACGACCTTGAGGTCACGGTTTTCGGAAAGGCTCGTCTCCAGTCCGCCCGCAAGTGAGCCGGCCATGAAGTCGCCGATGACCAGCACCGTTTTCGCCGTTTTGCGCTTTTCGACGATCTGCGGCGGGGCCGCCGCCGGCGAAGGGACAGCCCGCGCCCGCGTCGCCTGCTTGGGCCTGCGCACCGGCTTCACCTCTTTCCGGCGCGGCTGGGTGCGGATCACCCGGCGCGGCGGATCGGGATAGTCGCGATAGGAGCGCTGCTGGCGGGGCTCGCCAAACAGCATGTCGAACAGCCCGCGTCGCTCCTGAGCCTCGGCCGTACGCAGCAGCGACGGCGCGAGGCTGGTGAGCGAGAAGGCCAGCGTGAGGCCGATCAGGATGGCGAGCCGCAGCGGTCGCCGTGACGCCATCCCGATCCCCATCAGTTCTTCCGCATGATGTCGAGCAGCGCCTTCGAGGCGTTGCCGTCGGCATCGACGCCGACGCTGCGCTGGTAGGACATGATCGCCCCCTTGGAGCCCGAGCCGATCTTGCCGTCGATCTTGCCGTCATAGAGCCCGTGCTTGCTGAGGTGCTCCTGCACCTCGGCGCGCTCGACCATCGACAGCGGCACGTAGCCGCGCGGCCAGTCGTGCACCAGCGGGCCGTAGCCGCCGATCCGGTCGCCGAGATGGCCGACGGCCAGGGCATACTTGTCGGCATTGTTGTAGGCCTTGATGACGAAGAAGTTCTTGGTCATCAGGAAGGCTGGGCCGTTGGGGCCTGCCGGCATCAGGAGGTTGGCCTTCTCGGCGGAAGAGGGGAAACCCTTGCCGTTGGCGCGGCGCACGCCGAGCTTTGCCCACTCGGCCATGCTCTTCGAGCCCTTGACGCCGGCGAGCTTCGGCGACGCGATCACCTCATAGCCCCAGGTCTTGCCGCTCTGCCAGCCGTTCTTGCGCAGAAGATTGGCAGCCGTCGCCAGAGCGTCGGGGACGTTGGTCCAGATGTCGGCATGGCCGTTACCATCCATGTCCGCCCCATAGGCCAGATAGCTGGTCGGGATGAACTGAGTATGGCCCATCGCGCCGGCCCAGGAGCCGGTGAGGCCGCTCGCGGAGACGTCGCCCTTCTGGACGATCTTCAGCGCGGCGATCAGCTGCGTGCGGGCGAACTTGGCACGCTTGGTGTCGAGATAGGCGAGGGTCGCCAGCGAGCGCGGCAGCGGCTTGACCACATCGGTCCGCGAGAGAATCTTGCCGTAATTGGTTTCCATCGACCAGATCGCGAGCAGGATGTCGCGGTCGACACCGAAGCGCTTCTCGATCCGGTCGAGCCAGGGCTTCAGCCGCTGAAGCTGGGCCTGGCCCTCGGCGATGCTTTCCTCGTTGACGCGGTTGTCGAGATAGTCCCAGACGGTGTCGCGGAACTCAGGCTGGAACTTCGCCTTCTCGATCACCTCGGGATCGGGATCCTCGACGCCGGCAAACGCTGCCCGGTAGACCTGGCGGCTGATGCCGGCCTTCATCGCGGTACCCTCGAAGTCGGCGATCCAGCGCTTGAAGCCGGCATCGGCGGAAGCCGACGGTGCCGCTCCCAGGAAGATCAGTCCGGCCAGCGCGGCCGCGGCGAGGCGGGAAAAACGAGAGTCTCCGGACATGGGCAAGCTCCTTGATCGAAAGATTCAGCATCCCCAGGCAGTTTGCAGGCCAGACCTGCTTTCCACGCTCGACGAATGCCGCGACAGCGCGAAACCAATGCTCCCATCGAATTGGAGCCGGTTCCTGCACCCTTCGTCCATCATACGGCCGAGGTCGTTAAGAGGTGCTTTACCACGACGGCTTCCAGCCCGCATCCGCCGCGCACGAGATCACGTTGACGTGGGTTCGCGGCGAAAGCGCGGCGGTGGCGGTGGTGCGGGGCTCCGTCAGCGCTGGAGGCGAAGGCCGATCTTGATGGAGTCGGACGTATAGTCGTCCTCCGAGGTCTTGCCGGTCAGGTTCTCGTGTCGCACCAGTCCGGTGAAGGCCAGCGAGCGGTTCAGCCAGTAGAGAAAGCCTGCTTCGGCGGAATAGCTGGTCTGCTGGTCGGTGGCGCGTTCGCTGTCGCGGTAGGCGGCCGACAGCGTCGCCGTCAGGTCGGTGCGGTGGGTCAGCCGGTGGCGCAGCGCCAAAGCCCCCTCATAGACCGTCGACGTGCCGGTATCGTCGGTATCGGGGTCGAAGCGGGTCTGGCCGGTTAGGACGAGATCCGTGCCGCGCTGCGGCGACCAGGCGAGCCGACCGTCGATCGTCGGCGAGCCCGTGGTCTGGAGCGACGCGGCGTCCGGGACGTTCCAGGCGTAGCCAGCCGCGATCTCGCCGAGGAATTTCTCGCCGAGGTCGAAGGCGACGCCGGTGCGCAGAGACTGGATGAGCGAGTCGCGCTCGACGCCGGCCAGATCGACCTCGTCGTCGAAGTTGCGACGCCCGAGGCTGCCTTCGACGAAGGGCTTCAAGGCCGGCGAGATCTCGTAGCCGCCCCGCAAGGCGGCGGTATAGGTCGTGTAGCTCTCGTCGAGGATGCGGGTTGCCCCGGCGAGATCAGGGGTCGAGCGCGTCTGCCGGCTGACCGACGTGTCGAGGCCGGCGGTCAGGCGGCCGAACTGCCGTTCGAGCTCCGCACCGGCGGAGTAGGTGGAAAGGTCCGGCCGGTCCGCCGCAGACTCGCCGGCATTGAAGTCGATCGGGCTTTCCTGGCGATATTCATAGGCACCCCGGAGGGTCGCCGTCGTCATCCGGTCGATGTCGAGCCGCAGCCGGCCATCCACGGCGATGCGCGGTTCCGATTCGAGGTCGCCGGCAAAGTTTCGCCGGTAGGCGCCGAGCGCGTTCAGTTCGAACTGGTGCTCCGACCAGTCTGACAGGAGCCGGGCCGCAACATCGGTCTCGCTGAAGATGCCGCCTTCGCCGCCCGCGCTGTCCGACAGGTTGGTGGACGCACCGAGGCTCTGGTTGAGGGTGGAGTAGAGCACGAACGAGCCGGCGCGGATGCCGACCGGGGCGAAGGGATCGTTCTCGGCGATTGGAATCGTCCCACGCAGCGGGGTGATGGCAAGGTTCTGCCGGCCGAGGATGCTTTCGCCGCGCGGACGGTCCACCCGGCTGGCCGGTGGCGACAGGTCGCGCGGCGGCAAGCCGCCATTGCGCGCCGCCATCAGCGGGTCGATCGGCCGGCCATTGCGGTCCCGTTGCGGGGCGTTGCCTTGGCGTGTCGCGGCCGCGTTGCCGCGCGCCGCACCGTTCTGTGGCAGGTTCTGGCCTGCCGCCGCCGGTGCCGGCGGGCTGGCGAGATTGGCCGGGGCCGTCGGCTTGCCGTCGGGGCCTTCGAAGAGATCGAACTTCGGCTTCGCCGGGGCCGCTGCGTCGTCGGTCGCGTCGACCGGAGGAACGGTGGTATCCGGCAGGTCGCTGGAGTCCTCGGCGCCGCGGCTGAACGGGACGTAGGCGCCATCGCCGCCGCCGTCGCGCAGCGTCGTCGACGGATCGGCCGCGCCGGCACCGGGATCGGTGAGGCTGCGAGGACCCGTCAGCCCCGAGGGTGTCGTGGTTGGTGATGCGACGGTGCCAGCGCTCGGCCGCAGGCCTTCGATCCCGGACGGGGGCGCTGCCGGCGTCTGCGCGGCGGCAAGACCGGCCAAGCCGCAGCCGAGCGCGAGCACGACGATGCCGGCCCCCCGGAGGGTGCATCTAGGCGTCTCCGCTGACGTGTTGCGTGGCTCGTTCAAGATCCCACCGGCCGGTTGCTGATTCGCAAACTCATTGCCGAAAGGTAAACGCGGATGGTTAACGCAACCTTGCCAACCCTTGGCCGGCTGCGCGAAAGCCTCCGCCCGTCAGGCCGCCGGGATGACCGTCAGCACCGATCCTTCGACGCCAGTGACCCGGACGCGGGCGCCGAGCGGAAGGTCCGGGCCGCTCACTCGCCACCAGCCGTCCTCGATCGCCACCTTGCCGCTGCCGCCGACGATCGGCTCAGACAGGACGACGACGCTGCCGACAAGGCGGGCGGCACGGTCGTTCAGCACCGGTCTCGGTCCGCTGATCGTCTTCGACCCGACCCTGCGCCGTCCGAGAAGCACCGCAAGCGTCGACAGGATGACGAAGGCCAGCACCTGCCATTCCCAGGTAAAGCCGCTGGCCTCGCCGAAGAGCAGGACCGCCGTGCCGACGATCAGCGCGGCGATGCCGAGGAACAGGAGGTAGACGCCGGGCAGTACGACTTCGAGCACAAGGAGCACGAGGCCGGCGATCCACCAGGCATAGGGCACGATCTCGGCGAGCGGCGTCATGGGCCCTCGACACCACTGCGGGGCGGCACGGAGCCGACGGCGGGCGTGCTCGTCACGCGGCCTTTTGCGGCGGGCGAGGTGGGCGTTGGGGCGTCGGGAAAGGACGCGCGGGCGAGTTCGGCGATGCCGCCGATCGAGCCGATCAGCGATGCCGCCTCAAGTGGCATCAGGATGACGCGCTGGTTGGGCGCCGAGGCGAGCTTTGCCAGCGCCTCGGTGTATTTCTGCGCGACGAAATAGTTGAGCGCCTGGACGTTGCCGGCGGCGATCGCCTCGGAGACGACGCGGGTGGCGGTGGCTTCGGCTTCCGCCAGCCGCTCGCGTGCCTCGGCCTCGCGGAAGGCCGCCTCGCGCAGGCCTTCCGCCTGCAGGATCTGCGCCTGCTTGTCGCCCTCGGCCCGCAGGATCTTGGCGTTCCGCGCTCCCTCGGCCTCCAGCACCTCGGCGCGCTTCTCGCGCTCGGCCTTCATCTGCCGGGCCATGGAGTCGACGAGGTCTCGCGGCGGGTTGATGTCCTTGATCTCGATCCGGGTGATCTTGATGCCCCAGGAGTTTGCGGCCTGGTCGGCGACCCGGAGAATGCGCTCGGAGATCGCGTCGCGGTTCGACAGGAGATCGTCAAGGTCCATCGAGCCCATGACCGAGCGAAGGTTGGTCATCACGAGGTTGAGGATGGCGTTCTCGAGGCCGCTTACCTCATAGGCGGCGGCCGCGGCGTCCAGCACCTGGTAGAAGGCGACGCCATCCGCCGCGACCGAGGCGTTGTCGCGGGTGATGACCTCCTGCGTTGGAATGTCGAGCACCTGCTCCATCATGTTCAGACGGCGGCCAATGCGCTCGACGAAGGGCAAGAGGATGTTGAGGCCGGGCGTCAGCGTGCGGGTGTAGCGGCCGAAACTCTCGACCGTATAGGCGTAGCCTTGCGGGACGGTCTTGACCGCGGCGAAGAGGACGATGACCGCGAAGAACAGCACGGCGAGGATGAGAATGCCGAAGCCGCTGATCGGGAACCCGGTTTCCATGCGTCACGCCCTTCTGCCGATGTCCGATCTCTCCTGAGTGCCCTTCGCAAGCCCTCCGTGCAAGCTGAAACGCCTTGCACCCGCGCGTCAGAGCGTTGGCGCGGGGCGGGGGCGGGCGACGAACAGGCCGAAAAGGATCAGGAGCCCGCCGGCGATCTGCAGGAGGCCGAGGCTCTCGCCGGCAAAGATCCATGCGAAGAGTGCGGCGGCTGCCGCCTCGACGAAGATCACCAGTGAGGAGAAGGACGCCGACAGCACGCCGAGTGCCAGTGCCAGCAGGCCCTGTCCGCCGGCATGGCTGATCATGCCGAGCGCCAGGAGGTTCACGACCCCGGTCCCGGTCTCCGGCAGGAAGCCTTCGCCCGAAACGACAGCCGCGGCGAGGAGGGCCAGCGTGGTGACGAGGGTCGAGCGGAGCGTCGCCGCGCCGGCGGCGAAGTGCTTGCGGGCCGTGCGCATCACCAGGAAGTAGAGGCCGAAGAAGAAGGAGGTGGCGATGCCGTAGAGATCGCCCACCCAATTGCTGGATCCATCGCTGGCGGAGTGGAAGATCAGCAGCGCCGCGCCGGGCAGACAGACGGCGAGGCCGATGAAGGTCTGGCGCGACACCGCCTCGCCGATGGTGAAGCGCGAGAGCACGGCGACCCAGAACGGCGCGAGACACGCGAAGAAGGTGGCGTTGGCGATCGAGGTGTGGCTGATCGCCAGATGCCAGAAGATAAGGTCGCCGGAGAAGAACAGGCCGGCCAGGAGCAGCGCCCGGCCGCCGCCGGACCGAGGTTCTGCGGGCGTGTTCGCCCGCTCGAGCCGCGCCCAGAGAAAGAGCACGGGCAGTGACAGCGCGACGCGCCAGAAGGCGCTGGCGAAGGGGCCGACTTCGGCGTTGCGGACGAAGACCGGGGATATGCCCATGGCCAGCGCGCCGACGAAGAGCGCCAGCAGCGCCATGCCGATCGAAATGCCGAGAAGGGCGGGCTTGGCGGAGACGGAGGAGGACATCGGTATCACCAAGCGGCACGAACTATTCACGTCCTGATAGGCAAGCCGGATGACGCTAAGTCAAGGGCTTCCGTCCCGCGGCCGCTTGGCTGCGCTGCCCGCTTGCCGCTGGCCCTGTTGCATCCGATATGACAGCCGTGCCCGTTATGGGCGATCCGACGAGGACGACAGCGATGACCGAGATCGACCAGCGCCTGCAGACCGAGCTCGAGGCGGCGGCCTTTCGCCGGCTGCGCGACCATTTGCGCGAGCGGACGGACGTCCAGAACATCGATCTGATGAATCTCGCGGGCTTCTGCCGCAACTGCTTGTCGAACTGGTACCGCGAAGCCGCGGGGAAGGCGGGCGTCGATATCGGCAAGGAACAGGCCCGCGAGATCGTCTACGGAATGCCCTACGACACCTGGCGCGACCAGTACCAGCGCGAAGCCGCGCCCGAGGCGGCTGCCGCCTTCGCGGCAAAGGCGCCGCACTCCTGATCGCGCCGGCGAACAGCGCGACCATCTTCCTTCAAACTTTCGGCTTTATCTGCTAGGTGCGCCGGACGCAGTCGAATCCCGGTCCTCGACGAGCCACGGCCCTCAGGGCCGGCGGCCGTCTGGTGCGAAGGGTCGACCCCGAATTCTAGAGGCGGCTTCGGCCTCCCAGCGACCGAGAGATTCCGATGGACGAGAACACCCCCGCCGATTCCACCGTTGCCGCCGACGAACTGCGCGCCTTCATCGAACGCATCGAGCGTCTCGAGGAAGAAAAGAAGACGATCGCCGACGACATCAAGGAAGTCTACGGCGAGGCCAAGGGCCGCGGCTACGACACGAAGGTGATCCGCAAGATCGTCTCGATCCGCAAGCAGGACGCCAACGAGCGTGCCGAGATGGACGCCATTCTGGAGCTGTACCTCCAGGCCCTCGGGATGCTCTGACGAATCGTCGTCGCCGCATTGCGCGGCGGCGGAAACGGGAAGGCGTGGCGGTGTGGCACGCCGTTGCGCGTGCTCGAAAGCCGGTACCCAGTGGGTCGGGCCAGGGTGTTCAGACAGGGCGGCGAATGGCTGGGGGCCTGTTAAATGGCGGTGGAAACGCCAGTTAGTTTGCGACAGGCGACGGATCATGATCCTCGCCCCTCCCAAACTTTCGGAGAACCACCATGCCCATGACCGCCAAAGAATTGCGCTCGACCATCACCGATGACGGTGTCCTGACCCTTGGCCTGGAAGAGGTGTCGATCAACGATCCCGGCGATGACGAGGTCATCGTCCGCATTGAGGCCGCGCCGATCAATCCGAGCGATCTCGGTCTGCTCCTCGGGCCCGCCGACATTGCGTCGATGAAGGCGGACAAGGACGGATCCAAGCTGACTTTCACGGTGCCGAAGGAGCGGATGGGCAGCGTCGCCGGCCGGATGGGCCAGTCGATGGCCATCGGCAACGAGGCGGCCGGAACCGTGGTGGCTGCCGGAAAGAACGCGAAGGCGCTGGAAGGAAAGCTCGTCGGCGCGATCGGCGGTGGCATGTATGCCGACTACCGCAAGCTCGCCGCCAAGGACGTCGTTCCCTTGCCGGCCGGCGCCACGGCGGCCGACGGCGCTTCGATGTTCGTCAATCCGCTGACGGCGCTCGGTTTCGTCGAGACGGCCCGCCGCGAGGGCCACAAGGCGATCGTCCACGCGGCCGCCGCATCCAATCTTGGACAGATGCTGCAGAAAATCTGCCTCGCGGACGGCATCCCGCTGGTCAACATCGTCCGCTCGAAGGCGCAGGCGGATATCCTGCGCGGGATCGGCGCCACGCATGTTCTCGACAGCACGGCCAGCGATTTCAAGGCCCAGCTCGCCGATGCCATCGCCGAGACCGGCGCGACGATCGCCTTCGATCCGATCGGCGGCGGCACGCTCGGGAGCGACATCCTGACGGCGATGGAACAAGCGGCGGCGGCGGCCATGCCATCCTACAATCGCTACGGCTCGGAAACCTTCAAGCAGCTTTACGTCTACGGCGCGCTCGATCCCGCGCCGCTGGTGCTCAACCGCCTGAGCTTCGGCTTCCGCTGGAGCGTCGCCGGCTGGCTGCTGTTTCCGTTCCTGCAGCAGGCCGGTCCGGAGGTCGGCGCCCGCTTGCGCCAGCGCGTAGTCGACGAACTGACCACCACCTTCGCCAGCCGCTACACGCGCGTCATCAGCCTGGAGGAGACGATCCATCCGGACGTCGTCGAGGCTTACCAGCGCAAGGCGACGGGCGAGAAATTCCTGATCGATCCGTCCCGCGGCTGAACGCTTGGCTGCCGCCCTTTGCCGATACTTTGGGTGAGGGGCGAATAAAATAAACGGCGCCGCGGTCTCCGCGGCGCCGTTTTCATATTGAGGTAACAGCTCAGAGCCTCAGAGCAGCTTGCGCGCCGCCAAGTTGCGCATGAGGGCCGAAGGACCAAAGGTCCAGGGTGCACATTCCGTCGACAGCAGCACGCGGTTGCGCAGCGCCCCGAGCTTGTCGTTCGAAATGGTGACGATGTCGCCGATCTTGTGGGTGAAGCCCTGGCCCGGATGGTCGCGGTCTTCGCTCGGGGCAAACAAGGTACCAAGGAACAGCACGAAACCGTCGGGATATTGGTGGTGGCGACCGATGGTCTGGGAAACGAGATCCAGCGGATCGCGGCTGATCTCCTTCATCGAGCTGCGGCCGTTCAACACGTAGCCGTCCTCTCCTTCGACCTTCAAATCGAGCTCGGCCTGTCGCACGTCGTCGATCCCGTAGCTGTCGTCGAAGAGGCGCACGAAGGGGCCGAGCGAGCAGGACGCGTTGTTGTCTTTCGCCTTGCCGAGTAGCAGGGCCGAGCGCCCTTCGACATCGCGCAGGTTCACGTCGTTGCCGAGCGTCGCGCCGCGGACCTCGCCCCGGCTGTCGACGACCAGCACGATCTCCGGCTCCGGATTGTTCCACTTCGAGATCGGGTGCAGGCCGACATCGGCGCCGTGGCCGACCGACGACAGGACCTGGGATTTTGAAAAGACCTCGGCGTCCGGGCCGATGCCGACTTCCAGATACTGCGACCAGACGCCTTCCTCGATCAGCGCCGCCTTGACGCGTTCGGCTTCCGCCGAGCCGGCGCGAACGTTGCGCAGGCTGTCGCCGATGAGGGCGGTGACGCGGTCGCGGATGCCTTGCGCCAGATCCGGATTGCCGGCCGCCTTCTCCTCGATCACGCGCTCGAGCATCGAGCGCGCGAAGGTCACACCGCAGGCCTTCACCGCCTGCAGGTCGATCGGCGCAAGGAGATGCGCGCCGTTCGGGCCGCGGCCGCCGAGAAAGTCGGCGACGCGGCCGAGCGTTTCGCCCGTCGTCGCCGCCAAGGCGCCGGCCGGGTCTTTCATCTCGATGAGATCGCGGACGGTCGGTATTTCGGGCGAGGTGATGTCGACGACATCGCCGTTCCGGATGACGACGACCGACGGGCCCTCCAGCTCCGGCCGCCAGACGCGACCGACGAAAGTGCCCGTTTCGTAGAATTCCATGCTGTTTCCTCCCACAGCGATTCGCATCATCGCTTCCGGCGGGACCCTAGCGCCGTCGGGCCGCCAGCCCAAGCCGGACGTCCGGGAGGACTGCGCCGGCGCGGAAACGCGGATTGAACCATTTTACGAGGGCCGGTGCACCGATCACATCTGCCGGAATAGAATTGCATACTTATAATGAGAGTCCTATCTATCGAGCCATGAAGCCCATAGACCGACTCCGCTTCGATATGACGAGCACGCTTCACCGCGTCGGCCGGCAATGGCGGCGTCTCGTGCGCGAGCTGATGCTCCGGCACGGCCTGTCGGAAGCCTGCGCCCATCCGCTGGTGGTGATTGCAAGGCTCGGGGACGGCACCCGCCAGGTGACGGTGGCGGAAGAAGTCGGGATCGAGGGGCCGTCGCTCGTCCGGCTGCTCGACCAGCTCTGCGGTTGCGGCCTGGTGGAGCGGCGCGACGATCCCGTAGACCGGCGCGCGAAGACGCTATGGCTGACCGACCTCGGTCGCCGGACAACGGGGCTGATCGAGGACGATCTCGTCGCCCTGCGGCGCGATGTCCTCGGCGAAATCGATGCGGCGGATCTCGCGGCAACGATCAGGGTTTTTCAGGCGTTGGAGCGGGGTGTCGCGTCCTCTTCCGGACACGGCGGCCAAAGTGAGGATCAGGCACCTTGATCACCGGTCTGCCCAACTGGCGGGAATGGCTGTTCTCGGCCAAGGCCTTCCTTGCCTCGATGATGGCGCTGTACATCGCACTGTCGGCCGGCCTCTCACGTCCGTACTGGGCGATGGCTGCCGTCTATGTTGTCGCCAACCCCCTGTCGGGCGCCACGCGTTCGAAGGCTGTCTACCGCGTTCTCGGCACGATGATCGGCGCGGCGGGCTCGGTGTTCCTCTTGCCGTTCTTCGTCAATGCGCCGGAGCTGTTCAGCCTCGTCGTCGCGCTGTGGACCGGCGGCTTCTTGTTCATCTCGTTTCTCGACCGCACGCCGCGGAGCTACGTTTTCATGCTGGCGGGCTACAGCCTGCCGCTGATCGCTTTGCCGGCGGTGTCGGACCCGACGCAGATTTTCGACATTGCGAGTTCGAGAACCCTCGAGATCGGCATCGGTATCGTCTGCGCTACCCTCGTCAACTCGTTGATCCTGCCGGCGCCGATCGGCCCGGTGCTCGGCGGGCGGACACAGAAATGGCTGCAGGATGCCGGCGAATGGGTGTCGGCCATCCTCAAGCGCGAAGACAGCGTCGACAGCGCCCGCGAGCGTCAGCGTCTGGCTGTCGACATCCGCAGCTTCGACATGCTGATCAGCCAGCTGGCCTATGACGACGCCATCGGCAGCACCGTGCAGCGGGCGCGCGCCTTGCGCGGCCGCATGGCCATGCTGCTGCCGCTGCTGTCCTCCCTTAGCGATCGCCTCGATGCCGTCGGCAAGGGTGCCGGCGCCCCGGCGGAACTCGCCGATCTCACCCGCGACATTGCCGACTGGATCGCCGCACCCGCCGAGAGCGGTACGGCGGAACTGACACTCTTGCAGGAGCGCCTCGCGGCACTGGAACCGCAGGGCGAGCCGGCCGCGCAATGGCAGGGACTGCTCGTCTCCAGCGCCCTTGAACGGCTTCGCGAACTGCTGGACCTCTGGCAAGACTGCCGAGTGCTGCAAGGCGAAATCCTGCTCGGCCGCAAGGCCGGTCGCTGGCAGCGCGCGTCGATGCGCCACCACCGCGTCATCACCTCGGTGCCGCATTTCGACTACGGCCTGATGGCCTTCTCCGCCCTCTCGGTCGTCGCCGTCACCTTTCTGGCGGGCCTCATCTGGATCATGACGGGCTGGCACGAGGGCGCCGGCTTCGTGATCATGGCGGCGGTCGGCTGCTCGTTCTTTGCGGCCATCGACAACCCGGCGCCGATGATCAAGAGCTTCGTCATCTGGATGTCGGTGGCGGCGGTGATCTCCGGCGTCTACCTCTTCGGCATCCTGCCGAACGTCCAGGATTTCGGCATGCTGGTGCTCGTCTTCGCGCCGCCGTTCCTCCTGGCGGGGACCGTGATCGGCCGGCCGCAGTTCATGCTCATCGGCATGCTGCTGGCGGTCAACATCGCCTCGCTCGTCGGGCTGCAGGAGATCTACGCCGCCGATTTCGGGACCTTCGTCAACGGCAACCTCGCCTCCGTCGCCGGCGGCCTGTTCGGGCTCGTCTGGTCGATGGCAACCCGGCCTTTCGGCGCGGCCTTGGCGGCGCGGCGCTTGGTGCGGGCGGGATGGGCGGAGATCGCCGCCACCGCCGGCGGACGGCGCAATGCCGATCCCGCTCGGTTTGCTGGGCGCATGTTCGATCGCCTCGGCCAGCTCGTGCCCCGTCTGTCCCAGGGTGTCGCAGAGGACGTCGCGGCCACCGACATGCTGGCGGAACTGCGGATCGGCATGAACATGCTTGATCTCAAACGGATCGAGCCTGACCTCCCGCCTCTACTGCGGGCCCATGTGCGCACGGTGCTCGACGGCGTCGCCGAGGCCTTCGCCGACCGGCTTCATAACACCCGCAGTGATGCGGCCGGCGAAAAGCTGCTGGCGGAGATCGATGCCGCGCTGGTGGCGTTGGTCGACATCACCGATGGACCGACGCGGCGGACGGTGCTGCAGGCCATGGTCGGGCTTCGGCGCGGCCTCTTCGCCGACCGGCAGGCGCCCGTGCTGGCCATGCCGCGCCATGATGCTCCGCCCCTTGCCATCGCGGCGGAGTAGGGAAGGCCATGTTCGGCGACTTCAACATCTTCGGCGTCTTCGTTCCCCGGATCCTCATCCTAGCGCTGGTCGCCTACGTCCTCAATCTCGTGCTGCGTCGGGTCTTGGCGCGGCTCGGCGTCTATCGCCTGGTCTGGCACCCCGGGCTCTTCGATCTCGCTCTGTTCGTCCTTGTCCTTGGTGGCATGGCGCAATTATCGGAACTGTACCTGTGAAAACGCTTTCCCGGATGATTGGCCGCGTTCTGTTCACCCTCGTCATCACCGTCGTCGCAGCGGTGGTCGGCTGGCAGACGTGGGACTATTATATGAACGAACCTTGGACCCGCGACGGCCATGTCCGGGCGGACGTCATCGGCATCACCCCGGACGTGTCCGGCATCGTCAACGAAGTGCTGGTGGCCGACAATCAGACGGTGAAGAAAGGCGATGTGCTCCTGCGCATCGACCGCGAGCGCTTTGCGCTGGCGCTGCAGTTGGCGGAGGCTGCTGCCAAGGGGCAGGCGGCGTCGCTTGAGCAGGCGCGGCGCGAGTACGATCGATACCAGCAGCTCAGCCGCAACGTTGCCTCGCAGCAGAACGTCGAGCAGGCCGGGGCAGCGCAGGCCGTGGCGGAGGCTTCCTACGAGCAGGCGGTCACCAACCGCGACCTTGCCAAGCTGAACCTCGAACGCTCGGAAATCAGGGCGCCCGTCAACGGCGTGATCACCAATTTGTCGCTGAATGCCGGCGACTACGCGACCGCCGGCAAGGCCGTCATCGCGCTGGTGGACAGCGACTCGCTTCGTGTCGAGGGCTATTTCGAGGAAACCAAGCTGCCGCGCATCGCCATCGGTGATCCGGTGGATATCGCGGTGATGGGCCATCCTGGCAACCTGAAGGGGCGTGTCGAGAGCATTGCCGGCGGCATTGAGGATCGCGAGCGCAGCGCCGGATCGGAGCTTCTGGCTAATGTCACACCGGCTTTCAGCTGGGTGCGGCTGGCGCAGCGCATTCCCGTCCGTATCGCGCTCGACGCGATGCCTGAAGGGGCGCCGCTGGTGGCCGGCCTCTCGGCGACGGTGACGGTGCGACGCGCTGCGGCCGCCGACTGAATCACCGCTAATCGGATTGACACTGGGCGCTGAACGTCCGGGTCATGCGTCGAGACCAAATGGACCTGAGCGGCCCCTCGTTTACGCCACCCTTGTGCGCAATTCGCCGATGCCGTCGATCCCGCCGACGAGACTATCGCCGCGCTCGACAGGGCCAACGCCCGCTGGTGTTCCGGCAAAGATTAGGTCGCCCGGCTGCAGCGTGAAGAGGGTCGACAGGGTGGCTATGATCTCCGGCACCTTCCAGATCATCTGGTAGAGGTTGCCGCGCTGGCGCATCTTTCCGTTCACGGTCAGCCAGATCGCGCCCTTGCCGATGTCGGGAGCGTCCGCGACCGGCATCAGCGGCGTACACGGTGCCGATCCTTCGAACGCTTTGCCGGTTTCCCAGGGGCGGCCGAGCTTCTTCGCTTCCCCTTGCAGGTCACGGCGCGTCATGTCGAGGCCGACGGCATAGCCGAAGACGTGGTCCATGGCGCGGTCGAGCGTGATGTCGGTGCCACCGGTCCGCAGCCCCACCACCAGCTCGATCTCGTGGTGCACGTCGGCCGTCGCGCTGGGGTAGGGAAAGTCCCGGCCGGACAGGATGAGCGTGTCCGGGTTCTTCTGGAAGAAGAAAGGCGGTTCGCGATCGGGATCGTGCCCCATCTCGACCGCATGATCGGCAAAGTTCCGCCCGACGCAGTAGATGCGGTGAACGGGGAACCGCTTGCTGCTGCCGAAGACCGGAAGCGACGGCACGGCCTTGGGCTCGAACACGTAGAGCTCGTCTACACCGCCATCGGCCATTCCGGTTCTCCCGTCAGCGTTTTTAAACGGTCAGGCGCCGGCCCGACCGGTCCGGCGACGCTTGTGGCCGAGGCCCATCTGCTTGGCGAGGCGCGAGCGTGCCGCCGCATAGTTCGGCGCCACCATCGGGTAGTCCGCGGGCAGATCCCACTTTTCGCGATAGTCCTCGGGCGACAGATTGTAGTGCGTCATCAGGTGGCGCTTCAGCGACTTGAACTTCTTGCCGTCTTCTAGGCAGACGATGTAGTCGTCGGTGACCGACTTCTTGACCGGAACGGCAGGCTTTGGCTTTTCCGCGGTCGGCGCCGCAGGAGCGGAATGGGTGCGACCCAAGGCCCCGAATACATCGGAAATCAGCGCCGGAAGGTCGGTCACCGGAAGCGAATTATTGCTGACATAGGCGGCCACCACCTCGGCCGTCAGTTCCATCAGCATTTCAGTATTATCGGCTGTCTCGATCTGGTCCATGTCTCACCCAATCACGTGAACGGCCTTGTTCGGACCGTATCGCCAAACGTCTGCTATGACCGATTTCCAGGAGATGCGACGCGCTCTGTACACTGGCATGCTGCCGCATAGCGAAAGCGGCGCTTATCTGCTTGTATTGATACTGCGTTACTTAATGTCAAGGCATAAGTCAGGCATCGCAAGCCCATCCAACCTTAAGTCGCCAGAACAGGTTTAGAATAAAAAAGGGCGCGGGGGCGGCGGGACTAGGCCTGCGTCCGCTTCAATCGCCGAAAATCTTTTCATCCGGGGGTGGGCGACACCCGCATGCCGTGCTGAACGCATCCGCGTCAATATTCAATATTCGCTTCCAGGGGAGCATCGCTGGTAATGTCGGCAGGATTTTCTGCTGTCCTGGCGGGGCGACGCGAATCATATCCGCGACACATACGCTCTCGCCGAATTGCCACGGGCCGCTCGGTCAGCGAAGGGCGTGCCCGCTGTTGGCGAGCGTGGGGCCCGCCAACAGATGCGGCGACTATTCGAACTTGGCAACCGGAAGGAAATTGACCGCCGAGCCCGCGAAGCGGTTGGAGGCGTTGGTCAACGGGTTGGCGGTGAAGCCCGCGGTGAAGACCGAGGAGGGAACCTCGCGCACCAGGCCGTCAGCCTTGGGCTTGCGGAGGACCTCGGACTTTGCCCGCGCCTCTGGGTCGGTCACGAGTGCTGCCATCTCGATCCGCGACGTGATCGCCTTCTGCACATGCTTGACGGACTGAGCGGCCGGAGCCGGGGACTTGACCCGGGCGAAGCGCCCAGTCTTGCCGGCGGGCACGGCGATCTTCGCTATCGTGCGCACCGGCGCTGCCGTGGCAGCCGCAACCTTGCGGCTTTCCAGTGCTGCCACGAGCTGGTTGTCGACAGCTTTCTTGGACGGCTCCGACGGGGCCGCGACGACGGGCGCTGGCTTGGCGCCGAGGTCAGCCCGCATGGCGGGAGCCGCGTCGAGGATGCGCTTGATCGGATCGTTGCTCACCACCAGCGGCGACGGTACCGGAACTGCAGCCGTTTCAAGAGGCGCTGCCGAGGCGCCGCCCTTCAGGATGGCTTCGAACGGCGGACGTTCACGCGGCGTCGGCACGGCGTAGGCCATCTGCGCGGGAGCACCGACCACTGCTTCGTCGACCGGCGGGGAGGCTTCAAGCGCGGCGACGAGGCTCGAGACGTCGTCCTCCTTCGCCGGCGTTGCCGTCGGCCGAAGCGGGGCAGCATGCGGCACGGGGACGCGAGCCGGGACCAGCCCGGCGACATCGGTCTCCGCGGCCGCTTCGGCGGTCGCGAACGGCAGCCGATCGGCGATCGCCGCGGGCGGGGTGGGCGCCGACGTGTCATAGGTATCGCGGATCGGCAACGGAACGCCCGACGCCAGCATGTTCGGCTTGGCCGACGGCACCATGGCGGCCACGGCGACGCTTGCAGCTGGCTTCGGCGGGACCGGCATGGCCGCAGGGGCGAGCCTTGCCGCTGGCTTCGACGGCGCGGCCTCGGCGACCTCGGCCTCGGCGTTGTCGTCTTCCTCGTCAGCCCCGCCGCCGAAGATGGCTGCGAAGAGCGTCTTGCCACCGCCACTGCTGCTCGGGCTGGTCCGGCTGATCGCGCCGCCGGAATTGGCGACCTGAATCGTGCTGGCCGTCTTGCGCGATTTGTAGGAGGCGAGCGCCTGCTCGTAGCCCGGCAACGGCTTGCCGTCGGATGGCACATGCACGGTATTGCCGTTCGGGAAGACGGCGACGAGTTCCTTGCGGCTCATCTTCGGCCAGTGACGGGCATTGCCGACGTCGAAATGCACGAAGGGCGAGCCGGAGCGTGGATAATAGCCAACGCCGCCGACCTGCATCTTAAGGCCGATTTCGCGCATCTTCTTCAGCGGCACGTCGGGAAGGAAGAAATCGAGGGCGCGGCCGGCGGTGTGCTGGCTTTCCTTGGCGACACCCGAGGAGCGCGAACGCAACATGTTGTTGGTCGCCGGCGAACGGAAACCGCAGATGACGTTGATGTAGGAGCGCGAGCCGGACTGGCGATACGCTTCCCAGATCAGATCCATCAGGCGCGGATCCATCTTGGTCTCCTGCTTCTTGCGCCAGTCGCGCAGGAACCAGTTGATCTCTTTCAAGCCGGACGGGATGTAGCGACCGTTCCGCTTGTAGTCGATCGCGACCTTTTCCTTGGTGTGCAGATTGTAGAACTTGAGGGTGCGTGTCTCAGCCTTCGCGGCAACCGACCCGACGGAGAGGGCCAGCACGCAGAGGGCGGCCATCGAAGCGGCGCGCGTTCCAGCGCGGCCGACAAGGTCGGTCAGTCCGAACATTCGGTACCAGTCCCCTCAGGTTGACGAACACGGTCTATGCGTCCCCAGACCGCTGTCTTATAGCAGGATAGTTAACGGTCTTCCAATCGGCCGAGAGTGCGGCGCTAAGATGACGCATAGCCTACTCCGACCCAATTTGAAAAGAAAAGGGTTAACAGGATGTGAATGCAGCTAAGCGTCACCCGTGTCACGCAAGGTTTGCTGATGCTTATCCTTGTCGAACCCTGCGTCTGCCTCAAAGATGCCATAAAGCCTCATCTTCCGATACAGCGTCGAGCGACCTATGCCAAGGCGGCGCGCAATCTCACTCATATGACCACCATAATGAGCGACAGCGCGGCGGATATGCGCAGCCTCGACCGCCTCAAGGGTCAGGAGTTCGCCGTCCTCGCCGAAGCCGTCTGGAGCCGCGGTACTCTCCCGCTCGAACGGCTGCCGTACGGCCATCGGGACGGGTTCGCCAACCCCGTCGGAAGCGTCCGTGACGTCCAGCGCCGGCACCGGTACGGCCTCGATCCCACCCGGCTGCAAGGCCCCGATCTGCGGGAAGTCGGCGATGCCGAGCGTTGGTCCATCGGCCAGCACCACGGCGCGGTGAAGGGCGTTCTCCAACTGCCGGATGTTGCCGGGCCAGTCGTGCCGCTCGAGAAGGGCCACAGCCTCCGCCGACAAGTGGCGCGCCGGCGAGCCGGGCTCGGCCTCGGCAAACCGGGCGAGGAAGTGCGCCGCGAGCGGAGCAATCTCGTCGCGGCGCTCGCGCAGCGGCGGCAGACGGACCGACAGCACGTTCAGGCGGTAGTAGAGGTCCTCCCGAAAGCGTCCCGCGGCGACCTCCGTCGGCAGATGGCGGTGCGTGGCGGCGATGATTCTGACATCCGGCCGGACCGGACGGCGCCCGCCCACCGGGTCGACCTCGCCGCTCTGCAGGACGCGCAGCAGCTTGACCTGGATTTCCAGCGGCAGCTCGCCGATCTCGTCGAGGAAGAGGGTGCCGCCATCGGCATCGACGAATTTGCCCGGCCGCCGCTCTCCGGCATCGGTGAAGGCGCCCCGCTCGTGCCCGAACAGGATGCTCTCGGCAAGGCCTGTCGGCATCGCGCCGCAGTTGACGATCACGAACGGCGCCTCCGCCCGCGGCCCGGCCGCGCGGATCGTGTCCGCCAGCCACTCCTTGCCGGTGCCGGTTTCCCCCTCGATCAGTAGCGGAATGGTCGAGCCCGCGGCACGTTCGGCTAGTGCCAGGAGATCGCGCATGGCGCGGCCGGTAGGTGGCGAGGGCGCCCGTATGCCTTTCGGTTTTACTCCGGGCCCACCCCGGCGGCGGGCGTCGTGAACGCGGATCGCCTTGTCGATCGTCTGCTGAAGCTTCTCCGGAGAGACCGGCTTGACCACGAAATCGAAGGCGCCGGCGCGCATCGCCTCGACGACGGTGTCGATGCCGCTGCGGCTGGTGAGGACGATCACCGGAATGTCCCGGCCTTGCCGCTGCATGTCGGCGAGGACGTCAAGGCCGCTTTCGCCCGACAGCATGAGGTCGAGCACCAGCGCAGCGATGGCATCCGAGCCCTCTTGCCTCAAAGCGTCGATTCCGCCGGAGACGCTGTCGCGCAGGAGCGGACGATGCCCCATGCGCATCACCAGCGCCTCCACCAATCGGCGCTGGACAGGATCGTCGTCGATGATCAGAACCTGGCGTGTCATGCAGCACTCCACCCTCGCCGGATGGCAGGGTTGCCCCATTTTGACACGCGGGTTCCTGTGATCCGCTTGACGATCAGGCTTAACGCAGTGCTAACCCTCCCATTCCCGCTCTGGCAACGACCGAGATTTTGATGATCGACCGTATTCTTCTGGCCACTTCCGCAACCGGCGCGACCGCCGGGATAGGGCTGCCCGAGTGGAACCTCGACGACCTCTACCCCGCAATGGATGCCCCGGGCATCGCTGCCGATCTCGACAAGGGCGCGGCTCTGGCCCTGGCCTTCCAGGCCCGCTGGCGCAGCGCCCTCGGCCGCGAGGCGGCGCTGCCGGGCGGCGGCGGCATTGCCGAGGCGCTGAAGGAGTTCGAGGCACTGGAGGAAATCCTCGGCCGGCTGATCTCCTATGCGGGCCTCGTCTATTCCGGCGATACCTCGGATCCGGCACGCGCGAAGTTCTACGGCGATATCCAGTCGCGGGTGACCGATATTTCCTCGCGCCTCCTGTTCTTTCCGCTGGAGATGAACCGGATCGAGGATGCCGTCCTCGACGCTGCAATGGCCGAGAACCCGAGACTTGCACACTATCGCCCTTGGATCGTCGATCTTCGCAAGGACAAGCCGTACCAGCTGGAAGACCGTGTGGAGGAGCTCTTCCACGACAAGTCGGTCACCGGGCATGGCGCCTGGAACCGGCTGTTCGACGAGACCATGACGGCCCTGCGCTTCGACGTCGACGGGGACGACATGGCGCTGGAGGAGACCCTCAACCTCCTGCAGGACGAGCGACGGGAGCGCCGCCAGGCGGCCGCCGCCGCGCTCGCCCATACCTTCGGCGAGAACCTGCGCACCTTCACGCTGATCACCAACACGCTCGCCAAGGACAAGGAAATCTCCGACCGCTGGCGCGGCTTCAAGGACGTCGCCGACAGCCGGCATCTCGCCAACCGGGTCGAACCGGAGGTGGTCGATGCGCTGGCGCGGGCGGTGGTCGCGAGCTATCCCGCGATCTCACACCGCTATTACGCGATGAAGGCGAAGTGGCTGGGGCTGGAGAAGCTCGAGTTCTGGGATCGCAACGCGCCGCTGCCCGATACCGCGCGGCGCGAGATTTCCTGGGGCGAGGCGCAGTCGACCGTGCTGTCGGCCTATTCCGGTTTCTCGCCGGAGATGGCCGCCATCGCCGAGCGCTTCTTCCAGCGCAACTGGATCGACGCCGCCGTTCGCCCGGGCAAGTCGCCCGGCGCCTTCGCGCACCCGACCGTTCCGTCCGCGCATCCCTATGTCCTGCTGAATTACATGGGCAAGCCGCGCGACGTGATGACGCTCGCGCACGAGCTCGGCCACGGCGTGCATCAGGTGCTGGCGGGTCCGCAAGGCGCGCTGATGGCGCCGACGCCGCTGACGCTGGCCGAGACGGCCTCGGTCTTCGGCGAGATGCTGACCTTCCGCTCGCTGCTCGATCAGGCCAAGACCCCGCTGGAGCGCAAGACGCTGCTCGCCCAGAAGGTCGAGGACATGATCAACACGGTGGTCCGGCAGATCGCCTTCTACCAGTTCGAGCGGGCGCTGCATCAGGAGCGGCGGAACGGGGAACTGACGGCGGACCGGATCGGCGAGATCTGGGTCGAAATGCAGAAGGAAAGCCTTGGTCCCTCGATCCATTTGGGCGAAGGCTACGAGACCTTCTGGACCTATGTTCCCCACTTCATCCACTCGCCGTTCTACGTCTACGCCTATGCCTTCGGTGACTGCTTGGTGAATTCGCTCTACGCCGTCTACCAGAATTCGGAAGAGGGTTTTCAGGACAAGTACTTCGCAATGCTGAAGGCTGGCGGCACCAAGCACCATTCCGAACTGCTCGCGCCTTTCGGCCTCAATGCTTCCGACCCGTCTTTCTGGTCGCGGGGACTGGCGGTGATTTCCGGCTTCATCGACGAACTCGAGGCCATGGAGGACTGACGTCCTCTATGCGGCGGCGCTGTTTTGACGAACGCCGCCGCCGCGGCGCAGCCGTTTGCAGAAAAGTTTTATGAACGTTGCCGCTAAACCCGCGGCGAACGAATAACGCTAATCCGATCAAAGGCTCGCAGCGAACTAGTTTCGGCGGCCTGGTGATTCTGGCGGCGCTGAGAATGGAAACGCTGCCGCCGTTGAGTTTCATTTAACGCCGATTTGCTTTAGCCGCAGGGCAGACATAGTCGCAGCGACCTTGATCGTTGCGTCCGACCTGGAAGGAATTGCCACCATGGCGATTGAAAAGCATCCGATCTACGGAAAGATCAGCGGCCCGGTGGTGATGATCGGCTTCGGCTCGATCGGCCGGGGAACGCTGCCGCTGATCGAGCGCCATTTCGACTACGACCGTTCGCGGGTCACCGTGATCGACCCGAACGACGCCGACCGGAAGCTGGCGACCGACAGCGGCGCCACCTTCTTGCACAAGGCACTGACCCGCAAGAACTACGAAGAGATCCTGACACCGCTGCTGACCGAGGGTGAGGGACAAGGTTTCTGTGTCAATCTCTCGATCGACACCGGCTCGGTCGACATCATGCGGCTCTGCCGCGAACTCGGCGTCCTCTACATCGACACCGTGGTCGAGCCTTGGCTCGGCTTCTACTTTGACGACACGATCTCGAACGCTGACCGCACGAACTATGCGCTGCGCGAGACCATGCGCAAGGAGAAGCGCCGGAACCCCGGCGGTACCACCGCCGTCTCCTGCTGCGGCGCCAATCCCGGCATGGTCTCCTGGTTCGTCAAGCAGGCGCTCGTCGATCTTGCCGGCGAGATCGGCAAGGATTTCGCAGAGCCGGCGTCCGGCGACCGCGAGGGCTGGGCCAAGCTGATGAAGAAGGTCGGCGTCAAAGGAATCCACATCGCCGAGCGCGATACCCAGCGCGCCAAGAAGCCGAAGCCGCTGAACGTGTTCTGGAACACATGGTCGGTCGACGGGCTGATTTCCGAAGGCATGCAGCCGGCCGAGCTCGGCTGGGGCACGCACGAGAAGTGGATGCCCAAGAACGCCAAGACCCACAAGAAGGGTCACCAGTCCGGCATCTTCCTCGAGCAGCCCGGCGGCAACACGCGGGTGCGCAGCTGGTGCCCGACGCCGGGGCCGCAATACGGTTTCCTCGTCACCCACAACGAGGCGATCTCGATCTCGGATTACTTCACGGTCCGCGGCAAGAATGACGAGGTCAAGTATCGGCCGACTTGTCATTACGCTTATCACCCCTCCAACGACGCCGTCCTGTCGCTGCACGAGCTGTTCGGAGCCGGTGGCCGCATCCAGCCGGTCCGCCACGTTCTGACGGAGAAGGAACTGGCCGACGGCGGGGATGAGCTGGGTGTCCTCCTCTACGGGCACGAGAAAAACGCCTACTGGTACGGCTCGCAGCTGTCGCTCGAGACGGCGCGCAGCTTGGCGCCACACCAGAACGCCACCGGCATGCAGGTGACCTCGTCGGTGCTTGCGGGCATGGTGTGGGCGCTGGAGAACCCAAAAGCCGGCATCGTCGAGTCCGACGAGATGGACTTCCGCCGCTGCCTCGAGGTGCAGAGGCCCTATCTCGGGCCGGTGAAGGGCTATTACACCGACTGGACCCCGCTCAAGGATCGATCGAGCCTGTTCGAAGAAGATCTCGACGTTGAAGACCCTTGGCAGTTCCGGAACATTCTCGTCCGCTAGGGCAGGCGGACAGCTCCGACTCACCGATTTCCTTGTGCAAAAGCCGTTTGTTGGCTTGGCCTCCTCATGCAGTCACTGGCCAACAATAGCTACTGCGTTATTATTCCCTCTCGGCTTGTTCTAAGCCGGGAGGAAACATGGATGCTGGAAATCCATGACAGGGCAGAGTTAAGGCGAAACGTTCTTCGTGACGTCATGGATTCGGTCATGTCGGGAACGATGGGCAGTATCGCTCGGCATTTCGCGCCCGGTGCTGTCTTCTCCAACCGCAGCAATGCCGGAATTATCGACGCGCCATGGTTCGACCGGCTGGAGGGCGAGTTCCGCCTGAGCGGCGAGGACGAAGCGAAGTCCTTCCTCAGTGAACTGATGCGGCGCGCCACCTATATTTCCTACGAAGAGCGCGGCACGATCGTCGAGGACGACCAGGCGGCCTGCCGCTGCGACTGGACCCGGCGGGACGAGCGGAACGGCTCACTCGTCACCGGAACGACGATGTACTGGTTCACATTCACCAGCGACGTCCGCATCCGGTCGATCGAAACGATTGGCTCGATACACTCCGTCATTCCAGCGCAGGACAGGGAAACCGCGGCCTGATCGGCCACAGCTTGGGTTTTTCACGACGCATTGCCGGCTGACCGATGACAGGTCCGCATATGTCTTGTACGGGTCAGTCAACAACTGCTTTTCTCGGAGCCAGAGCATGCGTGCCATCGTTTCCTCTATCGCCCTCGCGACGGCTGCCCTTTTGCTGGTAGCGTGCCAGACGGCAGACAACCGCGTGACCACCCTCCCGACCGACACGCGGCCGAAGGGCGTCGACGGCAGCTGGGCTTCGGTCGGTGGTACCGTCGCCTACGACGCCAACTTCCGGGCTGGCCGCTTCACCTCGACCGAGGCGGGAACCGGCGCGGTGCTGGCCGAAGGCACCTACAAGCTGCTCGGACCGGGCCAGGTAACGATCGATTATACGTCCAAGCTTCGCGGCACCCGCGTTGCAGCTAACTGCAACCAGGTCGAAGTCAACCGCTTGGCGTGTGCCTCCTCCAACGGAAATCGTTTCGAGTTCACGCGCCGCAGCTAAGGCGCCATTCGCCTTTGAGGGCGCCGCATGACGCTCTGTCTGCGCCAAGGGGAGCATGCTTCCAGAAGCCGGATGCTCCTGGAAATGGAAGCGCTGACGTTGGCTGCGGGACGGTTCGGATTTCCGAAAATGTCCTGCGAACATGCGCCGCGCTTTGGCTTGGCGTTTTCCCACCTATATCCGTTTCGAGCCGGCGCCATGTTCCGGTGCCGCTCCGGTCGCCGGGGCCTCTTAGCTTGAACGATCGGGGACTTACCAGATGAACGCTCAGACCCCCCTCGCTGCCGCGCGTGCAACGGGCCCGCTGCCGCCCGGACACCCGGTGGTGAAAACCAAAAAGGTTGGCGTGCTCATCGTCAATCTTGGTACGCCCGATGGCACGACCTACCGTCCGATGCGGCGTTACCTTAAGGAATTTCTCTCCGACAGGCGGGTGATCGAGACGTCGCGCTGGGTCTGGTATCCGATCCTCTACGGCATCGTCCTGACCACCCGCCCGACGCGCTCCGGCAAGGCCTATGCCTCGATCTGGAACGACGAGCTCGACGAGTCGCCGCTGCGCACTTTCACGCGGGCGCAGGGCGAGAAGCTGGCGGTGCGCATGGCGGGGGATGCCGAGGTCGTCGTCGACTGGGCGATGCGCTATGGCCGCCCGTCGATCGCCGAGCGCGCCGATGCGCTGCTTGAGGCCGGCTGCGACAGGATCCTCGTTTACCCGCTCTATCCGCAGTACTCGTCCTCGACGACGGCGACGGTGAACGACAAGTTCTTTGCCCACATGATGACGAAGCGCTGGATGCCGGCGGTCCGCACCGTGCCGGCCTATCACGACGAGCCCGTCTACATCGACGCGCTCGCTCGTTCGATCGAGAAGCACTTGGCGTCGCTCGACTGGGAGCCGGAGCGGGTGATCACGACCTATCACGGCATCCCGCAGAGCTATTTCCGCAAGGGCGATCCGTATCACTGCCATTGCCAGAAGACCTCGCGCCTCCTCGAGCAGCGCCTCGGCTGGGCGCCCGGCCGGCTGATGACGACGTTCCAGTCGCGTTTCGGTCCGGAAGAATGGCTGCAGCCCTATACCGACAAGACGGTTGAGGCCCTCGCCAAGGAAGGCATCAAGCGGGTGGCGATCCTCAATCCGGGCTTCGTTTCCGACTGCCTGGAGACGCTGGAGGAAATTGCGGAGGAGGCCGGCGAAATCTTCCTGCACAATGGCGGAGAGAAGTTCAGCCACATCCCGTGCCTCAACGACAGCGATGAGGGAATGGACGTCATCGAATCCATGGTTCGCCGCGAGCTGCGGGGCTGGGTCGGCTGACGCCGTCCCGCAGTCAGCCTCGCTCCGTCATAAGGCCATAGTTCTGACCCTATCGAACCGGGATGGCCGCCCGGATCAGCCTGTCGTCCGCATTGGCTGGCGGCGTTGACAGGTTTGGGCGGCCGATCGAGACTTCCACGGTCGGCGACGCCGCGATCAATTGCCTTCGTCCTTCGAGGCCCGCCTTCGTCATTCAAGGATTGCCCATGATCTCGCGAAAATTCTGGCGTCACCCGGCCGGGGCCGGTCTGCTGGCACTTTCGGCCTTCATCCTCTCTGCACCCCTCGTATCGACGCCCGCAAAGGCTGATTTCCGCGTCTGCAACGGCACCCAGCAGCTTGTCGGCGTCGCCATCGGCTACCGCGCCGAGGTGGGCTGGACGACCGAGGGCTGGTGGCGCATTCCGGCGACGAGCTGCAAGGTGATCATCGAGGGGACGCTCGCCTCGCGCTACTATTACCTCTACGCCGAGGATGCGGACGGGAAGGGGCGCTGGGCCGGAAACGTCAATCTTTGCATCGCCGAGAACGAGTTCAAGATCACCGATGTGAAGGATTGTTTGGCCCGCGGCTATCAAAAGATGGGCTTCCGAGAGTATGACACCGGCGAGCAGGGCAGCTGGATGGTCCAGTTGACCGAACCGCCACGCGGGGGCACGCAATGAGAAGAAATCGCCGGGTCAAGATTCTCGCGACACTGGGTCCTGCTTCGTCCGACGAGGCGATGATCCAGAAGCTGCATGAGGCAGGCGCCGACGTCTTCCGAATCAACATGAGCCATACCGACCACGATACGATGCGCGAGCTGGTGCGCCGCATCCGCTCCGTGGAACTCAACGTCGGCCGGCCGATCGGCATTCTCGCCGATCTGCAGGGACCGAAACTGCGGGTCGGCAAGTTCAAGGACACGACCGTCACGCTGGCGCTCGGCCAGGACTTCACCCTCGACGACAACCCCGCCGAGGGCGACGAGACACGGGTCTTCCTGCCGCATCCCGAAATACTCGAGGCGGTCCAGGTCGGCCATCGCCTGCTGATCGACGACGGGCGTCTGCAGCTGGTCGCCACCGAGACCGACAGCCGCCACATCAAGTGCCGGGTCGTCGCCGGCGACAAGATTTCCAACCGCAAGGGCGTCAGCCTGCCCGACACGACGCTCGCCACCGGCGCGCTGACCGACAAGGACCGCAAGGACCTCGACGCGGTGCTGGCCGTCAACGACGTCGACTGGGTGGCGCTGTCGTTCATCCAGCGCCCGGAGGATCTCGCCGAAGCCCGCAAGATCTCGCGCGGCCGCGTCGCGCTGATGTCGAAGATCGAGAAGCCGCAGGCCGTCGAGCGTCTCGACGAGATCATCGAACTGTCCGATGCGATCATGGTCGCGCGCGGCGACCTCGGCGTCGAGCTGCCGCTGGAAATGGTCCCTTCGATCCAGAAGCGTATCACCCGCGCTTGCCGCAAGGCCGGCAAGCCGGTGGTGGTCGCGACGCAGATGCTGGAGTCGATGATCACCGCGCCGGTCCCGACCCGCGCCGAGGTCTCCGACGTGTCGGTCGCGGTCTATGAGGGTGCTGACGCCATCATGCTGTCGGCCGAGTCCGCGGCCGGCAACTTCCCGGTCGAGGCGGTCGCTACGATGAACCGCATCGCCGAGCAGATCGAACAGGATGCGATCTATCCGAGCATCATCCTCGCCCAGCGTTCGGAGCCTGAGGCCACCGGTGCCGATGCGGTCTCGCTCGCCGCCCGCCAGATGGCCGAGACGCTGAACGTCGCGGTGATCGTCACGTACACGGCGACCGGCACGACCGGCCTCAGAACCGCCCGCGAGCGGCCGATGACGCCGATCCTGGCGCTCTCGCCTGTGCTGTCCACCGCACGTCGCCTGTCGATCTGCTGGGGCCTCCACAACGTCGTCACCGAGGACGCCTACGACCTCGACGCGATGATCGACACCGCCTGCCGCATCGCCGTCGAGGAGAAGTATGCCCGTGCCGGCGAGCGGGTGATCATCACCGCCGGCGTACCGCTGCGCATTCCCGGCTCGACCAACATGCTGCGCATCGCGCACATCGGATCGGACGGTCTTTCGGCCGTCTGAGACCGAGCGACATCGCTAACAGCAAAGAGGCCGGCGAGGGGAGACCCTTCGCCGGCCTCGTCATATGCCCTGACCGGTCAGTTCCTCGGACAAGCGCCCGACGGCGTCCTGTGCGCTCTTGTTAGCGGGGTAGATTTCCAGCACCTTGCCATAGGCTTCGAGCGCCTGCGGCTTGCGATCGGTCTCCTCGAGGATCATCCCGAGCCCCATCAGCGCGCCGTAATGGCGCGGCTCGAGAATCAGTGTCTTCTGGATATCAGCGATCGACTTGCCGTAGTCGGAGATCTGGTAGTTCAGCGTCGCCCGGCGGTTCCAGGCCTCGGCATAGTCGGGATCGAGGATGATGGCCTGTTCCAGAAGATCGAGCGCTGCGCCGCTGTTCTTCTGCGCCGCCGCCTTGGCCGCCCACAGCAGCATCAGATCAACCGTCGCACTGCCGCTGGCGCTCCATTCGGAATCGATCTTCGACGCGACAAGTGCGGCTGCCTCGGGCGTGGCCGTCCGCCGGAGTTCGGCAAACAGGGCGTCGAGACGCTCTGCCTTCGTCGTCGGCTGCGACTTGGCCGAGGGCGGCGTCTGGATAGGCGAGGGAGGCTCTGCCGGGGGCGTGGGCTTGGCGTAGGGCCGCGGAGCAGCCAACGGCGGAACGGGCGGCTCTGCTGCCGTCGGCGGGTCGCCCGTGATGATCGGATCCGTCTCGGCAAAGGCCGGCGTCGCCGATCCCGCGATCGATGCTGTCAGCAACAGGATGGAGGCGAGGGTATTTCCAACAAAGAAAGCGCGCATGCGAAAAGCTTAGGCTCCCGCAGCGCGCTGTCAATCCGAACAATATGTGAGAAGGGGCGTCTGCCCTTCACCAAGGCGGCGGGCAAAAGCCCGCGGCCGGCGCCTCAGCCCTGGCGGGCCTTGTAGCGCGGCGCAACCTTGTTGATGATGTAGATGCGGCCCTTGCGGCGAACCAGACGGTTGGCGCGGTGGCGGCTCTTCAGCGACTTCAGCGAATTCTTGATCTTCATTGTCTTAAACCATCGGTCGATGTGACGGAAGCGACCGGGTCCTACCGTTTCGCCACTCAATGAAAAACGCGCCGTTTGGGCGCGTTTCGGTTGGGGTGGGAATTAGCCGCGTGACAGAGAAATGTCAACGACGCCGGGCTGCATCCGGCGCGGCAAGCGGCCTTTTCTACTGGCTGGAACCGCTTCCGAGCGGGAAAACCCGCGTAAGATGGCCCATTTTGCGTCCCGACCGTGCCTCGCCCTTGCCGTAGAGGTGCAGGAGAAGGTTCGCTTCCCCGAGCGTCGAGAGCGAGTCGGCCTGGTCGGCGCCGATCAGATTGTCCATCACGCAATCGAAGTGCCGGACAGGCGCCCCGAGGGGCAGGCCGGCAACGGCGCGGATGTGCTGCTCGAACTGCGAGACGAGGCAAGCCGCTTCGGTCCAGTGCCCGGAATTGTGCACCCGCGGGGCGATTTCGTTCACCAGGAGGCCGTCCGGCGTCGCAAAGAACTCGACGCCGATGACGCCGACATAGGAGAGCCTTTCGAGAATATTGGCGGCGATCGCCTTGGCCTCGAGAGCGGCTGCCGGCGCCACACGGCCTGGGACGGTCGAGTGGCGCAGGATCCCGTTGGAGTGGACGTTCTCGGCGGGATCGTAGGCCTCCACGTGTCCGTCCTGGCCGCGCGCGGCAATGATCGACAGCTCGTAGCTGAAGGGCACCTTACGCTCGAGGATCGACGGCGTGCCGCCGAGGCTCTCGAAGGCATCGCCGTGCGGGGAGCGCTGACGCAGGACGGCCTGACCCTTGCCGTCATAGCCGAGACGCCGGGTCTTCAGGATGCAGTCCCCGCCGAGTTCGGCGAGGGCATGATCGAGTTCCTGGGCGGTGTCGACCGCGCGCCACTCCGCCGTCCGCACGCCAATGCCGTTGAGGAACGCCTTCTCGACCACCCGGTCCTGCGCCACCTCCAGCGCATCGGCCGGCGGATAGACCGGGACGTGGCGCGACAGTTCGCGGATCGGACCGACAGGCACGTTCTCGAATTCATAGGTGACGACGGCACAGTGCTGGGCGAGGAGGGCCAGCGCGGCTGGATCGTCGTACTGGCCGACGACCACGTCGCTCGCCACTTGCGCCGCGCAGCAGCGTGCGTCCGGGTCGATGATGATGGTGCGGAACCCGAGCCGGGCGGCGGCGAGCGCCAGCATGCGACCGAGTTGTCCGCCGCCGACGATGCCGATCGTGGCTTCGATGGGAAGCGGGCTCATACCGCGTCGACCGGGTGGAGGGCCACGGCGTCGGTCTGAGCGGCGCGATAGGCGTCGAGCCGATCGGCCAGCGCCTCGTCGTAGAGGGCGAGCACGCTGGCAGCGAGGAGGGCGGCATTGACGGCTCCGGCCCGGCCGATGGCGAGCGTTCCCACGGGAATTCCCGCCGGCATCTGCACGATCGACAGGAGGCTGTCCTGGCCCGACAGCGCCTTGCTCTCTACCGGCACGCCGAACACCGGGAGAGGCGTCAGGGCGGCCGCCATGCCCGGCAGGTGCGCCGCGCCGCCGGCCCCGGCGATGATGATCCTGAAGCCCTCGGCTTTTGCGCCGCGGGCGAAATCGAACAGCCGCTCCGGCGTCCGGTGGGCGGAGACGATCCGCGCCTCGAAGGAGACGCCAAGGATCGTCAGCGCGTCGGCCGCATGCTTCATCGTCGGCCAGTCGGACTGGCTGCCCATGATGATCGCGACATCGTGTTGCTGAGCCGTCATGCCGAGATATCCGGAATGATCTGGTCCTCGACGTCCTGCAGCCGATCCTTGACCGCCAGCTTTTTCTTTTTCATCCGCTGGATCTGCAGCCGGTCGCAGCCGGTGACCTCCATCGCGTTGATCGCCGCATCGAAGTCGGTGTGCTCCTGCCGCAGGCGCGCCGCCTGTAGGCGAAGCGTCGCCTGTTCCTGATCGCCCATCTCAAGTCCCCTCGGTACGCGAATGCCTCGATGCTGAAAATCCGGCTTAAACCCGACGCCCGGCCCCGACGATCGATTAACAGCCTACGGCGATTTGGGGAACAGGGAGCTTGAGACTGGTTCGACAGTGCATAAGTTTTGTGACAGGATTCTCCGGTCGAGGCGCCACCGCCGAGAACGGAGCGTCTCGAAAACGTAACGGATCTGAAGGAGCGACTATGTCCTTGGACGTGCATCTTGCGACGTTGGTACAGCGACACTCTGCACTGGAAACCGAGATCGAGGCGGCGCGCACCAAGCCCGCGATGACCGACGCGGAGATCCGTGAACTGAAGCGGCGAAAGCTTTTGCTGAAAGACGAGATGGAGCGCCTCCGAGCGAACTAATTTTCTCTTCTTCCAGCCCGGGCGCGGTTTAAGCCGCGGCCGGGTTATCTGCAGAGCAGCCCGCGTCATGCGTGCACAGCCGTTCGAGCTGTTTCTCCCGCAAGAACTTGTCCCAGACGATCGGTCCGCCTCTCGGAGATCGTCGCCGGTTTCCTTGTTTGACGGGCTCGCCGCAGTTTGCCGAAGGTCGCATCTTGCTCCGTGCGACCCGGCACAATAAAATCCTATCCCAGCAGACCGCGCAGTCCGGCATAGACGAGCTGGATCCCGACCGGGATCAGCAGCGCGTAGGTGATGAGATAGAACCGCTCGCGGTCGGTCCGCTTCACCAGCCAGACGCCCGCCAAGGTCGACAGCGGCGCCAGCGGCAGGAGCACGGCCGAGGTGGCAAGGTTCTCGCTGGAGAACTGGCCGAGCAGGAAATACGGCACGAGCTTCAGGAAATTGGTGACGGCGAAGAAGATCACGGTGGTGCCGGCAAAGACGGCGGGCGCGAGCTTCAGCGGCATCACATAGACCTGGAAGGGCGGCCCGCCGGCGTGCGTCGTGAAGCTGGTGAAGCCCGCGATGGTGCCCCAGAACATGCCGCTGATGCGGCCGGGTTTCCTTGACGAGACCGTATGGCGGGACTTCAGGAGCCAATGGGCGGCGAAGGCGAGGCAGAGCCCGCCGATGAGCAGCCGGATCCCGTCAGGCGGGATCAGCGTCGCCGTCGCATAGCCGAGTGCGACCCCGAGCACCGAGGCCGGCAGGATCAGGCGCAGCACCGTGCGGTCGAACGTGCCGCGCCAGGCCAGCAAGCCGACGACGTCCATGACGATGAGGATCGGCAGCATGATGCCGGCGGCAGCGATGGGTGAGATCGCCAGCGCCATCAGCGGCACGCCAATCATGGTGATGGATCCGCCGAACCCACCCTTGGCGAGGCCGACGAGGATGACCGCCGGAATGGCGTAGAGATAGAAGATCGGATCGGTGATCATCGGCGGCATCCTGCGGGCGGCGAGCGCTCCGACAGGTTGCGAGTAGCGCCAAGCGAAGGGAGCCGCAACGGCCTGAAGACTTGGCCGAAGATACGGGACCATGTCGCTGGGAAGAAAATCTTGATCGGCGCGTGCGCCCGCCGCTTCATTCTCGCCATGCTTTGCGCGAGCATGTGCATCGCCTATAAGGCATCGGACAAGGGCGGGCTTCCCGGAAGGGCAGAGCTTCATCCTCTCATCTTCCGACACCTCAAAAGACGACCGGTCGCCCTCAGCATGCGTCAAGATTTCATCCGTCCCCGCCTCGTCCTCATCACCACCTTGCTGCCCGATGGCGAGGCGGGCGTGGCCGCGATGCGGGCCGCCCTCGCCGCAGGGGACGTTGCCTCTGTGATCGTCGATGCCGCCGGACGCGACGCCGATAGCTTCCAGCATTTCGCCGAGGGGCTCGTCGGCCTGATCCAGGACTTCGGCGCGGCCGCGATCATCGCCGACGACACCCGCTGCGCCGGCCGCGTCAAGGCGGATGGCCTGCACGTCTCGGGCGGCGATGCCGAGGAACTCGCCGAGACCGTCGAGCGCTTCGCGCCGCGGATGATCGTCGGCGCCTCCGGCTTCGAGGACCGGCACGACGCGCTGGAGGCCGGCGAGAAACTGCCGGACTATCTCTTCTACGGCCGCTTCGGGGGCGACACGCAAGATGCGCCCGATCCGGAAGACCTCGACATGGCGCAGTGGTGGGCGGAGATCGTTGAGGTGCCTTGCATCGTCCTGGGCGGACGTGACGTCGAGACGCTTCCTGCCGCCATCGAGACGGGCGCCGAGTTCATCGCCTTGTCGGCGGCGGTGTTCAAGGAGCCGAGCGGCGCCGCCGCCATGGTCGAGCGCGCCAACGCCATCATCGACGCTGTCAGCGCCGACATCCTGGAGACTCTCGCGGTATGAAGCGGCTTTCCGGCATCGCTCTGGCGGTCCTGTCCCTGGCCTTGCTGGCCGATGTCGGTGGCGCCGTCGCGCAGCCGGCGCCGGGCAAGGCCGTGCCGTTGCCGACGCCATCGCCGGAAGGCAGCACTCTGCCGGCCCCGACGACAGCTGCCGCAGCCGCCGATGCGGCCCTGGCGCCGTCGACCTCGCGCCCCTCCGAGGGCAGTATCCGCGCCTATGGCGCCTATCAGCGCGGCCTCTACCTCACGGCGCTCGCTCTGGCCGAACCACTCGCCAACCTCGGCGATCCCGCGGGCCAGACCTTGCTCGGCGAGATCTATTCCCGCGGCCTCGGCGTCAAGCGCGACGAGAAGGAGGCCGCCCGCTGGTACGAGGCGGCCGCCAAGGCCGGCAGTGCCGAGGGCCAGTTCCGCTACGCCTTGCTGCTGCTCGACGGCAAAAGCGTGCCGCAGGATCTCGCCAAGGCGCGTGATCTGATGAAGCTGGCTGCCGATGCCGGCATCCCGCTGGCAGCGTATAATTTCGGGCAGATGCTGATCCAGGCCTCGCCCACCGGCGGCTTTGCCGAGGCGCGTCCCTATTTCGAGATGTCGGCCAAGGCGGGCGTCGCCGACTCGCAATATGCGATGTCCCAGCTCTACGCCTATGGGCGCGGCATCGCGGCGCCCGATCTGCCGACGGCTCGCCGCTGGCTGTTGGCGGCCGCGACGAACGGCCACGATACCGCGCAGATCGAACTCGGCATTTGGCTGATCAACGGCAAGGGCGGACCGAGCAGCGCCGGCGACGGCGCAAGATGGCTGCGGCGCGCTGCCGGCCACGGCAATCCGATCGCCATGAACCGCATCGCCCATCTTTACAAGGACGGGATCGGCGTCGTCGCCGACAAGGCGGAGGCGGCGAAATGGTCCGTTCTCGCCAAGCGGGCGGATAACACCGACGCCGTCCTCGACGAGTTCTTCCGCAAGCTGGACGAGGCCTCGCAGCGGGCGGCCCTCGAGGCCGCCAACAAGTTCCGCGCGAGCTGACACGACCGGCGGGCAGCCATCGAGGCCGCGCGGACGGCCGATCGAGCGATTCGTCCTAGGCCCGGCCGGGCTTGAACGCCTCCCGTTTTTATGGTCTTGAGCCGGCCTAGCCCTGCTTGCGGCCCCCAATCGAGTTTTGACGATGAAGATCAATGGCAACGAAATCCGTCCCGGCGACGTGGTCGAGCATGCCGGCGGCCTGTGGGCTGCCGTTCGCACCGCGCATGTGAAGCCCGGCAAGGGCGGCGCCTTCAACCAGGTCGAGCTGAAGAACCTCATCGACGGCACCAAGCTGAACGAGCGCTTCCGCGCCGCCGAGACGGTGGAGCGTATCCGCCTCGAAATGAAGGATTTCACCTTCCTCTATGCCGAGGGCGACTCCCTGGTGTTCATGGACATCGAGAGCTACGAGCAGCTCGAACTGCAGAAGGATTTCGTCGGCGACCGCGCCGCCTTCCTGCAGGACGGCATGAAGGTTACGGTGAAGGTGCACGAAGAGCGGCCGATCGGCATCGCGCTCCCGGACCATGTGACGCTGCTGATCACCGAGGCCGATCCCGTGGTCAAGGGCCAGACGGCATCCTCGTCCTACAAGCCGGCCATCATGGAGAACGGCATCCGGGTGATGGTGCCGCCGTTCATCGATGCTGGCGAGCGCATCGTCGTCGACACCAACGAGATCACCTACGTGCGCCGCGCCGACTGATGCGCGGCTCGCGGCCGGGCGTTCGCTTGGCCGTCTTCGTTGGAGGGGCCGGGTCCGCCTTGCCTCGATCACCGCACCGACGGGGCGCTTGCTCCGTCCCCATGCCGAAATGATCGGGTGGTTTGCAGACGGCAAGCCGCCCATAACCGTTTGAAGGTACATTCATGGCCCGTTCGCCGCTCCTCAACGTGATGACGCAGACCGCGCTCAAGGCTGGCCGCTCGCTGACGCGCGACTTCGGCGAGGTGCAGAACCTGCAGGTCTCGATGAAGGGCCCGGCGGACTACGTCAGCAATGCCGACCGCAAGGCGGAGGAGATCGTCTTCCAGGAACTCGCCCGCGTTCGGCCGGACTGGGGCTTCCTGATGGAGGAGCGCGGCGCGATCGAGGGCAAGGACCCGCAGCACCGCTGGATCGTCGATCCGCTCGACGGCACCACCAACTTCCTGCACGGCATTCCGATGTGGGCGGTCTCGATCGCGCTCGAGCGTGACGGCGAGATCGTCGCCGGCGTCGTCTTCAACCCGGCGACCGACGAGCTGTATTCGGCCGAGAAGGGCGGCGGCGCCTTCCTCAACGACCGCCGCATCCGCGTCGCCGCGCGCAACAAGCTGAACGAGGCGATGATCGGCACCGGCGCGCCCTTCCTCGGCAAGGGCGACCACGCGCGCTTCCTCTACGAAATCCGCCACATCATGGCCGAGACCTCGGGCATCCGCCGCATGGGCGCCGCCTCGCTCGACCTCGCCTATGTCGCCGCCGGGCGCTTCGACGGTTTCTGGGAGCGCAGCCTCGCGCCGTGGGACTGCGCGGCCGGGTCGATCCTCGTCCGCGAGGCCGGCGGTTTCATCAGCGGTCTCGATGGCGCGAAGTTCAACCACGTGCTCGGCGACATCGCGGCCGGCAACGAGACCATTCACCGGGCGCTTGTCGGCCAGCTGAAGCTTGCCGACACCGCCTATGGCAGCACCCGCAAGCCAAAGCCCGAGCCGGCCCCCGAAGCCTGATACGGATTGAGCGGCGCCTAGACGTCGGGGGCGAAGGAGAGCCGCCGCTCTGGACTGTCAGGCGAATCTATCCTGAACGGCGGCGGCCAACCCTTCTGAAACTCCGCATCCGATCATCCGGAAGTCGTTCCGATTTTCCGGCCGATGCTGTAGCGTGCCCGCAAAGGCGCCAGGCGCCTCTCTGGAGTGTCGGAGCATCATGCAGGTCTTCAGTTCGCCGCCGGAAAATTCCACGCGGCCCGATGGTTTCGGCACCGACAGGCTCGCCAGCCCGATGGTCTTCCTTTGGTCGATGCTGGTCTTCCTGGCGCTGGTCGGCTTCGTCGCCGCCATCCTGTCGCGCCAGGTGCAGGCGGCCTTCGTCACCAATCCCGGCCTCAACGGGTTGATCGCCGGCGTCCTCGGCATCGGCATTCTGCTCGCGCTGATGCAGGTGATCCGGCTGGCGCGTGAAGTGAAGTGGGTGAACGCCTACCGCGACGGCTCGGCCGAGTTCGAGGACATGCGTGATCCCGTCCTCCTCGCGCCGATGCGGGCGCTGATCGGGCGTCGCCGCCAGATGGCGCTCTCCACCCAGTCAATGCGCGCCGTGCTGGACTCGGTCGCCACCCGTCTGGACGAGGCGCGCGACACCGCGCGCTACCTCATCGGCTTGCTGGTCTTCCTCGGCCTCCTCGGCACGTTCTGGGGTCTCCTCGGCACCATCGGCTCGATCGGCAACACCATCCAGACGCTCGACCCCTCCGGCGGCGACACCGCGAGCGTGCTCGACGCGCTGAAGGCGGGACTTGCCGCGCCGCTGCAGGGCATGGGCACGGCGTTCTCCTCCTCGCTGTTCGGCCTGTCCGGCTCGCTGGTGCTGGGCTTCCTCGACCTGCAGATCGGCCGGGCGCAGAACCGCTTCTATACCGAGTTCGAGAACTGGCTGTCGTCGATCACCGATGTCGGCTCCGACATCCTGATCCCGCCGGCGGGGCCGCTCGCCATTCCCGCGGCCGGCAGCGACGAGCTGCGCGTGCTCTCGGACAAGCTGAGCCGTCTGGTGCAGGACCAGTCGGCGAGCCCGCGCACCTCGGCGGCGATGGCGAGCCTTGCCGAGAGCATCCAGGGCCTCGTCCAGCACATGCGCTCGGAGCAGCAGATGCTGCGCGACTTCGTCGAGACCCAGGCCGGCGAACAGCGCGAGTTGCGGGGCGTGCTCGACCGCCTGTCGAAGTCGATCGGAACCGGCCGGGACGGGCGCTAGCCATGGCGCTGTCCCGCCACCGTAAGACGCAGCGCACCGTCGACTACTGGCCGGGCTTCGTGGACGCGCTGTCGACGCTGCTCCTCGCCATCATGTTCCTGCTCTCGGTCTTCGTGCTGGCGCAATTCCTGCTGAGCCGCGAGATCTCCGGCCGCGACACGGTGCTCGACCGCCTGAACTCGCAGATCAACGAGCTGACGCAGCTGCTGTCGCTCGAGCGCACCACCGGCCAGGATTTCCAGGACCAGATCGCCAGCCTTCAGGCCTCGCTCCAGACGGCCGAGAGCGATCGCTCGCGCCTGCAGCAGGCACTGGCCAGCGGCGGTGGCGCCGCAGCTTCGGCCAATGCGCGCGTCGAGGGTCTCGAGACCTCGCTCGGCGAGCAGCAGCAAATTTCCCAGCGCGCCCAGTCGCAGGTCGAGCTCCTGAACCAGCAGCTGGCGGCACTTCGCCAGCAGATCGGCGCGCTCGAAACCGCGCTCAACGCCTCAGAGAACCGCGACAAGGAGAGTCAGACACGGATCGCCGATCTCGGCAGCCGGCTGAACGTCGCGCTCGCCCAGCGTGTTCAGGAGCTGTCGCGCTACCGGTCCGACTTCTTCGGCCGGCTGCGCGAAATCCTGTCGGACCGCGAGAACATTCGTATCGTCGGCGACCGCTTCGTCTTCCAGTCCGAGGTCCTGTTCCCGTCCGGTTCCGACGTGCTGCAACAGGCGGGCGAGGCGGAGATGCAGAAGCTCGCCGCGGCCGTCACCGAGCTGTCGCGCGAGATCCCGTCCGACATCAACTGGATCATCCGGGTCGACGGCCACACCGACAACATCCCGCTGTCCGGCAATGGCCGCTTCGCCGACAACTGGCAGCTCTCGACCTCGCGCGCCGCCGCCGTCGTCAAATACCTGATCAGCCAAGGCGCTCCCGCCGACCGCCTCGCCGCCGCCGGCTTCGGCGAATTCCAGCCACTCGACCCCGCCAACACCCCCGAAGCCCGCAACCGCAACCGCCGCATCGAGCTGAAGCTGACGGAGCGGTAGCGCCGGAAACCATATCCGTACTTGGCTGTCAGTTATCCCGGCCTTTTGCTCAGTCGACGTGCTTTTCGGTTGCAAGCGCATTGATATGCCCGCCCGCGTAGTATCCGATGGCGTCATCATTCGGCATATCTGGCAGGTGTTCCATGGCCCGCGTTTCGCTCTCGACTGGCTGCGTGCTGGCCGTGCTGCTGACTTCCGTCCCAACAAAGGCGATGTCCATCGGCGACTTCGCCCTCGGCGTATTTCAGGAAATGGCCAAGTCGTCCGATGCCGAGCGTCCCCGCGCAAGGCAGGTTCGGGCGCAACGGGCGGAAACGCTGTGGCTGGTGATCGCAAGCCGCGAGAGCGCCTCTGAAGCGATCGATCTGGCACAGGGATATGCCGATACGCTCGGGCCCTGTCTTGTCGTCCAGAGCCGCAACGGTCGCTATGCCGTTGTCGCGGGCACGCTGAACCGCGATCGGTCGAAGATCAACATCGCGACGTTGAAAGAGCTGCGGTTTATCCCCGCCGACTCCTTCCTGTCGGACGGCGCCAATCTGGATACTGTTGTCTGGTCGGCCTTCGAGGCCAATGCCAGCACCAACATCATGACGCAGCCGGTCCTGCGTCGTTCGGTCGGCACGCTGCAGAGGGCGATGGCGGCGCTCAATCTCTATCGGGGCCCGGTCGACGGTCTCGTCGGAATTTCGACGGTCGATGCCTTCGATGCCTACCGCGCGAAATACGGCGTCGTGGCCGAGGTGCTCGATCGCTACGCCCTGTCGTCCCTGGCGCAGGCCGCCGCGGACGGTTTTCCCAACGACAGTGAACGCCGATACGCGCAGAGCCTCGGCTTTGAAAACGCCACAGCCTACACCGAGGCGACCCAAGGCGGCTTCTCCTCGGCGGCCGTCTTTAACCAGGCGCGGTCCCTGGGTTTTCGAACCAATGGGGATTGGCAGGCGGCAAGGAACGGGGGTTTTCAGGACGGCGACGAGTTCATGCGCGCCAAGGCAGGAGGCTTCGAGAACGCGGTGTCCTACCGCCGAGGACAGGAGAAGGGGTTCGCGACCAGCCGTGAGATGGCTGACTATGAGGCATCCGGCTTTCAGGATGCCAATGCCTACAGGGAAGCCAAGCGCGCGGGATTTTCCAGCAAGAGCGCGTTCGATAAGGCGCAGGCCGAGGATCTGAAAGCTGCCCGGGGAGAGGCCACCATCCTCCTTGCCGATGCCGACGCATTTCTGCGGCTCAACCGGAATGCCGAGGGCATCCTGGCGATTGCCGCGGAGGCGGCGACGATGAACGGATTGGTCGTCAGCGGGTCGGCCGACACGATACGCTCGTCGGCCCAACGTCTCGATGCGGCGCTGGGCGGCATACCGGGTTTTGGTGCCTTCAAGGAGGCGCGCGCAAAGGAGCGGGCAGACGACCGGCTGCGGCGCCTGGCAGAGCTGAAACGGGACCTTGACAAGTTCAATGGCGATCTGACGGGATGGGTCGCCGTCAATCTGACGTCGCCGAAGACAAGCGAGATCGTCGCGGAGCTCACGCTCCTGACGGCGGCCCTGAAGAAGGACGATCCGGAAGACCTGGAAGAGGCCAAGCGCCGGGTCGTGGCATTGATCGAGCGCCAGGGCATTGCTGCGGGTCTGGAACAGGCAGCGTCCGAGAGTTCGGCCGTGGCGGTCCAGCCCAGCGCTGCTCCGCTCGCGAGCGTTACGCCGGCCAACGCGTTCCTGCTGCAGGGCAATCCCGATGACGTCGTCATCGCCTATAATTCCGGGACGCGTTCTCCTTCCATCACGCGGACCTTGCTCGGGAGCTATTCGTTTACGATCGGCAAGGCCTCCGTTTGCATGCTCGGCATTGACCGGAACCCGGCGCTTGGCCGTGCTCTCGCTCTCAATTTGGCGCGTTTCGGCGTCGTCGATGTGCGAATGGAGTCCGGAAATTGTGCTGCCAAGGATGTCGGCCGATCGGACCTTGTCTTGCTCCAACGCAAGCAATTTCTCGAAGCTGCGCCCGCAACGGCCATCGGCGTTCTCGATGCCGTAGAAAAGGGCGACCTCAGGGTCTTCGAGGAGTTGACCTATGACCAGTTGAAGACCGCGCAAGCTTCTGAAGCCAGCCTTGCGGCAAGGATCGCCGCAGATGTCGCGCAGGATGCGAGAAATGGTTTCGGCGCCCTGATCCCTGTCAACGGCGCCGGTCCCATCTGTGTTGTCCTCGGCGCCGAAGACGAAGCCCATACCGAAATGCTGAAGCGGCTTTCGGCCTTCGCCCAAAGTGAATTCGGGCGCAGTCCGGCTGTCTCATTCGTTAGCCTGGATGACGCCTTCCAGTCCGTTCGCAAAGACGGCTGTACGATGATCTATGCCGAACAGCCTTCACTGAAGCTGATGAGTGCAGCGCTTGAGCGGGACGGGCGAAAGGCTTCCTTCGCACCCCTCTGGTTCGAGACGAAGGACATCGAGGCCGCGACGGCCGCGTTGAAAGAGAAGCGCGACAGCGAGACCGCGGATGCGGAAGCCCGCCGATTGGCTGCGGCTGCAGAGCGCGAGCGGGCGGAGAAGAAGTCGGCAGAGGTGGCGGCGCAACGCCAGGTCATCGAGAGCGGGCTGCGCCGGCAGTACGCGGCAGAGGCCTCTGCGGTTCAGAACGCCCTGACGGCCGGCTTGAAGGCCGGGGTTTTGGGGCAGCCCTCGGTCGTGCTCGAGGGGCGTGAAAAGGAGCTTGCCGAGGAAGTCCGCACGCATTTCCCGGCCTTCACGACCTGGGCAGGGTCGCTGGCTGACGATGCCTGGAAGCCCATCGGGATCGATACCAGCATCGTCGATTACGGCACTGTCGACTGGAAGCAGCGGCAACTCGAGGCGCTTGTCCTGCGGGCGGAGGTCCAGGTCGTCAGCGCGGAACGGGGTGAGTATCGCCAGCACTGCTTCCTGCTCGGTTGGATTTCAGACGACGAATTCCAGACCTACCGCGACCCCATCGAGACGGATTGCGACGGCCCGGACGCTTCCATGGCGGACTGGAAGACGGGGCATCATCTCCAGAGCCGCTGGGTAGCACCGTAGGTTGCGTGCCTGCCTGACGGGAAAACCGTCAGTCAGGGCGGTCCTGCGACCACCTCCCCAGCGCCCTTTCGAGCGTCTCCATGCGGCCGATTGACAGTCTTGGGGCGCAGTGAGAGCCTTCCTTCGCGTCAGACGAAGAGCTGACGGGAACGACGCCGAAACGGCGCGGGGGAGGAAACAGATGATGTCGAGAAAGGACCTGCTGACACGGAAGGGGGCTCTGTCCGCTTCGGTGTTGGCCATGACGCTGGCAGCAGCCGCGCCGGCGGTGGCCAAGGACAATCTGCAGAAGCTGCAGGGAATGCAGTCGACGGGCACGTCGATGGCGTTCCAGACCGTCGAGCAGACCGGGGAATATGCCGACCAGATCCGCGAGAACCTGAAAGGGATCAAGCTTCCGGCGGGTTTCGAGATCGCTCTCTATGCGGTCGTTCCCGATGCCCGGCATATCGCCATCGGGCCGCAGGGCGTGGCGACCTTCGTCGGCACGCGCAAGCAGGACGTCTGGGTGCTGACCGATCGGGACAAGAACCGCGTTGCCGACGAGGTGAAGCGCTTCGCGCCGTCGATCGAATTCGCCATTCCGAACGGCGTCTGCTTCTCCAAGGACGGCTTCCTGTTCATCGCCGAGCAGAACCGGGTGATGGTCTTCCCGGCCGCCGAGTTCTTCTATGAAAGCCCGGATGTCGCGACCGGCGAGGTCGTGCCGGCCGGGCAACTGATCCCCGAGAGCGAGGTATCGTTCAACCATACCGCGCGCGTCTGCCGGATCGGGCCGGACAACAAGCTCTACGTCTCGCTGGGGCAGCCCCACAACGTACCGCCGGCCGACAAGCTCGATCTCTACCGCGAGAAGGGGATCGGCGGCATCATCCGGATGGACCGCGACGGCAAGAACCGCGAGGTCTTCGCCACCGGAATTCGCAATTCCGTCGGCATGCAGTTCAATCCGGCGAATGGCGACCTCTGGTTCACCGACAACCAGGTCGACGGCATGGGTGACGACATCCCGACCGGCGAGTTGAACCGCGCCACGAAGGCCGGCGAGAATTTCGGCTTTCCCTGGTACGGCGGCGGGTCGACCCGCACCGTCGAATACAAGGATTCCGAACCGCCGGCGGATGCGGTCATGCCGCAGCGGGACATGCAGGCGCATGCGGCCGACCTTGGAATGGACTTCTACGCCGGGAAGAGCTTTCCCGCGAAGTACCAAGGCGGAATTTTCTCGGCCCAGCACGGTTCGTGGAATCGCACCGAGCCGGTCGGCGCCCGCGTGATGTTTACGCCGGTTAACGCCGACGGGACCGCGGGTGAGACCGAGGTGTTCGCCGATGGCTGGCTGGCGTCTGACGGCACCTATACCGGCCGTCCCGTCGACGTCGAGGTCATGAAGGACGGCTCGCTGCTCGTCTCGGATGACCTTGCCGGTGCGGTCTACCGCATCTCGTACAAGAAATAGCAGGGCCGCTGCCGGTTGGCCTCGGCCAGCCGGCACGCCCACTCGCCGGGATATACTGCATGAAGAATTCATCGATATGGGCGATGTCGCTTGGCCTCGCCGCGCTTATCTGCAGCGGCACCGCCCAGGCCGCCGACAAGGCCGCGGGGCGTGAGTCGGCCGGCCTTTGCGCCACTTGCCACGGCAAGAACGGACTGGCGACGGCGCCCGATGCGCCCAACCTTGCCGGCAACAGTGCCGTCTACATCGCCGAACAGTTGAAGGCCTATCGCTCCGGGGCCCGCCAGCATCCGCAGATGTCGATCATCGCCTCGGGCCTCAGCGATGCCGACATCGCCAATCTCGCGGCGTGGTTCTCCTCGATCAAGGTGACCGCCACCTTGCCGCCGTGACCGCGGCGCTGATGCCGTGACCGCGACGAGCCGAGCCTCTTATTCCGCGGCGCCCAGCAAGGCGCCGGTCTCGAACTGTAGCCGCGCCAGGCGGGCGTAGAGGCCGTTGCGGGCGATCAGGCTGGCATGCGTGCCCTCCTCGACGATGCGGCCGCCGTCGAGCACGAGGATGCGGTCGGCCTTGAGGACGGTCGCCAGCCGGTGCGCGATGACCAGCGTCGTGCGGCCCTCCATCAGCCGTTCCAGCGCGGTCTGCACCAGAACCTCGCTCTCCGCGTCGAGCGCCGAGGTCGCCTCGTCCAGGAGCAGGATCGGCGCGTCGCGCAGAATTGCCCGCGCGATGGCGATGCGCTGGCGCTGGCCGCCGGACAGCGTGATGCCGCGCTCACCGATGATCGTGTCGTAGCCGTCCGACATTTGGCCGATGAACTCCTCCGCCAGGGCATCGCGGGCGGCCGCAACGACGTCGGGGCGGGCGGCGGATGGCGTGCCGAAGGCGATGTTGTCAGCGACGGTCGCGGCGAAGACCGTGACATCCTGCGGGACGAGGGCGATGCGCCGGCGCAGTTCGGTGAGGTCCGCTTGCCTTATGTCCACCCCGTCGACGAGGATGCGGCCGAAAGCCGGATCGTAGTAGCGCTCGAGCAGCGAGAAGATCGTCGACTTGCCGGCGCCCGAGGGGCCGACGATCGCCACCGTCTCGCCGGGCCGGACCTCGAAGGAGAGGTCGTGCATCGTTGTCCGGTGGCTTTGCGTCGGATAGGCGAAGGAGACGCCCTCGAAGCGCACGCTGCCGATGGCGGGCACGGGGAGCGCCAGCGGCGTTGCGGAGACGACGACGGCCGGCTCTTCCGCCAGAAGCTCGCTGAGACGCTCGGCGGCGCCTGCAGCCTGCGAGAGCTCGCCCCACACCTCCGACAGCGAGCCGAGGGCGCCGGCGGCGAATACCGAGTACAATAGGAACTGGCCAAGCGTGCCGCCGGACATCGTGCCGTCGATCACCCGTTGCGAGCCGACCCAGAGCACCGCGACGATCGACGCGAAGATCAGGAAGATGGCGAAGGCGGTCAGCAGGGCACGCGCCACCACGGAGGCGCGGGCGGCCTCGAAGGCGCCATCGACGGCGCGGGCGAAGCGGCCGGCCGTCGCGGTCTCGCTGGTGAAGGCCTGGACCGTGCGCACCGCGCCGATCGCCTCGCTCGCGTAGGCGCTCGCCTCTGCCAGCGTATCCTGCGCGAGGCGGGACCGCCGCCGGACGGAGCGGCCGAAGGCGACGAGCGGAATGACGATGATCGGGATGGCGCCGATGACGATGGAGGAGAGGCTCGGGCTGGTGACCGCCATCATCGTCACGGCGCCGATGAAGAGGATGAGGTTGCGCAATGCCACGGAGGCCGTGGCACCGACGGCGGACTTGATCTGCGTTGTATCCGCCGTCAGGCGCGAGACGATCTCGCCGGACTGCGTGCGGTCGTAGAAGGCCGGCGAAAGTCGCATGACGTGGGCGAAGACGTCCTTGCGCAGATCCGTCACCACCTGCTCGCCGAGCGTGATGACGAAATAGTAGCGGCCGGCGCTGGCGACGGCGAGAACGCCGGCCAGCACCAGCAGCATCATGAAATAGGTGTCGATGAAGGCCGTGTCGGCGGTCGAGAACCCCTTGTCGATCACCCGGCGGACGGCAACGGGCAGCGACAGCGTGGTGACGGCGGCGAGCGCTAGGAAAACGATGGCGCCGACGGCGCGGGCCTTCTGGCGCTTCAGATAGGGGGCAAGGCGGCCAAGGGGGCGAAGGCTCGCCCGTCGCTTCTTTTCGGCCGCTGCCTGCGTCACGTCAGTCAAATGCGCCTCCTGGCTTTACTCGTCCCGGGGAGTTGCCTATGCCCCAGCCTCATGAGCGGCCATCGGGCCCGTGGCAGAATCAAGCTGCGGACCAGTTGCGCTGCGATGCCGCAGCCCTTGTGCCACGTTGGGGGCTGATGTATAGGCTCACCCTCTAATTTGAAAGCGACCGCGCCATTTTGCCCCGCACATTCGAGCCTCCGGGAATTCCTCCGAAGGCCGAAAACCGGATGCCGAGGGCGGAAGCGCAACAGGGAAAACCGATGAGAGAGAAGATTCATCCGAACTACCACGCCATCACGATCGTGATGACGAACGGTACGGAATACCAGACCCGCTCGACCTGGGGCAAAGAGGGCGACAAGATGAACCTCGACATCGACCCGACCAGCCACCCGGCCTGGACCGGCGGCAACCAGCAGCTGATGGACCGCGGCGGCCGCGTTTCCCGGTTCAAGAAGCGGTTCGAAGGCCTCGGCCTCTAAGTTTCACACTATCGGACGACGAAAGAGCCTGGCGAAAGCCGGGCTTTTTTGTGCGCGCGGTCCGTTTGACCGGGCTCGGTGACCGGTGGCGGAGTTGATTGGCTGCTGCGGAAGTGGGAGGCAATAGGGGAGGGGCGGTCCGCCTCAACGGCATCGCTGGATGCTGCCCGCCGTGATTCTGACGTCCGGTCCTGAAAAGGCACACCCCGTCGCGACAGGCGACCTACGGGTCGAGCGTCGTCAGGCTTTTCATCGCCGCGTGCTGCTCGACGAGCAGGTCGCGCTGCGGCTTCACGTATTCAGGCACGATGTGGCAGAGGAGCTCGATGGCGCGCTGCGGCTGTCCCTGCGCCACCGCCTGCTGGATCGCATCAAGATTGCGCTTGAGCATTGCGGGATCGCTGACGCGCGTGTGCGCCACCAGGAGGCCCGGGCGGCCGGTCTTCTCGATCTTCTCGCCGTCGCTGAACAGCTCCTCGTAGAGCTTCTCGCCCTTCCTGAGGCCGATGTAGTCGATCTTGATGTCGACATGGGGCCTGAGGCCCGCGAGCTGGATCAGCCGTTCGGCAAGCTCTGTGATGCGAATCGGCTCGCCCATGTCGAGGACGAAGATCTGGCCTTGGGCGGTATGGGCCGACATGCCGTGGCCGGCGGCGTGCAGAATCAGCCGCGACGCTTCGGGGATGGTCATGAAGTAGCGGGTGATGTTGGGGTGGGTCACCGTCAGCGGCCCGCCGCGCTGCAGCTGCGCCTTGAACAGCGGAATGACCGAGCCGGTCGAGCCGAGCACGTTGCCGAAGCGGACGGTCATGAAGCGCGTGCCGGTCTGGGCGAGGTCGAGGGCCTGGCAGTAGGCTTCCGCCGCACGCTTGGTCGCGCCCATGATGCTGGTCGGGCTGACGGCCTTGTCGGTCGATACCATCACCATGGCGCTGGCGCCGCAGGCCAGCGCCGCATTGGCGACATTGCGGGTACCGATGAGGTTGGTCTCGATACCCTCTATCGGGTTTTCCTCGACGATCGGAACATGCTTCAGCGCGGCGGCGTGGAAGATGATCTCCGGCTCGAACTGGCTGAACAGGGCGCCGATCCGGTCGCTCTGCCGGACGTCGGCAATGCGCGCGAAGGTCCGCACGGAGGGGTATTCCTGCGCGATCTGGCGATCGATCGAGTAGAGGTTAAACTCGTTGTTATCGAGGAGGACCAGGCGGCTCGGCTGGAACTGGGCGATCTGGCGCACGAGTTCGGAGCCAATCGAACCGCCGGCGCCGGTGACAACGACGCAGCGGTCGTTGATCAGCTTGGCGACCTCGCGGATGTCGAGCTTGACCTCCATCCGGCCGAGCAGGTCCTCGAGCAGGATCGGCAGCGGCTCGATCGGGATGCTGTCGTCGATCTTGCCGGTGCGCGAAATGTCCGGCAGGCGCTTTACCGCGATCTTGAAAGGGGCGGCCCGCTCGACGACGGCGGCGAGTTCGTTCGCCGAGGCGTCGGTGGCGGTGACGATGATCTGGGTGATCGGCCGCGCGGCGAGCGCCGCCCGCTGGATGATGGCCGGCAAGTCGCGCAGCGAGCCGAGGACGCTGGTGCCATGCAGGCGGCGGCGCTGATTCTTCGGTCGCTCGTCGACGATCCCGACGATGCGCGACTGCAGATGGCTGCGCCGCTCGTTGCGGATGAAGAGGTCTGCCTGATCGTTGAAGCCGAACAGCAGGAGGTTGTCGACGGTGGCCGGCAGCTTGGTCGGGTCAACGCGCAGCGAGGATCCGCGCTCACGGTAGAGACGATAGGCGAGGCGCGGGCCGCCGAGGGCGACGACCATGACGAACCAGGTGATGACCATGGTCGAGCGCGGCAAATACTCGCCGCGGAACAGAAGGAAGTTGCCGAGCAGGAACACCACGCAGACGATGCTGACGACCTTGACGATCGACAGGACGTCGAGCAGCGACGCATAGCGCCAAGCGCCGCGGTTCAGCGAGAACAGCGGGAACATGGCGGCGCTGAGGCAGGTGAAGGCGGCGATCATCGCCCAGAGCTGCCACATCGTGAACAACGGGGTCAGCCCCCAGGCGAGCCCGAGCGACAGGGTGATCGAGAAGCCAGCGGCGACGACGTCGTGCACCACGCCGAGGGACCGCAAGGAACCGCGCGGGAGCTTTGAAAACCTCGCCATTAGCGTAGCGAACATAGACGAGGCCTCTCGCTTGCCTGCGCTCATTTTCCGCAGCATCGATAGGGACCAAGCTATCATCGATGTTGCGAATGCGTAAAGGATGCTGCGCCGGCCACGAAAACTCGTAGCCGAGGTGTCACGCGGCGAACACGCTCGCCCCTTCGTTGGCCGCGCCCACCGAGTTCCGGAAAGGCGCAAACAATTCGCGTCCCAGGCCAAAATCATTGCCGGATAGGTCGGCTTCGGCCGTCTGGCGCGACGCGAGTTCCGCCGCCGGAACCAGGATTTCGAGCGTCCCAGCCTCGGCGTCGAGGCGAATGAGGTCGCCTTCGCAGATCTTGCCGATCATGCCGCCCGCCTTCGCCTCGGGCGTCACATGGATCGCCGCAGGCACCTTGCCCGATGCGCCCGACATGCGGCCGTCGGTCACCAGCGCGACCTTCTGCCCGCGGTCCAGCAAGACGCCGAGCAAGGGGGTCAGGTTGTGCAGTTCCGGCATGCCGTTGGACTGCGGCCCTTGGAAGCGCATCACCGCGATGAAATCGCCGGTCAACGTGCCCGCGTTGAAGGCGGCGAGGAGTTCGTGCTGGTCGTGGAAGATTTTAGCCGGCGCCTCGACCGTCCGGCGTTCCGGCTTCACTGCGGAAACCTTGATCACCGCCTGGCCCATGTTGCCCTGCAGCATCTTCAGCCCGCCATTGCCGGAGAAGGGCTTGTCGCCGGTCGTCAGCACCTTCGGGTCGCCGCTCTCGACCGGCGCAGGATGACGTGCGACGGCGCCGTCGGCCCCAAGCCTTGCCTCGACCGTATAGGCGCGAAGGCCTGTGCCGAACGACGTGCGGACGTCGTCGTGCAGCAGTCCGTGGTCCAGCAGTTCGCGGATTAGGAAGCCCATGCCACCGGCTGCCTGGAAGTGGTTTACGTCGGCAAGACCGTTCGGATAGACCCGTGCGAGGAGCGGCGTAACGTCGGAAAGGTCGGAGATGTCCTGCCAGGTCAGCTTGATGCCGGCGGCGGCCGCCATCGCCACGAGGTGCAAGGTATGGTTGGTCGAGCCGCCGGTGGCGTGGAGGCCGACGACGCCGTTGACCACGGCCCGCTCGTCGACGACGAGGCCGGCCGGGGTGTATTCATTGCCGAGGGCGGTGATCGCCAGCGCCCGGCGCGTCGCCTCGCGGGTCAGCGCGTCCCGCAGCGGGGTGCCGGGGTTGATGAAGGAGGCGCCCGGCATGTGGAGGCCCATGATCTCCATCAGCATCTGGTTGGAATTGGCGGTGCCGTAGAAGGTGCAGGTGCCCGGCCCGTGATAGGACTTCGACTCCGCCTCCAAAAGGGCGTCGCGCGCGACCTTGCCCTCGGCGTAGAGCTGCCGGATGCGGCTCTTCTCGTCGTTCGGCAAGCCGGTGGTCATCGGGCCGGCAGGGACGAAGATCGCGGGCAGATGGCCGAAAGTCAAAGCGGCGATGGTGAGGCCCGGCACGATCTTGTCGCAGACGCCGAGATAGACGACGGAATCGAACATGTCGTGGCTGAGGCCGACGGCCGCCGACATGGCGATCACGTCGCGCGAGAACAGGCTGAGCTCCATGCCGGCCTTGCCCTGGGTGACGCCGTCGCACATCGCCGGCACCCCGCCGGCGACCTGCGCCGTCGCGCCGACCTCGCGCGCCGTCTGGCGGATCATCTCGGGATAGTGCTCGAATGGCTGATGCGCCGACAGCATGTCGTTATAGGCGGTGATGATGCCGAGATTGGGGGTCACGCTGTCCGACAGGCGCTGCTTGTCGGTCGGTCCGCAGGCGGCGAAGCCATGCGCGAGGTTGCCGCAGGAGAGCGTCGAGCGCTTCGGCCCCTCGGCGCCCTTCGCCGTAATGCGGCTGAGATAGAGGTCGCGGCTGCGGTGCGATCGCTCGCGGATGCGGTCGGTGATCTCGTCGATGCGGCGGTCCACGGTCATGGCGCTCAAGCCTCGTCTTGGGGAAGGGGGGCCCAGAAGATCTGGAGCGGGTGTTCGCGCGGCGCCCGCAGGACGGCGCGGATGGGGAGGTCCAGCTCGGAGCCGGCCTGCTGTGCGCTGGACAGGACGCGCGCCTTCTCCGTTCCCTCGATGTGCAAGGCGAGGAAGCGGGCCTCGACCAGCCGCGGCAAGGTCAAGGTGACGCGAGGCTCGCCGGCGCCCTCGGCCCGGATCACCGACACCGCACGCGGGTTCTGCGGATCGAGCGCGGCGACGAGGTTGTCGCCGTTCGGGAAGAACGATGCGGTGTGGCCGTCCGTGCCCATGCCGAGCACCACCGCATCGAGCGGCCGCGCGAGGCCGCCGAGCCGCGACTGGAGCTCGGGCAGCACGTCCTCCGGCGTGTCGGCTTCCTCGTAGAGCGGCTCGAAATGCGCTGCGGCCGCCGGGCCTTTCAGGAAATGCCGCTTCAGGAAGGCGGTGTTCGAACGGGAATGGGAGTCGGGGACCCAGCGTTCGTCGACCAAGGTCACCGTAACGGCCTTCCAGTCGAGCTCGGTCGCCGCGAGGGTTTCGAGGAACAGCAACGGCGTCGAGCCGCCCGAAACGGCAAGACTTGCCGAGCCGCGGGTCGCGATCCCCCCGGCGAGCACGGCGGCGACGCCGGTCGCCAGGGCTTCCGCCAGCATCTGGCGGGAAGGATATCGGTGAAGCACTTCGCGTCCTTTCAGATGGGCCCTGACGGTATCGACAAGTTCAGGCTGACAGCCGTCGCGGCGGCGCGAGACGGCGGGCGTCGCGCCAAGCCGGCGGCGGACCGGAGCGCCCGTCAGTCCGGCTCGTGCCAAGTCCGACCATCGCGCTCGATCAGCGCGATGGAGGAGGACGGGCCCCAGGTTCCAGCCGTGTAGCCTTGCGGCTTCACGGACTTCTCTTCCCAGGCCTTGAGGATCGGATCGACCCATTCCCAGGCCGCCTCGACCTCGTCGCGCCGCATGAACAGCGTCTGGTTGCCGCGGATCACGTCCATCAGCAGTCGCTCATAGGCGTCCGGGTTTCGCGTATGGAACGACTCGGCAAAGCTCATGTCCAGCGGAACATGGCGCAGGCGCATGCCGCCGGGGCCGGGATCCTTGATCATCAGCCACTGCTTGACGCCCTCGTCGGGCTGCAGGCGCATGACAAGCTGGTTCTGCACCACGTTGCCGGCGCTGGAATCGAAGATCGAATGCGGGATCGGGCGGAAGGTGACGACGATCTCCGACATCCGGTTCGACAGGCGCTTGCCGGTGCGGAGGTAGAAGGGCACGCCGGCCCAGCGCCAGTTGCCGATCTCGACCTTCAGCGCGACGAAGGTCTCGGTGTCGCTCTCGCCGTTCGCCAAATCCTCGATGTAGCCCTTCACCGCGGCACCACCGGAGGCGCCGGCCTTGTACTGGCCGCGCACGGTCCGCTGCTCGACATTGGCGGCGGTGATCGGGCGCAGCGCTCGCAGCACCTTCAGCTTCTCGTCGCGCAGCGCGTCGGCGTTCATCGCCGAGGGCGGCTCGAGCGCGACGAGGCAGAGCAGCTGCAGGATGTGGTTCTGCACCATGTCGCGCAGCGCGCCGGCCTTGTCGTAGTAGCTGGTCCGGCCCTCGAGGCCGACTTCCTCGGCGACCGTGATCTGCACGTGGTCGATGTAGCCGGACTTCCATACCGGCTCGTACAGCATGTTGGCGAAGCGCAGCGCCATCAGGTTCTGCACCGTCTCCTTGCCGAGATAGTGATCGATGCGAAAGACCTGCTCTTCACTGAAGTGCCGGCCGATAGTGTCGTTGAGGGCCCGCGCCGAATCGAGGTCGCGGCCGACCGGCTTCTCGACGACCAGCCGCGTATTGGCGCTGGACAGGCCCTTCTCCGCGATGCGGCTGGCGAACTCGCCGAACAAAGCGGGCCCGACGGCGAGGTAGAAGGCGCGGATCCGACCAGGCTCGGCCTCGTCGAGCAGCGCCTTCAGTTCGTCCCAGCCCTTGTCCGAGCGCGCATCGACCTCGCGGTAGTGCAGGCGCGAGACGAAGCGCTCGATTGCCTCCGGGCTCTGATGGGCTGGCTTGACGTGGGCGGTGATCGCTGCGCGGGCGAAGGCCCGGTAGTCATCGTCGGAAATGTAGGTCCGCGAGGCGCCGATGATGCGGGCCTGCGGGGGAAGCTGACCGTCATGGTCGCGGTGATACAGCGCCGGCAGCAGCTTGCGCTCGGCGAGATCGCCGTTGCCGCCGAAAACGATGTAGTCGAACGCATCGACCGGAATGATCTGGCTGGTCATCGACGCCTTTCCTGGGCGCATGCTGCGCCGCATTAAACCCCCGTGGGAACGAGGTAGTCTAATCGATTGAAACTTTCCAGTGCCGCCCATGCATCATACCAGGGGCACCTGTCTGCAGGCTTTCTGCCGAGGTAGGCGCATAACGTGTTCTCGTCATGACGCCGGGCTCAGAAGCGATCGCGCAGCGAGAACCAGGTCATGGCGAGAAACAGCAGTGGCTGGCGCAGCGCCGTCCCGCCGGGGAAGGCCGGAATATCGAGTGCCTCCAGCACCGCGAGCCGATCCTCGTTGCCGGCGACGCGCTCGGCATAGAGCCGGCCGGTGAAGTTCGACAGCATCACGCCATGGCCGGAAAACCCGCCGATCGCGGTGATCCCGGGCTCGACGGTGCGCACGAACGGCATGCGCGGCAGAGTGATGCCGACCGAGCCGCCCCAGCTGTGGGTGATCTCGACATCCTTCAGGTGCGGATAGATCTCGGCGATCTGCCGGCGGATGTGCACCGAGATGTCGCTCGCCGCCGAGGTATAAGCCTCGCGGCCCCCGAACAGCAGGCGCCCGTCGCGCGACTTGCGGAAATAGCGGACGACAAACCGCGAGTCGTCCACCGCTTCGTTGCCCGGCAGGACGCGACCGGGCTCGGCGAGCGGGGCGGTGGCGCCGATGAAAGAGCGGATCGGCATGATGTGCCGGGCCATTTCGCCGTTCAGTTTGCCGCCATGGGCATTGGTGGCGACGAGGGCCCGCTCGGCCCGGATCGTGCCGCGCGCCGTGGTGGCGAGGACCCCGCCGACGCCGGTCAGCGAAACCACTGGCGTTTCCTCGAACAGCAGGGCGCCGGCCTTGGCGGCCGCGCGCGCCGTTCCGACCAGCAGCTTCAGCGGATGGATGTGGCCGGTACCGGTATCGCGGATCCCGCCGAAATAGGCCGAGGACCCTAGTCGCTCCGCCGTCTCGGCCCGGTCCATGACGGTGATGTGCTGATAGCCGTAGCGTGTCGCGAGATCGTCGGCATAGGCGGAATAGTCTTTGACGAAACGCTGCCGGTGGGCGACCGACATCTGCCCGGGGGCGTAGTCGATATCGATCGCATGGGTCTCGGCGAAATCCAGAAGATGCGCCTTCGCCTCTTCCGCAAGGTCGAACAGCGCCTTGGTGCGCTCGAAGCCGTATTGCGGCTCGAGTTCCGAGGTCCAGAGCCGCTGGCCGGTGTTCATTTGCCCGCCATTGCGGCCGGATGCGCCATCACCAAAGCGATGCGCCTCCAGCACGGCGACGCGCACGCCGCGGGCAGCTAGGTGCGTTGCGGCGGACAGGCCGGTGAAGCCGCCGCCGACGATCAGCACGTCAACGGTGAGGCTCTCCTCGAGCTTGGGATAGCGCGGGCGCTCAACCGAGTCCTCGTACCAGGAACGGCCGGGCGAGATCGGCGACTGATAGGCCGTCATCAGACGCTCAACAGGAGGAACTCGCGCTCCCACGGGCTGATGACCTGCATGAACGTCTCGAACTCACCGCGCTTGATGCCGGCATAGGTGCCGACGAACTCGCGCGAGAACACCTCGTGGAAGGCCGCTTCGCCCTCGAACACCGCGACGGCCTCGAGCAGGCCGCGCGGCAATGAGATCTCCCCGTCCTCGTTCGCGGTCCGGTCGGTCGGCTGGCCCGGCTGCAACTCGCCGGCCATGCCGAGATAGCCGCAGGCAAGAGACGCGGCGAGCGCAAGATAGGGGTTGGCGTCGGACGACGGCAGGCGGTTCTCGACGCGCCGCGCCACGGCATCCGACGTCGGCACCCGGAAGGCGGTGGTCCGGTTGTCGTAGCCCCAGGCATTGTTGGTCGGCGCCGACATGCCATAGGTCAGGCGGCGGTACGAGTTGACGTAGGGCGCCATCATGATCAGCGCTGCCGGCACGTAGCGCTGCATGCCGCCGATGAAGTTGTAGAACAGCGGCGAGGGCGTGCCGTCCTCCAGGCTGAAGATGTTGCGCCCGGTGCGCTGGTCGATCACCGACTGGTGGATGTGCATGGCCGAGCCGGGCTGACCCTGGATCGGCTTGGCCATGAAGGTCGCGTAGATATCGTGCTTCAGCGCCGCCTCGCGGATGGTCCGCTTGAACATGAAGACCTGGTCGGCGAGCTCGATCGGCGCGCCGTGGCGCAGGTTGATCTCGAGCTGGGCCGCGCCGTCCTCGTGGATCAGCGTGTCGATCTCGAGGCCCTGCGCCTCCGAGAAATGGTAGATGTCGTCGATCAGCTCGTCGAACTCGTTCACGCCGCCGATGGAGTAGGCCTGACCGCTCTGGATCTGGCGGCCGGACCGGCCGATCGGCGGAGTCAGCGGATAGTCGGGGTCGACGTTCTTGGAGACGAGGTAGAACTCGATCTCCGGTGCGACGATCGGCTGCCAGCCGCGGTTTTCATAGAGAGCCAGCACCCGTTTCAGGACGTTGCGCGGCGTGTAGCCGACGGCAGCGCCCGTGGTGTCGACGAGGTCGCAGATCACCTGCGCCGTCGGATCGCTCTCCCACGGGACCAGCGACAGCGTCGAGAGGTCCGGCACCAGCTTCAGATCGCCGTCGTTGGGCGAGTAGCGGAACTCGCCGGTCTCCTCGGGATACTCGCCGGAAATCGTGTGCATGAACAGCGCCGAGGGCAGCGCCAGCGAGGTGTCGCCGGTGAACTTCTTGGCCGGCATCATCTTGCCGCGGGCAACGCCGGCAAGATCGGGCGTGATGCACTCGATGTCGTCGATGCCGCGTGCCTTCAGCCACTCCACGGCCTCTTCCTTCGAACCGACGCCGCGCTTGGAGTCGAGAAAGGCCGGCCGTTCGCCCTCGGCCAGCTTGAAGCGACCGAGGTCGCGGCGCGGGGCCGCTGGCACAGACGGCTGCGCGCTGCCGGTATCGCTCGACCGGCGCTTCAGCTTGTCGCGCTTGATCTTCGGTCGGGTGCTCAGTTCAGGGCGCGTCGGCCTGGGGCGGTCTGCCATGCGATCTTTCTGCGGCTGCTCGAATGCCGGACAGCATAGACGCTCGGGGCGGGACGGGGAAGGCGCGGCGGTTGGTCGGGCATCAATCCAAGCCTCTTTTGCCGCTGTAATAGCGTTGCCGCGCTTTGTCATCATCGCTAGCGTGATGGAAAAAGAGTAACCTTCGACCCTGCAAAGGGGGAAACGGCCGTTCGCGAGCGCGGGCTCGATTTTGCGGACGCCGGACAGGTTTTCGAAGGACGTGTTCTGACACTTGAAGACGCGCGCAGGGACTATGGTGAGGCCCGGTTCTAGACCTATGGCTTGTTCGGTGGCCGTGTCGTCATGGTGGTCTGGACCCCTCGCGACGATGCGCGTCACTTCATCTCCATGAGGTATTGCCATGAACGTGAAGCCAACCGAGCCCGGCAGCGAATGGATTGATCCGGACGACGCGCCGGAGTGGACCGACGAGATGTTCGACCGGGCCGATCTCTATCACGGCGAGGTGCTGATCCGGCGCGGGCTCCCGCCGCAGGCGCATTCCAAGCGGCAGGTAACCTTGCGGTTGAGCGCCGAAGTGATCGAGCACTTTAAGGCGGGTGGGCCCGGCTGGCGGACGCGCATTGATGATATGCTGAAGCAGGCGATTGCGGCGAAGTAGAACGGCAACGGATGCAAAAGCCGGCAGGCCTTCGCATCCGTTCGTTCTTACGACGTGGAAGATCGCTGCCGTCCCAAGCACCGATGCCGGTAGTGTAACAAAATTAATCCGCCGTCTTGACGATGACTGGGATCAGAAGGTCGCCCCACTTGCCGTTGCCGGAATGGTGCCGGGCGGAGCGGACGAGCTCGACCGAAACGCCGGCTTCCACCGCCTTCATAACGGATTGGTTGAGGCGGTGGAGGTCGTTGGCCAGCATGCGGATGGCGCTCTGCTGCGCCTCGTCCATCGACGAGGACTGCTCCTCGGCGCGTTCCTTGACGCGGGTGCGGGGGCGGATGTCGGCCTGGATGACGCTGCTCATGGTCTTTCTCCCAAAAGATGAATGTGGCTGTTCTGACAGTTGCGGTCGGGCGGTGGCCTATTCGGCGGCGGCAAGATGCGGCGTCTCTTCGCGAAACTGGGCGTGCTCGGTGGATCCGGACATCGCCGTCGTCGAGGATGTCCCGCCGGAAATCGCCATCGACACGGCATCGAAGTAGCCGGTGCCGACCTCCCGCTGGTGCTTGGTGGCGGTGTAGCCGTCGGCCTCCGCCGCGAACTCGGCCTGCTGCAGTTCCGAATAGGCCGACATCTGCCGATCCCTGTAGCCGCGGGCGAGCTCGAACATCCCGAAGTTCAGCTGGTGGAAGCCGGCGAGGGTGATGAACTGGAACTTGTAGCCCATCGCGCCGAGCTCGCGCTGGAACTTGGCGATCGTCGCGTCGTCGAGATGCTTCTTCCAATTGAACGAGGGCGAGCAGTTGTAGGCGAGCATCTGCTCCGGGTGTTCGCGCTTCACCGCCTCGGCAAAGCGCCGGGCCTGGTCGAGATCAGGCTTTGAGGTCTCGCACCAGATGAGGTCGGCATAGGGCGCGTAGGCGATCGCCCGGGCGATGCAGGGCTCGAGACCGTTGCGGATGTGGAAGAAGCCCTCCGCCGTGCGCCCCGCCGCGTGATCGACGAAGGGCTGGTCGCGCTCGTCGATGTCGGAGGTGAGGAGCTTGGCCGCTTCCGCGTCGGTGCGGGCGATGACCAGCGAGGGCACGCCCATCACGTCGGCGGCGAGCCGCGCGGCAGTAAGGTTGCGGATGTGCGCCTGGGTCGGGATCAGCACCTTGCCGCCGAGATGGCCGCACTTCTTCTCCGAGGCCAGTTGGTCCTCATAGTGGACGCCGGCTGCGCCCGCCTCGATGAAGGCCTTCATGATCTCGAAGGCGTTAAGCGGACCGCCGAAGCCTGCCTCGGCATCGGCGACGATCGGCGCGAACCAGGTGTCGACGGAGTGATGGCCTTCGGCCTGCTCGATCTGGTCGGCGCGCTGCAGGGTGCGGTTGATCCGCCGGCAGAGTTCGGGCGCGGCGTTGGCGGGATAAAGCGACTGGTCCGGATACATCGCGCCGGCTGTGTTGGAATCGGCCGCGACCTGCCAGCCCGAGAGGTAGATCGCCTTCAGCCCAGCGCGGACCTGCTGCATCGCCTGGTTGCCGGTCATGGCGCCCAGCGAATTGACGTAATCCTCCGAGTGCAGCAGCTGCCACAGGCGGTTGGCGCCGTTCTCGGCCAGCGTATGGCGGATCTGGACGGAGCCGCGCAGCCGCTTCACCAAATCGGCCGAATAGGGGCGGGTGACATGGTCGAAACGCCCTGCAGGGGCGCTGGGGACAAGGCTGTCAAATTCGGTCATGGCCAATCCTCACAATCAACGTGCTCCGACGGTGTCGGACAGGAAGGGTGTGACAGATCGCGCTCCGCGTCCCAAGGAAACACCTGTAAGCAAGGGGCTGGAAACGTGTCAGCCTGTACCGGCTTTGACAACCGCCGGCTGTCACGTTGTAAATGCTGTCAATGGATCGGGGCCGCTCTGGTCCGACAAGACTGTCACAGCGAGGGCATCATGGCCGAGAACAAGATCTTCGCGGGCCCCCGGATCCGGCGGATGCGCAACGGCCTCTCCCTGACGCAGACGGCCATGGCCGAGCGGCTCGGCATCTCGCCGTCCTATCTCAATCTTATCGAGCGCGATCAGCGGCCGCTCACCGTGCAACTGCTGCTGAAACTCTCCGAGGTGTTCGCGGTCGATCTCAGCGACCTCCAGGGGGGCGAGCGCGCCGGGCTGATGGCGGATCTGCGCGAGGTGTTCGCAGACCCGCTGCTGGCCGGCGAACTGCCGGGACCGCAGGAGCTCGTCGAGATCGCCGAGGCGGCGCCCAATGCCGCCGCCGGCATTGCCAAGCTCTACCGGGCCTACAAGGAGCAGCTCGGCCGGCTGACCGACCTTTCCGATCTCCTCGCCCGCGACGGCTTGCAGCCGGGCCTTGCCGGCGCGCGGCTGCCGATCGACGAGGTGCAGGAGGTGTTCGAGACCCGCCCGAACCACATGGCGGCGCTCGAGACCGCGGCCGAGGCCTTCCACCGCCAGCTTTCCCCCGGCGACGATTTGATGGCGGCTTTGAAGGGGTGGCTGCGCGCCGAGCACGACATCTCGGTGCGCATCCTGCCCGTGCAGACCATGCCCAACTGGCGCCGCCGCTTCGACCGCCACTCGCGCCGCCTCTTCCTGTCGGAGCGCCTCGTCTCCGCCGACCAGCTGCGGGAGGTGGCGATGGAGGCGGTGCTGCTGGCGCTCGGGCCGGTCATCGCGGCGGAGAATGCAAGTTTCGGCTTCTCCAGCGCCGAGGCGATGCGGCTCGCGCGCTACGAACTCGTGCGCTACGCCGCCTTGGCGCTGATGATGCCGTATGCGGCTTTCCAGGCGGAGGCGGAGCGCTCGGGCTACGACATCGACGTCCTGCGCGGCCGCTTCCAGGCCTCGTTCGATCAGGTGGCGAGCCGGCTGACCACGCTGCAGCGCCAGAGCGCGCCGGGCATCCCGTTCTTCATGCTGGAGGTCGACCACGCCGGCAACCGCTTTCGCCGGGCCGGGGCGCGGGGATTTCCGGTGCAGCGCTTCGGCGGCGGCTGCCCCAAGCTCGGCCTGCATGCAGCCTTCTCCCAGCCGGGGCAGATCCTGGTCGAAACCGTCGAGATGCCGGACGGGGCGACCTTCCTCACCGTCTCGCGCACGGTCGACGGGCTCGTCGCCGGTTTTCAAGAGCGGCCCCGCCGCACGGCGATCCTTCTCGGCTGCGACATCGCCCATGCCAAGGACACGATCTACGGCCGGTCACTCGGCGGGGAGCGGGCGCCGGTGAAGATCGGTCCGGCCTGCCGGCTGTGCGAGCGGCAGGCATGTCTCTCCCGCGCCGAACCCCCGCTGACGCGCCCACTGGGGCTCGATGAGATGGTGACGGGCCTCAGTGCATTCGATTTTCAGTAGCGGCCTGCTATGTACCGCCATCGACAGGGCGCGCCGCCATTTCAGCATTATTTCGTGATGCTGCAGACGACACGCGCAAGGTCCGCCACAACCGCGCGGATCTCAAACAGCGCAGAAGGTAGACAGCATGGATCAACGCGTGCAGCAGAAGGCGAAGACCGAGGGCATCGAGGACACGATGTCCGGCAACGGGTTCGTCGCAAAGGCCGTCCAGAAGCTGGTCGACGGCGCCGAGAAGCTCAATCTCAAGCATTCGGCCGTCGGCAATCCCGCGGTCTATCCGACCGACGATTTTCCCTGGGCGCGGGAAGTCGAGGCGGAGTGGCATCTGATTCGGGCCGAGCTCGACAAGATCCTGGTGCGCAAGGGCGACCTGCCGGCGTTCCACGAGATCTCCTCGGAGGTCCGGTCGATCTCGTCCGACCAGAACTGGAAGACCTTCTTCCTCTGCGGCTATGGCATCAAGTCGCCCGAGGCGATCGCCCAGTGCCCGGAGACCTGGCGCATCCTGCAGAAGATCCCCGGCATGAAGTCGGCGATGTTCTCGATCTTCGAGCCCGGCAAGCATCTGCCGCCGCACCGCGGGCCGTATAACGGCGTGCTGCGCTTCCATCTCGGCCTCGTCGTGCCGGACCAGCCGGACAAGATCGGCATCCGCATCGACAAGGAGGTCTGCCACTGGAAGGAAGGCGAGGCGCTGATCTTCGACGACGCCTACGAGCACGAGGCCTGGAACCACTCCGACTCGGTGCGGGTCGTACTCTTCGTCGATTTCGAGAAGCCGCTGACTTTCCCCGCCAACCTCACCAACAAGGCGGTCCTGAACCTTGCCGTCTTCACACCCTTCATCCGTGAGGGCTACAAGGCGCAGAAGGCCTGGGAGAAGCTGTTCTACGGCGAAGGCCAGAAGCACCGCTGACCGGGGCCCGCCGATGACAGGCTTTTCGTGGGAGAGGATGCTCCCAGCGCACCTGGCCAGCGTCAAGGCGCTGGCCGACCGGGTGCATCCCGAGCTTCCCGAGCGGATCGAGGTCTTCGCGGACCGGCTGGCCGCCTATCCCGCCGGCAGCCGCGTGCTGATCGGGTCGGGGGGCGTCCTAGGCTATGCCGTGTCGCATCCGGCCAAGCTCTTCGAGCCGCCGCCGCTCGATCATCTCCTCGGGACGATCGGGCCTGACGCCGACAGCTATTACATCCACGACGTTGTGGTTGCGCCCGAACTGCGCGGGCAGGGACATGCCCGGCTCGGCGTCGAGGCTCTATTGGCCGACGTGCCTTATCCGGTGACGGCTTTGGTGTCGGTGTACGGGACGATGCCGTTCTGGGCCGGCTTCGGCTTCACCGACGAAACCGCCGCCTTGCCGCAGGGAAAGCTCGCACCCTATGGCACCGACGCCCGCTACATGCTGCGCCGCCATATGACGGCCGGGGATATCGACGCGTGTCATGCGGTTGTTCTGCAAAAGCACTAGGCACGTGGCAGTCGATGCTGAATAGTGAGGCTTGTCGCCATTTCGGCCTGCGCCGAGACGCCCGTCCGCCCTTTCGTCACACACCCAAACATCTATGCTTCCAGCGAGGTTGTCCTTTATGAAACAGCGTCTTGCAACGGTCGGAGCGCTTGCGCTCGTGCTCGTCTCGGCCTTCTCTGCCGCCGCGCAGGAAAAGATCGTCCGGGTCTACAACTGGTCCGACTATATCGACGATTCGATCCTCAAGGATTTCACGGCCGAGACCGGCATCCAGGTCGTCTACGACGTGTTCGACTCCAACGAGATTCTCGAGACCAAGCTGCTCGCGGGCGGCACAGGCTACGACGTCGTCGTGCCCTCGGCGGAATATCTCGGCCGGCAGATCCAGGCAGGCGTGTTCCAGAAGCTCGACAAGTCGAAGCTGCCGAACCTCACCAATATGTGGGACGTGATCACCAAGCAGACCGCGACCTATGATCCCGACAATGCCTACTCCGTGAACTACATGTGGGGCACGACCGGCATCGGCTACAACAAGAAGAAGGTGGAGGAGCTCCTGCCGAACGCGCCGGTGGACTCCTGGTCTCTGGTGTTCGACCCGAAGAACGCGGAAGTCCTGTCGAAGTGCGGTATCGACATGCTCGACTCGGGCGCCGAGATGATCACGGCCGCACTGAACTATCTCGGGCTGAGCCCGGATACCCAGGATCCGGCCGAGATCGACAAGGCGAAGGATCTCCTGCTCTCCGTTCGCCCCTATGTTCGGAAGTTCCATTCCTCGGAATACGTCAACGGTCTCGCCAATGGCGACATCTGCGTGGCCGTCGGCTTCTCGGGCGATGTGTTCCAGGCGCGGGACCGCGCCAAGGAAGCGGCGCAGGGCGTCGAGATCGGCTATTCCATCCCGAAGGAGGGGGCCCTCTTGTTCTTCGACCAGCTGGCAATCCCGTCGGATGCGCCGGACCTCGACAACGCCCATGCCTTCATCAACTACATGATGAAACCCGAGGTCATCGCGAAGGCGACCAACTTCGTCGTCTACGCCAATGGCAACCTGGCGTCGCAGAAGCTGATCGAGCCGGCGATCCTTGCTGACAAGGCGGTCTACCCGGACGAGGCGACGCTCGCCAAGCTGTTCACTAAGAAGCCCTATGACGCGAAGATCCAGCGTCTGATCACCCGCGCCTTCACCACGGTGAAGACCGGTCAGTAGCACTCCCGCCCGGTCGCCATCGGCGGCCGGGCCCTTTCCAGTCTGGCGCGGGCACCTCAGCATGGCAGTGACGACGAAGTCCCTTGGAAACATCCGCCGCAGCTTCGAGCCGTGGAACGACCCCTCGCAGAAGCCGCTGATCGAGGTGGACGGGGTGACCAAGCGCTTCGGCACGTTCACCGCGGTCGACGACCTGACCATCGGCATCCATCGCCGCGAATTCTTCGCGCTGCTCGGTCCTTCCGGCTGCGGCAAGTCGACGCTGCTGCGCATGCTCGCAGGCTTCGAGGCACCGACTTCGGGCGATATCCGGCTAGAGGGCGAGAGCCTCGTCGGCGTGCCGCCGCACAAGCGGCCGGTGAACATGATGTTCCAGTCCTACGCGCTCTTCCCGCACATGACGGTCGAGAAGAACATTGCTTTCGGCCTGAAGCAGGACGGCATGGCAAAGTCCGAGATCGACGCGCGGGTCGCCGAGATGCTGAAGCTCGTCAAGCTCGAGCCCTTCGCCCGGCGCAAGCCGCAGCAGCTGTCCGGCGGCCAGCAACAGCGTGTGGCGCTCGCCCGTTCGCTGGCCAAGCGCCCGAAAGTGCTGCTGCTGGACGAGCCGCTCGGCGCGCTCGACAAGAAGCTACGCGAGGAGACCCAGTTCGAGCTGATGGACCTGCAGCAGGAACTCGGCCTCACCTTCATCGTCGTCACGCACGACCAGGAGGAGGCGATGGTAATGGCCGACCGCATCGCGCTAATGCGGGAGGGCAAGATCGCCCAGGTCGCGACGCCGGCGATCATCTACGAGGCGCCGAGCAACCGCTACGTCGCCGACTTCATTGGCAATGTGAACCTTCTCGAAGGCCGCATCGAGAGCCGCCGCGACGGAAGGGTGCGGCTCGCCGCTGCCGGCACCATCGTCGAGACCGAGACCTCGGTCGACCTCAAGCCGGGCGACACCGCCTTCTTCGCGATCCGCCCGGAAAAGGTGAAGATCGGGCGCCAGGCCCCGGCCGATCCGTCGGTCAACGCGCTGAAGGGCGAGGTGTGGGACATCGCCTATCTCGGCGACGTGACCCTTTTCAACGTCAAGCTGCCGACCGGCGAGATCGTCCGCGCCACCACGATCAACGCCGCGCGCGGCATCGAACAGCCGCTGGCCTGGGACGACGAGGTGTGGATCACCTTCGCCGCCGATGCCGGCATCGTCCTGACGCAGTAGGGGCGAGGGACATGGCTTCCGACTACACCCCCTCGCAGCACGTCAGCCGGCTCTATCGCTCGGTGGTGATCGGCGTGCCCTATCTCTGGCTTGCTGTCTTCTTCCTGCTGCCCTTCCTGATCGTCGTGAAGATCTCGCTGTCCGAGACGGCGATCGCCCAGCCGCCCTATCTGCCGGTTTTTGTGCTCGATAGCGTCTCCGGCTTCATGGATGCTTTCCGCCAGCTGGACTTCGGCAGCTATGGCTGGATCTGGGAAGATCCGCTTTACCTCAACTCCTACCTGTCGAGCCTCCGGATCGCTGGCATCTCGACGGCGCTGGCGCTGTTGATCGGCTATCCCTTCGCCTACGGCATGGCCAAGGCACCATCCAGCATTCGCCCGATCCTGGTGATGCTGACGATCCTGCCGTTCTGGACGAGCTTCCTGATCCGCGTCTACGCTTGGATCGGCATCCTCAAGAACGAGGGGCTGCTGAACCAGTTTCTGCTGTGGACCGGGCTGATTTCCGAGCCGCTGCAGATCATGAACACCGAACTCGCGATCCATATCGGCATCGTCTATTCCTACCTGCCGTTCATGGTGCTGCCGATCTATGCAGCGCTCGAGCGCATGGACGGGCGGCTGATCGAAGCCGCCAACGATCTCGGCTGCCCGCCGGTGAAAGCCTTTTGGGCGATTACCTTCCCGCTGTCCTTGCCGGGCGTTCTGGCCGGCGTCTTCCTCGTCTTCATTCCCGCCGTCGGCGAGTTCGTCATTCCCGATCTCCTCGGTGGCTCCTCGACGCTGATGATCGGCAAGACGCTGTGGGATGAGTTCTTTAATAACCGCGACTGGCCGGTCTCGTCGGCAGTCGCAGTGATCCTCCTTCTCCTGCTGGTGATTCCGATCATGATCTTCCAGCGCATGCAGGCGAGGACGGCGTCGTGAAGAACAACTGGTCCGCGTTCAACATCTTCTGCCTCGTCATCGGCTTCGCCTTCCTCTACGTGCCGATCGCGCTGCTGGTGCTCTACTCCTTCAACGCTTCGCGGCTGGTGACGGTCTGGGGCGGTTTCTCGACCCACTGGTACGGCACGCTGTTCCAGAACCGGCAGATGCTCGACGCCGCCTGGGTGACGATCCGCGTCGCGCTGCTGTCGGCGACGGTCGCGACCATTCTCGGGACGCTCGCGGCCATGGCGCTGGTGCGCTTTGCGCGCTTCCGCGGCCGGCTGCTTTTCTCCGGCCTCGTCTATGCACCGCTGGTGATGCCCGAGGTGATCACCGGCCTGTCGCTCCTGCTGCTCTTCGTCGCCATCGGTTTCGACCGCGGCTTCTGGACGCTGACCATCGCCCACGTGACCTTCACCATGTGCTTCGTCGCCGTTGTCGTGCAGTCCCGGCTCGTCGCCATCGACAGGAGCCTCGAAGAAGCGGCGCAGGATCTCGGTTGCCCGCCCGGCAAGACCTTCTTTGTCATCACGTTGCCGGTGATCTGGACGGCGGTCGCGGCCGGCTGGATGCTCGCCTTCACGCTGTCGCTCGATGACCTCGTGATCTCTAGCTTCGCCACCGGCCCGGGCGCCACTACCTTGCCGATGCGGATCTACAGCCAGGTGCGGCTCGGCGTGACCCCGGAGATCAACGCCATCTGCACCATCCTGATCGGGCTGGTCTCGGTCGGCGTCATCATATCCGGCATCCTCACCAAGCGCGATCTCGTCCGGCGCGAACGGGACGAGCGTCTAGCCGCCGGCGGCTGATCGCGCAGCGCATCTGCGCTGTGCGGTTCAACTTGGACCGTTCAAATAGGACGGTCGGGGAAGCGGTCGGAGATCACGGGGCTCGGCCAGATCCCTTCCGCGCGGAAACGCGGCGGCGCCAAAGCGGGCGGCGTCGTGCCCAAGGGAGCGGCCGGGCTGACGCTGCCCGACAGGTCGAGACGGCCCGTCGCGGCTGACAGCGATCCCGAGGCGGACAGGAGGCCGAAGCTGCCGGTCAGGTTGATCTCGCTGAGATCGACCAGCGGTCCGTTCGACTGCAGCCGGGCCCGCAGGCTCTGGAAGGGCAGTGCGCCATCCGCCAAGGCAAGGTTCAGCGGACTGACGGCCTTTCCGGTCAGCATCTGCGGGTCGAACCCGCTCATCGTGCCGTTGCGGGTGGCGATCGACAGCGTCATCCTGCTGCGCCGGGCAAGGTCCGCCCAGCTGCCGAGCGGCAGGCTGTAGTCCGCTTGAACATCCGACGCACCGGTCACCAGCAGCCCCTTGATGCCGAGGGCGTCGGACAGCCGGGCGGCATCGACGCCGCTGACGCTGGCCACGCCAGTAGCGACGGCCGGGCGCAGCGTGCTGTCGACCGTCATGCGCGCCTGCGCCTGGCCGCCGAGGATCGCGATGTCGCCGACATCGAACGTCGCCACGCCGTCCTTGAACTTCACCGTTGCGGCCAGATCGGCGAAGCTGAGGTCTCCGATCGCGCCATCGCTGGCCGAGAGCCTGAGGTCGAGATCCAGTCCCTCGACGAAGTCGACGGGGATCCGGCGCTGCATGTCGAGCGGCGTCTGCGGCAGCGGGGCGACGGCTTCAGTGAACCCGGTGAGATCGAGCCGATCGAAGGCCAGCGTTCCGCCGATGAACGGGCGCTTGCCCTCCGGCAGCGTCATCTCGAGGGCGCCGAGCCCGTCGAACCCGCCGACCGACACCTTGGCATCGCGCAGGCTCAACCGCTCGTCGCTGCCTTGGAGGGTCGCGACCAGCGACAGCGGGCCAATGTCCGGCTGGAGGGTGCCGGCATCGCCGAGCCAGCGGACCGACCGTGTCAGCGAGGGGGTCGCCAGAGCGAGCTTGCCACTGAAGCTGCCGGTCTCTGCAATTGAGGCCTCGCCATCGAAGCTGGCGGTCAAGGGCGGGGAAGCGAGCGTGAAATCCAAAGCGCTGGCGGCGCCGGCGAGGAAGTCGACGGGAGACGCAATCTTGAGCCCGATTTCGGTCGGCTGCCCGTTCCAGACGTAGGAGCCGGACATCCGCGCGGATGAGGTCTTCGAAGGCCAGGCAACGACGATATTAGCATTGCTGATGCCGAGCGAACCCGGACCCGGCGCCATCCGGAAGACGCCGTCGCGGATCTCGAGGGTGCGCAACTCGCCGAAGCGGGAGAGGAAGGCACCGATATACCGCGACAGCGGCCGCAGGGCCGGATCGGCGGGGCCGCTTCCGCTGGAGTTCTCCGCCGCGATCATCGTCTCGCTCTGCCCGATGAAGCCGGCGGTCGACAGCAGTTCCGGTCGAACCAGTGTCAGGCGCTCGATGCGGGTGCGCCCCCGGAGCGCCTCCCAAAGGTCGAGTTCGGCGACGATGCCGTCGATCGCCATCACCGCGTCGGCGTCGCCGGTGCGCGGCCCGACCTTGATCCTGTCGAGGACGATCTGGGTGCGGGGCAGGAGGGTGAAGTTGACCGAGCCGGCGACGAAGACGGGAAGGCCGGTCAGCCGGGACAGCTGTGCCTCGATTTCGCTGCGCGCCGTCGCGGGTTTCAGCGCGAGCGTCGAATAGGCGAGGAACCCCGCCAGCACCGCCGCCGCCAGAACGGCCACCGAAACGACCACGCCCGACCAGCGGCGCAGCGAGCGTCGTTCGGACCGGCGGAATGGGGCGGCGCGTCCTGTCATGTTTCCTCGTGGTGACGTCGATGGCCCGGGGGCATGGACGCTGAAATTGTCCGGGCGGTGCCGTCGCCTGCCCGCCGCGAATCGGCCATTCTTGCGGCGCCAAGGCCGGATCCAGCCGGAGTTCTAACGGGAGTCCATGCCGGTGGCAAAGTGATGGCCTGGCGCGCGCTGCGGCGGGCCGCGAGACTGGATTTGCGTGCCGCCTCGCGTCATGGCACGAGCGATGGGTGGGATGACGGGAGGCAGCGACATGACCGGTAGAATTCTGTGGACGCCGTCTGCCGATCGACTGGCAGCGCAGCCGCTGACCCACTTCGCTGACAGGGCCGCGCCGCATATCGGCGGCGCCTCCGCCGGCTATCCCGCGTTGCATGCCTGGTCAATCGACGAGCCAGAGGCATTCTGGTCCGCCGTCTGGGACTTCTGCGGCGTGATCGGCGACCGCGGCGGCAAGGCCTTTGCCGAGGGTCCCGACATGCTGTCGGCGCGGTTTTTTCCCGAGGCCCGGCTCAACTTCGCCGAGAACCTTCTTGGCGCCGCCGTCGATGGCGAGGCGATCGTGTTCCGGGGCGAGGACAAGGTCGAGACGCGCCTGTCGCATGCCGAACTTCGCGCGCTCGTGTCGCGTCTGGCGCAGGCGATGCGCGCCGAGGGCGTCGGCGTCGGCGATCGGGTGGCGGCGATGATGCCGAACATGGCCGAGACGGTGGCGCTGATGCTGGCCACGGCCTCGCTCGGCGCGGTCTGGTCGTCCTGCTCGCCGGATTTCGGCGAGCGCGGCGTGCTCGACCGTTTTGGCCAGATCGAGCCGGTGCTGTTCATCGCCTGCGACGGCTATTTCTACGCCGGCAAGACAATCCGCATCGGTAACAAGGTTGCCGCCATCGCTGCCGCCCTGCGCCCGCGCAAGACCATCCTGGTGCCGTATATCGGCGAGGCCGAGACCATCGCCGCCGCTGTGCCGGACGCGGTGACCTTGGCCGTCTTCACGCAGGCCTTCGCGCCAGCACCGATCGTCTATGAGCGGCTGCCGTTCGCCCATCCGCTCTACATCCTGTTCTCGTCGGGGACGACGGGGGTGCCGAAGTGCATCGTGCACTCGGCTGGCGGCACGCTGATCCAGCATCTTAAGGAACACGTGCTGCATGCGGGCGCCAAGCCGGGCGACCGGATCTTCTACTTCACCACCTGCGGCTGGATGATGTGGAACTGGCTGGTCTCGTCGCTCGCCGTCGGCGCGACGCTGCTGCTCTACGACGGCTCGCCCTTCCATCCCAATGGCAACGCGCTGTTCGACTTCGCGGCCGCCGAGCGCGCGAGCTTCTTCGGGACGTCGGCAAAGTTCATCGACGCGGTGCGCAAGGAAGGGCTCCGGCCGATCGAGACGCACGACCTGTCGAGCGTTGAGGTGATCGCCTCGACCGGCTCACCGCTCTCTCCAGAAAGCTTCGAGTTCGTCTACGCCGGCATCAAGTCGGACGTGCAACTCGCCTCTATTTCCGGCGGCACCGACATCGTCTCCTGTTTCGTCCTCGGCGTGCCGTGGTTGCCGGTGCGCGAGGGGGAGATCCAGGGCGCGGGCCTCGGCATGGCCGTCGATGTCTGGAGCGATGAGGGTCTCCCGTTGCGGGGTGAGAAGGGCGACCTCGTCTGCACCAGAGCCTTCCCGGCCATGCCCGTCGGCTTCTGGAACGACCCGTCCGGCGAGCGCTATCGCGCCGCCTATTTCGAGCGTTTCCCGGGCGTCTGGTGCCATGGGGATTTCGCGGAATGGACGGACAGCGGCGGCATCGTCATCCACGGGCGCTCGGATGCGACGCTCAACCCGCAGGGCGTTCGGATCGGGACGGCGGAGATCTACAACATTGTCGAACACCTGGAGGAGGTCGCAGAAGCGATCTGCATCGGACAGGACTTTGACGGCGATGTTCGGGTCGTTCTCTTCGTCCGCTTGAGGCCCGGTGCGGTGCTGGACGAGGCTCTGGAGCGAAAGATCCGCAACGCCGTGCGCCAAGGCGCTTCGCCCCGCCATGTGCCGGCCCGGATCCTCAAGGTCGCCGACATTCCGCGCACCAAGTCGGGCAAGATCGTCGAACTGGCGGTGCGCGAAATCGTGCACGGCCGCGCGGTCAAGAACCAGGAAGCGCTGGCGAATCCGGAAGCGCTGGCCTTGTTCGCTGAGCGGCCCGAGCTGCTGCTTTAGAGGAATCAGACGGAAAGCGGGCAGCGGCACAACCGGCGCCACTTTCACCGGGGAGCCGTGCCTAAGGAGAGGGCTTAAAGTCGGGGGAAAGCTTAAGAAAGAAACGCCGTCCGCAGCAGGCTGAGCTGCTCGCCCACGGGGTTGGAACTACCCTCGAACTGGTCGCCCAAATTGCCGTAGATTTCGCGATCGAGCATGGCGATACGCCGCTCCAGCTTCAAGGCGCGGTCGACGAGGGAGCAGAACGCCTCCGGCAGTTCAGCGAACAGCGGCGAATCGCGGCCGGTGCCGACGCCCTCGAGCCGGACCTTCATCTTCTCGGTCTCGACTTGGGCGCGCGACATGTCACCTTGGTTCGCCGCGCGCTGCAGCAGGAGCCACGAGGCGACTTGCATGAGGCGGGTGGTCAGCCGCATCGATTCGGCGGCGTAGAGCGTCGCGACAGACCTCGAAAGCGCTTTGGCATCGGCCCGGCCCTGACCGTCGAGATAGACCGCCGTCGCGTCGACCAGCGCCATGCCCTCGTTGAAGAGCGGCTGGAACGACCGGGAGAAGGCCAGATGCTCCGCCAGGCGGATTGTCCGGTCCTCGTCGCGGTGGTCTAGGCTGTTGCTCGTCATCAGAATGTACCGGCTTCGTGTTCCAGGAATGCGGTGCTCACGGAAGACTCGGCAAACTAAGCCGGTGAAACCGTTTTCGGAAATTGCTCGGGATGGGCGTGAATGGCAAGGCGCGTTCAGCAAACTGGTTAATGCGCCTTAAGCAATTTTGCTCCAACGGGACCTTGCCGCGCAACACAAAAAAAAGAGCCGCGCTGACGGCTCTTGGAATTGGCAAACAGGGAGGCATCAGACGGGATGGCAGGCCATCATGTCTTCCCGAGGAGAGGGATGCAGAAATTAAAGGCTATAAACCTTGATGATCCGTTGATCGGGCGGGACATCGATGGCGCTTGCGCTACCTCTCGGCAAAAGCTCCAAAGGATTTTCAGATGAACCTGCCCAAGAAAATGACAGTTGCCGCCCTTGATGGCTTCGGCGGACCAGAGGTCCTGAAGCCCGAGGAGCGCGCGCTTCCGGTCCCCGCCGATGGCGAAATCTTGATCGAGGTTCATGCCGCCGGCGTCAACCGGCCCGACGTCTTGCAGCGCCTCGGCGCCTACCATCCGCCGAAGGGCGCTCCGGATTGGCCCGGGCTCGAGGTTGCTGGTCTCGTCGCCGCCGTTGGCGAGGGGGCGTCGCGCTTTGCCGTCGGCGACCGAGTGATGGCGCTGCTGCCGGGCGGCGGCTATGCCGAATATGCAACGGTTGCCGAGAGCAATGCCTTGCCGATCCCATCCGGCATGGGCTTCGTCGCCGCGGCGGCCGTGCCGGAGACGTTCTTCACCGTCTGGCACAACGTCTTCCAGCGCGGCCGCTTGGTCGCGGGAGAGCGCTTCCTCGTTCATGGCGGCACGTCCGGCATCGGCACGACGGCGATTCAGCTCGCCCGCAGCTTCGGCGCTGACGTCTTCGTCACGGTGGGCAGTGCCGACAAGTGCGAGGCCGCCAAAACCCTCGGCGCGCAGCATGCGATCAACTACCGCGACGCGGATTTCGTCGAGGTGATCCGGCAGGCGACGGAAGGACACGGCGTCGATCTGATCCTCGACATGGCCGGCGGCGACTACACGCCGCGCAATCTGCAGGTCGCCGCCGAGGACGGTCGCATCGTCCAGATCGCCTATCTCCGCGGGCAAACGGTCTCGATCGACCTGTCGCCGATCATGTTGAAGCGGCTGACGCTGACCGGCTCCACGCTTCGATCGCGTCCCGTCGGCTTCAAGGCGACGATCGCGCGCGAGATCGAGGAATTCGTGTTTCCGTTGTTTGAGGATGGCAGCGTCGCGCCGCTGATCGATACGGTCTATCCGCTGGAGCGGGCGGCCGACGCGCACCGGCACATGGACGACGACCATATCGGCAAGATCGTCCTCACCACGCGCCACCACGCCGCCGCAGCTTAGGGTATCCCGGCATAAGGCCTGCGGGGAGGGGCGGGGCGGCCGGAAATGCACGGGCATTTCATCGGCACCCGCCTGATTTCCTTGCAGGGACCGGCGACGATCCGTATAAGATACCTCAATTCCAGAAATTGTGGTGCGATCCACAGCCTTTCCAGCGCAAGCAGGACTGGCGACCAGAAGGACTGTATGCATGGCCCAACTCCTGATGCCGAAGGCGACGGCTGTCTGGCTCGTCGACAACACCTCCCTCTCGTTCGAGCAGGTTGGTGATTTCTGCACGATGCATCCGCTTGAGATCAAGGCGATCGCCGACGGCGAGTCGGCGCAGGGCATCAAGGGCATGGATCCGATCATGACGGGCCAGCTGACCCGCGAGGAGATCACCAAAGGCGAGTCGGACGAGAAGTACCGCCTGAAGCTGTCGCTGCCGAAGGTTCGCGTGCCGGAAGCCAAGCGCAAGGGCCCGCGCTATACCCCGGTGTCTAAGCGCCATGACCGCCCGAACGCCATTCTCTGGCTGGTGCGCAATCATCCCGAGCTCAAGGATCCGGCGGTGTCGCGCCTCGTCGGAACGACCAAGAACACCATCGAGCAGATCCGCGACCGCTCGCACTGGAATTCGGCCAACCTGACGCCGATGGATCCGGTGACGCTCGGCCTTTGCTCGCAGATCGATCTCGACCTGGAGATCGAGAAGGCGACCCGCGGCATGCCGCGGCTGGAGGAAGTCGCCGAGGAAGAGCGTCTGCTGTCGGCTGCCCAGACCCAGAACTATCGCGGCCGCGAGAAGGCTGACGACGGCGAGTTGGACGCTGCCGCCGTGTTCGCCAAGCTGACCTCGATGAAGCGGACGCAGGCCGAAGTCGACGAGGACGACGACCAGCGCTAACGAAGCTTCGGAGGGCCTGTCTTCACAAGTCCTCCGCCGTGCTGCCGAGCTTGCTGCGGCTACAGCTTAGCCGTTGCCCTTGAAGCCGGGATAGAGTGTCATCCCGCCGTCGACGAACAGCGTCTGACCGGTGATGTAGTCGGCCGCATCTGATACCAGGAAGGCCACGGCGCGACCGATGTCGGCCGGCTCGCCGATGCGGCCGTAGGGGATGAGTTTCAACATCTCCGCTTCGCCGTCCCGCCGCTCGCTCGCATTGATCGGCGTCGCGATGGCGCCCGGGCCCACGGCGTTCACACGGATCCCCTCGGACGCCACCTCCTGCGCGATCGATCGCATCAACAGATCAAGCCCGCCCTTCGATGCCGCGTAGTTCGCATGGAAGGCCCAGGGGATCTGTTGGTGTACTGAGGAATCGAACACCAGCTTGCCCAGCGCGCGGCTGACGTCTCGCCGTCCCTTGCGACGGAACCGCCTGATCGCCTCGCGGCCGATCAGGAAGCCGCCGGTGAGGTTGACCGCGATGACGGCGTTCCACGCCTCAAGGCTCATCTCGCCGATCGCCGCATCTTTCTGCAGGCCCGAGTTCGACACCACGATGTCGATCGGCCCGAGCTTCGTCTCGGCCTCGTCGAACAGCGCGGCGACGGCCGCCTCGTCGGACACGTCCGCCTGGATGGCGAAGGCCTTCTGGCCCAGCTTCTCGATCTCGGCGACCGTCTCGGCTGCCCCTTCCGGAGAACTGCGAAAGTTGACGGCGACATTGGCGCCCGCGCGCGCCAGTTCGATCGCCGTCGCCTGGCCGATGCCGGAAGAGCCGCCGGTAACGACTGCAGCCTGTCCGACGAGGCTGTTCAGTTCAAAAGATGCCATCTGGATCCTCCACGATCTGGAACTGGGCATTGGAAGGGTCGCTTTTGTCGCCATTCAGCGAACGGTCGAGCCAGATTGCCGCCGAGATCAGCGACAGGTGCGTCAGGCCCTGCGGGAAATTGCCGAGGTGCTCGCCTGTCGAGGAAAGTTCTTCCGCATAAAGCCCGAGGTGGTTCGCATAGCTGTGCAGCTTGTCGAACAGGAAGCGCGCCTCGGCCGCGTAGCCGCTCCGGGCCAGCGCCTCGACATACCAGAACGAGCAGATGGTGAAGGCGCCCTCGCTGCCCTCCAGCCCGTCCTCGCCTTCTCCCTCGCAGATGTAGCGCTTGACCAGGCAGTCGTGCACCAGGTGCTTGCGGACCGCCTGCAGGGTCGAGACCCAGAGCGGGTCGCGCGGATTGATGAACTTGACGAGCGGCATCAGCAGCACGACGGCGTCGAGGGTCTTGCCGCCCTTGAACTGGGTGAAGGCGCCGATCTCCGGGTTCCAGAACTCCTCGAGGATCGACGCCTGGATCTCGCCGCGCTCGTACCGCCAACGCTCGACATCGGCCGGCAGCGAGTGGCGGTCGGCGATCCGCAAGGCGCGGTCGAAGGCAACCCAGCTCATCAGCCGGCCCGAGAGGAATTCCTTTGGCTCGCCGCGGCTCTCCCAGATGCCGTGATCTGGTTTCCGCCAGTTGCTGGCCAGCCAGTCGGTGAGCCGCGCGATCTTCTTCCAGATGCCGTAGGACGGCTTTCCGCGCGCCTTCGTCGCGATGTAGAGCGCATCCATGAACTCGCCATAGATGTCCATCTGCACCTGATCGGCGGCACCGTTGCCGATCCGCACGGGACGCGAATTCTCGTAGCCCGAGAGGTGATCGAGGTTGGACTCGGCGATCTCAGCGCTGCCGTCCATCCGGTACATGATGCCAAGATGCGGTTCCCCGTCCTCGGCAATGCGGTCCATCATGAAGCGGATGAAGGATTCGGCCTCCTCGAAATAGCCGAGGCGCGAGAAAGCGTAGAGCGTGAAGGCGGAGTCGCGCACCCAGCAGTAGCGGTAGTCCCAGTTCCGCTCGCCACCGAGCACCTCGGGCAGACCGAAGGTCCCCGCCGCGGCGATGGAGCCGTATTGCGCCGAGGTCAGCAGCTTCAGCGTCAAGGCCGAACGCACCACGAGCTCGCGGGCGAAGACGGGATAGGTGCCGGAGCGAACCCATCCGTGCCAGAAGGACCGCGTGGCGATGAAAGCCGACCGGACATACTCGTCGTCGACCGTCGGCTGGTCCTTGCGGCCGGGGCAGAAGACGACGTGGCAGGTTTCGCCCTCGCGCAACAGGATGTCGCCGCCGGCACGGTCACCATCGATCTCGATCGGCATCGTCGCGTAGAAATAGACGACCTCAGCCCCGTCGCCCCAGCTGACGCTGAAGCCGCCGTCGATGGCCGCAATGACGGGCGTCTGGCGGGCATAATCGGGACGCGGCGCAACCGACAGGCGGAAGCGCACGTCGCCCATCACGGCCTTCGCACGACGGACGATGCGGCCCGACCCGTCGACCGGCATGAAGTCGGACACTTCGCCAATCCCGTCATGCCCGAGGAAGCGGGTCATCAGGATATTGGTGTCCGGCAAGTAGATCTGCCGGTTCTTCATCTCCCCGTCGACCGCCTCGAGGCGGAAGTATCCCCCCTTCTCGGCGTCGAGAAGCCCGGTGAAAAGGGATGGGGATCCGAAATCGCTGTGGCAGAAAAAGTCGATGGTGCCGTCGGTCGCCACCAGAGCGAGGGTGCGCATGTCGCCGATGACGCCATGTTCGGAAATCGCGTGCGGCACGGTGTCGTGTTGGGGAAGGGCCAAGGCTGCTCCGGGCGGAACCTGTTCCGCATGATATGGGCGGGGGCGAGACGTCTGGGTGACAGGGCGGCCTGTCGAGGCGGCGCCGTCGGGAACAACCGTGGTCGGCGGTGCGCCGTTTCACCGAGGCGCCATTTTTTGATGCCGCAACCCAATGAACGAGCTGTGGTAATCGTTCCGCCGCAACGCAGCATGAGGGGGCTTAGGGCCGCCAACAATAGCTTGGGGGTTCTCTTCCCAATCAGTTACTGTCATCCGGAACATGGTGTAGATTCGATGGCGAGAGCGACTTGGAGAGCACACCGACTTGGAGAACAGCATGAGCGCGATGGAAAAAAGCCTGCGGCGCGCGCTCGAAGCCGGTGATTCCAGTAATCCGGCGTTTCGCGACACGATCTACACGGCCTCTGAGCGCGCGCTCGAGCGCATGCTGGCAAACTCCGACGATGCCGACGCCGCGCATGCGCAGCGGGTTCGTCTCGCCGAGACGATCAACCGCATCGAGGAAGACTATTTTATCGCCGAGGCCGCGACGTTCGAGGGCGCCGCGGACCCGGATGCGGAGCACGCGGCCGATCCCAACTTCGCGCCGCATCTGCATGACCCCGACGCAGATCAGGCGGTCGAGCGCAATCATGGGCTCGACGATGACGATGACCCGTCCGCCGCGGCGAAGCCAGAGGATGACTCATCGCCCCAGGCAGGCAGGTCCGCCGCCGTCCCAGGCCGCGACGCTCCAACTCATGCCGCGGAGACCTGGTCACCTGGCGAGGCGAGGCGATCGACGACCGGCCGCCGGTCGCAGCGTTCCCTGAAGCCGCTCTTCCTGGCGCTCGCGGTTCTCCTCGCTGTGCTGTTTGCGGGGGTGTATTTCTTCAAAAATACCATCCTCGGCGGTTCGGATGCGGACGCTGCGCAAAGCGGTGCAGCCGACGGCGCTTCGGTCGACACAGCCAGCTGGATCAACCTCTTCGACGGGACCCAGCTGGAGCTGATCTCGACGCCGACCGGCGGCGACGTCGCCGCCGTCACCGGCAGCGGCGATCGGCCCGCAGTGCGGCTGGCTGCGGCAGGCGAGGGCGGCGAAGTCGGCGTCATCATCGGGCCCGGCGTCGTGAACACCATCAAGGGCCGGAAGGTTCGGGTCGAGATCACCGCGGGTTCTGCGGATGGGGCAAGCCGGGAGTTCTCCGTCCGCTGCCTGTTCGGCGGCGATACGGTCTGCGACCGCCAGCGTTTCACAACCGCGCAGGACAGCCAGCCCTTCGTCTTCGACATGACCGTCCCCGACAATCCTGCCGCCTCCGGATCCATCGCGATCGATCCGAGCTTTGGCGGACCCAAAAGCAATCTCGATCTCTACGCCGTCCGGATGCGTGATCTCGGCAAGGCCTGACATACGCCTGAAGCACGCAAGGGCTAATCCGTCTCCTTATCTGCGAAATGCAGCCTGGCGCCCTTGCGACGGGCGGCCGACGCTTTCCAAAACCGTGTCGAATTTGGATCGATGAGCCAGAGCACCAAGCCATCGACCGATCCTGCGCCGATGCAGCCCCGCCGACGGGTGTCTTTCGTGCGGATCGTGGTCGCGACCGTTCTGGTTTTCGGCGGGCTTGCGGCGATCTATCCGCTGGCCTGGGAAGGCCTGCTCACCGCCGCCGCGATGATGGTGCTGCTCTGCCTCCTGCCGCAGCGCGGCGAGCGACGCTCGCGCATCCGCGAGGATCTGCGCCGGCGTCAGTCGCCGCTTTGGCCCGATGCCGGCACCAAGGCGGTGGTCGAGGCGATGCGGGAGCCCGCTCTCCTGATCGACCGCAACCTGCTGCTGCGCTACCGGAACGGCATGTCCGACCAGGCCTTCGGCAACCTGCCGCTGGGTGACGCCATATCGCTGCGCTTCCGCTCGCCCGAACTTTTGGCCGAGATCGAGGCCTCGATCACCGGTCAGCATGCCGGCAATGCCGACTTTATTGAGGGCCGGGCCTCCGACCGTTTCTGGTCGGTCGATATCCTTCCGATCCTTGCGCCCCAGAGCGAGCGCCCCGCCTTCTTCCTGCTGCTGTTCCGCGACCGCACCGGCGAGCGGCGGATCGAGCGCATGCGGACGGACTTCGTCGCCAATGCCAGCCACGAACTGCGCACGCCGCTGGCCTCGCTGATCGGCTTCGTCGAGACGCTGCAAGGCCCGGCCAAGGACGATGCCGGCGCCCGGGAGCGTTTCCTCGACATCATGCGGGACCAGGCGGCTCGCATGTCGCGGCTGATCGACGATCTGCTGTCGCTTTCGCGGATCGAAATGAAGCGCCACGTCGCCGTGACCGATCCGATCGACCTCGCCGAACTCCTGGGCGAGGTGTGTGAGGCCCTGGCGCCGCTGGCGTCCGAGGCGGGGCTTGCGATCGAGACGTCCTTCGGCACCGGCCCGTTCATCGTTGCGGGGGAGCGGGACGAACTGCTGCAGGTCTTCTCGAACCTTGTCGAGAACGCCTGCAAGTATGGCGACCAAGGTGACCGGGTAATTATTTCGCTGCAGCGGACCAAGGCGCGCGATGCGATCTTCATCGATGCCGGGGTCGAGGATTTCGGCAGGGGCATCCCGGCCGAGCATGTGCCGCGGCTGACCGAGCGCTTCTACCGCGTCGATGCCGGCACGTCCCGGTCGAAGCGCGGGACCGGTCTCGGCCTGTCGATCGTGCGCAACATCCTCGTCCGCCACCGGGCGCGGCTGCTGGTGACCTCGGTGGTCGGCAAGGGCTCGACCTTCACGGCGCGGTTTCCAGAGCCCGAGAAGCGCTGACGGGGGTTCCGCTCCGCGGCGGCGGTCAAGCCTTCCCCAGATGCCCGTGTCGCAAAACAGAAAAAAAGCGCGCCTCTCTTTGCAAGAGGCGCGCTCGGTCGCTCAGGGCGTTGCTCAAGGCAGCGCCGGTCGTGGATGGAATTCAGCGGGCGCGGCGGCGCTCTGAAACCGGCTGGAAGGCGATCCGCGCATGATACTGGCAGTAAGGCGAGGCATCGTTCGAGCCGTTGCCGCAGAAGCGGAACTCGGCCGACAGCGGATCGCCCAGCGGCCATTTGCAGGTCCGGTCGCTGAGCTGGATCAGCGTCAGGTTCCGCGAAATCGGCACCACTTCGCCGGAAACCCGCTCCGGTGGCTCTTCGACCACGACCTCGATCTCCGGATCCATCCGCAGTGCCGTGGCGCCGTGCATGCCAGAGCCATTCCCGCCGACCGAGCGCAGCATGCTGCGGCCCGCCGACTGGGCGACCGCGGCGTAGCGGACAGCGGGAACCTCGATGTCGACCTCGGTCTCGACCAGCGTCTGCTCGGCGATGGTCGGCTTCGGCTTGACGGCGACCACGACCTCGGGAACGGCGGCCTGGGTCTTGGTCCGGCCCTCGAGCTTCAGCCGATGAACCTTGCCGATGACCGCATTGCGCGTGACGCCGCCCAACTGTCCGGCGATCTGGCTGGCACTGAGACCTTCGCTCCAGAGCTTGATCAGCAGATTCACGCGTTCTTCTGTCCAACCCATGCCCAGGCTCCTATTTCCGAAAAGGTACGGCGGACGGAATCCCTCATGGGTTCCCGGCACAGGAGTACCGGGATGGCTCACAACATCTATTGTGAAACTAGGTCCGCCGCACGAAATCTAGTGTGTCTCAGGGAAATTTAACCCACCGCTCGACTCCGTGACAAGAGTCGGCGCAACCCCGCAGAATCGATTTGTCGCTTTTCAACAGATACCGCGGCGCAACACCGCCGAAATTCCCTCTGAATTGTCCCGTAACCGCCCGGAAGGCGCTGTTCTTGCGTCGCATTGACAGCCGCCGCGTCCCGCATGGTATAGCTTTGAGCTCACGCAACGCACACTAGACGTCGACCGAAGCCTGTCCCGGTGGCAGGCTTTCCGCATTTCCGGGCCAGGTCCGGGTCACATTCATCATCTTGTATCGCCCGTCTCCGGGCGAAGAACGAGTATATTGCCATGTCGACTGCATCCGCCGCCGCTTCGCCGCTCTACTCGACCTATGCACGAGCCGACCTGCGTTTCGAGCGAGGCGAGGGCGTCTGGCTGGTGACGGAGACGGGCGAGCGCTATCTCGACCTTGCGGCCGGCGTCGCGGTGAATTCGCTCGGGCATGCGCATCCGCACCTCGTGGCGACGATGAAGCACCAGGCCGAGAAGCTCTGGCACGTCTCCAATCTCTACGAGATCCCCGGGCAGCGCCGCCTCGCCGAAAGGCTGGAGGCCGCGACCTTCGCCGACCGCGCCTTCTTCACCAATTCCGGCGCCGAGGCACTGGAATGTGCGATCAAGACCGCGCGCCGCTATCACTATGTCAACGGCAACCCGGAGCGCTTCCGGATCATCACCTTCACCGGTGCCTTCCACGGCCGGACGCTGGCGACGATCGCCGCGGGTGGCCAGGCAAAGTATCTCGAGGGTTTCGGGCCGAAGGTCGAGGGTTTCGACCAGGTGCCTTTCGGCGACGAGGTTGCGCTCCGCGCGGCGATCACGCCGGAGACCGCGGCGATCCTGATCGAGCCCATCCAGGGCGAGGGCGGCATCCGCACCGTTCCGGCCGATGAGCTGCGCATGCTGCGCGCGCTCTGCGACGCCGAGGGCCTGCTGCTGATCTTCGACGAGGTGCAGTGCGGCGTCGGCCGGACGGGCCGCTTCTTCGCCCATGAGGCGTCGGGCGCGCTGCCGGATATCATGGCGGTGGCCAAGGGCATTGGCGGCGGCTTCCCGCTGGGCGTCTGCCTCGCCACCGAAGAGGCCGCCCGCGGCATGACCGCCGGCACGCACGGCAGCACCTATGGCGGCAATCCGCTGGCCATGGCGATCGGCAATGCAGTGCTCGACGTAGTGCTCGCCGACGGCTTCTTCGAGCATGTCGCTGACATGTCGCTGCGCTTCAAGCAGTCGCTGGCCTCGCTCCAGGACCGCTATCCCGACGTGATCGAGGAAATTCGCGGCGAGGGCTTGTTGCTCGGCATCAAGACGAAGATCGCCAACACCCAGCTGATCGCCGAGCTGCGCGCGCACGGCGTGCTGACCGTGCCGGCGGGCGACAACGTCGTGCGTCTCCTGCCGCCGCTGATCATTTCGGCCGAGGAAGTGCGCGAGGCGGTCACGCGCATCGAGACCGCGGTTGCCGGCCTGTCGCTGACCTCTGCAAAGCTGCCGGCATGAGCGCGCAGCAGGACGGCATCATGGCATCCCCCAAGCACTTTCTCGATCTGTCCTCGGTGGCCAAGGCCGATCTCCGCGACATCATCGGCGACGCCGTGGCCCGCAAGGGTCTCGGCCGTGCCGGGCCGCGGCCGCTCGAGGGCAAGGTCCTCGCCATGATCTTCGACAAACCCTCGACCCGCACGCGCGTTTCCTTCGACGTCGCGATGCGCCAGCTCGGCGGCGAAACGCTGTTCCTGTCGGGCACCGAAATGCAACTCGGGCGCTCCGAGACCATCGCCGACACGGCGCGCGTCCTGTCGCGCTACGTCGACGCCATCATGATCCGCACCACCTCGCACGACCGGCTGATCGAAATGGCCGAGAATGCCACGGTGCCGGTGATCAACGGCCTGACCGACGACACCCATCCCTGTCAGATCATGGCCGACCTCCTGACCTACGAGGAGAAGCGCGGTCCGGTCGCCGGGCGAACCTTCGCCTGGACCGGCGACGGCAACAATGTCCTGAACTCGCTGATCGAGGCCTCCAGCCGCTTTGACTTCAACCTTCGGATCGCGACCCCGGAAGGCTCCGAGCCGGACGCGGGGCGTATCGCATGGGCGCGAGGGCAAGGCAGCTCGATCCTCCTGACCACCGATCCGGTCGAGGCGGTGACCGGCGCCGATTGCGTGGTGACCGATACCTGGGTGTCGATGGGGCGCGAAGATTTTGCCCGCGGTCACAACGTGTTTGCGCCTTATCAGGTGAACGAGCAGCTGATGGCGCAGGCGAAGGGCGATGCGCTGTTCATGCACTGCCTGCCAGCGCACCGCGGCGAGGAGGTGACCGATGGCGTCATCGACGGGCCGCAATCGGTCGTTTTCGACGAGGCCGAGAACCGCTTGCACGCGCAGAAATCCATCTTGGCTTGGTGTTTTGGTGAAGTGAGCAAACATGTCTGAGTCCGGCACGTCTTCCGGTCTGGGTCAGTCGGACCTCGGCCAGCACCTCGGCGAGTTCGGCTTTGCGGGCGACGATGCCGTGGTCCCCTTCGCCGTCGAGGCACTGGATGCGCGCGGCCGTGCAGTGCAGCTCGGCACCATGCTGGACGAGATCCTGGCGCGGCACGACTATCCCGAGCCGGTGGCCCGCCTTCTCGCCGAAATGATCGTCCTGACCGTGCTGCTCGGCACCTCGCTGAAGTTCGACGGCAAGTTCATCGCCCAGACCCAGACCGACGGGCCGGTTGATCTCCTCGTCGTCGATTTCACCACGCCCTCCAGCGTCCGCGCCTATGCTCGTTTCGATGCAGAACGGGTGGCGGCGGCGGAGGCCGAGGGCAAGACCGATCCGGAAACCTTGCTGGGCGCCGGCACGATGGCGCTGACCGTCGACCAGGGCGGACACAGCCAGCGCTACCAGGGCATCGTCGCGCTCGACGGCGCGTCACTGGAGGAGGTCGCCGAAGGCTATTTCCGTCAATCGGAGCAGATCCCGACGACCGTCCGTCTGGCGGTGGCCCGTATTGCCCGGCGGGTAGAGGGCGGCGGTTTCCAGGAATCCTGGCGGGCTGGCGGCTTGCTGGCGCAGTTCCTGCCGAGCGCGCCCGAGCGCATGCGCCTGCCGGACCTGCCGGGCGGCGATGCGCCCGAAGGCGCAGATGTCGCGCCGTTCGAGCCGGACGATGCCTGGACCGAGGTCAAGGCGCTGGTCGAGACGGTGCATGCCTCGGAGCTCACCGACCCCGCCGTCGGCGTCGAGCGCCTGCTGTTCCGCCTGTTCCATGAGCGGGGCGTGCGGGTCTACCCGCCGACGCAGGTGCTCGACGACTGTTCCTGCTCGCGCGAGCGGATCAAGGAAGTGCTGTCCAACTTTTCTGCGGTGGAGATCGAGGAGAGCATCGAGGACGGCCAGATCGCCGTGACCTGCGAGTTCTGCGGCGAGCACTACACCTTCTCACCGGACGAATTCGACAAGGGCTGAGGCCGCGGGAGCGCAAGCATCACGCGGCGCCCTTCTGGCCGGGCGCCTCGCTAGTTGAGGACCCGCTTGCCCTGGGGCGCATCCAGCGAAAACGCCGGGATGGTCACCTCGAAGGTTCGACCGTCCGGCACTTCCATCGAGTAGTGCCCGCGCATGATGCCCGAGGGCGTCGGCAGCGGGCAGCCCGACGTGTAGGTGAAGCTATCGCCGGGCGTCAGGATCGGCTCCTCGCCGACGACACCGGGGCCGCGAACTTCCTCGACATGCCCGCGCGCATCGGTGATCTGCCAGAAGCGGGAGCGCAGCTGCACCGTATCCCGGCCCCCGTTCTCGATCTCGACGGTATAGGCGAACACCCAGCGGCCGGATTCCGGCTCCGACTGGCTTTCCAGGTAGTTCGGCGTCACCGTCACGGTGATATGGCGGGTCGTCGCCTTGTACATGTCGGCCATCGCGCTTGCGGGTTCTTGAGCTTGGTTATCGCGTCGGCACGCCATGAGGTCAATGCGCTCGGCGCATGTCGTGCGGGAGAGAGACGATGTTCGACGGAATGCTGAAACGCCGGATCGATCCAGCCCTCCAGAGACTGGCGGGCGCGCTGCACCGCACCGGGCTCAGTGCCGATGGCGTCACGGCGGCCGGCCTCGCGCTCGGCCTCGGCGCCGCGCTCGCGATCGGCCTCGGATCCTACACGACCGGCCTTGCGCTGATCCTCGTCTCGCGCCTCTGCGATGGCCTCGACGGGACGTTGGCGCGGCTGCGCCAGCCGACCGACCTCGGCGGCTATCTCGACATCGTCTTCGACTACATCTTCTACGGCGCGATCCCGCTCGGGTTTGCCGTCGCTGACCCCGCCGCCAATGGCCTGCCGGCGGCGGTCCTCTTGATGAGCTTCTATGCCAATGGCGCAAGCTTCCTCGGCTTTGCCATCATCGCCGCCAAGCGGGGGCTGTCGAGCGAGGCGAGGGGGCAGAAGTCGCTCTACTTCACGACCGGGCTCGCGGAAGCCAGCGAGACGCTTCTGGTGTTCGCGCTCGCTTGCCTTTTGCCGTCGGCCTTCCCCTGGCTCGCCTATGGCTTTGCCGCGCTCTGCGGCGTCACCTGCATCAGCCGCATTCTCCTGGCGACGCGCCAGTTCAGATAGCGGCGAGTGCCCCGGCGATGTCTTCCTGGAGATCGTCAATGTCCTCGAGCCCGAGCGACAGGCGCAGCAGTCCGTCGGAGATGCCAAGCTCGGCGCGGTTCTCCGGCGAAAGGTTCTTGTGCGTCGTCGTCGCCGGGTGGGTGATGAGGCTCTTGGCATCGCCCAGATTGTTCGAGATCTTGATGATCTCGAGCGCGTTGGAGAAGCGGAAAGCCGCCTCCTTGCCGCCGGCGAGCTCGAACGCCACGAGCGTCGAGCCGCCCGTCATCTGCTTGGCGATGACCGCTGCGTCCGGATGATCGGCGCGGCCGGGATAGAGCACCTTCGAGACGAGGCCAGAGGCGGCGAAATGCTCGGCGACCACGCCGGCGCTCTGCGTCTGCTGGCGAACCCGCAGCGGCAGCGTCTCCAGACCCTTCAGCAGGGTCCAGGCGTTGAATGGCGACAGCGATGGACCGGTGTGGCGGAAATAGTCCTGCAGGTTCTTGTCGATCCACTCCTGGTTCGAGAGGATCACGCCGCCGAGACAGCGGCCCTGGCCATCGATGTGCTTGGTGGCGGAGTAGATGACGACGTCGGCCCCGAGCTCCAGCGGCTTCTGCTGCATGGGCGTCGCGAACACGTTGTCGACCACGACGACGGCGCCCGCGGCATGCGCGATCTCGGCGACGGCGGCGATGTCGACGATCTCCAGCGTCGGGTTGGTCGGCGTCTCCATGAAGAACACCTTGGTTTCCGGCCGAACCGCGTCGCGCCAAGCGTCGAGATCGCGGCCGTCGACGAAGGTGGAGGCGACGCCGGCACGGCCAAGGACGGTCTCGACGACATAGCGACAGGAGCCGAACAGCGCGCGCGAGGAGACGATGTGGTCGCCGGCCTGCACCTGGCACTGCAGCGCGGCGGCAACGGCGGCCATTCCCGAAGCCGTGGCACGGGCATCCTCGGCGCCTTCCAGCGCCATCATCCGCTCCTCGAACATGCGGGTGGTCGGATTGCCGTAGCGCGAATAGATGAAGCCGGGCTCGTCACCCTTGAAGCGGGCCTCGGCGGACTCGGCGCTGGGGTAGACGAAGCCCTGCGTCAGGAACAGCGCCTCGGAAGTCTCGCCGAAACCGGAGCGGACGGTTCCGCCATGCACCATCTGCGTCGCCGGCCGAAGCTTGCGCGGGGTCTTGTCGGACATGTCTGTTCTCCGTTCATGCGCGTCGGGCGCGGCCAGGAGCCCGCGCCAAAGAAAAACCGGCGTCTGCGTCGCCGCAAAGCCGGTCCTGGAGCGTCGCCGTCCTGATCGGCCCTTTAGCGAGTTGTTTAACGTGGCTGCAAGCCGGCCGGCCAAATCACCACGAATTATCGAGGCGAAGAATAGGCCCCGGGTGGAAAGAGGTCAATTCTCTGCTATGGCCATTTCGGCGGCCTGCGGCCGGGTGCCGCGCGTCTGCGGCGGAACGGGATAGTGGTATGACAGGCGGAATCTTGCCGGACCGGGCGATCGCGGCGCTCTTCGACAGCGGAGCGATCCAGACGGCGCGTCCGCGCGACGCCGACCAGATCCAGCCGGCGAGCCTTGACCTGCGCCTCGGCACCAAGGCTTACCGCGCCCGCGCGAGCTTCCTGCCCGGCCGCGGCCGGACGGTTTCGGAAAAGCTCGAGCGCTTCTCGCTGCATGAGATCGACCTGACCCCCGGCGCCGTGCTGGAGACCGGCTGCGTCTACCTCGTGCCCCTGATGGAAAGCCTGAAGCTGCCGGCCGGCATGACGGCCGCCGCCAATCCGAAATCCTCCACCGGCCGGCTCGACATCTTCACCCGCGTCATCACCGATGGTGCGCAGGAGTTCGACAAGGTGGCGGAGGGCTATGAGGGACCGCTGTTCATCGAGATCTCGCCGCGCACCTTTCCGATCGTCGTGCGGCCGGGCTCGCGCCTCAGTCAGATCCGCTTCCGCGCCGGCGGGCTGGCGCTCGGCGAAGCGGAACTCGCCGATCTCCACGCCGCCGAGCGGCTGGTGACCTCGCAGGAGCCGAACATCTCGAATGGCGGCATCGCGCTGTCGATCGACCTCGTCGGTGACGCCGAAGGTCTCGTCGGCTACCGCGGCAAGCGCCATACCGGCGTCATCGACGTCGACCGCCGCGGCTATCCCTTGCGCGAGTTCTGGGAGCCGATCCACCGCTCGGATGCCGGCGAGCTCGTACTCGATCCCGACGAGTTCTACATCCTCGCCTCCAGCGAAGCGGTGCACGTGCCGCCGGCCTACGCCGCCGAGATGACGCCCTACGATCCGCTGGTCGGCGAGTTCCGCGTCCACTATGCCGGCTTCTTCGACCCCGGTTTCGGCCATTCCGGTGCCGGCGGCACGGGCAGCCGCGCAGTGCTCGAGGTACGCAGCCACGAGGTGCCGTTCATCCTGGAACATGGGCAGGTCGTCGGCCGGCTGGTCTATGAGCATATGGCGGCGCTGCCTGAGCGGCTCTACGGCCGCGACCTCGCGTCCAACTATCAGGCGCAGGGCCTGAAGCTCTCCAAGCACTTTGCCTGACGATCGTCCCGGCGCCGAAGATGGCGCCGGGTAAAATGGTCCAGGTCCAAAGGCTGTCTCCCGCTGGCTTACTCAGCCGGCGAGGGCGCGCCTCCCGTGTCGACCGTCTCCAGCGTGCCGGTACGCTTCCAGCGGAACAACCAGCGTACCAGGACGAAGAACAGCGGCACGAAGAAGATGGCCAGCACCGTCGCCGTCAGCATGCCACCGATCACCGCGGTGCCGATGGCGATCCGGCTCTGCGCACCGGCACCCGACGAAATGGCGAGCGGCAGAACGCCGAAGATGAAGGCAAGGCTGGTCATCAGGATCGGCCGAAGCCGCAGACGCGCCGCCTCGACCGCCGCATCGAAGGGCTTTTTGCCCTGCCGCTCGGCAAGCTCGGCGAATTCGACGATCAGAATCGCGTTCTTTGCCGACAGGCCCATCGTCGTCAGAAGGCCGATCTGGAAGTAGACGTCGTTCTCCAGCCCCCGCAAGGTGACGGCCGCCACCGCGCCGATCAGGCCAAGCGGGATGACGAGCATCACCGAGAACGGGATCGACCAGCTTTCGTAAAGCGCGGCAAGGCAGAGGAAAATCACCAGCAGCGACAAGCCGTACAGCAGCGGCGCCTGTCCCGCCGACAGCCGCTCCTGGTAAGAGAGGCCGCTCCAGGCGACGGAGACACCGGGAAGGTCGGCCGCCAGCTGCGCCATCTTCTCCATGGCCTGCCCCGAGCTGAAGCCCGGACCCGGCTGGCCCTGGATCTCGTAGGACGGCAAGCCGCTGAAGCGTGTCAGCGTCGTCGGCGCCTGTGCCCAGCTGACCGAGGCGAAGGAAGAGAATGGCGCCATCAAGCCGCTCGACGTCCGGACATACCACCCGTCGAGGCTCTCGACCGCGCCACGCGAACCGGCATCGCCCTGGACGTAGACCCGCTTGACGCGGCCACGGTCGACGAAGTCATTGACGTAGGAGCCGCCCCAGGCCGTGCTGAGCGTCTGGTCGACGTCCGCCTGGCTGATGCCGAGCGCGCCGACCTTCTCGTCGTCGATCTTGATCTGCACCGTCGGCACATCCTCTAGGCCGCTCGGGCGCACGCGGGCCAGCGACGTGTCGCTTGCTGCGGCCGCCAGCAGCTGGTCGCGCCGCGCCTTGAACTCGTCCCGGCTGAGCTCCCCGCTGTTCAGGAGCTGCATTGTAAAGCCGTTGGACTGGCCGAGACCCTGGACCGAGGGCGGTGTCAGCGCGAAGAACTGCGCATCGCGCAGGCCACTGCCGAGCTGGCCACTGGCACGGCCGACGATCGCCGTCGCGCCGTTCTCCTCGCCCTTGCGGTCGTCCCAAGGCTTGAACTGGACGAAGCCCTGTCCAACGTTCTGCCCCGAGCCGCTGAAGCGGAAGCCCGAAATGGTGAACAGGCCGGCGATATTGGCGCCTTCCGTCTCCAGGAAGTGATCCTCGATGGCCGCCGCGGTGTCGATGGTGCGCGGCAGCGTCGCCCCAGGCGGCAGCGTGTACTGGACGATGCCGTAGCCCTGATCCTCGACCGGCAGGAACCCGCCCGGCAGCTGCAGGAAGAGGAAAACCAGACCAGCGACGATCCCCGCAAAGACGATCAGCGACAACCAGGCGCGGTGGATTGCCCCTTTGACGCCGGCGACATAGCGGCCGAGCAGCCGGTCATAGCCCCGGTTAAATCCATCGCCGAGACGCCCGACGAGGGCCGCGATGCCGCGCCGCTTCGTCGCTTCCGTCCGCCGCTTCAGCATGCTGGCGGTGAGCGCCGGCGTCAGCACCAGCGCGACGACCACCGACAGCACCATCGCCGAGATGATGGTCACCGAGAACTGGCGGTAGATCACGCCCGTCGACCCGCCGAAGAAGGCCATTGGCAGGAACACGGCCGACAGCACGAGGGCAATGGCGATCAGCGCCGTCTGGATCTCACCCATCGACTGGAGCGTCGCATCGCGCGGCGAAATGTCAGGGTCTTCCTCCATGACGCGCTCGACGTTCTCGACGACGACGATCGCGTCGTCGACGAGAAGGCCGATGGACAGGATCATGCCGAAGAGGGTCAGCGTGTTGATGGAATAACCGAACAAAGCCAGGACGCCGAAGGTGCCGAGCACCACGACAGGCACGGCGATGGTCGGGATCAGCGTCGCCCGCCAGTTCTGCAGGAACACGAACATCACAACGATGACGAGAACGATCGCCTCGATCAAGGTTTTCACCACCTCGTCGATGGAGAGGCGGATGAAGTCGGTGCTGTCGCGGGGGAAGGTCACGCGGTAGCCGTCCGGCATGCTCTCGGACTGCTGCTCGACGAGGTTCTTCACCAGCTCGGCCGTCTCCAGCGCGTCGGCGCCCGGCGCCAGCTGGACGGCGATGCCCGACGCCGGATGGCGGTTGAAACGGGTGAAGCGGGTATAGTTCTCCTTACCGAGCTCAACGCGAGCGACATCGCCGAGCACGACGCGGGCACCGCTGCTCTCGGTCCGCACCACGATCTTCTCGAAAGCCTCGGGCGTCGTCAGGCGCGACCGCGCGGTCACGATGGCGTTGAGCATCTGGTCGGCGGGCGAGGGCTGGGCGCCGATCTGTCCGGCCGCGACCTGCGTGTTCTGGGCCTCGATCGCGGAAATGACGTCGGCTGGCATCAGGCCGTAAGAGTACAGGCGTCCCGGATCGAGCCAAATCCGCATCGCATATTGCGAGCCGAAGAGGTTGGTGTCGCCAACGCCCGGCAAGCGGCCGATACGCTCCTGCAGGTTGGACGCGAGATAGTCGGAGATGTCGGCATCGGTGGCGCGGTCGGTCTCGTCGTAAACCGCTGCGACCAGAAGGAAGTCGCTGTTCGACTTCGTCACCGTCAGGCCTTGCTGCTGCACCTGCTGCGGCAGCCGCGAGACCGATTGCTGCACCTTGTTCTGGACCTGTACCTGCGCAATGTCCGGGTCGGTTCCCTTGTCGAAGGTCACCGCGATTGTCACCGTGCCTTCGGCCGAGGAGGTCGAGGTGAAGTAGATGAGGCCGTCGAGGCCGGTCAGCTGCTGCTCGATGACCTGCGTCACACTGGATTCGAGCGTCGCCGCCGATGCGCCGGGATAGGTGGCGCGGATGTTGACCTGCGGGGGCGCGACGTCGGGATACTGCTCGATCGGCAGCAACCAGATCGATCCGGCGCCGCCCAGCATGATGACGATCGCGATCACCCAGGCGAAAATCGGGCGATCGACGAAGATCTTGCTGATCATAGCGAGGCGACCGGCTTTTCCGCCGCCTTCTCGTTCTTGTCGTCGAGCTTTGCTTCCACGGGCCGGACGACCGCACCCGGCTTCACCTTCGAGACGCCCTCGACGATCACCCGATCGCCGGTGGCAAGGCCGCCGGTGACCAGCCAGCGATCGCCGATCGCCCGCCCAACCTCGATCTTGCGCAGTTCAACCTTGTCTCCGTCCCCGACAATCATCGCCGTCGCCTCGCCGCGCGGATTGCGGGTGACGCCCTGCTGGGGAACCAGGATTGCGTCCCGGGCCTGCGCCTGCGAGAACACGGCGCGCACATACATGCCGGGCAGGAGAAGCCCGTCCGGGTTGGGAAACTCCGCCCGCAAGGTCACCGAGCCGGTATCGGGGCTCACCGTCACCTCGGTGAACTTCAGCGTGCCTTTCAGGGGGTAGTCGCTGCCGTCCTCGAGCTTCAGCCGAACCTCGGCGGTGTTGGCCGCGACCTTGCTCGACGCGAGCGCGCCGCGGAGTTTCAGGAGCGAGGTCGACGACTGCTGGATGTCGACGAAGATCGGGTCAAGCCGCTGGATGGTGGTGAGCGGATCGGTCTGCGCAGCCGAGACGAGCGCGCCGGTCGTCGATACTGACCGTCCGATGCGGCCACTGATCGGCGCGGAGACACGGCTGAAGCGGAGGTTGATCTCGGCGGTCTGAAGCTGCGCCTCGGTCTGCGCGACGGCGGCGAGCGCCGCGTTCGAGGTCGCGGCGGCATCTGTGAAGGACTGCTCGCTGACCACGCCCTTCTGCACCAGCGGCCGCAGCCGGTCCGCCTGACCGCTGGCATTCTCCGCCGTCGCCTTGGCGCTTGCGACATTGGCCCGGGCCTCGGCGACGGCGGCTTCGAACAGGCTCGGATCAATCTGGTAGAGGATGTCGCCCTTCTGGACCGTCGCACCCTCGGTAAACAGCCGCTCCTGCAGCAGACCCGAGACCTGCGGGCGAACCTCCGAAGTCTCGAAGGCGGCAGTCCGACCTGCAAGTTCGGTGATCAGCGAAACGTCTTCCGTCTTCGTCGTAACGAACCCGACCTCCGTCGGCGGTTTCTCCGGGGCCTTGGCCTCATCCGCTTCGGAGTTGCAGCCTACCAGAAGCCAGCAAGCGCCAAGGATCGCCGGAAGGGCGAGGGGACGGCGAAAGAACAAGGCACGTCGTGTGGTCATGGGTCCCGCCGGTCGACTGTAGAGAATCAGCCATCAACGCGATCGATAAGGAAGCCGTTGCGCATCAAGCGCCTCCGCTTCCAGATCAGGTCAAGTTCTGACGCATGGTGGATCTAGCTCCTCCGCTAAGTAACCGCGGGGAGCATACTGACTAGGACGCGGACATCACGATAGTGCGGCGCACAATATGCTTTGCGTGACCGGACAGCTCGCTGCCATCACGCCAGCGTGATGCCTGCTCCGACTGCGCTTGGCGGGAGAGGAGATCGGCGGGCGAACATCCATACCCGCGTACTGTGCGTTGAACGAAACGCTGGAGTTTTCGGCACTCTGAGGTGTGGAATACGCGCCAAGTGCTGACCGCCACATCGCGATCGACGCCGCCGAGCCCGGAGACCTCAAGGCCTTCGTTCGTATCCAAGATGTCATCTTGCCGTCCAATACGCGTCCAACCGAGGTTGGGACGGTCGATACATCTCCTGAAACCCTGGAAAGTATGCTGAACGACAGACCTCCTGTGACACCCGGCCATTGAAATATCTAACGATTTACCATTGAAACGACGCGACCTTTCGATCAAACGACAGCCGAATGTTACCCACCGCCCCTGGAAGACAGACCTCTGTTACAGCGGCGTGTCTAGTGGCCAGATTACGCAGGGCACCTCGAGCCCATTGGCAGACTCACGCTCGCCATCCCTCGTCCGCGAGGCTGCTCAGGTAATCAAGATCGCTGAACCGTGTTCGGGCTTGGGTCTGCGAGAACAACATTTGCTCGGCCGAGTCGCACTCGTGGGACACGTGCAATCCCGGCGTCTTCAGCGGGAATGTCTTGCGCAGGATTTTGTCGACCGCCTCTGCCGCTGGGTAGTCGGTTGCCGCGATGAGGAAGTTGATCCGGTAAGGACCGCCGCTCTCGTCGTCCGGCTCCCACTGAGCGAAGATGTCGATGATACGTTCGCTCGCGGGTGCTCCCTCGAAGTCGGACTCCATGGCACCCTTCAGCGCCGGGATACAGGTTTCCCGGAGCGCAACCACGAGCGCGTTTGGCAACGCGATGCGGGAGTAGATGCGCCCCATCCAGCCGCCGATGCTCCTGGTACCCGCGGCCGATGGCTGCACCTCGTCAGGACCGAAGTTCAGGAGTAGCGCGCGGTCGGCGAACGCCCGTTGGTTCACGTCGATCTCGATCGCCGCGTAGCCCTCGCCGTCTATCGGAAGCAACAGTTTACGGAAGTTTTTGCCGAGGGCCGCTGGGCTTCGGGGCGCGAACTTGGCTTCGCGCCTCGCGACGGCAACCTCGACGAACGGGTCTGAATGCAAGCGTTCCGACACGACCGTGCAGGATTGGCTCAAAACGACCAGGAGCTCGTCGGTCGCCAGGCCTTGAGGCGCACCGACCCACTCGTTCGGGCGGAAGACCGATCCCTGCCTCCAGCCGGCCTCGAGGAGCCGTTGCGCCTCATTCTCCCCGAATCCTATCAAACGCGGAATGTCCCTTGCCGACCTACTGCTACTCTGAGGAGAGCGTCAGGGTTGGCATGTCGTCAAGGGCGGCATTCCCAAGGTGGTCCGATTTGATGTCGAGCCGTGATGCATCGTTGCGCGCGTAGCGTTCCATCGCAGGCTTCAGTGCGGTCAGCACGCGGGCAACGGCGCGCGCATCCACGTTGTCCTCGGCGACCAGGTCGCGCAATGATACACCCTGGTCCTTGAGCCTCCAGACACGGTGAACGTATCGGCAGTCTCCGCCCGTCACACTTTTGATGGCGGCGTACATCGCCGCGATGCGCTCTTCGTTCTGGGGGCGAACGACGGTCGTGCCATCCAGCCACGAGTAGATCGTCTTGCGTTCGACCCCTGCCAGCTCGGCGATAACCGAGATCGGGAACCCGTCGTCCTTCAGGACGCCGACGATCTCCGACGCGGTCAGTGGCGTCGGCAAAGAAGCCGCGGAACGCCCGATGCCGAAGTCTGCGGATGCCTTCATCCATGCTGTGGAGGTGTACTGGCGTGCGTGGGGGCTCCCCGCCGCGAGGAAGCTCACGGCGGCGAAGGTTGCGACGGCAAGCGCGCCATTCTTCATGTTCTCTGCAACCATCACTTTGCTCCCCAAACTTTCATCGCATGTTCGCTGGTCAGGGCATCGAAGACGCCCCTGATGGGCTGGTGCAGTCCGAGCATCCTTTCACGGACGTCGAACGATTCGATACCGACAGGTTGCGGGTAGACTACGCCGTGGTCCGAGTCCAAGACCGCGAAATCGCCCTCCGGGCGTTGCGGCGCCCAGTTGTCCCGTTGCGTGAACTCGCTGTTGAGCTCGAGCGGAAGAACCGTCGGCGGACGACGGAACAACTGAACCCGGAGGTCGCCTGCGTCCGTCGCGTACGCGGCGGAAAAAACGCCCTCCCGTACCTGCAATCCGGCCTTCGGGATATCGGTAGGGAGGTACCCGTCGACGAAGTAGCTCGAGAGATTCTCTCCCGGGTGCGGCACGATCAGGTCCACGTACCTCAACGCAATGCTCTCGACGAGTTCGATGCCCACGTCCTCGATGCCGACCGCCGCCTCGACGCACTTGGCGAAGCGCCCGACAAAGTCGGTCCGGTCGTTGTAGCTGTTGGTGTGCAGGGCGATCTGTCCAGCATTGACCATCAGTGCCCAGGATCGATCAATGGACGCAAAATGCCAGGTCCTGATTTCCTGCTTTACGAAGTTCACGCCGTCCTGGCCGATATCCACCTGCAAGTGCGGCGCCACCAGCTCCTCGTACATCGGGAAGTCGCTCCGAAGGCGTGGCTGAAGTGCCGCAGCAAGACGACCAGGCTCCACGAGCTGGGGAAAACGCAACACGCCAAGGACGTACACGACGGGTGCGTTCTTGAGCTGGGTCACGTTTTTCTCCTCTGAGCGCGCTTCACTACACACTCAACTAAACACGTGCAATCGTCGTCGTGCAAATCAAGTTCCAGCGCACGGGTAGGCCGGCCACGTTTACGGTTTGTGGACCGAGAACGTCGAAGCCGCCGGAAACGACTCCTGAGCGTTTTGGACGAGCAGTCGTACCAGCGAGCCTCGTTTGTCGTAGTGCCCAAGGAACGCATCCAGCGTGGTTCGCGGCGGGCTATTATGGCTGCGTCCCGTTCGAAGTGAACTGACCCGTTCGCTCAGACCGACTGCGGTCATAGGACTTCGCGTCGCGTACCGTGCCCATGCGCGCACGTCGGGTGCTTGCGGTCTCGATCTCGCGCCGTTCGCGTTCGGGATCCGGCAAGGCCCCCGGCCGTCGGCCCGCAAACGTGTCCGACAAGTCAGCGAGGCACCCGTTGAACCAAAGGCATGCCGCGTCGCCGCCCGCCTCCTGCACTTGGTCATACGGAAACTCGGCCACCAGCGTCGCCGTCTTCTCCCCTTCGAGGATCAGGCGGAAATCGGGAAGGCGTCGGGGCAGCTCCGAAATGATCGACTGGATGGTCCGCCACCGCCGACGGGCCTTTCCATCCGAGCAGTCGACGGACAGGGTGAGGCCTTCCCCGAACCGGAGCACGACCTTCACCTTGGCATCACTCAGTGCGAAGGCGGCTTCTTTCCCCCGGAGGAGCTCCGGCAGGTACCAGGCACCGCTGGTGGTCTTGACCCCAGCTCGCAGTACCGTCCATGCGTCGTCTTCGGCAGTCGGTTCGAGAAGCCACGGAGCCTTGCTCAGCAAGTCGGACCTTGAGGCCAACGCTGTCGGCGCCCGTTTGATGCGGATGACGTCGATGCCGAGACGCCCCAGTTCGGCGATGGCCTTCCAACCCTCCAATACTCCCATGCGTGGCGTGACCATGGCGGTGGACACGTAGTCGCGCCGCAACGTTTCGACCGCTCCATCCGGGATACCGCCGAAGCGCAACGTGCTTCCGTCGGAGGGCAACAGACCGTTGAGGCACATCGATCTGATCGTCTTGGTTGGCAAGCCGAGAAGGAACGCTGCCCTGCGGGCCGAGATGCCAGGGGATCGGGCGGCCTGTTCGGTCTGGATCCGCATGCCGTTGAAGCATCGCCCGCGCCCGATCCTGCCTGCGGGCGACACCTCGCCCGCCACGATCCGGCGCATCAGCTCGCCTCGCGAGACGCCGCATGCGAAGGCGAAACTGCGGAGCGAGACCGTTGGGACGTCGGGCAGCGGCAAGTCGCTGAAACGAGCAAGGATGGCCTTTACGTCGGGAGCGTAGTGGATCTTGCCGTCCCTGCGCTCCCGGGACTTCAGGTACACGCACCGCAGCAGACCCGACTTCTCGAGGACCGGAAGATCGCGGAGACTCACTCCCAGCGCCTCTGATGTGGCTTCGGGGGTGTAACCCTCCTCGAAAACCCGTCGGATCCTTGAAGCGTCGTCGTACGAATAGAGAAATCGTTTCCCCTGTGCGTCGCCGAAGGGGAGCCCCACCAGCTTGCAGATTATGCGGGCCTTGGCCCTGGTCAACGAAAGGTGCGCGGCAAGCTCCTCGAGGGTGAGGAGCTCGACCTTCGCCTCCGCGGCGGGGGTACGTTTCCTGCTCGGGGTGACCCGCCCCGTCTCGGCCGCAACATCACGCATCGTCGCCGTCAGGATCGATGCGATCGATGACCGACGCATCGCGATGGCGGCATAGTAGGCACGCCCAAACAGCTTTCCGATGCCGATGTGGCTCCTCGGCGGCAACTCGTTCAACGCTGCCGCCGCATGAGCCGAAAGGACGGCCTTCAAGTGAAGCGGGCTGCCTGAAAGCGCCATGTACCCCATGGACTGGGACTCTACCGTGATCGGGAGCTTCTTCTTCGCAAGCAGGTTCCGATCCAGTCCGGCAAGCATGATCCCCACGGTACCGACAGCCCAGACGACGTCGTCGAACGGCTCGGCATCGAGAAGTTCGGCGGGACACGGATCCATGACGCCACACCGACCAAGCGAGTAGCGCTCCAACGACGGAAAGGCCGATGGCAACCGGTCGGTCTCGACCGGGAGGCGTTGGCCGTTCTCGGCGGACAGCATGTCCGTGCATGTCCAGTAAACCCGGTCCGGTTCCTTGTCTCCCGCCAGCGTGATGCCGTGGAAGGGGCACGACAGGAAGAACCTGTAGTCCCAGAAAAACCGATGGTAGCCGTCCTCGGAAAGACAGCCCGGACAATAGCGCCGCGTGGCCACCGACCAGTTGCGGGCCGAAACTTCAAGGCCCTGGGTAGCCACCCGTGTTCCGGTGATCACCGGAGTGCTGGCCGCGAGCTCTGTGAACCGCGCGACGTCGGAGGCCTTTGCAAGGGCCAGGCAAGTTGCCGGATCCAGCCGGCCGTACTCGATGCCGAATTGAGCGACGAGGCCTCTCATCGAGACCTGCCCGTTCGCGTGTGCCGCCCTGCGCACCCATCCGTGCGCGGGCTCGAAGGGAAAAGGGTCAGGAACCGCGCGGAAGAGGGCCGGAACGGCATCCAAGAGGAGGTGATCGTGCTCCGCGAGACCAAGCTCAGGCAACGCGTTCACTTCTTCGCCTCCCGGCGGCCCACCAGCTTCGGCTCGAGCTGGTCGACGAAGTGCGTGAAGGTGTCCTTCGGGCCGCGCGCCTCGACGCCCATCGCCACGAGATGGTCGTGCTCGATCTTCGCGGCGCCTGCGTCGAGCGCCATGAATGCCGCTGCCGCCACGTACGACATCGTGTAGCCGATCGAACCCCTGCTGAGATCGTAGAAGTGCGCGGCGTACTTGGGGATCCCGATGCCCGAGGGTTTCGGGAAGGGAAGGCGAGCGTCGACGTTGTTCAGGAACACCATGTAGTTCTCCATGCCTTCGGTTGAATGCCAGTCCTGCGAGCGGACCGTATGGTTGAGAAGGCCGCCACGGCCTCCGAGGTAGCCGTGGTTGGCCTTGACGGTTTTGTAGATCCAGGGTACGCCGACCCCGATCACGTTGCAGAGGCGCTGGTCGAGGATCGCGCGCAGGCTGGAAAGGAGAAGGCTGCTCTGCTGGCCTTTCCCCTTCGACATCACCTCGTTGAGCTCGTCGATGACGATGAGCTCGACCTTGAACTGCTTCAGGAGATTGACGACGAGGCTGGTCAGCAGCCTCATGCCGTACCGTTCGCTGACGGGGTTGCCGGTGATCGCGGTCCCGATGGCGATCAGGACCTGTTTGGCGCCCCAGCCCTCTCCGCAGGTGACGTGAACCACGGGATGGACGTCACGGCTTCCACGCGCCTCGTTGACCTCCTGCTCGTAGTGGATCACGGGCCACGACTTGCCCGAGCGCCATTCCCCGAGCAGGAGGTGGAACTTGCCGACGTCGTGTGGGGCGCCGGTCACCGGGAAGTGGTGGCTCCGGATGAACTCCTTCGCCTTCTGGAAGCCGTCGAGAGGGACATGAAGGTCGTCCACCATGCGTTTGCGCTCGGCGATCCCGAGGCCGGCGACGGTGGCCCGGTCCTCCTTCGACAAGGGCTGGTCGTGGAAGTCGCGTACCCTGAACCCGAAGCTCATTTCGTCAGGCCCCTCTGCTTGCGGATTTCCTCGAGGCGAGCCATCTCGGCCTCGATCTCGTCCTCGTCGGCCTTCTGGTCGACGAGGATCGGCGCGACGGGAGGCGAGCCGCGGTCGACCTCGGTGATGGGTCCGTCGCCGTCGCGGACGAACTGGCGGATGCTGGCGGCGCGTTCGGAACGGGGCGCCCGGTCGGTCGTCGGCGCGTTCGGCGAACGCGCCTCGGTCTCCGGGACGTCGGGAGGATTCATCATGTCGATGACCGTCTGGCTCGCGGCGGGGCTGTGGGTGCCGATGGTGACCCTGCTGCCGATGCGCTTGATCTCTGCGCCGTGGACGAGGCGGTCGATCATGCCTGCGATGTCGAAACGCTCACGGTCGCCCTTCACCTCGACGGCGATCGCCACCGAAGCCTGGTGGCTGCGCTTCATCAGGCTGGCCGCGTTGGCCTCGGTCACCTCCTTGTTGTTCTGGGCGAGGAAGGCCTTGTGGACATCAAGCCGAAGTCCCGTGGCGTAGGGTGCCATCTCCGCCGTCACCGGAACGCGCAACGGTTCGCCCATGAAGGGGACGACCACGACGAGGGTCGCGAGGTTGTTGGGGTTGCGTACGCAGACGTAACGGGCGCCCTCTACGTGGTCCTTGTGCTGCAAGACCCGCATCAGGGCCGGGGACCAGAACTTGATGTAATCGAACTGGATCCCGTCCGGCTGGATGGTCAGGCGCCGGGTGTTGCCGACCAGCCGGGTGAAGATGTCGGGATCCATGAGGGGGCGACGCGGCACCTTGCCGATCTCGCGATCCCAGATCGCCCCGGGAACGCCGTTCATGGTGCGCAGCGGACCGATGCCGCGCTTCGGCATCTCGTTGGCCTGCGTGCAGAAGAAGTGCGTCAGGAGAAACCGGGTCTCGGACAGGGTGAGAAGCGGTTTGACCCGCGCCACCTCATGCTCCTTGCGTTCGACGACGTTGCCCATGACGCTGCCGGGCCACAGATGCGCGGTCTGCTCGTTGACGTAGCGGTTGGCGGACTCGACGCCGCCCTTCAGCTCCGGGCGTGCGGGCGGCAGCTCGACGATCTCGAAGCCCAACTGCGTCCCGGCGTTGGCGACGTCACCGCCGCTGTAGTGGCTGGCACGGTCGACGACCAGATACTTCCAGGCCCCGAAATACCGCCACGAGAGTCCGGGGTAGGCGGCCATGTCCTTCGGGAACCAAGCGTGCCGCAACGCGTCGACGAACCCGGCGAAGGAGGGAGCGCCGATCACCAACGAGAAGCCGAGGACGATGCCCGTCCGGCGGTCGCGGATCATGATCAGCCACGGCCGGCCGAGGGGCATGAACGTCACGTCGTCGACGATTTCGGCGTCGAGCCGGAGGTCATCGGCCTCGACCGTGTGCAACGGGCATTCGGGAAGGAGGCGCCGGATAACCGAACCATGACGCCGCCGCGCCGTGTCGGGGTCGTAGCGCAGGTAGTCGTGAACGTACGGCGGGATGTCCTTGAGGCGACGCTGGACGGTTTTGAGCGATGGCAGGTCGGCGGGCTCGGCTTTGTACTTGCTCCGCATGCGCCGGAGGAAAAGGCCGTACGCATGAGTGCCCTTGCCCTTGGCAAGCCGAAGGATCCGGAAGATGCAGGTCTGGATCTCGGCCTCGATCTTGTCGCCGAACTGGCTGGGCGGCTTCCACGTGGACTTCTTGCCAAGCGCCGTGGCGGTCGGATCGAACCAGCCGACCGCCACATTGTCGTGGATGGCACGCAGGACCGTCATCGCGCAGGGCGCGGCGGGATCCTCCTTGTCGCCGACAACGAGTTTCATGATCGTCTCGACGCGCGACTGGGACTTGGCAAAGGTCGGATGGTCATAAACTTTGCGGGCATACCAGGCGATCTTGTCGGCCCATGCGAGCTTGGCCGGGTCGACGTTGAACGCGGATCGGTTCCCTTGCCCCGCCACCGTGCGCGGGTCACGGGCGAGCGGGCGGATCATGCCACCCTCCTCGAGGGCGCTGATGTCCGCGTCCGTCTTGAAGAACGGCCGCGCCCGGTTGCCGAGCTCGCGCATGCCGATCATGCGCGGTACGCCCTCGCCGGACGGGATGATCGACTCCACGACGCAGGCTTCGCTGTCGGGGTCGTCGATGGCGCCAATGACGAACATGGCGCCGACGTGGATCTCGTATTCCTGGATCGGCTTGGCGTAGGCGCCGAATTTGAGAAAGGCCTTTGGGGACAGCTCGGTCATGGACGCGCTCCTGGTGCGTGGACGATTGGGGTGAGGTCTGAAAGGGGGACGGAGTGGACGAGGCCGATCTCGCCGGCGACGGCCATCTCGCCGATGGTCGGCAGGACACGGTCGAACTGGCCGCGGCATGCGGCGTCGGCATCGGTCAGGGGCAGGTGGACGCGGGAGCGGACGGCTCCGACCGTGGTCGGCAATCCCAGTTCCCCGATCGCGATGCGGACCGCGATGTCGGCTTCGCGGTCGGGAGGCTGGCGTGCCCAGAAGTGAAGCCGCGTGACGTTCGAGTAGAGCGGCTCAACCCGCAGGACCACGTCGTCCACGGCGTTGTAGAGGATGCCGTGGTCCTCGAGGTACGCGCGCTTCAGCTCCGCCTTCCGGCGCACCCACCCCGGCGAGGCGAGGTTGGCCCGGGTGTCGAAGTCGATCACGAAGACGCTGCCGTCAGCCCGCGATACGGCGAACGCCGGGACGTGCCCTTTCGTGACAACCCGCCCCTTCGACGTGAACACATGGTAGTCGAGGCGGTGCGGCCGATCCGCGATGACAAGGTTGAGGGGATCCGTCAGCAGGTGCACGGCCCCGGCATGGTGGGCCTTTCCCGTGACGTGTAGGAACCCCCGCGCCGCCTTGTCAGTGAAAAGCTTGATGCGGGTTTGCGACCTGACGTGCAGCTTGGCTTCGCCCACGGGGACGTGTTCGCCGGGATCGAGGCCGAACGTGACGGGGTTGATGACCGACGGCAGCCTGGTGACCGGCACGGCTCCGACGGTCAGCGCAGGCATGCGCGCATCCTCCCGTAGTGGCGTTCCGCCATGTTGGTGGACCGGGTGAACCAGCGGACACGCTTCGAGTCGTCGACGACCTTCGTCAGACGCAGAAGGCGGCAGGTGCCGGGGAAGACGACGAACGCGAAGTTCGGATCGATGGGGTCGACGGCAGCGCAGACCGTGGAGTCACCGCCTGCCGCACGGAGTTCGAGAGCAAGCTCGGTGGACACGTAGGTGACACCGTCGATCCCGATCCCTTCGCCAAGGATGTCGACTTGAACTTCGGCGAAGGCGTTTGCGCCGCTCGGGAATTCGGTTGGAAGATGCATCCGGCACTCCTCAATGTGTGTCCCCACCGCTCTGCGGTTCGTGGACGAGTTTCTTCGCTCCCGCGGACAGAGGTCCGCAGGCCGGGTTGGTTCGGATCGGTTACGAAAGGTTCGGTGTCAGGCGTCGGGTATGGGCAGGTCGTCGAAAGGCGTCGGGTTGGAGAGACGAGCTCCGGGGGCCGGGGATGACTCCGCCATCGGCCCGCCAGGAGATCCCGCGGACGGTTGGCATGCAGGGGATGCGGCCAAAGTTGAAACCGCTTGGGATGTGACGGCGCGGTTCGCGACCTCGATGATCTTGAGGAGGTTGCGCCGACGCCGGAGCGCCGATTTCCGAAGTTCCGCACTATCGGGGTCGTCGGTCGGGCCGGCCGCGAGGGCGGCAGTCAGGATGACGGTCCGCTCCGTCAGCCGGTGGCGCAGGAGCGTCAGCTTGCCACGGACATTGAGGTCGACGGTGGCGGCCACGAAACGTCCGTCGGATGGGGAGGCGATGACAAGCTGGCCAAGGAGATTCGGGTCGATCGTCACCCAGCGCAGGTGAACGACGTTTTTCTTTTGGAGGGCGCGTTCGAGCGGGCGCTTGCCGTAGACGGCGCCGGGGACGAGCATCCCCTGACGGCGCAGCTTCTCCAGCAGCGGAGCGGTCAAGTGGCAAAGGTGGATGGGTACTCTGGGCATCTGGAACTCCGTAAGCCGAGCGGGTCGGGTTGAAGGGCATGGCTTCGCCGTTCCCGCCGGAGGCCCGGCAAGTTGGCTTCGTTTCTGGGGGCTAGGAACGATGCGGCCGGCTAGCGGGCGCCGCACCGTCCCGGATGTGTCAGGTCAAGAAGGGGGGCTGTCCCCGCATCAGACGGCGCCGCGCCTGCGTCGCGGACTTCACTCGAGTGCGGTGTTCTGCCTGGGACAGGCCTTGAACGTACGGGCGATCGACTTGTCGGACCCGTACATCGAACAAGACCCGCTCGGGTTCGATCATGACCTGGGCGAACTCTGCATTTTCGGGGTTCACGCACACGATGGCCCGATGAGCGATCAGGCCCGTGCCGTAACGACGGTCCCTTGCCATCATCTGGCATCGGTAACGTTTCATTTCATCGCTGTCGTAAGTGAGGTAGTCCACGGTGACTCCGTCGCGGCCCACGGTACGAAAGACGCCGAGGCTGGACATGGAGTCCGCCAGTTCGCAGAGCTCATCCTCACGGCGGCGGCGCTGCTGGGATGGCAGTTCGGAAATGTCGCGGGGAAACCAGTTTGGATCGATCACGACCGCGTCCTCCTCTCGAGGAAATCGATGAGCAGGGGGCACTCGTCGCGGATCTGCGCGGTCGCTCCCGTCGCGGACGAGCGGATGGCAACGTGCGTGGCGTCGGTGTCCGGCCGCACTCCGGCCGAGCGTACGGCTTCATCGCGGTGCGTCGCCTCGATGACGTGCTCGAAACCGCGTCGGGAACGCTTCGTGCGTCGGGATCGGCCATCAGGGCCCTCGGTCAGCACTTGCGCCAAGACGGAGATCAGGACGACGTTCGTCCAGTGAGAGATGCGGATCATGGTGAGCTCCGATGGTTGGTCGGCTTCTGCCGACGTCGGGTTGGCATGGCTTCGCCGGCGCCGTGCGAAGGGTGCACGGGCGGTCAGGACAAGGGCGATGCGGCTGAAGCCGGATCAGTCGGTGCGGGCTATGGTTTCCATTGGGGTTCCTTCTTGGGAGTCATCGGCAACCTGGTCGTCTCGATCGCTCCCGCCGTGCGGTTGCCCGGATCGGCGCAAGGTTCAGACTTTAAGGTTCTCTTCATCGGCACCGCCGAACCGGACGCATGACAGGGCCCTCGGGGCGACCACGTGACCGGATCGGCGGCGACGACAGGGTGAGGGGTCACTGTGTCGTCGCGTTCCGCCCGCCGTGAGGCGGACGGGTCGTTGTCGGCGGGACGCGTCTCTTCCTTCGACGCGTCCGGCATTCTCGGACGGTGCCCCGACGACCTTGTGGTCCAAGGTCCAGGGGCACCGTCCGGCCATGCCGCCCAAGGTCTCGATCTATCGATTCCTTCGACGGCACCAAGATCCGCGGGCGGTGGCGGCGGGTACCGCTGAATCCTCCAGCCAGGCGACATTCGCACTCGCAACTTGACCGAGCCCGGAGAGGATTTTTTCCTATGAATCCCTGGTTTTCGGCCGCTTTAGCCATTTCCTTCAGCCTCGCCCTCCGAGCGGAGCGTTTCGACGGGAAGAAGGAATCGCGACGTTCCTGTCGTTGCGAGTTCTTGCGCCGCGCGCTCGATGTCCTGGACGCGCGCGCGGACCGTGGCGCGCGCACGCGAGAAGCATTCGTCCAACGTCGCGTCGACACGCCGACGCAGGCCGGGGTCGTTCTGGAGGATGGCGTCGGGATCGTCGCGTGCCGCTGCCCTGTGCAGCAGCGTGTCCCCGAGGCCGAGCGAAGCCTCGATCGCGGTGGCGATCCCGGTCGCCTTGCGCAGGTCGCCGCCCGTTCCTCCTCCCGCACCGTCCCCGCGGCTCCCCAGGATCTCTTCCTCCGCCGCCAGCCCGGCGACGAGGGTCGTGATCTCGGCCAGGTGACTTTCCCTCGTCCGGTCGAAGCCGGGCCTGCGGACGAACAGCGTGTGTCCGGCCGAGCCATCGACGAGGCGGCGGTCGACACGTGCCTCGATCGGGTCGCTGCCGGACTCGTCCGCGAGCACGGACCCGACGACGAGGTGCCCGCTCTCATGCAGGCAGACCCGACGGAAGAGAGCGTCCGACTGGAGTTCCTCCGGAGCCAGTCCGGCCTCGACGTCGGCGATGGTCATCGCTTCCCCCCGCTTGCGTGCACGACGGCGGGCGTCGCGCACGAGCATCTCGATGTCCGCACCCGTCGCGCCATGCAGGCGATCGGCCAGCGGACGCACGTCTGTCGTCTCGAGCGCGTCGCCGAGGTGGAACCGCAAGATCCCGGTGCGTGCCTTGGCGTCTGGGTGCCTCAGGTACACCACGCGCTCCAGTCGGCCGGGTCTCAGGATTGCGGGATCGATGGCAGACGGGTTGTTGGTGCAGCCGATCACGACGACGCCCTCCCTCTTCGCCGCGCCGTCGAGCTGCTCCAACAGGCCATTGATGGCTTGGCGGTTGTACGACGCATTGTTTTCATCACGTTCCTCGCGCGACCCGCAGGAATCTGTTTCGTCGAGCATGAGGATGCACGGTGCGCTGGCCTTGGCTGCCGTGAACGCCGCGAGCATGGCTTTCAGATAGTCTCCGAGGTGGCCCTTTGCCTGCCAGCGTGCCGCGGAATGAACGTGGACAGGCAAGCCGCAGGATCTCCCGATGGCGCCGACGACCATGGTCTTGCCGACGCCGGGCGGCCCGGCGATGAGAATTCCCCGGTCGACATCCATCCAAGGGATCGCCCCACGACGAAAGTCGCCGAGATCCCGCACGAGGTCGAACGCCCACTCTCCGACATCGCCGAGTCCGGACAGATCCTCGAGACGCGGACCGTCGTCGTCCGTCTCGGACGCGGGAGCGTCCGCTGGCGGGGCGGCCTTGGCCATGTCCTCCATGGCCGCGTGCAGCTTGCGGGCCACGTCGAGGCTCCTCTCGACGCTCCGGCCCCTGACGATGATGCTGTCCAGGAGGTCGAGCGGAAGGCTTGCGATCAGGTCGAGCCCCTCAGGTCCGGGTGCGCGCCCGACGGTCATCATGAAGACAGCGCGAAGGAGGCGACGACCGACCGGGTCGAGCGTGACCACGCCCTCCGCCGAGGCAACGAAGACGGCGGGTACGTCCTCGACTGTGCTGAAGAAGACAGCCGCGCGCTCGCCCGCCTTGATCGCGTCCATCACGACCGAGCGGAGGCTGGAGCGGTCCTTCCGACGCGTTCCGGTCCGGTCATAGATGCACACGTCGTAACCCAAACTTCCGACGAGCTCGGCTTGCATGACGCTCCGCGCGGCGGTGGAGAAGGCATCGAGCGATCCTTCATCCACGCCGACGAAACCGACGGTGGCGGGTTCACGAAGCACCACGTGGTGAAGCCCGGCGCGGCGCAGACCGCCGACGATCAGGGCACGGGCCACCATGACGGACGGGGCCGGGCGGTGGGCAGGCAACTGCTTCACCTTGGACGCGGCGACGGTGCGCGCGGCCTGTCGAAGGAGGGAGAGGGCCGTCACCGCCGTCCGCTCCCGTCGTGGCCGTCCGCGCGGGGGCCGAGCTGGTACCAACGTGAGAGCGTGCGTGCGTATCCGTGGTCCGGAGCGATGATCCAGAGATCCGAGGTCACGCCCATGCGCCCCGACCTGATCTTGGGATGTCCCTCGAAGTGGCCGCGGAGACACGGCGCGGGACGGCTGTCGAGTGTCCAGTCGCGGATGTAGGCGGTGCCCTCGATGCGGCCGACGTCCGGATGTTTGCCGGACTTCAGGCCCTCGATGTCGGCGACGAGGCCCTTCAGGCGTTCGAGATGGTCCTCGAGGTGGAGGATGTCGCCCTGCGGCGAGATGACGATGGCCATGGCATGGATGTCCCGGTCGCGGGCGCCGATCAGGCGGCCGCGTGGTGAAAGGGGAGTGTCGGAGGGTTGGTCAGCCGCGGAAGCGGGTGACCCGTGTCTCGGGTCCGAGCGGACCTGAATCAAGGTCGATCTCGAGGAAGCGCCGGAGCGCGAGGGCGGCGACGACGCCTATGGGGTCCATGGCGTTCCAGACGGCGGACATGCACTCGACGAGCGTCATCGATCCCTCTTGGTCGAGGGCGGCCAGTAGGCGGATCCGGTCCGACAGGGACACGCGCCACCGCGCATAGCGCAGGAGTTCACGGCTGTTCTCGAGGCGGTCGCCAGCCAGGTCGGCTGCGGCAACGAGCCGGAGCGTGGCTCCACGTTCGATGGCCGCTTCCGATGCCCAGGGCGGAGCGCCGTCGGCCCGTGCCGCCACGACCGCGAGGTACTCGACGCCGTCCACCCCGTGCACCTCGAAGTCCACCGGGAGGACACGGTCGCCGGATACGAGCGGAGCGGGCAGGCAGGACCAACCCGACACTTGGGGGTCGACGTCGAGCAAGCAGGCGACGTCACGACTGTCCTGCGAGCGGAAGCGGGCCTCGCCGACGCAGCGGACGGTGTGGCGGGGGTCGAAGACCGATGTCTCCAAGTCGGCGCGGGATGCCCGGCGGACCGTTGGGACGGGATCAAATCGGGTAGGCAGCGTCTGGGCCATGGGCACGCTCGTCCGCTTGCGGACGGGCTAAGCCACGCGTCCGCTCAATCTCCTGAGGGCGAGGAAATCAGCGTATGCGTATGGGAAGGCCGAGCAGGCGCATGCCATCGGCGGGCGTCGTGCGCCGTGTCTGCCGAGAAGGGTTGGCCTGCTTGCTCATGGGGGTGAACAAACAATGAACCGCCCTTCGGCGTCAACAGAAATCTTGAAGGTCGCCAATAATTTCCGACCGACGACAAGGAACGTTCGTCGCGGGGGCGGAGCGCCACTCTTCGAGAGCGGTACGACATCTACCGTCGGCGGGCAACGATCGGCCTCTTGGTTGACGCATCTTGGAAGGGCGGCCGGAACTTCAGGAATCTTGCGAACTCCCTCGGCTTTTGTCGGTAGGTTCCGGCGTGTGGTTCGCCTCCGTTCCAGCCAGGTCGGCGATGGCGGCTTCGACCGCAGCGAGCGTTGTCCGTGCGTCCATCAGCGCCGTACGGTGTCTCGGACCCAGCGTCGGGTATCCGTCGTACATGGCGACCTGACGCTCCGCCTCCTCCACTGCGTCGACGACGTATTCCCGTGCCGCCTTCAGTGTATCGAGCAAAGTGAGCTGCGGCATCCTACGATCCCAAGTCCAGGTCGGGATCGACGGTTCTCCTGACGGCATTGAAGGCCTTCGCGAAGTGGTCCGCAAGCTCCGCTTCCTTTTCGGGCGACCCCTTGCCGAGGTCCGGGGGCGGGCGTTTCCATTCCGTCTCATCCGTGGCTTCGATGATCCTCGCGATGTCTTCCGCCTGATCCGCGGCATCGAGGGCGTGCTGCCTGATTTGATCGACCGCCGCTTTGATCGGACCGGGATTTCGCAGTCGGACGAAGGCCGAGATGAGCTTGTTCGCAAGCTCCGTGGACTCCTCCAGATGCCTTACGACGTTTCCGGCATGGGCGGCGATCCGCTCCACGCGATCCCCGGCAACGATCAAGGAAACCGCTTCGGTCGCTTCGCCCGAGACGGGGGCGGCTGCGGCGATCGGGATCGGCTTGCCTGCGGTCGCGTCGAGAACCCTGTCGCGCATCTCCTCGAGCAGGCGATCCACGGCGTCCCCGCAGCTCTCGTAGAACGGGCGCTTGAGCGTGACATGGAACGGATCCCTCACCCAGTACCCCACCTCGCCGGGAATCCGTCTTCCGCCGTCGTCGTAGAGCTGCCGGATGTCGACATACCCGACGCGCTTGCCTCGCCAGAAAACGGCAACGGAGTCGTCGGGCACAGGCTCGACGAACGTGTTCTCCCGGTCCGCGTTCGACGGCTCGTGAACCTCCGCCTCCCACTCTGACCACTGACGTTCGATGCGCGCGGCGTACGCCCGTCTCAACGATCGCGACCGTTCCTCGGCGGCGGTCAAACCAACCATCCGCTTGACGAACGAGCTGCTCTCGGCGGCCAGCTTCATCTCGCGCTCGAGATGAAGCATGGCGGAAACCGCCACCTCGGCGTCTCCGGTGGCCTCGAACCTCTCGACCTTGACGGTCGCGACCTCGAGCGCCCTCGTCAGGTCGCGGATGACCCCGCGGGCGAAGAACGACCGCTCCCCCGGGTTCTGAATGGCGGGAAGGCGGCGGACCCTCTTCATGGTGGCACCTCTCTCGCAGCGGTCTGGACGGGTCGGCGCGGACGACCGCATGTCGCACGGTCCGACACAATCCATGCGTTCGCTGATAGTACATGCCGTCTTTGGTGACGACTTCCGACGTTGATAACGAATGCATCTTTCGGAGTCCATTCGACCATCAAAACAAATTTGACGTGGGCACCATAGTTCATCACGTCAAATCAGGAACGTTTGGACATCTATACGAGGGCTAATGGCGCTGCCTACATGCCTACATGCCAGACGGGTGGCATGACTACATGAAGGCACTGCCCCATGCTGTCATGTCAGCACTCCGTTGTGCCGTTGTGCCGTCACGACGGTTGTCGGTTGCCACGTTCGATGGTGGCCTTCGTTGAAACAGGAGATCAGCCATGTCCGTCACCGAAGCTTTTTCCGCAGTGATCGCGAACGCCCTCGCCGACTGGGGCAAGTCGCCCACGTCGGTCTTCAGGATTTCGGCGGATGCCACGACCGCGAGGGCAAAGATGGGTGACGACACTCTCGAGCTGTCCATGAAGACGGGCAACCTGACCGTCCGCCCCGGTACGGGAAGGGCAGTGGCCATCCTCGGCATCGGGTCCGACGGTGTCCTGCGCATCGACTGCGGAGGCGGGCCGGCCGAACTCGGGGACGAGGTGCTCGCCCGTTCCGTCAGGACGACGGTCGAGACGATCACTGCCGCCTGCGAACGCGCCCTTGCCCGCGGCAACCGAACTTCCTTCACCTTGGCACCGACAGTGGAGGTCGGCATCCATCTCCACGACGAGCTCGACGGCAAGAGCTGGCGCTGGCTAACCGAGGAGTCAGAGATCGAGGATGACCAGAAGGCCATGGGGCACGACCACGAACCCGACGAGGGGCAGACGATCCTCGCCTCGTTGAGGGGCAAGTCCGGACGCCGGATCGGCACCGCCCTGATCGGCACCGACGGCGTGATCGACTACGTCTCCAAGACGAACATGCCATCGGGCCTCAGCGGCCCGATGGCCATCCAGGCGCGCCTGATGAACAGTCCCGACGCCATCGACCTGCCGCTCGGCGCAGGGGAGTGGGAGCTGGACGACGGCGCCGTCGTGCTGGACGACCGGGACATCGTCCACAACGCCTTCGGCCCGGCTTCTTGGCAAGAGGACGACGGTCCGGACGGCGGGTTCGCCTACCGCTACATGCTGGACGGCCAGCCGATACTGCACGCCGAATACCCGTACGCGGCTGCGGCGCGGGCGGCGACGGACGATCCCTCGCTTGCGGGCGACGAGACGCACGACACCGTCACCAAGTGGGTCGTCGCCCGGCTCGACGCCGAGGCAATCCATCTGGACGGGCAGGACAAGGCGGACATCCTCGGTGTCGACGAGGACGACGACTTCCTCGCGGCGGACGGTTCGACCCTCTTCGACCGCCTGCGTCCGGCGGCGGCTGCCGAGAACGTCGAGAAACTGTGTCTGCTCGCCCGCATCGCGGTCAGGGAGGGCGACCGCTCGTTCCTAGTCGAGAACGCGTTCGCGAACGGCTATCTCAAGGCCGACCACGCCGATCCGAAGAGGCTCGCGTCGATCGCGAAGGCATCGGGTGCCCCCGCCGCCGTCCTGAAGAACATCCGCTCGCTCGACGAGGAGACCGCGAAGGTAGCCGTGCGGTCCGTGATGCGTTGCAAGCTGCTCGGCGACTGGGGATCACCCACTCTGCCCCAGCCCAACGCGGCGTCGCACGCGGCCTGACGGCTGGGCGGCGGATCTCAGGCTCGGGATGCTTCGGGCCGTCAGTTGGCCCGTTTGGCTTCGCTAGCCTGATGCCGCTCCCATGCCGTCTGTAGCGACAGCCAGACGTCGGCCTTCAGCCCCAAGGAATGCTGTAGCTTCGAGGCGATCTCCGGGGTGACGGGTGCGGATTCAGCGACGATCGCGGCAATGAGTTCGGGCGAAATGCCCGAAAGTCGGGCGAACTCCGCGCTGGACACGCCCCGCTCCTTGAGGTGTTCAGCGAGATGCTCACCAGGGTGTGTCGCCCAGTCAGGCTGCCAGGCTTCGTGGTGGATCGTGGCCATTTACCGTTTCCTGTGGGGGGGGTGGTCCTGCGACTGCCAGGATCGAAATGCGAAAGTCGCAAGCGCGAACCGATGTCGTCGGGCGGAGGTGCGACTTCGTTGTTTCCTGTCAGGATAACCCGGATCGTCCCAGAACGCAGGCGGAGCCGCCGCCACGGGACCACGCCAGGGCCTTCCACAGCAGCGGAAGGGCGCTGAGGGTTTCCGGCCTACCTTCCCGCCGCGTCGAGGATCGCCGCCATCTGCTCGGGCGGCAGGGCACCTCGGTACTTCTTGCCGTCGATGAAGAAGGTCGGTGTGGAGTCCACGCCGAACTCGTTCTCGCCGCGGTCCTTCGTCGCCACGACCTTCGACTGGAGCTCGGTGTCCGACAGGCAGGCCTTGAACGTGTCGTTCGTCATCCCCGCCATCTTCGCGATCGCCAGCAGCTTCTCCGACGCGTTCTCCGCATGCGCCCAGCTCTCGCCTTGCGCGAAGAGGGTGTCGACCATTGCCGTCCGGCCGTTGTCGCCGGGCGTGCAGCGCGCCAGCATGAACGCGGCGACGGCGCGGGGGTCGAACGGGAACTCGCGCACGATCAGCTTGGCCTTGCCCGTGTCGAGGTAGTCCCGCTTGAGGCTCGGGTATGTGTTCGCGTGGAAGGCGGCGCAGTGGTCGCAGGTCATCGACGCATACTCGACGATGGTGATCGGCGCGTCGGGACGGCCGACGACGACGTCGGGCAGCACTTGGCCCGACATCAGCGCGGCCACGTCGACCTCGCCGTCGGGCGCGGGGGCGACGGAGGTCGGGGCGGCCTGTGCCTGTGTGGCAGGCGGCGGTACATCGCCAGCCGCTACGGTCGGCGACGACTTTTCGTCCGAGCACCCGGCAAGCGCCAGAACGGCGGCGGCGATCACGGCGAGGGCAAGCGGGCGCAGGCGCTGGCGGGCGCCGTTGGTGGTTCGGGTCATGGTATGGTCCTGGAATGGCGCGAGCGGCCGCGCTGCGGCTGTCGTAGGTGACGGGGATGGCTGGTCCGGCCGATGTGGCGGCCGAGCTTCAGATCCGCGTGAGGTCCGGAGGACGCTGATCGGGCATGCGGTCCCGCCCGAGGAGGAGATCGGCAGGGTGGCCGCCGACGCAGGCGACAGTAAGGTCGCGAGGGCCGACAAGCGCTCCTCGGCTTGCCATCATCCCAAAACCGCAGTGTGCGTCGTCCGGGGAGGCAGCGGCGCCGTCGGCTTCGGACGCGTCGCCGCTATCCACGTCTGCATGGCCCTCGACCGCCAGCATCTCGACGCAAGCCGGGGCTGCCGCCATCCCATGGGTGAGGGAAGCGAAGAGGGAGGCCAGCAGGACAAGCGCGAGGGCGGCAAACTTCATGCGTGCCATGATCCTGACCAAGGCTGCGACGTCAACAGGAAGGAGCCTCAATGGGTGGCATGCAGGCATTCGCCATGGTCGCCGAGCACCTCGATCACCCGGCACTCGGCAACCGACTGGTTCGTGCAGTCGGCCATCCGCGCGACCTCCGCGCGCAGCGCCGTCAGCCGCGCGATCTTGTGGTCGATGTCGGCGAGATGCGCCGTCGCGATCCGGTCCGCGCTCTCGCAGGGACGGTCCGGCTCGCCCGCAAGCGCGAGCAGTTCGCGGATGGGGCCGACCTCGAAGCCAAGCTCGCGGGCATGGCGGATGAAGCGCAGGCGGCGCAGGTCTGCCGGGTCGTAGAGGCGGCGGTTGCCCTCCGTCCGCGGTGGCGTCGGCAGGAGGCCGATCTGTTCGTAGTAGCGGATCGTCGGCACCTTGATGCCACTTGCGCGCGACGCCTCTCCGATCGGAACGCCCTTCGTCATTTTTCCGCTTGCTCCTCTAGCCACTTGAGGAAGTAAGCCTGCGTCGAGATCGATGCAAGGAGAGCGTCATGAGCGCCGTGACGAACGAAAGTCGCTATCGGGTGACCGGGATGGACTGTGCCGCCTGCGGCAACAAGGTCGACACCGCGATCCGTCGGCTTCCGGGGGTAAAGGACGTCGCCGTCTCCGTGTCTGCGGGAACGGTCAAGGTCAGCCACGCCGATGGCTTCGACGGCACCGCCGTGGTGAAACAGGTCAGGAACCTTGGATATGGCGCCGAGGCTGCCGTTGACCGGGCACCGGACAGTCCTGAGGCTGACGGACACGATCATGCCAGCCATACCCACGACGATCCGAGCGAGGCTGGGTTGCCCTGGTGGCGGACGCGCAAGGCACGGCTGACGGCGGCCTGCGGCGCAGCCCTCGTTGTCGCCTACATCCTCGGCCATCTCGTTCCCTCGCTCGAACGTCCGGCATTCCTCGCGGCACTTGCCGTCGGCCTCGTCCCCGTCGCCTGGCGCGCGATCACGGCCGCCCGCTTCGGCACGCCCTTCTCGATCGAGACGCTGATGTCGATCGCCGCCATCGGCGCCGTTTTCATCGGAGCCGAGGAGGAGGCCGCGACTGTCGTCCTCCTGTTCCTCGTCGGCGAGATGCTGGAGGGCGTCGCCGCCGGACGTGCCCGGGCCAGCATCCAGGGCCTGACCGCGCTCGTGCCGAAGACCGCGATCGTGGAGGCGAACGGCGAGACGACCGAGGTGCCTGCCGAGAGCCTTCTCGTCGGTGCGATCATCCTGGTGCGTCCGGGGGACCGCGTTCCCGCCGACGGGACGATCACGGAAGGGGCGAGCGAGATCGACGAGGCGCCGGTGACGGGCGAGAGCGTGCCGAAGCGCAAGGTCGTGGGCGATCCCGTCTTCGCCGGCACGATCAATGCTGGCGGCGTGCTACGCGTCCGGGTGACGGCTGCGGCCTCCGACAACACGATCGCGCGCGTCGTTCGATTGGTCGAGGAGGCGCAGGAGTCGAAGTCGCCGACCGAGCGCTTCATCGACCGCTTCTCGAAGGTCTACACGCCAGCAGTGCTCGCCGTCGGTGCCTTGGTGGCCGTCGTCCCGCCGCTCGCCTTCGGCGGGAGCTGGGACGAATGGATCTACAAGGGCCTCGCCATCTTGCTGATCGGCTGCCCCTGCGCACTGGTGATCTCGACGCCCGCGGCCATCGCCGCCGGCCTGTCGGCGGGCGCCCGCCGTGGCCTTCTGATGAAGGGCGGCGCCGTGCTGGAAAGCCTCGGCGCGATCACCGCGATTGCCTTCGACAAGACGGGCACGCTAACGGCGGGTAAGCCCGTCGTCACCGACATCGTCGCGGGCAGCCGCACCGGACCTTACGTCCTCTCGCTGGCGGCGGCGCTCGAGAAGGGCTCCAGCCATCCGCTTGCGGTAGCGATCCTCGATCGCGCCAATGCCGACAAGGTTCCGACCCCGCCGTCCTTCGACGCGAACGCGGTTCCCGGCGAGGGCATCGAGGGCGGCGTCGGCGGGGAGCGGGTGTTCCTCGGATCGCCGCAGGCGGCCGCCAAGCGCACGACCGTCTCGGCCGAGCAGACGGATGCGATCGCGGCTTTGAACGCCGAGGGCAAGACGGTGTCGGTGGTGGTCGTCGATGGTGCCGTGGCGGGCTTCATCGCCATGCGCGACGAGGCACGGCCGGATGCGGTGGAGGGGCTCGCTAGCCTCAAGGCGTCGGGCATCCGGACCGTCATGCTGACGGGCGACAACAGGCGCACTGCCGAGGCGGTCGCCGCCGGGCTTGGGATCGAGGCGCGCGCCGAGCTCCTGCCGCAGGACAAGCAGCGTATCGTGCGCGAGCTTCAGGCGGAGGGCTTCACGGTCGCCAAGATCGGCGACGGCATCAACGACGCGCCAGCGCTCGCCGCCGCCGACATCGGCATCGCCATGGGCGGTGGGACCGACGTCGCGCTGGAGACGGCGGACGCCGCCGTGCTGCACGGACGGGTCAAGGACATCCCGGACATGATCGCGCTGTCGAAGAGCGTCATGGGCAACATCCGGACGAACATCGCCATCGCGCTCGGCCTGAAGGCTGTGTTCCTCGTCACGACCGTGGTCGGCATCACGGGCCTCTGGCCGGCCATCCTCGCCGATACGGGCGCCACCGTCCTCGTCACCGCCAACGCCATGCGGCTGCTCGGATGGAAGCCGCGGTGAACGAAGCCGTCGAGCCACTCCTGCGGTTCGGCCCGCCTATCGTGCTGATCGTCACCGCGGCCTTGCTGGCGCTCGCCACCCGTCGGACGTCGGCCTCCATCGGCAGCCGTGCCTACGGCTTCGGGCAGAGCGTCCGCCAGCGGCTCGCGCGGCTGCTGTTCGCCGGATCGATCGTCGGTGCCGCCCTGGCGCTCGTGGCGTATGCAATAGGAGCCACCACGCCGTTCCTCAATTCGATGGCGGGCGAGGCCTTGATCGTACGCCTTGCCGGGTTGGTGCTGGCCATGGGCGGACAGGCCCTGACGCTGTTCGCCCAGGGGGACATGGGGCGTCGATGGCGAGTCGGCGTCCCGGAGATGGCACCTGACGCGCTGGTCACGACGGGTTTATTTGGCCTGTCTCGCAATCCCGTGTTCCTCGGGATGCTCGCGATGGCGGTCGGACTGGCGGTGGCGGTCCCGTCGCCCGCGATGATCGCCTGCGCGGTCTCCTTCTGGATCGCCTGCGAGATCCAGGTCCGGGACGAGGAGCGCTTCCTTCAGCACTCGTTCGGTCCGGTATACGTCGCCTACCGAAGCGCCGTCCGGCGCTGGATCTGAAGACCTAGGGAAGAACGAAGCCATGATGTCCAAGCGGACGACGTTCCTCGCCGGCGCCCTGGCGCTCCTGTCCACGACTGTCATGGCAGCGGAGACCGTCGACGTGTTCTCGACGTCGGGCTGCGGCTGCTGCATCGGTTGGATGAAGCACCTCGAGGAGGCCGGGTTCGAGGTCTCGAACGAGAATCTCGCCATGGCCGATCTCCAGGCGAAGAAGACGGGTGCCGGACTGAAGCCGGGACAGACCTCGTGCCATACGGGCTTCGTCGGCGGCTACGTCGTCGAGGGCCACGTCCCGGCGGCGGAGGTCAAGCGCCTGCTCGTGGAGAAGCCGGACGCGATCGGCCTTGCCGTGCCCGACATGCCGATGGGCAGCCCGGGCATGGGGACGAGCGGCGAGCCCTACGAGGTGCTCCTCGTCGCGCGCGACGGCACGTCGACAGTGTTCGCGCGGTACCCGAAGTGAGGTTCCTCACGGCCGCGACGGCGACCGCCCTTGGCTTTGCCGTCCTGCTCGGGCCGGCCAGCGGGCACGAGTTCAAGGCCGGCAGCCTCACGATCGACCATCCGTCCTCTCGCCCGACGCCGCCGAACGCGAAGGTTGGGGTTGGCTACCTCTCGATCCGCAACGACGGGACCGAGCCGGATCGACTGGTCGGCGGGACCGCGACCGTAGCCGGGCGCTTCGAGATCCATGCCACGACCGTCGAGAACGGCGTCGCCCGCATGCGACGCGTCGAGGGCGGCATCGTTCTCACACCCGGGGCGACCGTGGACCTCGCTTCCGGCGGCACGCACGTCATGCTGCTCGACCTCAAGGAGCCGATCGTGAAGGGCGCTTCGTTCGACGGCACCCTCGTTTTCGAGCATGCCGGGTCCGTCCCAGTCAGGTTCTCGGTCGAGGGCTTCGGTGCCGCGGCCGCCGCGCCTCCGCATGAGGGTCATGCCAAGTGACCTTGGCGGGACTTCGCTACATCCTCTGGGGCCTCGCAGGCGCGATGTCGATGTTCGTCGTCATCGGCACCGTCATGCAGTTCGACATGAGGTCTGGCACCAGCCCAGCCTCCGTGTCGGTCCCCATCGGGGGCGAGTTCGCGCTGGTCGACCACAAAGGACGCCCGAGGACGTGGTCCGACTTCCGGGGTAAGCCCGTTGCCGTGTTTTTCGGCTTTACGCACTGCCCCGACATCTGCCCGACGACGCTCGCCGAACTGTCGGTGCTCCTCGCCGATCTCGGCGAACGGGGCGGCGACTTGCAGGTGATGCTGGTCAGCGGAGATCCCGAACGGGACACGCCCGAAGTGTTGAATGCCTACCTCCAGTCCTTCGACCCGAGGATCGTCGCGTTGACGGGTCCGGAGGCAGAGGTCGACCGGGCGTTCAGCGCCTTCAAGGCCTACCGGAAGAAGGTGCCGACGGAGGGTGGCGACTACACGGTCGACCACTCGGCCGGGGTCTACCTCTACGACCGCGACGGCGGCTTTGTCGGGACGCTCGACATGCACGAAGCCATGAAGGTGCGGCGGCAGAAGGTGGAACGGCTGCTGGCGACGAAGGCCTGAACGGTCGACACTAGACGTGCCGCCACACTTTCCAGGCCGAGATGAGCAGGATTGCCGCTAGGCCAGGCAGCAGGATGCCTTCCGGAATGATCCCGAGCAGCCGCCCCCCGATGAACGTGCCGACGACCGAGCCAGCGGCCATGACGAGTAGGAACGTCCTGTTCCGGCCCAATACCGCGAAGCTCTGGTCCCGGCTGTAGCGGGTGAACCCGACGATCATCGTCGGCAGGCTCACGGCGAGCGACAAGCTCCCGGCGAGCTTGATGTCGGCGCCGAACAGGAGGACCAGCGTCGGGATCAGGAGTTCGCCGCCGGCGACCCCTAGGAGGGACGCGACGACGCCGATCCCGAACCCGGCGACGACGCCGGCGACCACCTGCGCCCAGCCTGTCACGAGGGGCTGCCCCGCGGTCAGCTCGTGCCCGACGAGCAGGATGCCGGCGATCGCCACGAGCAGGACCGCGATGATCCGGTACAGCGTCTCCGACCGGAGCCGCGTCGCCCAGCCAGCCCCGAGCCACGCCCCCAGCAGGCTTCCGGCGAGCAGGTTAAGGACGATGGGCCAGTGTGCGGCGATCTGGCCGAACGGCACCGTTCCCGCTCGGAAGGGGAGCGCGCTGGCAACGACGACGAGGCTCATGGCCTTGTTCAGGATGACGGCCTCCAGCGCCGCGAAGCGGAACAAGCCGATGAGCAACGGGAGCCTGAACTCGGCCCCGCCGAGGCCGATCAGCCCGCCGAGGGCGCCGATCACGGCACCGCCTCCGAAGGCTGCGGGGCGGCTGTGGGTGACGGGAGGATCGATCGTACTCATGGGCGATCTATCCGACGAAACATAGCGCCTGTCGAGCCATCGAGACCGTCATACCCCCTGCCGCAGGCGTGGCTTTGACGCAGGCTGCTGTTCCCGGAGAAACAAAACCAGTCCGACGGCGACGACAGCGAGCACGGCGAGGACGAGGAACGTCTGCGAGGTTCCTGCATAGGCGATGATCGCCGCGCCTGCTGTAGGTGCCAGCGCCTGCGCGACGAGTGCCGGGCGCGCAAGCCGTCCCATGACAACGGCATAGGTGTCCGGCCCGAACAGGGCCAGCGGCACCGTCCCACGGGCGATCGAGAAGACGCCGTTGCCCGCGCCGTAGAGGACGATCGCCACCACGATCGGGAAGGTGTCGAAGGCCAGAAGGCACACACTCGCCGCGATCAGCACGACGGCGACGCGTAGCGTCCACAAAGGATGGTGCCGGCCGCGGCCAGCCATCTCGAGGACGCGCGCGGCGACCTGCGACGGGCCGACCATCGCGCCAAGCGACACGGCGGCCGCCAACGTCTCGCCGCGGGCTTGCAGAAGCGTCAGGAGGTGGACGGAGACGAGGCCGAAGATCGTTCCGGAGACGACGAGAAGCCCCGCCAGGAGAAGGTAGGCGCGTCGCTCCCCGGGCCCGGGCAGGCCGGGACGATCGAGATGCGCCCGACGGATGACCGGCGCCGCAGGCGACGGCACGAATAGTAGGGCCAACGGCAACGACACGCAGAGGTGCAGGGCGGCGTAGACGAGGCACGCGCCGCGCCATCCGAGTTGGTCCACCAGCAGGGCGGACAGGGGCCAGCAGACCGTGCTCGCGAACCCGCCCCAGAGCGTCAAAGTCGTGATCGCGGATCGAGCGTCGGATCCGTAGAGTCGCCCTAGCGTGGCGAACGCGGGATCGTAGAGGCCCATGCCCATCCCGAGACCGACGACGGCCCATCCGAGCAGGAAGACCGGAAGGTTCGGTGAGAGGCCGAGGGTTGCCAGTCCAAACGCCAGTAGCAGGGCACCGACGGCGAGGACCGGGCGCCCGCCGTTCTTCCCGATCGTCGCGCCGACCCGAGGAGAGATGGCGGCCGATACCAGCAGCCCGACGCTCACGCCGCCGATCACCCACGGCAGCGGCCACCCCGTCTCCTTCGCGATGGGAAGCGCGAGGACGGCGGGCAGGTAGTAGGACGATCCCCAAGCCAGGATCTCGAAGACGCCGAGTGCCGAGATGACCTGCCAGCGCGGCCTCACGAGACGACCGGGAGCCAGAGCCACAGTGCCACCAGCGTCGCGAGGAGGACCGGCGGCGTGATGACGAGGCCGACCTTCATGTACTGGCCCCAGGTGATCGTCTGCCCCTTGCCCGCAAGGACGTGGAGCCAGAGCAACGTCGCCAGGCTGCCGATGGGCGTGAACTTAGGCCCGAGGTCGTTGCCGACGACGTTGGCGTAGACCATCAGCTCCTTCGTCAGCGGATCGAGCGCAGCGCGGTCGATGGCGAGCGCCCCGACGAGGGTGGCGGGCATGTTGTTCATGACGGAGGCGAGCACTGCCACGACGAAGCCCGTCCCGACGGTGGCAACGAACGTGCCCTGTTGACCAAGCCAGACAAGTACCCCGGCGGCGATGTCGGTCAGCCCGGCGTTCCCGAGACCGTAGACGACGAGGTACATGCCGATCGAGAAGAGCACGATCTGCCAAGGCGCCTCGCGCAGCACCTTGGCTAGTGGCACGACGGCACCACGCCCCCCCGCGAACCATCGCCCGGCGACCGCCATCAGGACGACGGCAGCCGCGCCGGTCACGAACGAGATCGGCACGCCGAGCGGTCCGGTGACGAAGTAGGCGACGAGCAGGAGGCCGAGCAGCGGGAAGGCGGCGCGGAACACCTGGCGGTCCTTGATTGCCTGTCCCGGGTCCTCCAGCGCGGACGTGTCGTAGCGCTCGGGAATGTCCCGCCTGAAGTAAAGCCAGAGGACGAGGAGCGTCGACGCCAGCGAGACGAGGTTCACCGGAACCATGACCGCGGCGTATCGGCCGAAGCTGATGTCGAAGTAGTTGGCGGTGACGATGTTCACGAGGTTCGACACCACGAGCGGGAGCGACGTCGTGTCGGCGACGAAGCCGCAGGCGACGACGAAGGCAAGAGCCCCGGCGGGCGGGAAGTTCAGCCGCAGGAGGATGGCGAGGACAATCGGCGTCAGCAGCAGTGCCGCGCCATCGTTGGCGAAGACGGCGGCGATCGCGGCGCCGAGCAGCACGACCAGCGGGAACAGCCGCCGTCCGTTGCCGCCGCCCCAGCGCGCGACGTGAAGTGCGGCCCAGGCGAAGAACCCGGCCTCGTCGAGGATCAGCGAGATGACGATCAGCGCGACGAAGGTAAAGGTCGCGTCCCAGACGATGTCCCAGACGACGCCGACGTCCGCCCAGCCGACGACACCCGTGACAAGGGCGACGGCCGCGCCGGCGAGCGCCGACCAGCCGATGCCGAGACCCCGCGGTTGCCAGATGACGAAGACGAGGGTAGCGACGAAGATCGCGAGGGCGAGCATGGAATGTCCGGATGCGAGAGGATCAGAGGGAGCGCTGGTTGACGCGCTTGGACAGTTCCTCGGCGCTTTCGACGCGCTCCGAGTATCGGTCCGTCAGGTAGGCGGAACGTCCTCTGACGAGCCAGGTGAACTTCACCAGTTCCTCGCAGACGTCGACGACGCGGCCGTAGAGCGCGGAGGGCTTCATGCGTCCGGCCTCGTCGAACTCCAGGAAGGCCTTCGGCACCGACGACTGGTTGGGGATCGTCACCATGCGCATCCAGCGGCCGAGGATTCGCATCTGGTTCACGGCGTTGAAGCTCTGCGAGCCGCCCGACACCTCCATGACCGCGAGCGTCTTTCCCTGCGTCGGGCGCTTAGCCCCGTCGCTGAGGGGGATCCAGTCGATCTGCGCCTTCAGGATCCCCGTCATCGCACCGTGCCGTTCTGGACTGACCCAGACCATGCCCTCGGACCATTCGGCGAGGTCGCGCAGCTCCTTGACCTTCGGATGGTCCGTCCCGGCGCCGTCGGGCAGCGGCAGGTCCCGCGGATCGAAGGTGCGAACCTCGCAGCCGAACCAGCGAAGCAGGCGCGAGGCCTCCTCGGACAGGAGCCGGGAGAACGAGCGCTCGCGGATCGAACCGTAGAGCACCAGGATGCGCGGCGGGTGCGTCGGTTCCCCGGGGGCCGCCAGCGCCGCGAAGTCGATCGGCTGGAGCTGCGTCAGGTCGACGTTTGGAAGGTCGATCGATACCGGGTCGGTCATTCGCCGATCTCCTTACGCCAGAGGACTGCGGAAGCGGCGCAGAGGCCGTGCGCCTGCCTCGTTTCGAGGACGGACATCGGTGCCGATGCACGGTCGACGCGCTCGAAGCCGAGCGTCGTCAGGAACGTCTCCGGTCCCGTCGTCAGTGCGTAGGCCCCGCGAGCTCCGTATCCGGCTGCCCGACGCATCAGCTCTTCGGCGATGTGCTTCCCGAACCCTTCGCCACGGCGCTCGGGCGCGATGACGATGGACCGTAGCAGGACGACGTCGCCCAGCGGCTCGTAGCCGCCGATGCCGACGACCCGGTCCGACGGATCGACGAAGCGAAGGAACACACGGCCCGCCTCGTGCACGTCCTCCGTCGGAAGACCTGCCGACGACAGTAGGGCAACGAGATCCGCGTCCGCATCGGCAACGGTGCCGACAAGGCTCACGAGGCGGATCCGGCCGACACGGTCTCGCCGTCCTCCTTGGTGAAGGTGGCGACGGGCTTGTCGAGAAGGTCGAACACCTTCTCCGAAGGCCGACAGAGCGCCACGCCCTTGTCCGTCACGACGATCGGGCGCTCGATCAGGATCGGGTGCGCCATCATCGCGTCGAGCAGCTCCTCGTCGCCGAGCGCCGGGTCGTCGAGACCGAGCTCGGCGTACGGCGTGCCCTTCTTCCGCAGGATGTCCCGGGGCTTCATGGCCATGACGTCGAGCAGCTCGATCAGCGTCTCACGGCTCGGCGGCGTCTTCAGGTACTCGATGACCTGCGGTTCCTCACCGGACTGCCGGATCATCTCGAGCGTGTTGCGCGACGTGCCGCAATCGGGGTTGTGGTAGATCGTGACGGTCATAGTGGTTCCTCAGGCGACGTCGGACGGGCGGAACGAGGCACCTTCGAGCTGGCCGATCTCGCGGACCTTCACGGCAAGGCGAGTGCGCTCGAGGCTTTCAAGGGGCAGCGCGGCGAACGCCGAGATCCGGTTCTTCATGTAGCGGAAGGCCGTCGTGAACGCGGCCCGCTTCCAGATGTCGCTTCGGTTCTCGTGGCTCGGGTCCTCGATGCCCCAGTGCGCCGTCATCGGCTGTCCCGGCCAGATCGGGCAGGACTCGCCCGCCGCCTGGTCGCAGACGGTGAAGACGAAGTCCATGACGGGTGCCTCGGGCGTTGCGAACTCATCCCACGGCTTCGAGCGCATGTTGTCGGTCGGGTAGCCGAACTCCTCGAGGACGCTCAGCGCCATCGGGTTGACCTCGCCCTTCGGGCGGCTGCCCGCGGAGAAGGCGTTGAAGCGTCCGGCGCCGTCCTTGCGCAGGATGCTCTCGGCAAGGATCGAGCGGGCTGAGTTGCCCGTGCAGAGGAAGAGGACGTTGAGGGGTGCGACGAGGCTCATGTGCAGGTCTCCGAGGTGCAGGAGGGAATGAGGTCGGTGAGGTTGGCGCAGATCTCCGGATTGCCGGAACAGCAGTCGTCGACGAGGTAGGCGAGGAGCTGACGCATGTCGTCGTAGCTCGCCGCGTAGAGGATGCGGCGACCGTCACGCCACGACCGCAGGAGCTTGGAGCGTTCCAATGTCGCGAGGTGGAAGGACATACGGGTCGGCGGGATCGAAAGGGCCTCGGCGATCTCGCCGGACGGCATGCCGTTCGGACCCGCGCGGACGAGCATGCGGAAGGCCGCGAGACGATCTGCATGGGCAAGGGCGGAGAGGGCGGAAACGGCTGCATCATCGATCATGAGTTCGATATTGCAAATATCGTTGTAGCATTCAAGCGTCTTTTCGGATGGGTCGGCGAGATACGCCGACTTCAAGGTCTCGAGCACAAAGTGGCTATCCTCCTCGGCTTAGCGGCAAAATCTGATAGCCGATGACGCGTTGCTCGACGCGTAGCCGACGTCGCCGGGCACGCATTCCCCTCGCGTATTATTCTGCGCTTCCGCTCCTTGACCTTCCCATGGTGGGAAGCCCCATCTTCATCGAAACGGCCAATGGAGCCACTTCGATGAACCAGATCGTCTCCCTGGCGCGCGCGGAAACGTCGCCCGCCGTTCCCATCTCATTTCAAGTCGATGGCATGACCTGCGCGTCCTGTGTCCGGCGCGTTGAGCGTGCCATCGCCGAGGTCCCAGGCGTCGTGTCCGCCAACGTCAACCTCGCCACGGAGCGGGCCGATGTTTCGCTTGGGTCGGGCGATGCGGGTGCCGTCGTGGCTGCCATCCGGTCCGCGGGCTACAAGGTCCGCTCCGACACGTTCGAGATCGAGGTTCGGGGCATGACCTGCGCCTCGTGCGTCCGGCGTGTCGAGCAGGCGATCGCCGCTGTCCCCGGCGTCTCGAGTGCCAGCGTGAACCTCGCGACCGAACGGGCGAGTGTCACGACTGTTGGCGGGACCGACCGTGCCGCGGTCGAGGCGGCCGTGCGCAAGGCCGGCTACGAGCCCGTGAGGGTGGGATCCGAAGTGGACGCCGGCGATGTCCGCGCAGAGGAGAAGGAGCGTGAGTACGCCCGCCTGAAGGGCGACTTCGCGATCGCGACGATCCTGACGCTCCCGGTCTTCGCGGTCGAGATGGGATCCCACCTCGTGCCAGCGATCCACATGTTCGTCATGGACACGATCGGCGAATGGCAGAGCCGAGTCCTCCAGTTCGTCCTGGTGACGGCCGTCCTGTTCGGACCCGGGCTCCGCTTCTTCAGGAAGGGCGTTCCGGCGCTCGGGCGCCTCGCACCCGACATGAACTCCCTGGTCGTCGTCGGCACGAGTGCCGCGTATGCCTACTCCGTCGTCGCGACCTTCTGGCCTGCGGTCCTGCCCGCTGGGACGGCGAACGTCTACTACGAGGCGGCCAGCGTGATCGTGACGCTGATCCTACTCGGACGGCTTCTGGAGGCGCGGGCGAAGGGACGCACGAGCGAGGCGATCAAGCGACTCGTCGGTCTCCAGCCCAAGACGGCGCGGGTCGAGCGCGAGGGGCGGACCGTCGAGATCGATCTCGGCGCCGTCGTCGTAGGCGACCGGGTGGAGGTCCGACCAGGCGAACGGATCCCCGTGGACGGGACGGTCCTGTCAGGTGCCTCGTTCGTCGACGAGTCCATGATCACGGGCGAGCCCGTCCCCGTCGAAAAGGCCGTCGGCGCCCTGGTCACTGGCGGCACGATCAACGGCAACGGCAGCTTCACCTACCGCGCCGAGAAGGTCGGCGCCGACACGATGCTGGCGCAGATCATCAAGCTCGTGGAAACCGCCCAAGGCGGCAAGCTGCCGATTCAGGCGGCCGTCGACCGCGTGACCCAGTGGTTCGTCCCGGCGGTCATGGCGGCGGCGGCGCTGACCTTCCTCGTCTGGCTGCTCTTCGGTCCGGACCCCGCCCTGGCCTTCGCCCTCGTCAACACGGTGGCCGTGCTCATCATCGCCTGTCCCTGCGCGATGGGCCTCGCCACGCCGACGTCGATCATGGTCGGGACGGGGCGCGCGGCCGAGATCGGCGTGCTGTTCCGGAAGGGAGAGGCCCTCCAGACGCTGCGGGACGCGGATGTCGTCGCGCTCGACAAGACGGGGACGCTGACAGAGGGACGGCCCGAGCTGACTGACCTTGTCGTCGCGGAGGGCTTTGACCGCGCCGGGGTGCTGGCCTTGGTCGCCGCCGTCGAGGCGCGCTCCGAGCATCCGATCGCCGCCGCCATCGTCGCCGCCGCCGATCGCGAGGGCCTCGAGCGGCTGGCTTCGGAAGGCTTCGAGGCCATTCCCGGCTACGGTGCGAAGGCCCTCGTGGCGGGACGTACGGTCGCCGTCGGCGCTGACCGCTTCATGGCGCGGCTCGGCTTCAGCGTCGCCGTTTTCGCGTCCACTGCCGAGCGTCTCGGACGGGAGGGCAAGTCGCCTCTCTACGTGGCGGTCGACGGTCGGCTGGCCGCCATGGTCGCCGTCGCCGATCCGGTGAAGCCGAGTTCCGCGGCTGCGGTTCGCGCACTCCATGATATGGGCCTGCGCGTCGCGATGATCACGGGCGACAACAAGCGCACCTCCGACGCCATCGCGGCGCAGCTCGGGATCGACGAGGTCGTCGCCGAGGTGCTGCCCGAGGGCAAGGTGGACGCGGTGAAGCGGCTTCGAGAGGGCGGCCGTAACGTCGCCTTCGTCGGCGACGGCATCAACGACGCGCCGGCCCTGGCCGAGGCGGACACCGGGCTTGCCGTCGGCACCGGAACCGACGTCGCCATCGAGAGCGCAGACGTCGTCCTCATGTCGGGCAACCTGATGGGTGTCGTGAACGCGATCGCCATCTCGAAGGCGACCATCGCCAACATCCGGCAGAACCTCTTCTGGGCGTTCGGCTACAACGTCGTCCTGATCCCGGTCGCCGCGGGGGCGCTGTATCCGTTCACAGGGATCCTCCTGTCCCCGATCCTCGCCGCGGGTGCCATGGCCCTCTCCAGCGTCTTCGTGCTCGGGAACGCGCTGCGGCTGCGGCTCTTCGAGCCACCGTTCGCAGAACGGTCGCCGAATGCGGTGGGCTATGGGACCGGAGCCCGGGCGGCTCTCCCCGGGGTGGAGGGACGGACATGAACATCGGCGAGGCGTCGAAGGCGTCGGGCGTCAGCGCCAAGATGATCCGCTACTACGAGACCATCGGCCTGATCGTCCCGGCGGAGCGGGCTGTTTCGGGTTACCGCGTGTACTCGGCCACCGAGGTGTCGACGCTTCGGTTCATCCGAAGGGCGCGGGACCTGAACTTCTCGGTCGAGCAGATCAAGGACCTCCTCGGCCTATGGGGGGACAGGAACCGCGCGAGCGCCGACGTGAAACGGTTGGCACTCCGGCATGTCGAGGAGCTAGAGACGCGCATGCGCCAGCTCCAGGAGATGGCGACCACGCTTCGCGACCTGGCGGACCACTGCCATGGGGACGACCGGCCCGATTGCCCGATCATCCGCGATCTGGCGGCGGCATCCGACCCGGTTCCGTCGAACAAGGGCCGCAAGGGCTTCGACGCGATCACCGCTCGCAGGGCCCCTTGACCTTCCAACACTGGGAAGCCCCATCTTCCCGACATCGACACTGATGGAGTTCGACATGTTGAAGCTGAAAGTCGATGAGATGAGCTGCGGCCACTGCGTCTCGACCGTCCGGAAGGCGGTGGAGACCGTTGATCCGACCGCCCAGGTCAGCGTGGACTTGCCTATGGGAACGGTGACCGTCGAGAGCGCCGCCAGCGAGGTTGCAATCACCGATGCCATCCGCTCCGCCGGTTACCCGGCCGAACGGATGGCTGCCTGAACAGGCCCGGGAAACGCACCTCGTCTACATGAGGCACTGAAAGCGTGCCGACCTGAGGTCCGTCATCCCATATTAGCCGTAGTTCCAGGGTGTCGTTGCCCGTCACCGCTCCAAAAGGTACACCAGACCGCATGTCGTTCGTCCTGAACAAGATGGCCTCGTTGCTCGCGACCCTCGTGGTTGCCGGCATCGTGCTGTTCTGTTCCTCGGCGGCGCAGGCCCATGGCAACCACGGCCCGGTGGCTCCCGACACGTCGGTAGAGGTCACGTCGGACACCATCGAGGTCGAGGCGGCTTCCGACGCCGGCGGTGACGCGGACACGCAGGCCGTCGCCAGCAAGAAGGACGGCCAAATTGGTGGCCACCGCGTTCCCGGGTCATCCTGCTGCGGAACGGGCATGTCGAACTGTATGGCGGCGGCGGTTGGTACCGCCCTCGAACCTTTCCAGACGCCGCCTTTGGGCGGTCACGGCCCAGCCCGGCAATCCGCCCTGTTGCTCGGCACCGTCGTAGACGGTCTGATCCGGCCCCCGAGAACCCTCGTCTGACATTCTGAACGGGCGCGTCCGCGCGTCCCAGGTGATGTTCCAGAACTTGGGCTTTCCAAATGAGCTTTCGTATCATGATCGCGGCCGTGATGGCCGCCCTGACGCTTGCGTCGTCGGCCCTGGCACACGGGGGGCACGACCACGGCGGACCTCCGCCGGCTGTGTCGGCGCAGGCCGCTCCCCGCGCCGAGGCGCAGAGCGCGCTCTTCGAACTCGTCGCGGTAGCGCGGGGGTCGTCGCTGGAGATCCACCTCGACCGCTTCGACACCAACGAGCCCGTCGTCGGCGCCACGATCGAGATCGAGACACCTGCCGGCCCTGCGACCGCGGCCGTAGACGGCGACATCTACCGCCTCGACGCGGCGTGGGCGCTGCAACCTGGCACCTACGACCTCATCGCGACCGTCACGAGCGGGAGCGACGTCGACTTCCTGACCGCGGCCCTGACTATCCCGGAGGCTCCCGCGCCGATCGTGGCGGCAAGCTCAGGCTGGCTGGTCGGATCCGCGCTGGCGACGGAGATGCGGGATGCCCTTTCCGTCGACCTGAAGGACAGGCTGTCGCGCAACGACCCCGCCCTCCTGACGGTCGGGGCGCTGGGGTTCGCGCTTGGCCTTCTCGTGATGGCGATCTTCCGCCGCAAGACCGTCGTCGCCGCCGGAGCGGTGGCGGGGCTCGTCCTCATCTTCGGGGGATCGCTCGCGATGGCGCAGGAGACGGGCACAGGCTTGACGGCCGCGGCCAGAGACCTTGCGCAACGGCTCCCCGACGGCACCGTCTTCATCCCGAAACCCTCGCAGCGGATCCTTGCCATCCGCACGGTGATGACCGCCCCCGAGGAGCACCGCCGCAGTGTCGAGATGCCTGGGCGAGTGATCCCCGACCCGAACGCCAGCGGCTACGTCCAGGCCTCGATCGCCGGGCGCCTCTCACCACCCCCGGGGGGCTTCCCGCGGCTCGGCGCAAAAGTCGAGGCCGGGGACATCCTCGCCTTCGTCGCCTCGCCGATTCAGACGATCGACCAGTCGGACCTGCGCCAGAGCCGTAGCGAACTAGACCAGGCGATCGCGATCGCCGAGCAGCGGGTGCGCCGATCCGAGACTCTGGTGAAAAGCGGGGCCGTCGCGAAGACGACACTCGACGAGACGAAGATCGAACTCGAGGGCCTTCAGGACCGACGCGCCGCCATCGACCAGGTACAGGTGAAGCCGGAGGCGCTCGTCGCCCCGGTTTCCGGTGTCGTAGCGGCATCCAGCGCGATCGCGGGCCAGATGGCGGAAAGCAACGCGATCGTCTTCCACATCGTCGACCCTACGCGCCTCTGGGTCGAGGCGCTGGCCTACGGCTCCTCCGGAGCGTTCTCCGCGGCGTCGGCCGAAGGCGAGGGCGTGCAGGCCTTGGCGCTGAAGTTCGAAGGTGCAGGTTTCGCGGACCGCTCGCAGGCATTGCCCGTCCAGTTCAGCGTCGAGGGCGACACCAAGGGGCTGCGTCCCGGTCAGATGCTGACCGTCCTCGCGCAGACCGAGGAAACGCAGACGGGCGTCGCCCTGCCGCGCACGAGCATCCTGCGTAGCGCGAACGGCCAGGACATCGTCTTCCTGCACACGGGCGCCGAGCGCTTCGAGCCGAGGGAGGTGCGTGTCCTGCCGCTCGACGGCGACCGGGTCCTCGTCGCCGCGGGTATCGAAGCGGGTAGCCGCGTCGTGACCGCGGGTGCCGAACTCCTCAACCAGATCCGCTGAGGGCGCGCCCATGTTCACGTTCCTCGTCACGCAGTCCCTGCGCAACCGCATGCTTGTCCTCGCGATCGCGGCGGTTCTCGTTCTCTACGGCGCGTTCGTCTCGATGGGCCTGCCCGTCGACGTCTTTCCCGACCTGAACAGGCCGACCGTCACGATCATGACGGAAGCCGAAGGCCTCGCGCCGCCCGAGGTGGAGCAGCTCGTCACCTATCCGCTCGAGACGCAAATGAACGGCTTGCCGGGCGTGTCTCGCGTGCGGTCCGTCTCGGGCGTCGGCCTTTCCATCGTCTACGTCGAGTTCGACTGGGACACCGACATCTACCTGAACCGCCAGCAGATCGCCGAGAAGCTGGCGCTCGTGCGCACCCAGCTCCCGCCCGAAGTGTCGCCGCAGATGGGCCCGATCTCCTCGATCATGGGGCAGGTCATGCTCGTCGCCATGACGGCACCCGACGGCGTGTCTCCGATGGCGCTGCGCGAGGTAGCGGACGCGGTCGTGCGGCCACGCCTCCTCTCCGTTCCCGGCGTCGCGCAGGTCATCCCGATCGGCGGCGAGGTCCGCCAGTACCGCGTGGCACCGAACCCGGCCGCCCTGCGTGCGCTCGGCGTCACGCTGGATCAGGTCGAGGCTGCGTTGACCTCCTTCGGCGCGAACACGGGCGGCGGGTTCACCGACCAGTACGCCCGGGAGTTCCTGATCCGGAACGTCGGCCGTAGCCTCAGCCTCGACGACCTGCGGAGCCTCGTCGTCGCGACCGTCGGCACGCAGCCCATCCTCCTCGACCAGGTGGCGGACGTATCGTTCGGCGCACGGCAGAAGCGTGGCGAGGCCGGGTACATGGGCAAGTCCGCGGTGATCGTTTCGATCGAGAAGCAGCCGGACGTCGACACCGTCACCCTGACCCGCCAGTTGGAGGCGGCACTCGGCGAGGTAAGCGCCTCGCTCCCGGACGGCATCAAGGCCGACCAGGTCCTGTTCCGTCAGGCAGACTTCATCGAGACCTCCGTCAAGAACGTCGAGACGGTGCTCCTCGAGGCGATCGTCGTGGTGGCGATCATCCTCTTCGCCTTCCTCCTCAACGTGCGCACGACGGTCATCTCCCTCACGGCGATCCCCGTCTCGATCCTCACGACAGGGATCGTGTTCCACCTCATGGGCCTGTCCATCAACACGATGACGCTCGGTGGCCTCGCCATCGCGATCGGCGAGCTCGTCGACGACGCCGTGGTCGACGTCGAGAACATCTTCCGACGGCTGCGCGAGAACCGGGAGCTGGGCAACCCGCGGTCCGTCTTCGACGTCGTCGTCTCGGCCTCGCAGGAGGTGCGATCCGGCATCGTCTACGCGACGGTGATCATCGTCCTCGTTTTCGTGCCGCTCTTCGCCCTGTCGGGCATCGAGGGACGGCTCTTCGCGCCGCTTGGGCAGGCCTACATCGTGTCGATCCTGTCCAGCCTGGTGGTGTCGATCACGCTGACCCCGGTCATGGCCTACTACCTCTTGCCGGGGCTGAAGCGCCTCGACGAGCACGAGAGCTTCCTCGTGCGGTGGCTGAAGCGCGGCAACCGGGTGCTGCTCGACCGGGCCTTCCGCTGGCCGCGGATGCTGATGGCGTGTGCCGTGCTTGCTGTCGGTCTTGCGGCCGTCGGCGCGACGGCCCTGCCTCGTGCGTTCCTGCCGCCGTTCAACGAGGGCACGCTGACAATCAGCATGGCTTTCAACCCCGGCATCTCGCTGGCAGAGTCGCACCGTGTCGGCCTCATCGCCGAACGCCTCATCATGGAGGTTCCGGAGGTCTCCGTCGTCGGACGGCGAACCGGACGCGCTGAACTCGACGAGCATGCGGAAGGCGTTCACTCCTCCGAGATCGAGGTGGACCTCGAAACGGGCCGACCGAAGACGGCGATCGAGGCGGACATCCGCTCGCGCCTCTCGGTCCTCCCGGTGTCAATCAACATCGGCCAGCCGATCTCGCACCGCCTCGACCACATGCTGTCGGGCGTGAGGGCGCAGATCGCGCTGAAGGTGTTCGGCGACGACATCGACACGCTGCGCACCGTGGCGGAGAGCCTGAGGGGCCGCCTCGCGACCGTCCCGGGAGTGGTCGACCTCCAGGTCGAGAAGCAGGTGCGCATCCCGCAGCTCGAGATCCGGATCGACTACGCACGGGCCGCTCTCTTCGGGATCCAGCCGGCGAAGGTCACCGAGGAGCTGGAACAGCTCTCCAACGGACGCGTCGTCTCCCGACTCGTCGATGGCAATCGGACCTACGACGTCGTCATGCGGCTCCGCGACACCGAGCGCACCACTCAGGCGCTAGGCGATCTCCTGATCGAAACGCCCGCCGGCTGGATACCCGTACGCCAACTCGCGGATGTCCGCGAGACCGACGGGCCTAACCAGATCCTTCGTGAGAACGGGCAGCGGCGCGTCGTCGTGCTCGCAAACGCCGCCGGCGACGCCGACATGGCTGAGGTGATCGAGCGGATCCGCGCGGAGGTCGCCGCGGCGGCCCTGCCGCCTGGATTCTCGACCAGCCTGGAGGGGACCTTCCAGGCCCAGGAGGAGGCCAGTCGCACGATCGGGCTCCTGTCATTGGTCTCTCTCGCGATGATATTCGCGATCCTCTACAGCCGCTACCGCTCGGCCGTGTTCACGCTGATCATCCTTGGCAGCATCCCGCTCGCCCTGATCGGCTCGGTCGCGGCGCTCTGGCTGTCCGGGCAGCCGCTGTCGGTCGCGTCGATGATCGGCTTTATCACGCTGACGGGCATCGCGGCTCGAAACGGCATCCTCAAGATCAGCCACTACATCAACCTGTCGATCCACGAGGGAATGCCCTTCGGGCGCGACCTCGTGATGCGCGGCAGCCTGGAGCGGCTCACCCCCGTCCTGATGACGGCGCTATCTGCGGGCGTCGCGCTGGTGCCGCTGATGATCGACGCGTCGGCGCCGGGCAAGGAAATCCTCCACCCCGTCGCGGTGACGATCTTCGGCGGCCTCGTCTCCTCGACGCTGCTCGACACCTTCCTGACCCCCGTCCTCTTCCTGCGCTATGGCGAGAAGCCGCTGAAGCGCCTGGTCGACGCCGCCCGCCAAGCAACGTCGGGGACCGCCGAGGCGGCACCCGGCGCGGCAGCCGCCCATTCCTTCTGACCTCAACCGGAGACCTGAACCATGACCATCCGCACGCTGATCATCGCCGCCGCACTCCTCGCGTCCGGCGCCGCGCAGGCCCACGAACCCCGCAAGGGACCGAACGGCGGGACGCTCGTCGACGCCGGGGCCCACCATGTCGAGCTCGTCACCGCGGGAAGCGAGGTGAAGGTGTTCGTCAGCGACGCCGCCGACGCTCCGGTTGCGGTCGACGGCTTCAAGGGGACCGCGGTCCTCCTGGTCGGCGGCAAGCCGGCCCGCGTCACGCTCGCCCCGTCCGGCCCGTTCCTGTCGGGGACGCTGGCGGGTCCGTCCGAGGGTCCCGTCAAGGGTGCGGTCCAGCTCACGGGCCCCGACGGCAAGACCTCTCAGGCGAAGTTCAACTGATCACCGGGGGCGGCGGTTTGTCGCCGCCCAAAACTCAAACCCAACGGCTCGAGGGCCACCCAAGGAGAACCACCATGCGTAAGATTCTCATCGCCGCAGCGATCGCCGCGTTCCCGCTGACGGCCCATGCACAGGAGGGCCACCCCATGTCCGGGGGCATGGCGCTTCCGAAAGCCTGTGAAGTCGCCGCGGGATCGACCATGGACATGTCCAAGATGATGGGAAGCATGGACAGCGCGATGTCCGGCATGGACGAGGCCCAGAAGGCCAACCACGAGGCCATGATGAAGATGCATGGCCCGATGATGAAGGCGGCAATGATCAAGGACCCAGACCTTGCCTTCAACTGCGGGATGATTGCCCATCACCAAGGCGCGATCGCGATGAGCGAGGTCGAGCTCAAGATGGGCAAGGACGAGGAATCCAAGAAGATGGCCCAGATGATCATCGACGCCCAAAAGAAGGAAATCGAGGAGATGACCGCTCGCGTCGAGACCCTCGCCAAGTAGGGCAGAGAAGGATGGGGAGCGGCTTCGAGCCGCTCCCTCGGGGCGTAGCGTGACCTACTGACCGGGCGCGGGGGGCGTGGCGGGCATCTCCATGCCGGGCATCGAGTCGTCCTTGGCCTCAGGCATCTTCATCGACGCCATCTTGGCGCAGCAGGGGCACCCGCCCGCGGCCTGCGGCGACTGCCCAGGCGTGGACTGCGGGGCTTCGGCCTTGGCCGCGCCGCACATCATGCCGCCGGCGGCGGTGGCATCCTGGGTCGCTTCCTTCGCCGCCGTCTGCTCCATCATGCCGCAACCCGCCGCTGCCGCCGGAAAGGTGCCGATCGCCGTGAAGGCGGCGGCGGCGAAGATAAGGTTTCTCATGGTGCGTTTCCCTGTGTTCGATCGACTGCAACGATGCCGGAACCGAAACTGCTCTGCCAGGGCGTCGAACACGCGGCAAAGCACGATGTTGAGAACCCAGCTCGCCTCGCCGTAGCGGAAGTACTCTACGTCCGGGATGCCCTGCGGTCGGAACCGAGGGTGAACTTGGCCGCCAGCGCGAAGGCGGCTCCGACTAGGAAGGTGGCCGACGAGCCGTACGCTTGCCATAGCGCCCCAGCCAAGACGCTGGCTGCCAAGAGGGCAAGGCCCGTGACAAGGTTGAGGACTCCGAAGGCGGTGCCGCGCAGGTCCTTGGGCGAGGCATCTGCCACCAGTGTCGCCAGGATTCCCTGGGTGAAGCCCATGTGCAGGCCCCAGAGCACTACGCCGATGGCAGCGACGACGACGTTGGGGGCGAGCGCGAGGATGACGTCGGCCGCCGCAAGCAGGAGCATGCCCACCATCAGGAGCCGCTTTCGGTCCATCCGGTCCGAGAGGATGCCGACGGGATAGGACGAGATGGAATAGGAAACGCCCATCAGCACCAGCACCAGCGGGACCGTCGCGACTGGCATGCCGAACTCGCTCGCCCGCAGGAGCAGGAACGCCTCGCTGAACCGTGCCAGCGTAAACACGGACGCGACCGCGACGACGCTCCAGTACGATCGGCCAAGGCGGGCGAGCTCGGCGCGGTGCAGGGGCATGCGTGCCGGACGGCGCTCTCGCACTCCTGCGGGTTCATGGACCCCGGCGATCAGGACGGCGACGGACAGAAAAGCGGGGACCACCGCAACCCAGAACACTGTCTGGAAGTCCCCTGCGAAAAGCCACATCAGGCCGACTGCGAGGAGCGGTCCGGAGAAGGCGCCGATCGTGTCCAGCGACTGGCGCAGGCCGAAGCTTGCTCCGCGGATCTCGGGCGGCGCGAGGTCCGCCACTAGTGCGTCCCGGGGCGCACCTCGGATGCCCTTGCCGACGCGATCGACAAACCGTGCCGCCACCAGCGCCTCCAGTCCCGAGGCCATCGGGAAGACGGGCTTCGTCAGGGCACCCAGCCCGTAGCCGATCACGGCGAGGAGCTTGCGCTTGCCGAGCCAGTCGCTGAGGGCGCCGGAGAAGACCTTGACGATCGAAGCGGTGGCCTCGGCGATCCCCTCTATGATGCCGACGGCGAAGGCCGACGTGCCTAGAACGGCGACCATGTAGACGGGCAGGAGCGAGTGGATCATCTCCGACGAAATGTCCATCAGCATGCTGACGAAGCCAAGCGCCCAAATGCCGCCTGGGATTGGGGGGCGAGTTGTTCTGGGTGCGTCTGCTGGAACGGTCATGGCACTCGAACGTGTAATGGAAGCGCGTCTGCTAGCCGTGATTCTTGCTGCCGTCGACCCTCAGCGGCGTACGCTACGCATCGGGGCGTCACGCTTCAGGCCGCCGAACGGGCCTCGACCTCAATCGTGAGGTGGGAGAGGTCATGGATATGCGAGAACTTGGCCCTGTAGGATTCGAGCGGCAGTCGGCGTGCGATCGCGATGGAGACGATCGCCGCATGGTGGCCGGGACCTACCTGAAAACCTGCACATTTCCTACGGCAGGTTTTTGTCCGTTGGAACGTAGTCGAGCGCAGGTATCGGCGACGGTCGCGTGGTCCCGAGCACCGACGAGGAACCACGACGCAGGCGGCTGCTCTCCGTCGCATAAAGAGTAGACGGTCCCTGGATGTTCACCTTCAGGTGGGATCATGGTCGCAGTGGGGGAGCGAACGGGCATCGTAGATCGAAAGAAACCTTCCGGCCCGGCTGACGGAGCCTACTCACTCTCCCAAATGGTGATCCACTGGACCGTGGTCCCGCTGGTGTTCGTGCAATGGATGACCTTCGACGCAATCCATCGCACCCACCGGACGATTCTCCCGCCTAGGCGCATCGATCTCATTGAGCATGCCGTGCACACGTATTCCGGCATCGCGATCGGGGCGCTGATGGTTACGCTCCTTGGGATCAGGTTCTTGCGGGGCTCGCCGCCTTCGCTGGACCGGGGCTGGCGACGAGTGCTCTCCATGACGGTCCATTCTGGACTGTACGTCGCCCTCTTGGCGCAGGCCGCCACCGGATTTACGGCGACCTACCTGTTCGGAGGCGCCGCTCGCATCCATGTGCTGCTCTGGAACGTGATCCTCGTTCTGGTGGCGCTCCACGTTGCTGGTGCGGCGTACCATCTCGTCAGGTGCGACGGGGTCGTGTCGAGGATGCTTCCGCGAAAGCGCTGACAAGCGGACCTGATACAGGCGAATACTCCGCAAACTTTGGGGCGGATATGCATTCAGCATATGACTGGCGGGCGCAAACTGACCGAGGGGATTCGGCACAGGCATACCGCGCGCATCCTGTCAACATATCACACCATCTGTCGTTTTATCACAGCAGGTGTGTCGTTCAGCAAAGTATGGAGCGGGCGATGGGGATCGAACCCACGACATCCAGCTTGGGAAGCTGGCGTTCTACCACTGAACTACGCCCGCGCTCGCCAGATTTTCATAAAGGGTCAGGCATTCCAGCGCAAGGGTTTCGGCGCGCTCGCGGGGTAGGCCGCAACCACCCGTGAGGCGTTGGCAAAGCGACTGCGCTCATTCACTTCTGGGAAGGCGCTAGGCAGGCCCGTACTCGCGCTCTTCGTCGAACAGCCATTCGGCCGGAATCGAAAGAACCCTCGCCAGCGCCAGCAGCTCATCAAGACGCGGGGGAGACCCGCTTTCGATCCGCTCCAGGCGCTCGATCGACAGGTTGGCGCGCGCCGCGAGGTGCGCGAGGGGAAGTCCGGCTTCCAGTCGAAACACCCGTGTCGGCGAAGCCCCCTCCGCCAGGGCTGCCGCCGCTCGTTGCGAAATGCTTTCCTCGTCTGCCGTCATCATGCTGCTCTGCTGTGTCATGACGGCAGCTACGGGATCCGGCGGCGGGGGATGCAGCCGGCCATCGACAAATCCGGTCTGGTACGGTTTCGATCGAAGTGCCGCCACGCAGGCGGCTGCGGCGATGCGTTGACCCCCGAGCCGGGCGCGCGCTACGCCATGGGGGCTAGATCGTCACCGGAAGGGAACAGCCATGGCCAACGCGCTGAAGTTCTATATCGACGGAGAATGGGTCGACCCGATCGTCCCGGCAACGCTCGCCGTGATCGACCCGTCGAGCGAGGAGGCCTTTGCCGAGATCTCCATCGGCACCGCGGCCGACCTCGACAAGGCGGTTGCAGCCGCGCGCCGTGCCTTTGCGACATTTTCGCTGACCAGCCGGGAAGAGCGCCTGGCGCTGATGCGCCGGCTGCTGGCGGTCTACAAGGCGCGCTATGGCGAGATGGCGTCGGCAATCAGCCAGGAGATGGGCGCGCCGCTGGCGATGGCCAATTCTTCGCAGGCGGCCATGGGCTCGCTGCACCTCGAGAAGATGATCGAGACGCTCGAGACCTACCAGTTCGAGGAAGTTCGAGGCACCACGCTGATCGCCAAGGAGCCGATCGGCGTCGTCGGCATGATCACGCCGTGGAACTGGCCGATGAACCAGATCATGTGCAAGGTCGCGCCGGCGCTTGCGGCCGGCTGCACCATGGTGCTGAAGCCGAGCGAGATCGCTCCGATGAGCGGTCTGCTGTTTGCCGAGATGATGCACGAGGCCGGTGTGCCGAAGGGCGTGTTCAATCTCGTCAACGGCGATGGCCCCGGCGTTGGCGAGGCGATCTCGAAGCACCCCGGCATCGACATGGTTTCCTTCACCGGCTCGACGCGGGCCGGCATCCTGATCGCCAAGGCCGCCGCCGATACGATCAAGCGTGTTCACCAGGAGCTCGGCGGCAAGTCGGCCAACATCCTCCTCGACGACGTCGATCTCGATGCGGCGGTAAGCAAAGGGGTTGCCGGCTGTTTCGGCAATTCCGGCCAGTCCTGCAATGCGCCGACGCGCATGTTCGTCCCCGCGGCACGCGCCGACGAGGCGGCGGCGATCGCGGCGAAGGCTGCAGCGGGTTTCAAGGTGGGGCCGGCCGATGCCGACAGTTCGACGCTCGGCCCGGTCGTCAGCCAGGTGCAGTACGACAAGATCCAGAAGCTCATCCAGAGCGGCATTTCCGAAGGGGCGAACCTCGTCGCCGGCGGTCTCGGCCGTCCGGACGGTCTGAACCGAGGATATTTCGTCAAGCCGACGGTGTTTAGCAACGTCACACCGGACATGACCATTGCGCGGGAGGAGATATTCGGTCCCGTCCTGTCGATCCTGACCTATGACAGCGAGGACGAAGTGGCCGAGCTCGCCAACGACACCGTCTATGGCCTTGCAGCCTATGTCCAGACGGCAGATCTCGCCCGCGGACGCCGGATGGCGGCCAAGATGCGCGCCGGCAACGTCTACATCAACTACCCCGCCTGGGACGCCAGTGCCCCGTTTGGTGGCTACAAGCAATCCGGCAACGGCCGGGAATATGCCGATTTTGGCCTCGACGAGTTTCTGGAGATCAAGGGCGTCGTCGGCTACGGCGCGGCCTGAAGTTCCGCCCAGCCTCGGCGGCTTGCCGTCGGGGTTGGGCACCCGCTTGACCTTACAGCGAATGGGGCATGCCTGGCGGTCTGCTCAGCTTCGGCAGCCTTCGACTGAGAAAACGCACACGCGCGCAGATCAACGGCATCCGACATTCAGCCATTTTATCGGAGAGTTTCTCTGGGGCTGGCGCTTCCGGTTCCATCCGGACCGATGATCTGAGATAGCGACGCCGCGAAGCTGCCCTCCGGTAATTAAGGCAATGCCGGGACGGTCAATCGATCGTCATGCTTGTTTTTTCTGCCGATTGCCCCATCTCTTACTCTTGAACACACGAGATCTGCACCTATGGGATCTCGGTGTGCAGGCCACGCTGCGAGCGACGGTCGCCTTGGACCCCTGATCGGCGGGTTTTCCGGGTTGTGTTGGGTTCGTCGATCAAGGAGCATGCGGTGGCTTTGGCTAGCGAATTCTATCTGGCACGCGCGGCCGAATGTGCCCGCGAGGCGTCCGAGACAAAGCTCGAGAACGTCAGGGACCGCAGCAAGCGCGCCGAGGCTGCCTGGCTGTTGATGGCTGACCAGTCGTCCGCGCGCGAAGTCGAGCGCGATGCGGTTGCGGCCGAAAAGGCGGCCAAGGTTGAAGCTTCGAAGAGCGAAGAGATGGAAGACGAGGAAGTCTCTTCTTAACCGAGGCCTTTTCCAGGCGATGACATCCGGGGGCTGAGGCCCCCGTTTTCATATCCAGCTGGTCCAGGAGTGAAATTCGCCGGACACGTTTCAGAAGAGCATCACCGCACGTGGAAGGTTAGGTTTGCTACCCCCGGACTTCGACGTGCACCCTCGGAAACACGTTCTCGTGACAGCGCATCTGTTGCTGCCTATCATCCGTATCCCCCGTGAGGACAGACAGACGCTCAATGGTTCGAGGCGTCCTTTGTCACACTATGGCTGGGGAGAGAGGCCTTGCGCTTGCAGCCGGTAAAGGTCGCGACGACCAGCACGGATGAGAACGGCCTTCTGGTCTACGAGGGCGACCACCTCGTGGCGGTGATCGTGCGTTTGGAGGAACACGTCCATGGCGTTCGTTATGCCGGCAAGTGGAACCTTGAGGCGACCTTCGGGACCTTGCCCTATCCGCCGGACCAGGTCTTCGATGATATCGATCACGCGCAGGAGTGGATTTCAGCGCGGCTGAACGAGCCCATGTGGCAGCAGGAATAACGGAGATAGCGGTCGACTAAATTTGCGCGGCGATGCGGGGGCGGACATGAAGCGCCGTCATTCGCAAACGGGAGCGCACGAAGGTCGATATTTTGGACGCGGCCATTCGGCTTGACGCGGGGATGCCGCCGCTCAACGTTCGCCCGGTGCTATTGCTGAAGATCATCCAGCTTCCTCTCCGACCGGTCGTCGTTGGCGGGCCACTCGGACAGCAAAGCCTCCAGCGTATCGGCGGCATCGACCATCAACCCGGCGGCAAGGCAGAACTGCAGGCCGTCATCATCATAGTCGTCAACGCGTTGCTGACCTTCCTCGGCGGACCTTCGTAGCCGCGAGATCAGGTGGAGGATCTGTAAAGGGTTGAGCCGAGGCGTCATGTCGATCATTCTCGTTGTCGAATAATCAGGTACGTTCATTCTCGTCGCCGGATGCATGCTGTCGCCAACAGCGCGCGGAAATTGCATTTTGCTGGGTCGTTTTCGAAGTCCGTTGCGACACCAATGGACAGCAAGCCCTGTCTTGCTGGAGGAACGGTAAGGTCGAACGAGCTCAGGCGACAGCTGAAGGATAACACGCGTCAGCCGCCGCAGCAGATCCCTCCCGAACGCCGCCCGTGCAATTCTTTCCGTCCGCGCGTGCGGGGCATCAAGAGATCATCTGGCCTCCCCCAATCGAGGTAGAACGTTCACCCGAATGCCCATCTCGTCATGCGCCGTTCTGGAGCATCAAGCGTCGATGCGACGGGCGAGGCAAGCGCTTCGGGCGTTCAGCCGGCGTTTGGCCGGGCGAAAATGGCGGAACGCGGCGGTTCAGTCTGCTGCAGGAGCGGCCAACCTTGGAGCTGACGGGAGCCCGGCCTTTGCCTTGGCGGCCATGCCGTGCGGCGTCTTCTCCCAACGATGCGGGGCGGCCACCAGTTGGACCATGGCGCGCAGCACGGCAAGACTGACGAGCATCCAGTAGAAATAGACCGACACGAACAGTGGCCGAAACAGGTATCTTTCCTTCGGAGAGAGCGATCTCAGGAGTAGCACGCCGTAGGCAAGATATCCGAGGACCAGGATGACGGAGTCCGCCACGACCAGCGCCTTTAGAAGCAGAGTAGAACCAACGGCTGAGCTCAAGGAATAGAGGATGAACACGAGGGAGAGCGGATGGGCGAGCCCGGACCCCACCATGCCGAAGAACAGGACCTGAAAGGCGAGGAACCCACGGGGACCGAGTTCGCGCCATAGCCGGATGGGTTGGCGCATGTGGACCAGCCAGGTCTGCATCCAGCCTTTCATCCACCGGGTCCGCTGGCGCAGCCAGATACTCCAGCGCTCCGGTGCATCCTCGCCGGTCGGCACGTCGATCGTTCCGACCATCAGCCCGCGGCGGGCGAGGCGGATGCCAAGGTCGGCATCCTCGGTGACGTTGTGGCTGTCCCAGGCGCCGACCGCAACCAGCGCTTCTCGCCGGAAATGGTTGGAGGTCCCGCCGAGCGGCAGCGGAAGGCCCTCGCGGGCAAGCCAAGGCAGAAAGCCCCGGAAGAGGGCGGCATATTCCAGCGCGAAATGCCCCGACAACCAGCTGCAGCTGCCGTTGCCGATGACCAGCGGCGCCTGAACGCAGGCAAGGCGCGGGCCGCCCTGCCGGAACGCCTGCCAGGCGGCGTGCAGCTGTTCGGGATCGGGCCGGTCTTCGGCATCATAGAGAACCAGGAATTCGCCGGTGGCGAGCGGCAGCGCGACGTTCAACGCCTTCGGCTTGGTGCGGGGCAAGGAGGGCGGCACCTGGACGATCTGGAAACCCGGTTGCCCGCGAATGGCTGCCTCGACGGCCGAGATGGTCTCCGGGTCGTCGGCCTCACATACCAGCAACACCTCGAGGCGCGAGCGCGGCCAGCGCAGCGCCGCCAGGCCGGCAACCAGCCTTGGTACCATCTCCGCTTCCCGGCGAAGGGCGACGAGGACGGAGTAGACGGGATGCCGCGGGGGCGGGCTGTGATCGTCGCGGTCGGCGGCGATCGGGCGACCGCGGAAAATGTCGGCCGCCGCCCTCAACCGCCAGAGGTTGCCGACGAGGAACAGCGGCACGATCAGCAGGTGAACGGCAAGGATCACCGCGCCGGTAGCAAACCAAAGGGCGGCGATGAGAAGCGCCAGTGCGCCCGCGCAGGCCAGCCCCTGTGGTCCGGTGAGCACCTCGCGCGCGGACAGCGCCGGTGACCAGGCGGCAAGGCTGAGGCGGGCAGCGTCGCTGCGGGACTTTGCCGATGCTTCCGCGAAATGGCGGGCGATTGCCGTCGGCGTCGTGACGCGCAACGAGGACCGGCGTGCGGGATGGCGGCTGAGGATTCCGCGCAAGGTGCCGATGTCCTCGAAGCGCGGCGCAACGAAGAGTTTCCCGCTGAGATCCTCGTCGCAGGTCCGCAGCGATCTCGGGCAGGCGGCAATTTCGGGGGAGGGCCATCTCGGTTTTCCGACGATGGCATCGCCCGAGGTGATCGGCGCGACCGGGATCGACAGCGCCCTGGCGATGACCTCGGCAAGGTCCTCCTCGCTCGCCTTGCCGGCGCAAATCAACTCCAGCCCGACGTCCGAGCCGTTCAGCCGAGCTGCAAGGCGTGCATTGGCGAGGTCGGCGGGGGTAATGCCGAGCTGGCCGAGAAGGCTCGGCAGTCGGCCGGCGGGAAGGCTAGATGCGCCATCGGCCTGGTTGGGCGCCTCTTCTGCCGCTAGCGTGGCAGATCTTGCAGGGGACGGATCGTCGAGAGATCGCAAGGAGGGCCTTGTGAGGGTCCCCTCGTCACGCATATCAGCGTATCCTGCTGAAAACGGCATGGTGTGCCACCGCTCGTTGACGCAACCCTACGGCGGTGATCCTCCACTGAAGCGCGGATGGCGTGAACAAACCGCTGAGGGAATGATTGGTGTCTCGACTTCTATTCAAGGTTGCTTGTGCGGGAATGCTTCTGCTAACGGCGGTTGTTGCCGGCGCGCAGGAAGCAGCCACGCCGAACTTCTGGGATCAGCGCCAGCGCCTTGCTAAACCTGCCCTGCCGGCGTTGGAGCGGGTGCGGTTCCTGACCAGCGTTGACTATCCGCCCTTCAACTTCCTCGATGCGCGCGGCAGGCTCGGCGGCTTCAACGTCGATCTCGTCCGCGCTGCCTGCGAGGAATTGGGCCTGATCGATCGGTGCCAGATCGAGGCGCGGCCGTTCGCTGACCTTCTTCCGGCGCTGCGGCGGGGCGAGGCCGAAGCGGTGATCGCCGGCGTCGCGGTCACGCCTGAAAGCCGCGGCACACTCGCCTTCACCGAGAGCTATTTTCGTTTCGCTGCACGCTTCGTCACGCGCAACGATCGGCCGCTGGCCGCACCGTTCGCCACGACGCTTGCGCAAAAGCGCATCGGCGTCGTTGCCGGCAGCGGCCATGAGGCCATGCTGAAGGCTTATTTCCCGGTGGCAGAACCGGTGCCGTTCGACAGCCGCGACCTGGCCTTCGCCGCCCTCCGAGGCGGGACAGTCGATGCCGTTTTCGGCGATGGCGTTGGCTTCGCGTTCTGGCTGGAGAGCGATGCGGCCGAGAACTGCTGCAGCTTTTCCGGCGGGCCGTATTTCTCCGAGCGCTTCCTCGGCGAAGGGCTGGCCATCGCCGTCGACAAGAAGAACGCCGATCTCGCCAAGGCGCTCGACTATGCCATCGGCCAGGTCGTCGCCAAGCGGCGGTTCTCGGAGCTGATGCTGCGCTATTTCCCGCTCAGCGCGTTCTGACGGCGATCGATCTCCGGATTTGTTGACGGCGCGCCCGCCCCGCCATAGACGATCCCAGCGGCTGGAGCGCTGCGGCCCCGCCGGGGTTCGCATCGGTGCCGTTCACCGACCGACAAGACCGAGGATCTCATGGCCGCTGCCCGGCACGAATTTCTGACTGTCACCGACGAGCTGGTCACGCAGGCTCAGACCTCGAACGCCTGGCCGTTCGAGGAGGCCCGCAAGCTGGTCGAGCGGCGGGAGAAGACCGGCAAGACGGGTCCAGTTCTGTTCGAGACCGGCTATGGTCCCTCCGGCCTGCCGCATATCGGGACTTTCGGCGAAGTCGCTCGAACCTCAATGGTCCGCACCGCCTTCCGGGCGCTGACCGCCGACGCCGTGCCGACGCGGCTCCTCTGCTTCTCCGACGACATGGACGGCCTGCGCAAGGTGCCGGAGAACGTGCCGAACCGCGAGATGATGCTGACGCATCTCGGCAAGCCGCTGAGCCGCATTCCGGACCCGTTCTCCAACGAGTACCCGTCCTTCGGCGCGGCGAACAACGCCCGGCTGCGCGCCTTCCTCGACCGTTTCGGCTTCGACTACGAGTTCGCCTCGGCCACCGACTACTACGCCGCCGGCCGCTTCGACGAGACGCTGCTGACCATGCTGCGCTGCTATGACGAGGTGATGGAGGTGATCTTGCCCTCGCTCGGGGCCGAGCGCCGTGCCACCTATTCGCCCTTCCTGCCGATCCATCCGCGCACCGGCATCGTGCTGCAGGTGCCGATGATCGACCGCGACGCCGACCGCGGCACCATCACCTATGCCGATCCCGACACCGGCGAGCGGATCGAGACGTCAGTCACCGGCGGCGCCGTGAAGTGCCAGTGGAAGGCCGACTGGGCCCTGCGCTGGACAGCGCTCGGCGTCGACTACGAGATGGCCGGCAAGGACCTGATCGACAGCGTCACGCTGTCCTCGAAGATCTGCCGGGCGCTCGGCGGGCTGCCGCCGGACGGGTTCAACTACGAGCTCTTTCTCGACGAGAAGGGCCAGAAGATCTCGAAGTCGAAGGGCAATGGCCTGACGATCGAGGACTGGCTCGCCTACGCCTCGCCGGAGAGCCTTTCCTTCTACATGTTCGGCAAGCCGCGAGCCGCCAAGCGCCTGCATTTCGACGTGATCCCGAAGGCGGTCGACGAGTACTATTCCTTCCTCGACGCCTTCGGCCGGCAGACGCTCCAGCAGCAGCTGCAGAACCCGGTCTGGCATATCCACGGCGGCGTGCCGCCGACGGAGGGCATCGCGGTCCCCTTCGCCATGCTCCTGAACCTCGTCTCGGCGTCGAACGCCGGCGACGCCGGCACCCTCTGGGGCTACATCACCCGCTACGCCCCGGGCGTCACCGCCGAGACCGCGCCGGAACTCGACCGCATGGTCGGCTATGCCTTGCGCTACTTCACCGACTTCGTCGCGCCGTCCAAGGTGTTCCGTGCCCCCGACGAGGTCGAGCGCGCGGCGCTGGAGACGCTGGACGGGAAGCTCGGCGTCCTGCAGGAGGAGGCCGGCGGCGGGACGGTCGACAGTGACACGATCCAGGATGCGATCCTCGACGTCGCCCGCCCGATCGAGCGCTACCAGGACCTGAGGAAGACCGGTCCGAACGGCGGCCCGGGCGTTTCCGGCATCTGGTTCCAGGCGCTCTACCAGACGCTGATCGGCCAGGAGCGGGGCCCGCGTTTCGGCTCCTTCGTCTCACTCTACGGCATTCCGGAAACGCGCCGGCTGATCCGCGACGCGCTGGACGGCAAGCTGGCCGCCGGCTGAAGTCGCTTTCCGCCTAGAGCGTCCTTACGGACGGCGCTTCAAGGAGCGGCGGGGCCACCCGTCCGCCACATGCCGCGCCCGGCCTTGCGCGAATTGTCCTCGACGATCGTATAGCGGCTGGTGTCCCGCGCGCGGGCCCAGCCGTTCTCGACCAGCCACAGCGCGATATCCGCGTCGCCGAGCTGGCAGCGGGCGGCGATGGTCTCGTCGCGCCGGCCGAAACCATCTGGCACGCTGCAGAGGATCGAACGCGAGCGCAGCCAGCCGCGCAAGGCGGTGCGGGCCTGCATGCCGCAGGGCCAGGCGCTCCCACCCTCGCCACATACCGCCGACGTCGCCAGCGGTTCGATGCCGACCAGGCGGAGCCTGCCACTGCCGACCTGGAAGGTCGCGCTGTCGACGGCGATCGGCCGCGGCAGGAGCCGCAGGCGCGGCGCCGGCGGCCCCATCATTTCGGCCTGTGCGGTGACGCTGGTCGGACGCGGGCCGCCAAGCCGGTTGGAGGAGGGCGCTGGCATTGCCACAGGGGGCGGCGGCAGGACGCGGCCGGCGGGGGCTTCCGCCAGCGAGGCCGGTGGTGCCGCTCCTGCCTTGGGGGCTGTCGAGGTAGATGGCCTGCGGGTGTCGGTATTTGGAGGCCGGCTTTCTGCTGCTGCCTGCGCCTCCGCCGTGGCTTGCGCCCGCCGGCCCTCTGGACCGACCAGCGAAAACACCAGGATCACAAGAACGGCCAGGGCCAGTGCGATCTTCAGGCCGCGCTCGACGTCCGCGCGCGAAGAGGCGCTGCCGGCATCCAGAGACATCAGGCCTTGGGGTCCGTCTGCGCCCGTCTGTGGGCGAGGAGAGAACTGCCAGCGATCACTGGCTGGCCCAGACAATGCGGGCAACCCATTCGATCTCGTCGACCCCGAACTGCAGGTCCGGGAAGTCAGGGTTGACCGAGGCGAGCTCGATCGTTCGTGCAGTTTGCCGCTGCAAAATCTTCGCCATCACCTCACCGGACTTGGTGCGCACCACCACGCGGTCACCCCGGCGCACGGACGTGCCGGGCGAAACGATGACGATGTCGCCCTCGCGGTAGAGCGGCGTCATCGACTGGCCCGCGACCTCCAGGGCATAGACAGGCTCCGTCCCGCCCGCCTGCGGCAGCACGATCTCGTCCCAGCCCTGGCCGACGGGAAAGCCGCTATCGTCGAAGAAGCCGCCGGCACCGGCCTGGGCGAAGCCCAGCAGGGGCACCGAGGAGGGCGCGCGCGACCCGCTCGAACCGGCGCTGGGACCCGGCATGGCTGTCAGGAATTCCTCGATCGTCGAACTGGTGGCCGCCATGATCTTGGAGATCGACTCGGTCGAGGGCCAGCGCGGACGACCATCGACGCTGTTCCGCTTCGATTTGTTGAACGTCGTCGGGTCGAGGCCGGCCTTTTTGGCCAAGCCGGACGGCGACAGCCGGTGCCGCTTGGCAAGGGTATCTATCGCTGCCCAGATGCGCTCATGCGATAACATCGTGACCGTCCGTCGCTACAAGAATGGAGGAATATATACCTCCGAGAACCCTTGTGTAGTGGCCGCAACTCAGCTTGTCCAGTGGCGGGATTCATTGCCAACCACGTTTCGGCGCGGCCGCTACTCGCCGATGCGCAGCGGTCGGCGTCCGCTGTCCAGCGCATGCTCCAGGTCGTCGATGCGGTCTTGGCCGAAGAAGGGCTCGCCGGAGAGGACATAGCCCGGAACGCCCGGAATGCCGGCCGCGACTGCGGCGTCGGCATTCGCCTTGCGGGTGGCCGCCGATTCCGGGGCCTGGGCCTTCGCCATGACCGTCGCGGCGTCGAAGCCGAGCTCTCTCAGATAGGCCTCGATCTGCACGCGGTCGGCGATGTCCTCGTTGCGGACCCAGACGCCGGTGAACACCTTCTCGACGAAGTCGATCGGGTTCTCGCCCAGCGCGATCAGCGCGACAGCGCAGAGGTCGGCGAAGGAAGCATCGACCGGGAAGAACCGGGGCTCGATATTCAAGGGCAACTCGCGGCGCTGGGCCACCCGCTGCAGGTCGATTCGTCGGTAGTCCTGGCGGATCTTCGGCCGCTTGGCGAGCGGGACCTGGCCAGATACCGCCCAGATCGCCGCGAGATCGACCGGGATGAGATTGAGCTTGGCATTGTGCCGGCCGGCGACGGAGCGAATTTCCTCGTGCCCGAGATACGCGTAGGGGGAGGAGGAGCTGTAATAGTAGTCGATCGTCATCGGTCGCTCCTCGTTGCCGGTCAATCCGCTCGCCTTATCCCTCTCGGGGCCGTGACAGCAAGTGTTTCCTCCAGGAACCTCGGCCGAATTATGGCATTGTTGTGGAGCGTTCTGCGCTGTGCTCTGTGGGCAATGAGCTGTAGGCGCATGTGCGATAGACGCGCCGAAACAGGACAGTAACAGATCATGAGCCTTCGTTTCGGCACCAGTACCAGCGAGGAAATGCGCCGGCGGGCGAGCGAGCCCGGACGGGGGAGGGATGCTGCACATCCGACGGCAATCCCTTGGAAGGGCTGGAAGGACGTTTTTGTCCGGCTCTATGTCTCGTTCTTCGAAGACCGTGTGCTGCTGATCGCGGCGGGTGCGACTTTCTATCTGCTGCTGGCGCTGTTCCCGGCCTTCGCGGTCTTCGTCTCCGCTTACGGCTTCGTCGCCGATCCCTCGACCATTTCCGAGCACATCGCCTTCATCGGGCAGTTCCTGCCGCAGGCGGGAACCGAGCTTCTGCAGAATCAGCTGGAGACGCTGGTCAGCCAGGACCCGGCCTCGCTGTCGCGTGGCTTCATCATTGGTCTCGCCGTCGCGCTGTGGAGCGCGAACAACGGCATCAAGACCTTGTTCGAGGCGATGAACGTCGCCTATGGCGAACAGGAGCAACGCAGCTTTATCAAACTGAACCTCGTCGCCTTCTGCTTCACCCTCGGCGCCGTGTTCATCGGCATCATGCTGATCGTCACCGTCGGCGTGGTGCCCGTGATCATGAAGATCTTCGGCCTGTCGAGCTTCAGCGACGTGCTGATCGCCTCGCTGCGCTGGCCCGTGGTGTTCGCGCTGATTGTCGGCTCCATCGCCATGATCTACCGCTATGGTCCCAGCCGAAACCGCGCCCGCTGGAGCTGGGTGATTCTCGGGGCGCTGTTGACCGCCGTAGTCTGGCTGGCCGCTTCGATCGCCTTCTCCTGGTATCTCCAGAATTTTGCCAATTACGGCGCGACTTACGGCTCGCTCGGCGCCGTCATCGGCTTCATGATGTGGGTCTGGGTGTCCTCGACGATCTTCATCATCGGCGCCGAGATCAACGCCGAGCTCGAGCACCAGACGGCGCTCGATACCACGGACCTGCCGGCGAAGCCGCTCGGCGAGCGCGGGGCGCGGGTCGCCGATACCATCGGCAAGAGCGCTTCTCGGGGAAAGCCGGCGACCAGCGAAAAGCGCGGCCTCTTCCGCCGGGTGCGCAAGACGCAGAGCGTTTAAAGACCGCGGGACTGTTCAACAAAAAGGGGCGAGCCGGGTGGCTCGCCCCTTTTTGTTTGTGCCTGCAGTCTGCGTCTGCGTTCAAGCGGCCTGGGCTTCCGCCGGCGCAAAGCGGCCGTAGAAGCTGTCGCCCTTGGCGGCCATGTCGCGCAGCAGCGGCGTCGGGGCGAAATGCGTGCCGTACTTCGCCGCCAGCCGCTCGCAAAGGGCTACGAAGGTCTTCACGCCCATGCCGTCGATGTAGGAGATCATGCCGCCGGTATAGGGCGCAAAGCCGAGGCCGAGGATGGAGCCGACATCGGCCTCGCGTGGATCGGTCACGACGCCTTCCTCCATGGTCCGTGCGGCTTCCAGCGCCATGGTGACGAGGAAGCGCTGCTTCAGTTCGGGGAAGTCGACGTCCTCTGCCTTCTTCTGCGGGTAGAGCGCCTTCAGGCCCGGCCACAGGCTCTTTTTGGCGGGCTTGGCGGGGTAGTCGTAGAATCCCTTGCCGTTCTTGCGCCCCAGCCGTCCCTCGTCGTCGACGAGCTTGTTGATCAGCGCGAAATGCGCCGGGTTGACCGCGCCTTCGCCCTCGTCGCGGATCGTCGCCTTCATGATCTTTTGCGCGAGGTCGACGGCCGTCTCGTCGTTCAGGGCGAGCGGGCCGACCGGCATGCCCGCGAACTTCGCCGCGTTCTCGATCATCGTCGCCGGCACGCCCTCGATCAGCATGTCGTAGGCTTCAGAGATGTAGCGCAGGAAGCAGCGGTTGACGAAGAAGCCGCGGGTATCGTTGACGACGATCGGGGTTTTCTTGATCACCCGGACGAAGTCGAGCGCAACCGCCAGAGCGGTATCGCCCGTCTTCTCACCCATGATCACCTCGGTCAGCATCATCTTGTCGACCGGGGAGAAGAAGTGGATGCCGATGAACCGCGCCGCATCCGGGAAGGCCTCGGCAAGGGAGGTGATCGGGATGGTCGAGGTGTTCGACGCGAAGATCGCACCCGGCTTCAGCACGGCGGCGACCTTGCGGGTGACATCGGCCTTCACCTCGCGGTCTTCGAACACCGCCTCGACGACGAGATCGGCCTCGCCAAGCGCGGCATAGTCCGGCGTCGGGGTGATCCGGCCGAGGAGGGCGGCGGCCTCGTCCTTGGTGGCGCGGCCTTGGCCAACCAGCTTCTCGATCAGGCCCTGGCTGTGCGCCTTGCCCTTGTCGGCCGCTTCCTGGTCGCGGTCGACGAGGATGACTTTCAAGCCTGCCTTGGCGGTGACATAGGCGATGCTCGCGCCCATGAAGCCGGCGCCGACGACACCGATGGTGGTGAGCGTCTGCGGCGCGACCGACTTCGGCCGGCGGGCGCCCTTGTTCAACTCCTGCAGCGAGACGAAGAGCGAGCGGATCATCATCGCCGCCTCGGTGGTCTGCAGTACATTCGTGAACCAGCGCTGCTCGACCTTCAGCGCGAGGTCGATCGGCAGCAGCAGGCCTTCATAGACGCATTTCACGATCGCGCGCGCGCCGGGATAGTTGTCGGACGTCTCCTTGCGGTAGAGCGAGGAAACGGCCGGCCAGAGCTGCGCCCCTTGCGCCGAATAGACCATGCCGTTCGGCAGCTTGAAGCCCTTCTGGTCCCAAGCCTTTACCGGCGAGAGGCCGGCCTTCAGCATCTCCTTGGCCTTGGCGACGAGTTCGGCCTGCGGCACGACCTCGTCGATCAGCTTCATCGCCTTCGCCTTCGAGGCCGAGAGCGTCTCCCCCTTCAGCAGCATCTGCAGCGCCGACTGGGTGTCGGTCATGCGCGGCACGCGCTGGGTGCCGCCGGCCCCTGGAAAGAGTCCGACCTTCACCTCGGGCAGACCCATCTTGGCGGTGGCTGCGGCGACGCGGCCGTGGCAGGCCAGGGCCAGTTCGAAGCCGCCGCCCATGCAGGTGCCGTTGATCGCGGCTACCCACGGCTTTCCCGCGGTCTCGAGCTTGCGATAGATCCACGACATGCGGCCCGCACGCTCGAAGAGCTCGGCGATCGCGCCCTCGGGATCGGCCGCTTTCTTCGCCTCGAACTGGTCGAACATGCCGCGCAGCATTTTCAAGTCCGCGCCGCCGGTGAAGCTGCCTTCCTTGCCCGACGTGATCACCACGCCCTTGACGGCGGCGTCGCCGGCGAAGCGGTCGATCAGCGCGTCGAGTTCGCCCATCACCTCCTCGGTGAAGACGTTCATCGAGCGGTCCGGCATGTCCCAGGTGACGAGGGCGATGCCGTCGCTATCGGTATAGATGGTGAAGTTCGTCATGGCGATCTCCTGGCCGTCAGGCGACGGCGGTGTCTGTCGAATGTTTTTGCGATGCGTCGGCCTGCCGGCGGCAGGATGCCGGCATCCGATCTCGGACTTTATGCATCCATCGTCAGGTGCGCCCGCTGCGAGCCGAGACTGCGCGTCCTGTCGCTAACCGTATCGCCGGTATGCTTGGTTTCCGCAGGCTCGAAGAGCAGGATCCAGCATTCCGACGGGGCCAGCGGGTGGTGCTCGATGCCCCGCGGCACGACGTGGAAATCGCCCTCCCGCAAGTGGACGTCGGGCCGGTCGCGGTAGCGGATGGTGACCTCACCCTTCCAGACCAGGAAGAGCTCATCTTCTTCCGCGTGCGCATGCCAGACGAGTTCACCCTCGATCTTGGCGACCTTGACGCTCTGACCGTTGAGGTCGGCGATGACCCGCGGCGACCAGTGATCGGTGACCGCGCCGAACTCTTCGGAGATGGATCCTGTGCCGGCCATCAGATGCGCTCGATGATGGTCGCGGTGCCCATGCCGGCACCGATGCACAGGGTCACGAGCGCGGTCGTCTTGTTCGTGCGCTCCAGCTCGTCGAGCACCGTGCCGAGGATCATGGCGCCGGTGGCGCCAAGCGGGTGGCCCATGGCGATGGCGCCGCCGTTGGCGTTCATCCGGGCGTGGTCGATGTCGAAGGCCTGCATATAGCGCAGCACCACGGCGGCGAAGGCCTCGTTCAGTTCGAACAGGTCTATGTCGGCGAGCGTCATGCCTGAGCGCGCGAGGAGCTTGTTGGTGACGTCGACCGGGCCGGTCAGCATCAGCGCCGGATCGGAGCCGATATTGGCGAAGGAATGGATGCGGGCGCGCGGCTTGGCGCCGAGGATCGCGCCGCCTTCCTTGGAGCCGAGGAGGACGCCCGCGGCGCCATCGACGATGCCCGAGGAATTGCCGGCATGGTGCACGTGGTGGATCGCCTCGACCTCCGGATGCGCCTGGATGCCGACGGCGTCGTAGCCGCCCATTTCGCCCGGCATGGCGAAGGAGGGGTTCAGCGCGCCCAGCGACTGCATGTCGGTGCTGGGGCGCATGTGCTCGTCCCTGGCGAGGATCACCAAGCCGTTCTGGTCCTTCACCGGCACGACGGAACGGTCGAAGCGGCCTTCCGACCAAGCGGTCGCCGCCCGCTTCTGACTCTCGACGGCATAGGCGTCGACATCGTCGCGGCTAAAGCCGTATTTGGTGGCGATGAGGTCGGCCGAGACGCCCTGCGGCATGAAGTAGGAGGGGATGCCGACGGACGGGTCCATGAACCAGGCGCCGCCGGCCATGCCCATGCCGATGCGCGACATGGATTCGACGCCGCCGGCGATGACGAGGTCATGCGCGCCCTGGACGATGCCGCCGGCGGCGATGTTCACCGCATCGAGGCCCGAGGCGCAGAAGCGCGAGATCTGCATGCCCGGCGCCTTGACGTCGTAGCCGGCCTCGAAGGCGGACGCGCGCGGGATGACGGCACCGGCCTCGCCGACCGGATCGACGCAGCCATAGACGATGTCGTCGACCTTCGACGTGTCCATGCCGTTGCGGTCGCGCAGCGCCTCGAGCACCTTGGCGCCGAGCCGAACGGCCGGCACCTCGTGCAGCGCCCCGTCCTTCTTGCCGCGGCCGCGGGGGGTGCGGACGTGATCGTAGATGTAAGCTTCGGCCATGTTGGAGCCTCCCAGGCTGATTGGCATTGCCGCAGGCTCGCCCGCGGCCTCTACTTAAGCTGCCTCGACGACGAGGCGGAGTTTGCGTCCGAGCACCGTCAGCGCATTTTCAAGATCGCTGACGGCATCGGCATGATCCGGATCCAGAAGCGCATCGAGTTGCCACGGTTTTAGGCCGGACAGCCCGTGAAACGCTTCCTTCGACAAATGGGAGCGCCGGAATTCCTCAATGAAGGCGATCTTCAGAAGGTCATCGGCATGAGGAGACACCATGATGTCTCCCTGAGAGAAGGACTTCGGCAAGGCGAGACCAGCAGAAAGATACCCGCGGAGCGCAAAGCCCAACGCTTCGGCGGCAGCGCGCAGCGCATCGGCCCGGTCGCGCCCGAACGTCATCGCTTCCGGCACGTCCGGAAATGTCGCGTTGACGCCACCGTCCGGGTCGTCCGTGAGAATGGCGAGGTAGCGGTAATCATGCATGGCCGTCCTCCAGTCCCAGTTGCTTGCGAAGGTTTCGTACCATCGTCGGGGTCAGTTCGCCGCTTTGAACCGTCGTGAACCGAGCCCCGAGATGCACACGATAATGGCTACCCTTGCCACTTCCTTCAACGATCCGGAAATCCAGACCGCGTCGCCGGGCCTCTTTGCGCAGTTCCCGCAAGAACGCCTCGCGCTTCACGGCTTGGCGTCCGCATGCCGCGCCCCTAGAACGCCTCCGCGTCCAGCGCCATCATCGTGTCCGCGCCGGAAGAAATCCGGGCGAGGTGTGCCGCGGTCTCGGGCATCAGGCGCTCCATGAAGAAGCGGGCGGTGACGAGCTTCTTTTCCATGAACGCAGCATCGCCGTCGCCACTTGCGAGCTTGTCCTGCGCGACCTTCGCCATCCGGCCCCACATGTAGCCGAGCGAAACGAGGCCGAAGAGGTGCATGTAGTCGGTCGAGGCGGCGCCGGCATTGTCGGGCTTCATCATGGCGTTCTGCATCAGCCACATCGTCGCCTGTTGCAGGTCCTTCAATCCCTTGTGGATGCCCTTGGTGAAGGGTGCCATCTTCTCGTCGGCGCGGTGTCCCTCGCAGAAGGCGCCGACCTCGGCGAAGAAGGCCTGGATCGCACGGCCGCCGTTCAGGGCCAGCTTGCGGCCGACGAGGTCGAGCGCCTGGATGCCGTTGGCGCCCTCGTAAATCTGGGCGATGCGGGCATCGCGGACGAACTGCTCCATGCCCCATTCCTGGATGTAGCCGTGCCCGCCATAGACCTGCTGCGCCATTACGGCGTTGTCGAAGCCCTTGTCGGTGAGCACGCCCTTGATGACCGGGGTCATCAGGCCCATCCAGTCGTCGGCGGCCTGGCGCTCCTTCTCGTCTGCCGCGCGGTGTGACAGGTCACCCTTCAGCGCCGTCCACAGCACCAGCGCCCGGCCGGCCTCGTTGACGGCGCGGATGCTCATCAAGATGCGGCGGATGTCGGGGTGGACGATGATCGGGTCGGCCTGTCTTTCTGGCGCCTTTGCGCCCGAAAGCGAGCGGCCCTGGATGCGGTCCCGGGCATAGACGACGGCGTTCTGGTAGGCGATCTCGGAGATGGCGAGGCCCTGGATGCCGACGCCGAGCCGCGCCTCGTTCATCATCGTGAACATGGCCCGCAGGCCCTTGTCGGCCTCGCCGATGAGATAGCCAGTGGCGCCGTCGTAGTTCATCACGCAGGTCGCGTTGCCGTGGATGCCCATCTTCTCCTCGATGGATCCGCAGGAGACGCCGTTCCGTACCCCGGGCTTGCCGTCGGCATCGAGCACGAACTTCGGCACGATGAACAGCGAGATGCCCTTGGTGCCGGCAGGCGATCCCTCGATGCGCGCGAGAACGAGGTGGATGATGTTCTCCGACAGATCGTGCTCGCCGGCCGAGATGAAGATCTTCTGCCCGGAGAGCGCATAGCTGCCGTCGCCGTTCGGAACGGCCTTGGTTCGGAGCATGCCGAGATCGGTGCCGCAATGCGGCTCCGTCAGGTTCATCGTGCCGGTCCAGATGCCGTCGATCATGCTGGGCAGGTAGGCGTGCTTCTGCGCGTCCGTGCCGTGGATGGTGATGGCAGCGATCGCACCGGCGGTGAGGCCGGGATACATCGCAAACGCCATGTTGGCCGAGGACATGAACTCGTTGACGGCCGCCGACAGGGTGTGCGGCAGTCCCTGGCCGCCGTACTCCGCTTCAGCCGACAGGCCGCCCCAGCCACCTTCCCGGAAGGTGGCATAGGCCTGCTTGAAGCCCGCAGGCGTCGTCACGGAGCCGTCGGCATGCCGGGTGCAGCCCTCGCGGTCGCCGATCTGGTTCAGCGGGTGAAAGACCTCGGAGGCGACGCGTCCGGCCTCGCCGAGAATGGCCTCGACGATATCAGGGGAGGCATCGGCAAAGCCCGGAAGGTTCGAATGGCGATCGATGCCAAGAACGTCGTTCAGCACGAAGAGCGTATCGGCGACGGGGGCCTGGTAGACCGGCATGCTTGTCCTCCTCCAAGGCGCAAACTTTGACGTTTACGTCAACGTGCAAGACATACCGTTTCGGTTGGGCGCTTTCAAGGGCGGGATGGAAATGGGAGCCGGTGGGGGCTGGCAGGACCGTGGCAAGCGGGGAGGCGTGCTTCCGACGGAGTTAAGCGCAGGCGGGGCGCCGGGCCCCAGATACGGGATTTCCCCCATGACCATGGATGACGACTTCGAAGGGAAATCATTGACCAAAACAACGGGCTGCGCCGCATGCCCGACCTTCGTCTGTGCGCAATGCGGCTGGAGGGATGACCGACTTGTGCTCTCATCGCCCGTGACAGCGCCTGCTGCAGCCTCTATCGACGCGGCGAGCCTTTCGGTCGCACTTGCTTTGAAAAGCAAAGCGGATTCGACTGTGCCCCGACGAATCAACGGATATGCGACAGCGGATGAATGCGATCCTGCGCCGGATGCGGCAGGCGGAGTGCGAGGGAATCGAGACATCGCTGAACGGCGGTGCGCTGGTCTGCGACCCCTCCGGCGTTCTCTTTGCGCCGGCGGAGAGCCTGCTCATCGTCTCCGACCTGCACCTCGAAAAGGGGGCAGCCTTCGCGCGCCGCGGCATGATGCTGCCGCCCTATGACACGGCGGCAACGCTCGAGTTGCTGGGTCTGGCGCTGGAGCGCTACCAGCCGAAACGCGTCGTCTGCCTCGGCGACAGTTTTCACGACCGGCACGGCGCCGCCTTCATGCCCGCGAAGTTTCGCGAGGTGCTGGTGAGCCTGATGGCTGGACGCGAATGGATCTGGATCTCGGGAAACCACGATCCCGAGCCGCCGGCCTTTGTCGGTGGCGAGACGCTGGAATGCGTTACCATCGGTCCCTGGACCTTCCGGCACGAGCCGAGCGCCGGCCATGTGCCGGGTGAGATCGCAGGCCATCTCCATCCCGTCGCCCGCGTCGGCGGCGGCGGTCGCAGCGTTCGGGGGGCTTGTTTCGCCTCGGATGGCGAGCGGATGATCATGCCGTCCTTCGGCGTCACCACCGGCGGCCTGAACGTCCTGGACCGGGCGTTTCACGGCCTGTTCCGGGCCGGCTGCGCAAAGGCCTACGTGATCGGCATCCGCAGCATCTATCCCATCGCCTTCTCGAGCCTCTGCCGCTGACGCGTCAGTAGGTCGAGAAGAACGCGACGATCATGCAGAGGACGACGACGGCCGTCAGCACGATCCGCAAGGTGCGGAAGGCGAGCGGCAGCTTGCCGCGCTGGATTGCCGTGACGTCCCATGCGCCTTGCGCCAGGAAGCCGACGGCAAGGGCCGCAAACAACCAAGGCGCGGGCAGGAACAGGCAGAACCAGGCGAACAGCGAGCGCAGGACCGACAGCCCGAGCGTCAGCCGCCCGCGGCTCGCCCGCATCAGCGAGGCGCCCCAGCGGATGCCGCCGAGGAAGGACAGGATCACCGCCCCGTAACCCGACAGCGCCTTGATCAGCATGTCGAAGGCGATGAACGCGGTCCCGGCATAGGCGAGCAGCCCCGTCATCACGATGAACGGGATCAGGCCACCCAGCCCAAGAATCCAGAGCATCCGGCTCTGGGCCGGCGCGGCGTCGTCGGCAGTCAAGGTCATGGCATCAGTCCCGTTTGAAGATCAGCCGGCCGAGCCAGCCGGTCACCATGGCCAGCGCCACGGCAAACACGCCGTAGAGAACGCCGTAACGCTCCGCAAGGTTCGATACCGTCGTCTCAAAACCGGATTTCACCACCCAGAGCTTCTCGTCGCGCTCGCGCAGAAAGACCCCGTTGCGGAACAGGAAGGCGCGCGCCGTGTGCAGGCCGACGGGCAGATCGGCAGGCAGCGCCAAGTCGGCGCGGAAGAGCGTCGGGCTGACGAACTCGACGGCGCCGAAGGATTGCGCGTAGAGGCCGCGGCTGATCCGGATGCGGCGCAGGGCCGTCGCGTACTCGTCGCGGTTGGGCGAGTTGACCAGCGGGTCGCGGCCGATATCGGTGCGCAGGTTGTCGATGCCGATGGACAGTTGCTCCAGCGTCTTCTGCGGGGCGACGTCGTTCAGTTGCCGGGTCGATGCAAGCGTGTAGGAGGCCGGGGCGCTGGAGAAGCTCTCCGAGCCGCGGTTGATCCAGAGGCCAAGCACGCGTTCCTTCTCGCGCACCACCAGCGGCGTCTTCGGGCCCTCCAGCGCGACGACGATGTCGTAGCCGCCCTGTCGCAGCACCCGCCCGTCAGCATTGTCGAGCGCGCCGAAGACCACAAGACGGGCGCCGCTGAAGTTGGAGGCGATGACGATCTGCTCGGTCGAGAGGCCGATCTCGAAGGTCTCGGGAAGGCCTGCCGCTGCTGCCGACTTGCCGGGTTCGGGCAGTGACTGCGGAACAAATTTCGGCGTGGTGCGAATGGTGACCTCGGGCGACGAGGGGCTGCTGACCGGCGGCGCGCCGGGCGCCCGCGCGGCTGGCGGCGGCGGCGTCGACGGGGCCGGCGTCTCAGCATCCGCAAGGGTCGAAGGCAGCAGCAGGACCGCGAGGGTGAAAAGCGCCTTGCCGACCACCGGACGCATCACTTCACCTCGCCGCTCGGCAGGCTGATCGAGTAGATGTCGCCGGGACCGACGATGAGTTCGCCGCCGAGGCGCGCGCAGACGGCAAGGACCAGGATCGCGAGGAGCGCCCGCAGCTGCTCGCCGCGCAGCTTGCGGCCGGCCTGCGCGCCGAACTGCGCGCCGACGACGCCGCCGACCATCAGGAGGAAAGCCAGCACCACGTCGACCGTCGTGTTGGTCGCCGCCTGCAGCACGGTCGAGATGGCCGCCGTGAAGATGATCTGGAACAGCGAGGTGCCGATGACGACGCTCGTCGGCACGCGCAGGAGATAGATCATCGCCGGCACCATGATGAAGCCGCCACCAACGCCCATCACCGCGCCGAGAATGCCGATGGCGAAGCCGAGGCCGAGCACGGGAATGATCGACACGTAGAGCTTGGAGCGCTGGAAGCGCATCTTCAGCGGCAGCTTGTTGACCCAGTTGTTGCGGCCATGCCCCGCCACCTCGCCGGAGCCGCCGGCGCCGACCCGGCGCATGGCGTTAATGCTTTCAACCAGCATCAGCCCGCCGACGGTGCCGAGCATCACGACGTAGAGGATAGACACGACGAGATCGAGCTGGCCGATCCGGCGCAGAAGGGTGAAGATCGCAACGCCGACGACCGAGCCGAGCGCACCGCCGATCAGCAGCATGCTGCCGAGCTTGAGGTCGATCGTGCCGCGCTTGTAGTGCGCGAGCGCCCCCGAGAAGGATGCGGCGATCACCTGGTTGCCGCCGGTGGCGACCGCGACCGCAGGGGGGATGTTGTAGAAGATTAGGAGCGGGGTAATCAGGAAGCCGCCGCCCACCCCGAACATGCCCGACAAAAAGCCGACGGCCGCTCCCATGCCGATAATGACCAGCATGTTCACGGAGATCTCGGCAATCGGCAGGTAAAGGTTCAAGGGCACGGTCTCGGTGCTTTGCCGCAATGCGACAAAGGGGCCAGACCGTCTTGGCCTGACCCCTTCCACATGTCAATTTCCAGCGGGTCTCCGGTGTGCCCCAAGGGTTAACCGGGAGGCCCCGAGCCTTAACCGTTCTTGCGGGCGAGCAGCGCGCGGATCAGCGGCTCGTCGATCTTGCCGGTGGCGTCGAGGCCGGCTTCCTTCTGGAACTTGGAGATCGCGCTGACGGTCTTGCCGCCGAGCACGCCGTCGGGTGTTCCGGCATCGTAGCCGAGCTTGGAAAGGATCGCCTGGATGTTGCGCACGGCGCGCTTCATGTCGACGGAGGCGGTCTTCTCCGCCTTCAGTTCGGTCCATTCCTGCGGCACTTCCACCGTGTTGGCACGCTCGTTGCGCTCCATCGGCGTCCAGGACACGACCGCGGCGTCCGCCGCCTTGCGCTCGTCCGCCGACAGCGATGCCCCGATCTCGTTCTGCTTGGACTCGGCATCCTTGTCGCCAGCCGCGGCCACGATGGCGAACCACTTGTAGGACTGGACGAGGCTCTGCTCGACGCCCGAGCCGCGGGCGTAGAGGATGCCGAGGTTGTACTGGCTGTCACGCATGCCGTAGTCGGCGGCCTTCTCGAACCAGGTGGCTGCGGTTTCCGGATCCGACTTGCCCTCGATGCCGGTGGCGTAGAGGACGGCGAGGTTGTGCATGGCGCGAATGTTGCCTTGCTTGGCAGCGAGGAGATACCAGTCGCGGGCGGCGCCGGTGTCGCGGGTGACGCCGTTGCCCTTCTCGAACAGCGTGCCGAGGCTGTATTGCGCCGGCGCGAAGCCGTTGCGGGCACCCTGCGCGAACCAGTTCAGCGCGGCAGGCGCGTCCGGCTCGGCACCGCGGCCTTCGAGCAGCCGCAGCCCGATCTCGAACTGCGCCATCGGATCGGCCTTACCCGCGGCCTCGATGAGCGCGGGCGCGGTAATGCTTGCCGGCAAGGCAGGGGCGGCGCCGCTCGCCGAGGCCGGCAGCTTGGCCACCGCCGAGGCAAGGATGATCTGGGGATCGCTGTTGCCGGTCATTTCGGTCTTGGCAGATGCAAGCACCGTTGCTCCTGTGTCTGCCGCTCCCTGCGGGGCCACGGTGGCGGCAGCGGGATAGCTGACCGTCGCCGCGCTGCGGGCGGAAGGGGAAGCGGAGCCGCGGGCGCTGACGGTCGGCGCCAGCGGTCCAGCGATCGCCTGAGGCGGTGCCGCGACCGACGCGGTTTCGATCGTGTCGGAAGCAGCCACGGTCGGGACGCTAACCGAAGAGGGTGTCTCGACGATGGCGGTCTGCATCGACGTCGGCGTCGGCGCGGCATTGCTTTCGACGCGGACGCCTTCGCCCGATCCATAATTGTCCATCAGCGTCTTTCCGACAGGCAGCGCTGCCAGCGCGGCCAGCACCGCGACGACACCGGTGAGGATGGTCTTGCGGCGGCGGGCAATGCGCTGCACCAGCGAGAGCTTGCCGCTGGCAGCGCCGATGCCGCCGGCCGGCGAGCGCAGCATCTCGGCCTCGGCGACAGCGGCCTGCGCCGCGCGCCGGGCGGCGGCACGGGTCTCGGCCTCGCCCGTTGGCTCGTTGGTGCCTTCGAGCTTGCTGCGCTGCTGCAGGCGCACGCGCTCCAGGAGGGCGCCGATGTCGGGCGCGCCCGAGCCCGGCTCCAGCGGCCGGTTGACCTCGCTCCGGTCGATCATGTCGGACGCGTCGATCGACGGCGCGGACACCTGTTCCAGCGAACGGTCGTCGGCGGTACCGGCCGAAAGGCCGACCGTGCGCTCGGCGACGATCGTCTCGGACGCTTCCTGGGGACGCGTCCGCATCGGCTGCATCGGGGGGCTGCGCAAGCCGGCGGGCTCGCGGCTCTCGGCCGCAAGGTCGAGACTTGCCGCCGCCTTGTGCGCGGCGACGCGGTCATGCCGGGCGTCCTCGAGGTCGTCTTCGCTTTCGGCCTTGCCGCTGATGTCGGTCTCGATCTGCTCCAGCCGGTCGACGATCTTTAGGAGTGTCGCGTGGACCGCCTCGAATACCTTGTTGGAGCGGTCGTCGGTCTCGCGCGACAGGGCTTCCAGCGACCGCAGGTTCTCCGACAGCTGGGCGACGTGTTCGCCCTGGCGGCGGTCGCCGGCGGCCTGCATGCGCAAGGCGGTCTCGTCGGCGGCCTCGCGGGCGGCGATGATCAGAGCCTCGCGGTTTTCCTCCATCCGCTGCTCGACGGCGGCAAGCCGGCGATCGAACTCGATCTCGAACTCGTCCGACAGGCCAGCCGAGTTGCCGAGATGCTCCGACAGGCGGACGATCTGGGCCTCGAGCGAGCGCATCATTTCGTTGTCGGCGCGCGGCTGCACCGCATCTTCGAGGCGCAGCGCGAGGGCCGAGAGGCGCTGCTCGATGGCCTCGGTGTCGATCCGCGGCTGCTCCATCTCGGTGAAGGCGAGCTCCAGCCGGTCGGCAAGATCCGTCATCCGCTGCGCCAGCGCATCGGCGGCAGGGTTGATGGCCAGTTCCTCGACGCGATCGGACAGTTCGGCGATGCGCAGCGACAGGACTTCCGCGTCGCCCTCGTCGGCAATCCGGTCGACCCGTGAGGTCAAGGTCGCGATGCGGGCTTCGATCCGCTCGATCGGGGCCATGTCCAGCATGGGGGCCGGCTGCAGCGAGGTCGCGACGATCGCCCGCGAGATCTCGTCGAGCCTCTCCTCGAGGGACACGAAGTTCTCGAGGTCGGCTTCGTTGCTGCGGCGGGCCAGCGCGTCGACGCCGACGGTCAGGGAGTGGATCCGCTCCTCCAGAGGCCCGATGCCAAGGCTCTGGGGCAGACGGGCGAGGACGGTCTCAATGTCGGCCATGCGGTCGGCGAGACGTTGGATGCTGAGCTCGACATCCTTGGAGTCGAGATGCTTCTCGATCGCGCCCCAGCGGTCGGGATCGCCGTAGACGGCGGCGGCATCGCTCATGCCCTCGAGCTTCTCGCGAAGGCCCTCGAGTTCATCGCGCAGGTGCTGCGAGATCGCCGGATCCTGCGGTGCCGCAAGGGTGGCGCCGAGGTAGCGGTCCTCGAACTCGTCCCAGCGCTTCTCGACGGCGCGGACCTGATCCTCGCTGGCGAGCGAGCGCAGCGACTCGCGCAGCCGCTCGAGCTCGTTCTTCAGATCGCTGCGGGACTCGGTCTCGCGCTCGGCCTGCACCGAGAAGCGGTTCTCAAAGGCGTCCCAGCGCCGGCCGACGGCCGCCAGCGTGCGCTCCTTGGCGAGTTCGCCGAAGAGGCCGCGCAACTCCTCGAGCTCGGCGCGCAGTGTGTTCAGCGTCGAGCGGTCGGCGCCTTCCTCGGTCATGCGGGCGAGCGACTCGGAAATCTCGCTCATGCCGCCGTCGATCGCTTCCGGGCTCTGCCGGGTCTCGATCATCTGGCGCAGCGCGTCGAAGGCCTCGCGCATCGCATCGAAGCGCGGGTCGCTGCGCGGCGTGGCCTCGGCCTTCATCTCCTGGCGAAGGCGCTGCAGTTCCTCGGCGACCTCGGCCATCAGCGAATAATTGCTGCCTTCGCGGCGCAGTGCCTCGACATCACCGGCAAGCGCCTCGAAGCGCTGGCCGATGCCGGCACCGGTTGCCGGTGCCGCGACGCTGGCCTGGGAGCGCGGCTCAGGCTGGCGCACCGGCGCTGCCAGATGCGGCGCCTGGTCCAGCATCTGCCGGCGCATGACGATCTCGGAAACGGCGTCCGCCAGCGTCGAGCGGCGCTTCTCGCCGGCGGCGGCGGGCGCAGGCGCAGGCTGGCCGGCCGGAGCGGCATCGACCGTCGGTGCGAAGGACGGCACGACCGAGCCGGTCTCCGTTCTCGTCTTGGCAGGGGTGATCTTGGCGAGCCGGATCTCGAGCGCTTCGAGGGTCCGGCTGAGCGATGCCAGGGGCGAATGGTCGTCGTCTCTCTGTGGCAGTTTCAAAGGTGTATTCGACTTGACCATCGTCAGATCCCTTGAGGCTCTCGAGCCCGTTGACTCTCGCCACAGACATTTTTTTGCATCGATACCCGCCGAAACCAGAAATCTTCGAACAGGGTAAACAGTCGGTTAATGACCATTACATTCTGCGGGTTTAGGACGCGAGGAAGGAGCGAAGCTGGATTGCCGTAGACGGCAACCTGTCTTGTAAGCGCCGCAATTGCTGCAATAGTCCCGGGGACTGCCTGATTTCCCGCCCCTATCGCTCACAGGTTCTCCCGACTCCTGTCAGTGCTGCGTTCTGGACTGCTGATGAAAAAATTGACCGAAAATGAGATGAGCGACGCTCAAGCCGTGCCTCTCGACATCGACTTTCTCCTCGGGCGCAATCTCGAGGAGCAGCCCCAGAAGAGTGTTTTCAAGATCGGCGACCTCGCGCGCGAGTTCGACGTGACGCTGCGGACGCTGCGCTTCTACGAGGATCGGGGCCTGCTCAATCCCGAGCGTCGCGGGACCACGCGTCTGTATTCGCGCCGTGACAGGGCGCGCTTGCGCTTGATATTATTGGCTAAAACACTCGGCTTCTCGCTGACGGAAGCCAAGCAGCTGATCGAAATCTACCACGAGGCCAATGGCAAGCGCCGTCAGATGGAGACGGCGCTGAGCCGGTTCGAGGAGCAGCAGGAGGTGCTTCTCGAACAGAAGGAAGAGATCGATCGTTCGCTTAAAGCAATGGACGTGGCGATCGCCTTCGTGCGCGAACAGCTTCAGGCCGGCAAGGCCTGATCCGGCGCGCCGGTCATCGGCGCGCCCAATAATACGGCAATACGGCGACAACCAGAAGCCTATTAACGATTCCCGAAAGTCTCAATCGCAGCCGAAAGAGACGCGCTTTTCGTCCGGAAACATCCTTCGATCTGCCTTTCAGTGGCGGATTTCGGGTAACGGGCCGAGGCGAATTGTAACGCTGTATCTCAGCTCAACGCGCGTTCGATCATCGCTGCCTCCGCCGCGACCGACAGAAGCTCGTCCTGCGCCTCGCCGACGATGCTTTCGCGCCCGGCCTCCAGCATGATCGGCACCGCCAGCGGGGAAATTTCCGCAAGATCCTGATGGACGATGTGGTGCTTGATGCGCGCCAGGAGGTCCGAGACCCGCGCGACATCGAGAAGCCCGCTCGCCGCATCTGCCCATGTCGCCCGCATCAAAATATGGTCCGGCTCGTGCTGGCGCAGCACGTCGTAGACGAGGTCGGCCGAGACGGTCACCTGCCGCCCGGTCTTCTCCTGTCCGGGATGCCGACGGTCGATCAGCCCGGCGATCACCGCGCACTGACGGAAGGTCCGCTTCAGCAGGTAGGAATCGGCCATCCAGGCATCGAGATCGTCGCCCATCATGTCCTCGTCGAAGAGCTCGTCGAGCGAGATCGCGCCTCTCGAGATCATCCCGCCGATGTCGCCGAGCCCCCAGATCGAGATGGCATAGTCGGTGGCGACGAAGCCGAGGGGTTTGGCCCGCGCGCGCTCCAGACGGCGCGTCAGCAGCATGCCGAGCGTCTGGTGCGCCAGCCGGCCCTCGAACGGGTAGGCGACCATGAAGAACCGCCGCCCGACCGGAAAGGTCTCGATCAGCAGCTGGTCGGCGCGCGGGATGATGGACTTGCGCTTCTGGATCTTCAGCCAGTCACCCACCTGTTCGGGCAAGGCACCCCAGCGCTCGGGATCGGCGAGGATCTGCCGGACCTTCGCCGCTAGAAAGGTCGTCAGCGGAAATTTCGAGCCGGCATAGGACGGGACCTTCGCGTCGTCGGCGACCGTCTTGGTGACCAGGCAGACGTTCTCGAGAATGCCCTCGTAGCGCAGCACCTTGCCGGCGAACAGGAACGTATCCCCGATCGACAGCGTCTCGAGAAAACCCTCCTCGATCTTGCCGAGCACCATACCGCCGCGGCTGTTGGTGGCGCGCGTTTTCTTGCCGATCAGCCGGACATTCAGCGACTCGGCCTCGATGATGGTCCCCGAATTCATCCGGTACTGCTGGGCGACGCGCGGGTGCGCGATGCGCCAGGTACCGTCTTCGGCGAGCTTTATCTTGGCGTAGCGCTCGTAGACCTTCAGCGCGTAGCCGCCGGTCGCGACGAAGTCGATGACACGCTCGAAGGTCTCGGTATTGAGATCGCAATAGGGCGCGGCCGAAGTCACCTCGCGGTAGAGGTCCTCGGTCCGGAAAGGCTCGGCGCAGGCCATGCCGAGCACGTGCTGTGCGAGCACGTCGAGGCCTCCAATACGGATCGGCGGCGTGTCTTGGTGGCCGAGATAGTTGGCGTCGAGCGCCGCCTGGCACTCCATCACCTCGAAACGGTTGGCGGGAACGAGGATCGCCTTCGATGGCTCGTCCATCCGGTGGTTGGAGCGGCCGATGCGCTGCGCGAGTCGCGAGGCGCCCTTCGGCGCGCCGATGTGCACGACGAGATCGACATCGCCCCAGTCGATGCCAAGGTCCAGCGTCGAGGTCGCGACCACCGCGCGCAGCTTGTTCGCCGCCATCGCCGCCTCAACACGTCGGCGCTGCGCGACATCGAGCGAGCCGTGGTGCAGCGCGATCGGCAGCGTCTCCTCGTTGATGCGCCAGAGTTCCTGGAAGAGGTTTTCCGCCTGGTTGCGGGTGTTGACGAACAGCAGCGTCGTCCGGTGCGCCTTGATGGCCTCATAGACTTCCGGCATCGCATAGCGCGAGGTATGCCCCTGCCACGGCACGCGCTCCTTCGATTTGAGGATCGTGATCTCCGGCCGCGCGCCGCCTTCGACGGTGATGAGGTCGGACAGCGGCGACGTACCCGGGGCCTGCGCGACCAGCCAGGCCCTCAGATCGTCCGGTTCGGCAACGGTGGCAGACAGGCCGATCGTCTGGAGCGCCGGCTGCAGCATGCGAAGGCGCGCCAGACCGAGGGAGAGAAGCTCGCCGCGCTTCGAGGTGACGAGCGAGTGCAGCTCGTCGAAGATGACGTAGCGCAGGTCCGAGAAGAAGCTGCGCGCGTCCTTCGAGGCGATCAGCAGCGCCAGCTGCTCGGGCGTCGTCAAAAGGATATCCGGCGGTTTCAGCTTCTGGCGCTGCCGCTTCGACTGGCTGGTGTCGCCGGTGCGGGTCTCAAGGGTCACCGCTATGCCGATCTCGGCCACTGGCTTCTGCAGGTTGCGCTCGATGTCGGTGGCGAGCGCCTTTAGCGGCGAGATGTAGAGCGTATGGATGCCGCGTGAGCGCGTGCCGGGCTTCGGTTTGCCGCGCCGGGTGATGTCGACGAGCGCCGGCAGGAAGCCCGCAAGCGTCTTGCCGGCGCCCGTCGGGGCGATCAGCAGCACGGAGGCGCCAGCCTCGGCCCGTTGCAGGAGGTCCAGCTGATGCGGCCGCGGCGTCCAGCCTTTCGCCGTGAACCAGGCTTGAAAAGCTTCCGGAAAGTCCGCGGCGAGGGGGAGGGGGGAAAGGCTGCTCACCCGGGGAGAGGTAAGCCGGCCGCCGCGCCGCGCAAGGCGCTTACATCGCGATATAGCGGTCGGCGCGGTGATTGATGGCCAGAAAGAGGTTCAGCACGATGACGCCGAGGATGGAGAAGGCGATCGCGACCGGGTCGGCGACGGTGAAGGAGAGCGCCAGCACCAGAAGGTCGATCGACAGCTGCGTCAGCCCGGCACGCCATTTGAAGCGGTCCTGCAGGTAGATCGCAAGGATCCCGACGCCGCCAAGGCTCGCCCGGTGGCGGAACAGCGCGAGCAGGCCAAAGCCCATCAGGAGGCCGCCGAGAACGGCGCCGGTCGTGCGGTCGATCGGGCCGAAGGCGAGAAGTGCGGGCTGCAGCGCCGTCATCAGCGAGAGCATCGCGACGCCGATGAAGGTCTTGGCGGTGAAGGCCCAGCCCATGCGCTGGATGGCGAGGATGTAGAAAGGAAGGTTAATCAGGAAGAAGAGCAGGCCAAAATTCCAGCCGGTGGCATAGTGAAGGATGAAGGCGAGGCCCGCGGTGCCGCCGGTCAGAAAGCCGAGATGGGCGAGGATGGCGATGCCGAGGGCGGTGAGCACCGTGCCGGTGAAGATCGCCTGCGCGTCCTCGATCGGCGTGTGCCGCGTCGCTGTCGCTTGCCAGTTGCCGAACAGGCCGCGCCGGCGATCAGCCTTCTCGGCGATGGGGTTCGTCGGCATGGAAGGCTCCCGGCTTGCTGCAGCGCGACAGTGACGGTCGGGCCCATCCACCGTCAATCCTGCGGACGGAATGCGGGGCTCCCGTCCACCGATCAACTGCTATGGCACCGCGCACGGGTCGGGAGACGAGCGGCCTTAAGGCTCACTCACGGTGGTCGGCCCGCCTGTTCAAGGGCGGCCCCGCACCCGGTTGAAAGGAGACGCGCAGTATTAGCAAATGTGGTCAATATAGCTCACTCTTTCATGCCAGCTTCATTTTAATCCTTCGAGCATGCAGCGTAATATTAAATAACACGGAAGCTTCATTTGAACTAAAATGCCAATTAATGCTTAAGATAACGGCGGGCGAGCTGAAGTTCTGGTTTTCAGAAAAATTAAGAATGCCTCGCATCGGCACCTCACATTTAATTGTTAATAATAATTATTATCATTCAGGGATAAATTACATGACGTTTCCGAACATCTTCGGTGCGATCAGCACCGCTTTGCCCAGCCCTTTCCGCTTTGCGCTGGCCGCCATCGGCATGGGCGGCCTGGCGCTTGCCGCCACCGCTCCTGGCCAGGCCGCCGAAAGTATCGGCATCAACCAGAGCGTGGCGCTGCGCGTGATCAATGACTTCCGCGCCGAGAACGGTCTCGGCGCCCTCAGCATCAGCGCCGGGCTGATGCAGGTCGCTGGCGATCATTCCGACGCGATGGCCAACAGCGCCAGCACCAGCCACACCGTCGGCGGCTCCCTCGCCAGCCGCGTTCGTGCTGGCGGCGTTCGCTATTCTGCGATCGCCGAGAATGTCAGCAGCGGCCAGCGCAGCTATGCCTCGGCGATGGATGCCTGGGTCCGCTCCCCCGGCCACCGCCATAACCTCTTGCGCGCGAACCTTACCAGCATTGGCTTTGCCGGTTCGAGCGAGGGTGGCCGCAACTACTTCACCCAGGTGTTCGCCGCCGCGCCGCGCGGCTTCCTGTCGGCCCTGTAGAGCCGGTTCTCCGTCGCGACGAGGTCGAGGCCGACATCGTGGGCCTCAACCGGCACCGACGCGACTTCCTGCACGGCGAAGGCGAGGCCTGCGAGCAAGGGCGTCATGCCCTTGGCCCGCAGCGGCTCGATCGCCCGGTCATAGTAGCCGCGGCCGTAGCCCATGCGGTGGCACTGTGCATCGAAGGCTGCCATCGGCACCAGCATGATCGCGGGGTCGAGGACGGCCGCCTCCGGTCCCGGCGCGAGCGTGCCGAAACCCTGCGCGACGAGGGGCGAGTCCGGGCGAAACTCACGGAATTCCAGCCGGCCTTCGACGATCGCGGGCACGCATATCCTGGCGCCGCGTTCAGCCAGCTTCCGCATCAGCGGCTGCGGATCGAGTTCGGAGCGGATCGGCAGGAAGCCGGAAACGATCGTGCCCGGCGGAAACTCCAGCGCGGCGGCGACGATCTTGGCAATAGCGAGGGAGGCTGCAAGCCGGGCAGCCGGATCCAGCGCGTCGCGACGCGCCAGCACCTCGCGCCGCAGCGCCGCCTTTGCCTGCCTGATCCCGTCCATGCGCTCTACCCCGTCCGAGACTGGTTCAGCCCGGTTGATACGGCGGTAGATCGGAGAGTGAAAGGTCGACGAGCCACATCGGCCGATGAGATGATCGATCCCGGGAACCTACAATGTAGGTGGGCGCCATATACTCCAGCCCACGGGCCGGAACAGGGACAGCTCCCTAGGGGATGCGTAAGGCCCCGAGGAAATGTTACCCCTGTCGGACCGCGCAGCTCGCCGGCCCCTGATATAGGCGGGATCGTGGAACCCCGCCAGAGCACAGAGCCCGATTTGGCGAATATCCTTGGTCGGCAAGCTGCCCCTTGTTCCCGGGCGCTTTCGACCGACTTGTAGCGTTCGACCAAAGGCCGGCGACGGCCTCTCCGAAGGATACCCCCGTGTCAGCCATATCTCCCCAGACCAATCCCCCGCCAGCGCCGGCGGGCGCGCCGCCCATCATCATAATTTCGGGGCTGGCGAAGACCTACAAGTCCGGCTTCCAGGCGCTGAAAAACGTCGATCTCGAAATCCGCCGCGGCGAAATCTTCGCGCTGCTCGGACCGAATGGCGCGGGCAAGACGACGCTGATCAGCATCATCTGCGGGATCGTCACCGCGAGCCAAGGCACCGTGACCGCCGATGGCCATGACATCGTCCGCGACTACCGGGCCGCCCGCGCGACCATCGGCCTCGTGCCGCAAGAACTGACCACCGACGCGTTCGAGACGGTGTTCGATACCGTCAGCTTCAGCCGTGGCCTATTCGGCCGGCCGTCGAACCCCGCCTATATCGAAAAGGTGCTGCGCGAACTGTCGCTGTGGGACAAGCGCGATGCCAAGATCATGACGCTGTCGGGCGGCATGAAGCGGCGCGTGCTGATCGCCAAGGCCCTGAGCCACGAGCCGCGGATCCTCTTCCTCGACGAGCCATCCGCCGGCGTCGACGTGCAACTGCGCCAGGAGATGTGGCAGGTGGTGCGCGGCCTGCGCGACAGCGGCGTCACGGTCATCCTGACGACGCACTACATCGAGGAGGCCGAGGAGATGGCCGATCGCATCGGCGTCATCTCGCATGGCGAGATCATCCTCGTCGAGGAAACCGCCGAACTGATGCGCAAGCTCGGCCGCAAGCAGCTGATCCTCAGCCTCCACAAGCCACTCGCCGCGGTTCCGCAGGAACTTGCCGGCTTCGACCTGTCGCTCGCCGAGAACGGCAGCGAGCTCGTCTACACCTATGATACCCAAGGCGAGCGCACCGGCATTACGGCGCTTCTGAAGGCGCTGGCCGATGTTTCCATCAGCTTCCGCGATCTTCGGACCAAGCAGAGTTCGCTCGAGGAAATCTTCGTCAGCCTCGTGAAGGAAGAGCGGCCATGAACGTCCACGCGATCAAAGCCATCTACCTCTTCGAGATGGCGCGCGCCCGCCGGACCGTGTTCCAGAGTGTCGTCGCCCCGGTCATCTCGACCTCGCTCTACTTCGTCGTGTTCGGCGCGGCGATCGGCTCGCGGATGACCGAGATCGACGGTATCAGCTACGGCGCCTTCATCGTGCCCGGCCTGATGATGCTGTCGCTCCTGACCCAGAGCATCTCCAATGCCTCGTTTGGCATCTATTTCCCGCGCTTCTCCGGCACGATCTACGAGCTTTTGTCGGCGCCGATCTCGGCGATGGAGATCACCATCGCCTATGTCGGGGCGGCGGCGACGAAGTCGATCATCCTCGGCCTGATCATTCTCGCGACCGCGACACTGTTCGTGCCCCTGCGGATCGAGCACCCCATCTTCATGCTGCTCTTCCTGGTGCTGACGGCGGTCACGTTCAGCCTGTTCGGCTTCATCATCGGCATCTGGGCGGATGGCTTCGAGCAGCTGCAGATCGTGCCGCTGCTGGTGATCACGCCGCTGACCTTCCTCGGGGGCAGCTTCTACTCGATCTCGATGCTGCCGCCGTTCTGGCAGGACGTGACGATGTTCAACCCGGTAGTCTACCTCATCTCCGGCTTCCGCTGGAGCTTCTACGGCGTCTCGGACGTCGCCATCGGGGTCAGTCTCGGCATGACCGTGCTGTTCATGGCGGTCTGTCTTGCCGGCATCTTCTGGATCTTCAAGACCGGCTACCGCTTCAAGTCGTAACCGGCGGATCGCGAAGGCGGCCGGGCTCAGGCCCGGCCGTCGATCTTCGCTGCGACGCTCTCGATCGCTGCCGCGACCTCGTTCATGTGGGCGACGAAGCGCGTCTCGCCGGCGTTGAGGCCGTTGATCGCGTCGGCGCGGTCGTTGGCGGCATCGGCCAGCGCCTGCTCGAGGGCGGCAACCTTGCGGCGCTGCTCGGCCAGCTCGTCCGTCGCCATGATCGCCGCCATCACCACGAGTCGCTGGTCGCCGATCTCGCCAAAGCTCTTGCGCAGCTCGTTGACGCGGTCGTCCACCTCGGCGGCAAGGCCGGTCAGGTGGTCCTCCTCGCCCTCGGCGCAGGCCATGCGGAAAGTCTTTCCGTCGATCGTCACCACGACTTGCGGCATGTCAGGCCTCCTTGCGGCGTTCGAGCACGCTGCGGATCGTCTCCATTGCCGCGACGAGGCGGCGCGACACCTCGCGGTTGGCGTGTTCCAGACGCTCGGCGCGGGAGAGGCAGGTGTCGAGCTCGCCGGCGAGGCGGCTGCGGTCGGCGGTCATGCGCTGCACTTCGGCCTCGGCCTCGCGCACCAGATGCTCACGCGCCAGCTGGCCGTCCACGGCATGGCCGAGCCGCTGCAACGCCTTGTCGAGACGGCGGGACGCGGCATCGAGCGGGCTTTCTTCTGGCATGGTGTCGGCAACTCCTCAACGCCTCACGATCCGGTCCAGCGGACGATCGTAAGTGCGGTGATTCCTGCGGCATTCGGCCCGGGCTTGCAACTGTCAAAACGGCGGCCCGGCAGATCGCGGTGGAAACCAGCCGGTCCAAAAGACGCTCGGTCGGGGCGCAAAGGCGCAGTCGAGGCGCTCCCTTAGACCGGTGCCGAAGCCCATGGGATTTCGCCGCGTCGTCGCATTATCTTGCCGTGCGGGTCCCCTGCGGGTTTACCTCGGGGGGAATATCGCTAAGAACACCGCGTGTCCGCATGCGGCCATCGCAGACGGCGCGCTCTTTGGGGCACCCCCCTGAACGCGCCGAAAACCGGCCCGCGGATGCCCCGAGACCATGGCTGGGCAGATCCTTCTGGAGGAATGACAATGGCAGTTCGCGTCGCAATCAACGGTTTTGGCCGCATCGGCCGCAACGTCCTCCGGGCCATCATCGAGTCCGGTCGCACCGACATCGAGGTCGTCGGCATCAACGACCTCGGCCCGGTCGAGACCAATGCCCATCTGATCCGCTTCGATTCGGTCCATGGCCGCTTCCCCGGCACGGTAACGGTCTTGGGCGACACGATCGACGTCGGCCGCGGGCCGATCCGCGTTTCCGCCGAGCGCGACCCGAAGAACCTGCCGTGGAAGGAGCTAGGCGTCGACATCGCGCTGGAGTGCACCGGCATCTTCACCGACGCAGCCAAGGCCGCCGCCCATATCGAGGCCGGCGCCAAGAAGGTGGTCATCTCCGGCCCGCTCTCGGCCTCGCCGAACGGTGAGAAGACGATCGTCTACGGCGTCAACCACGACACGCTGACGGCCGGCGACACCATCATCTCCAACGCCTCCTGCACGACGAACTGCCTCGCGCCCGTCGCCATGGTGCTGAACGATGCGATCGGCATCGAGACCGGCTTCATGACGACCATCCATTCCTACACCGGCGATCAGCCGACGCTGGATACGATGCACAAGGATCTCTACCGCGCCCGCGCTGCGGCACTGTCGATGATCCCGACCTCGACCGGTGCCGCCAAGGCGATCGGCCTCGTGCTGCCGGCCCTGAAGGGCAAGCTTGATGGCTCGTCGATCCGCGTGCCGACGCCGAACGTCTCGGTCGTCGACTTCAAGTTCGTCGCCAAGCGCTCGACCACGGTCGAGGAGATCCAGGGCCTCATCCGCGCGGCCGCCGACGGCCCGCTGAAGGGCATCCTTGGCTACACCGACGCGCCCAACGTCAGCCATGACTTCAACCACGACCCGCATTCCTCGGTCTTCCACATGGACCAGACCAAGGTCATGGACGGCACTTTCGTGCGCATCCTGTCCTGGTACGACAATGAGTGGGGCTTCTCGAACCGCATGTCCGACACTGCGGTCGCCTTCGCCAAGGTCTGACCTCGGCGGGCGCGCGGCGCCCGGCGGACCGTCGTGAAATCTAGAACGCCCGGGGCCATGCTCCGGGCGTTGTGCGTTCGTCAGCCGAAGCGTCTGCCTCATCCTGCACGTTCACCCGAAATGCCTTGCTTCGACCACCCGGCCTTGCTGCAATGCGCAGACCGCTTCGACACCACTGATCGGGGATTCGCCCGGCACGTCGACCCGACATCCTGAAGCTTGTCCTTCGAATCCCATCCGGGTTCCAGGGAACGACGATCGCCGTGGCCAAGTCGGGAGCCGCTGCCGACGAGAAGCCAACGCCATGCACGAATCCATGTATCTCGTGATCCTGGTCGGCACGATCCTCGTGCTCGTCGCGGCGTTCTCCAGCTTGCTCGCCTTGCGCTTCGGCGCACCCCTGCTGCTGCTCTTCCTGTCGATCGGCCTGTTCACCGGCGTTGATGGGCTCGGGCTGGAGTTCGACAATGCGCAGCTCGCCTATTTCGTTGGCTCGATCGCGCTGTCGATCATCCTCTTCGATTCAGGCTTCGGCACCGAGCTATCCTCCTTCAAGCACGCTGCGGCACCGGCACTGACGCTTGCAACGCTTGGCGTGCCCCTGACGGCGGCGATCTTCGGCACGGCCGCGTCCTACGTGCTTGATGTTCCCTGGCTGGAAGGCGTGCTGCTCGGCTCGATTGTCGGCTCGACGGACGCGGCGGCGGTGTTCTTCCTCCTGCGCATCGGCGGCATCAACATTCGCGACCGCGTGCGCTCCACGCTGGAGGTGGAGTCCGGCACCAATGACCCGATGGCGATCTTCCTCACCATTGCGCTGGTCGAGATCGTCGCCAAGGGTGGGGGCGCTGAGGAGATCGGCATAGAGCTGCTGGTGCTGTTCGCCCAGCAGATGGGACTTGGCCTTGTGCTCGGTCTCGTCGGCGGGTGGATGATCCGCTTTCTCGTCAACCGACTAAAGCTCGAGCGCGGGCTGACGCCGATCTTCACCCTCGCTTTGTCCTTTCTGGTCTTTTCCGTCACCGGGGCGCTCGACGGCTCGGGGTTCCTCGCGGTCTATGTCGCCGGTCTCTACGCCGGCAACAGCAACATCCGCTCGCACGCCTCGCTGAAGCAGTTCCAGGACGGCATGACCTGGCTCGCGCAGATCATCATGTTCCTGGTGCTGGGCCTCCTCGCCACGCCGTCGCAGTTTCCCTCGATCGCGCTGCCGGCCATCGCGCTCGCCGCCTTCCTGATCTTCGTCGCGCGGCCGGTCGCGGTCTGGTTCTCGATGCTGCCGTTCGATTTCAACAGCCGGGAGACCGCCTTCATCTCCTGGGTCGGCCTGCGCGGCTCGGTCTCGATCCTTCTCGCCATCCTGCCGCTCTTGGGCGGCATCGACGAGAACAGGGTCCTTTTCAACGTCGGCTTCATCATCGTCCTCGCCTCGCTGCTGGTGCAGGGCTGGACCATCGGCTTCGTCGCAACCAGGCTCGGCCTTATCGTGCCGCCCCGCATCGGCCCGGTCGAGAAGGTCGAGCTGGAACTCCCGGGCACCGCGCACCACGAGCTCCTGTCCTACCGGGTCGTCGCCGGCAGCCCCGTCGCGCGCGGCGAACGCGTGCCGCGATGGGCGCGCCCCTCGCTGGTCATCCGCGACGGCAAGTCGATGCGCTACCAGTATGCCGGCCGCCTGCGCGAGGGCGACTACGTCTACCTCTTCATCTCGCCGCGCTATCCCCGCCTGCTCGACCGGTTGTTCGCCCACTCGCTGGCGGTCGGCGAGGACGATGCGGAGTTCTTCGGCGAGTTTACCGTCGACCCCGCCAAGCCCGCGAGATTCCTCGATGCCGCTTACGGGATCGGGCTCCTGCCGGAGGCTGCCGAGAAGACCATCGCCGAACTGATGACCGAGCAGCTTGGCGGCCGGGCCGAATACGGCGACCGGGTGCCGATGGGACCTGTGGAACTCATCGTCAGGGACACCGACGGCCTCGGCAACATCGTCGACGTCGGGCTGTCGCTGGAGCCGGAGGGCGGGCGCCCGCGCATCCCGATCTTCCTCAACATCCGCGACATCGTGCGGATCGCCAAGGGCGGACTGGCTGCCCGCCACGCCCGGCGCGAGGCGCGCGTGGCCGATCGCCTGGATGCGCTTGCGCTGGCCGAGCGCGAAGCCGAAGCCGAGGCTCGGATAGGTCAGGGCGTCGCGGCGGGCGAGCCGCCGGGACGCGCCTGATTGCTTACCCGCGGGCTTGCCGCGATCAGTCGCCCTCGTCCTCGTAGCCGACGAGGTGCAGCGGCTTGGCGGCGATCCCCTGCAGCGCGCACCAGCGCACCAGCGCTTCCTCGCGCCCGTGCGTCACCCAGACCTCGGAGGGGGCGATCTCGGTGATGGTCTCGGTCAGCTCGTCCCAGTCGCAATGGTCGGAGATGATCAGCGGCAACTCGACGCCGCGCTGCCGGGCGCGCTGGCGAACCCGCATCCAGCCGGAGGCGAAGCACGACACCGGATCGGGAAACCGCCGCGCCCAGCGGTCGGCAAAGGCCGAGGGTGGGCCGACGACGACCGCTCCGGCGAAGTCGCCTTTCTTCGCCGTTTCCAATGTGGCGGGAAGCAGCTCACCAAGCGCGATGCCCTGGCTCTCGTAATAGTCGCAGAGCTTCTTCAGGGCGCCGTGAATGTAGATCGGCGCGTCGTAGCCTTCGTCGCGCAAGAGCCGGATCACCCGCTGCGCCTTGCCGAGCGCGTAGGCGCCGACGAGGTGGGCGCGTTCGGGAAACTGCCGGGTGGACTGGATCAGCTTGCGGATTTCCTCGCGGCCGGAAGGGTGGCGGAAGACAGGCAGGCCGAAGGTCGCCTCGGTGATGAAGACGTCGCAGGCGACCGGCACGAAATCCTCGCAGGTCGGATCGCTCCGCCGCTTGTAGTCGCCGGAGGCGACGATCGCGAGGCCGTCCTTTTCCACCCGGATCTGCGCCGAACCGAGTACATGGCCGGCTGGATGGTAGGAGATGCCGACGCCATTGACCTCGATCCGCTCGCCGAGCTCGGCCGCCTGGCGCTCGGCGGCGAAGTCCTCGCCGTAGCGGATCGCCATGATCTCCAAAGTCTGCCGGGTCGCCAGCACCTTGGTGTTGCCGGGCCGGGCATGGTCGGCATGGCCGTGCGTGATCAGCGCGCGCTCCACCGGCTTCACCGGATCGATGTAGAAATCGCCGGGCGGGCAGTAGAGGCCGTTGGGGGTCGGGCGGAGAAGATCTTCGGAGCGCATCATGGCCAAGGGAGATAGCGCGGCCGGGCGCGGGAGAAAGCACCGAGCCGCACGCCAGTCTTCCCTTGCCGGGAGGCGGAAAGCGGCGCATGCAGCGCCATCGCTGCCTCCGGCAAAAAGCATTCCCATGATCCAGGATTCCAACGGTTCCGGCGAGCCTCTCGCCGACCGGCGTGCCGACTATGCCGCGGAGCTGGCGGTGGAAGGCGCGTTCGCCACGGCTGCCGATCTGATGCGCCAGGCGCTCGACCTTGCGCCCCGGTGGGCCGCCGGCTGGGTCGTGCTCGGCGGTTTCCTGGAGAAGGCGGGCGATGTCGAGGCAGCGATCGACGCCTATCGCCTGGCGGCGTCGCTCGATGCCCTCGACGGCCACGGCGCGCAGTTGAAACTTGCCGCCCTCGGCGCTGCGCCCGTGCCGGAGACAGCGTCGCCGGCCTTCGTCCGGGGCCTGTTCGACCAGTATGCCGATCGGTTCGAGACGTCGCTGGTCGACCGGCTCGGCTATGGCGCGCCCTTGCAGCTGATGATCGCTGTCGAGGCGGTGGTCGGTTCCGACCATCGCTTTGCCGAGGTACTCGACCTCGGCTGCGGCACGGGGCTGCTCGGCGAGCGGCTACGAGCCTCGGCTGATCATCTGACGGGTGTCGACCTGTCCGGCGGCATGCTTGAGAAGGCGCGGCGCAAGAAGGTGTACGATGCGCTGGTGTGCGCCGACATCGTCGCCTTCGATCCCGGCCGGCGGCGCTTCGACCTTGTCACGGCGGCGGACGTGCTGATCTATATCGGCGGGCTCGCGCCGCTCTTCGTGCGCATTGCCGCCATGCTGAAGCCCGCCGGCTTCTTCGCCTTCTCGATCGAAACCTCTGAAGACGAAGAGCCCTACGCGCTTGGCGCCTCCCTGCGCTATGCCCATTCGCCGGCATCGGTCGAAGCCTTGCTGATCGCAAACGGGATGCGGGTGCTCGGCCGGGAAACGGTGGTGCTGCGGCAGGACCGCGGGCTGCCGGTCGCCGGCATGATCTTCGTCGCCGGGCCAAGCAGCGCCTAACCGCCCTCCGGCATGTTGCCACGGCCGCGCCCGTCTTGCTGGACCTTGTCATGCCCTGCGTGTTACCCGCCGCAGCCGGGAATGACCTGTTCCCCTCCGCCGCAGCGGCCCGCCCTCGTGGTCGCAGGCCGCCAACCCAGTACAAAAGGCCGCGCCATGCGTTTTCTCTTTCTCGGCGACATGGTCGGCCGCTCCGGCCGCACGGCGGTGTACCAGAAACTGCCCGGGCTGATCGCCGACCTGAAGCTCGACTTCGTCGTCGTCAACGGCGAGAACGCGGCCGGCGGCTTCGGCATCACCGAGGAGATCTTCGAGGAAACCCGCCGCGCCGGCGCCGACGTGATGACCACCGGCAATCACGTCTGGGACCAGCGCGAGGCGCTGGAGTTCTCGACCCGGCACGACCGCTTCCTGCGGCCCGCCAACTATCCCAATGGCGCCCCCGGCAACGGCTCCGGCCTGTTCGAGGCGCGCAACGGCGCAAGGGTGCTGGTCGCCAACGTCATGGGCCGGGTCTTCATGCACCCCGAACTCGACGACCCCTTCCGCTGCGCCGGCGACATCGTCGCCGCCTGTCCGCTCGGCGAGCAGGCGGACGCCATCATCTTCGACTTCCACGCCGAGGCGACCAGCGAGAAGCAATGCTTTGGCCATTTCCTCGACGGACGGGTCAGCCTCGTCGTCGGAACGCATACCCATGTGCCGACCGCCGATCACCAGATCCTGCCGGGCGGCACCGCCTACCAGTCGGATGCCGGCATGTGCGGCGACTACGACTCTTCGCTCGGCATGGAGAAGGAGGAGCCGCTGAACCGCTTCCTTACCAAAATCCCGCGCGGGCGCTTCGACGCGGCGCAAGGGCCTGCGACGATCGCCGGCCTTGCCGTCGAGATTTCCGACAGGACAGGCCTTGCCGAAAAGGTCGCGCCGCTGCGCATCGGTCCCCGGCTGGAAGAAGCGATCCCCAGCTTCTGGTGACGGTATTGCCTGCCGCGGTGTCGAGCTCACAAGTGCCTGGTGACGAGATCACCTGCTTCTGATGACAGGTTCATCCGTTGCTGGTGACGAAATGTCGCATCGGCGGCTTGCGGCACATTGCGCTTCCCGAATCCATCGCCATCTGTCGACTGCCGGGCACCATGAGGGTCCCGGTGTCGAGACATGGGAAGAGCGTTATCCGCCGGCAGCAGCCTTGCCGCCGGTCGACAACACCCTCCGTCGTCTCGCTGAGCGCCGTGGCCCCGTGCTGCGAAAGAAGAGACGCCGCGATCCGAGCGATCGGGCGCCAAGGAGAATGTGTTGGAGCAGCCGATATCGACCGCAGCGGCGGAAACCGCGCTCACCGGAATATCGCCGGATACGGTGCCCACCTGGGTGTGGCTCGCGACGGTCGGCGCCATCGCCGCCCTCTTCGTCTTCGACTTCCTGACCCATGTACGCAAGCCGCATGAGCCGACCTTCAGGGAAGCGGCGCTCTGGTCGACCTTCTATGTCGCTATCGCCTTGCTGTTCGGTTGGGGCGTCTGGGTCTACTGGGACCGCCAGCACGGCATCGAGTATTTCGCGGGCTTCGTGACCGAGAAGTCGCTGTCGGTCGACAACCTCTTCGTCTTCGTCATCATCATGAAGAGTTTTGCCGTTCCGGCCGCCTACCAGCAAAAGGCGCTGCTGATCGGCATCGTCATCGCTCTCGTCATGCGCGGCATTTTCATTGCGCTGGGCGCCGCGGCGATCGAGCAGTTCTCCTGGGTGTTCTACATCTTCGGCATCTTCCTGATCTGGACGGCGTGGAAGCTCGCTTCCGAGAGCCTGAAGCACGGCGCGAAGTCGACGGACGAGGAGTACGAGCCGAACGCCATCGTCAAATACGTTCAGCGCCATCTGCCGACCGTGCCTGACTTTCGCGGCAATGCGCTGACCGTCATCGAGAACGGCAAGCGCTTCTTCACGCCGATGTTCATCGTGATCCTGGCGCTCGGCATGACCGATCTCCTATTCGCGCTGGACTCGATCCCGGCGATCTACGGACTGACCGACGCGCCCTACATCGTCTTTACGGCGAACGCCTTCGCGCTGCTCGGCCTGCTGCAGCTCTACTTCCTGCTCGGCGGCCTTCTCGACCGGCTGGTTTATCTCGGCATCGGCCTGTCGCTGATCCTCGCCTTCATCGGCGTCAAGCTGATCATCCATGCCATGGAGGCGAACACGCTGCCCTTCATCAACGGTGGCCAGTCGATCGAGGGCCTGCCGTACATCTCGACGAGCTTCTCGCTCTCGGTGATCGTCGGCATCCTGGTGGTCACGACGGTGGCGAGCCTCCTCAAGAGCCGCTCGGATGCCCGCAAGGGCAGCTAAGCCGCCCGAGCGCAGGCGACAGATATAAAGGGAGCCGGCGCGAGCCGGCTTCTTTCGTTTGTACCGTGCCGGCAAGCGGCAAACGGCACGCGCTTTACCAGCGGGCTAAGGCGCGCACAGCAATGCCCTGCATTGCAGTGCGGCATGCCGGCCACGCGAAGCGTTCTGGACCTTTGGCGCGCGATTTTTTATAGCTTCGCGATCAACCGACGACACGACGAGACAGGTGCCCCATGGCAGGTCATTCCCAGTTCAAGAACATCATGCACCGCAAGGGGCGTCAGGACGGCATCAAGTCGAAGCTGTTCTCCAAGCTCGCCCGCGAGATCGTCGTCGCCGCCAAGGCCGGTCTGCCCGACCCCGACATGAACTCGCGCCTGCGCCTGGCGGTCAACAACGCCAAGGCGCAGTCGATGCCGAAGGACAACATCGAGCGGGCGATCAAGAAGGGCTCGGGCGCCGACGCCGAGAACTACGACGAGGTCCGCTACGAGGGTTTCGGGCCGGGCGGCGTCGCCGTCATCGTCGAGGCGCTGACCGACAACCGCAACCGGACCGCTTCGAACGTCCGCTCCTACTTCACCAAGTCCGGCGGCGCGCTCGGCGCTACCGGCTCGGTCTCCTTCATGTTCGACAAGGTCGGCGAGATCGTCTTCGCGCCGAAGGCCGGCGGCGACGATGCGGTGATGGAGGCGGCGATTGAGGCCGGCGCGGATGACGTTGTCTCCGACGAGGAAGGCCATACCGTCACCACCAGCTTCGAGAGCCTCAACGAGGTATCGAGCGCGCTCGAGGCGGCGCTCGGCCCGAGCGAAAGCGTCAAGATCGTCTGGCGCCCGCAGAACGGCGTGCCGGTCGACGAGGAGAAGGCGGAAAGCGTCATGCGCCTGATCGCCAATCTCGAGGACGACGACGACGTGCAGAGCGTCTATGCGAACTTCGAGGTCGACGACGCCGTGATGGCGAAGCTGTCGGCGGCCTGATCTCGGCAACCCGCCCCGGCGGAAGGCGGCAACAACGGGAAAATGTATGATCGGTTCTTCCGATCTCCCCAACGTTGGCGATTTGTTCCACTTCGTTCACTCTTTGTCTGCTATCTCCGGATGATTCGAGGTGGCAAGGGGAGAGTAAGGTGTTGCAGCGCGCGGTCATCCGCATCATCGGCATCGACCCCGGCCTGCGCCGGACCGGCTGGGGCGTCGTCGAGAGCATCGGCAATTCCCTGAGCTTCGTTGCGGCCGGTACCGTGACCTCCGACGCGACGCTCGATCTCGCCTCGCGTCTCTGCCAGCTCTACGAGGGCCTCAGCACCATCGTGCACGGCTACAAGCCGGACGAGGCGGCGGTGGAACAGACCTTCGTCAACAAGGACGCCGTCGCCACGCTGAAGCTCGGCCAGGCCCGCGGCATCGCCATGGTCGTGCCGGCGCTGGCTGGTCTCAAGGTCGCTGAATACGCGCCGAACGCCGTCAAGAAGGCGGTGATCGGCGTCGGCCATGGTGACAAGAAGCAGATCCACATGATGGTCAAGGTGCTGATGCCGCGCGCCACCTTCGACACCGAAGACGCCGCCGACGCGCTGGCCATTGCAATCTGCCACACCCACCACCGCCAGTCCGCCGCCGCCCGCGCGGCCTTCGAGAAGCTATGATGTTCTTGACCTGTTCTCCATTTAGGGCTAAGTAATACCGCAGCGGTATTACTTCGGGTGGTGCGATCATGCGGGTGACCGAAAAGGGCCAGGTGACCATTCCCAAGGCCATCCGCGACCGTCTGGGCGTCGGGCCGGGCAGCGAGGTGAACTTCGTCGAGCGGGCGGATGCCGTCGAGATCGTCAAGAGCGAGCCGTCCGGGGATCGCGCGGCACTGCGCCAGCAACTGACTTATCATATCGAGCGGATGCGCGGCACGGTCGACACCGGGGGTCTCGACGGAAAGGCCTATGTCGATTGGCTGAGAGGTGGGCGCGATGACCTCGACGCTGATTGATACCAACGTTTTTATCGACATGCTGGGCGACGGGCCGATGTTCTCGGCCTCGGTCGATGCTGCCATCGAAGGATTCCGAAGCGGTGCGGTCATCCTCAGCGCAATCGTCTGGGCGGAACTTGCCTTTGCCGATGTCGCGGAGGCGGACCTTTTGGAGCGCCTTGCCTGGTTGAAGCCGCGACGCGAAGATTTCCCTTTTGCTGCAGCATTTCCCGCGGGAAGAGCGCATGCCCGGTATCGCGAGCGAGGTGGGCGCCGAGAGCGCACCTTGCCGGACTTCCTGATCGGCGCCCATGCGCTTGTCGGCCGGCACCGTTTGCTGACGGGTGACCCCGCTCGCTACCGCAGCGACTTCCCCGACCTCGACATCATTTCCCCGGAGACCAACCTGTGATCGGCAAGCTCAAGGGGACGATCGACGAGATCGGCGAGGACCACGTTGTCATCGACGTGCATGGCGTCGGCTACATCGCCTTCTGCGGCGCGCGCACGCTCGGCGTTCTGCCGGGTCCGGGCGAGGCGGTGGTGCTGTTCATCGAGACCTATGTGCGCGAGGACATGCTGCGGCTCTACGGCTTCGCGACCGACCTCGAGCGCGGCTGGTTCCGCCTCCTGCAGAACGTCCAGGGCGTCGGCTCCAAGGTAGCGCTGGCCATTCTCGGCACGCTGTCGACCGGCGAACTAGCCAGCGCCATCGCGCTGCAGGACAAGGCGATGGTCTCTCGCGCACCGGGTGTCGGCCCGAAGGTCGCGGCCCGCATCGTCGCCGAGCTGAAGGACAAGGCCCCGGCCTTCGCCGGCGCCCTGGATGCTCCCTCGATGGACCTGAAGCGCAATCTCGGCGACGGCCTCGCCCCGGCGCCGATCACCGACGCGGTCTCCGCGCTCGTCAATCTCGGCTATTCCCGCGAGCAGGCCGCGACGGCCGTCTCCGCGGCGCTGAAGGGGGCAGGGGAGGACCCCGGCTCGGCGACGCTGATCCGCCTCGGCCTGCGCGAACTCGCCCGATCGTGACGCAAGGAGTTCTTCATGCTATTCCTTACCTTCAGAAAAGTAAGGAATGGGACTAGATCATCATGGCAACTATGGGAACGGTGACCTCGAAGGGCCAGACGACGATCCCGAAGGCCGTTCGGGATCAACTGGGGCTCGACGAAGGATCTTTGATCGAGTGGAAGGTGGACAATGGTCGCGCCGTCGTCGTCCCGCGCAACGAGCGGATTTCCGACATGGCGGGCATTCTGGGTCGCCCGCCAAAGGGCGCGGGGCTGAAGGTCGAGGACATGGACGATGTGGTGGCCGCGGCCGTGTCATCGCAGGTTCTGGACGAAGACGCAGGCAGATGAAGCCGAGCGGGGTCGACACCAACGTGCTGCTTCGCCTGTTCGTCGATGACGACAGCATCCAGACAGGGGTGGCGCGGGCATTCTTTCAGTCCAGGTCCCCGCAATCCCCTGTGTATGTGAGTTGGATTGTTCTCGTTGAACTCGTCTGGACCCTCCGCTCGCGCTATGGATACACCATGCCGGACATTCTTGATGTGGTTGCCGGCCTGTGCCAGCGGCCCGACGTCCGCGTCGACAGGCTTGATCTCATCCTCGGCGCCGTTGAACGGGCGCAGGCCGGAGCCGGATTTTCGGATGCTCTCATCGCTCTGGGCAATGAAGCAGCAGGCTGTGATCGCACGCTGACCTTCGACCGCGACGCCAGCCGCCGGCTCGAACCTATGGTACTGCTCGCGTAAGCCAATCCGGCAGACTTTCTTCAGCCGAAGGGCCAGTGACGTGCCGATTTCAAACCTCTGCGAGGCATCTTCTTGACTGAGCCCACGCGCCTGCTCACCCCCGAACTCAGCGGCGATGATGCCGATACCTCGCTGCGGCCGCAGCGCCTCGACGAGTTCGTCGGGCAAGCGGCGGCGCGGGCGAACCTTAAGGTTTTCATTGAGGCGGCCAAGGGGCGCAGCGAGGCGCTGGACCACGTGCTCTTCGTCGGCCCACCGGGCCTCGGCAAGACGACGCTGGCGCAGATCATGGCGAAAGAGCTCGGCGTCAATTTCCGTTCGACCTCGGGGCCTGTCATCGCCCGCGCCGGCGACCTCGCCGCGCTCCTCACCAATCTCGAGGACCGCGACGTGCTGTTCATCGACGAGATCCACCGCTTGAACCCGGCGGTGGAGGAAATCCTCTATCCCGCCATGGAGGATTTCCAGCTCGACCTCATCATCGGCGAGGGGCCGGCAGCACGCTCGGTAAAGATCGACCTCGCAAAGTTCACCCTCGTCGCCGCGACCACCCGCGTCGGCCTCCTGACGACGCCGTTGCGTGACCGCTTCGGCATTCCCGTCCGGCTGAACTTCTACACGGTCGAGGAGCTGGAGCTGATCGTCAAGCGCGGCGCCCGGATCATGGGGCTCGCGCTGTCGGACGACGGCGCCCGCGAGATCGCCCGCCGCTCCCGCGGCACGCCCCGCATTGCCGGGCGTCTGCTGCGCCGGGTGCGCGACTTCGCCCATGTGGCCGAGGAGGGCATCGTCGACCGCAAGATCGCCGATGCCGCACTGACCCGGCTCGAGGTCGACAGCCTCGGCCTCGACCAGCTCGACCGGCGCTATCTCGACCTGATCTCGTTGAACTTTGGCGGAGGGCCGGTTGGCATCGAAACCATCGCCGCGGCGCTCTCCGAGCCGCGTGATGCGATCGAGGACATCGTCGAGCCCTATCTCCTGCAGCAGGGCTTCCTCCAGCGCACGCCGCGCGGCCGGGTGCTGACCGCCCACGCCTTCCGCCACATCGGCCTCGCGGTTCCGCAGGGCTGGCAAGGAGCACAGACGACGCTGTTCGAGGAGGCGCCGGACGTTGATTGATGTGAGGGTTGGAACGGGGCGGCGCCGGGGTGACGTGATCGCCACCTAGTAGCCCTTCCTTTAGGCGTTAAAGGACTTGGCTCTCCGCCCGTTTCGTCATCCCGGGCTTGACCCCGGATCCATTCCTTAGCGGTGAACGAGAACGGTCCGGTGGACCTTCCGTTCTGCACCGACTTGGCAGTGACGGCGATTTGGAATGGATCCCGGATCAAGTCCGGGATGACGGCCTTCTAGCGTGGTTGCTCTCGGTTTGAGCCCCCGCGCAGACTACGCACCAGTCGTCGATTACTTCAGCGCCGCCGACTTCTCGGTCGTCTTGCCGACCTGGAAGAACAGCGTCTCGCCCGACGAGTCGTCCACGCCGTCATTGTCGGTGACGATGGTCATCATGCCGTCCGCGTCGATGGCGAGGCCCTCGACCTTGTCGACGACATAGCCGTTGGTCGCCGACGTCAACGCCGGCACCAGATCGCGCACCAGTTCCTTCGTCACTACCGGCAGCGCGCCGCCAAGGGCCGCGGGCTTGAGGTCGGCGATCGCGACGCGGGTGATCGCCTTCAGCTTGGCCGTTTGGCCGATGCCGTTGTCGCGCTCGATGAGGTAGACGTGATCGCCATGCGCGGTGATTTCCGACAGGCCGGTCCACAGGCCGTCTTCGGCCGCGTCGAGCGGGTAGAGTACGGCGCCCCAGGTCTTGGCGGCCGGGTCGTAGGAGACGAGCTTGGTCTGATTCTTCGGGTCGTTCTTCCACGGCCGCTGGATGGCGAGCCAGATCTTGCCGTCGACGAGGGTCACGCCCTCCGTGCCGAAGCGGGTCTCGCCTTCAAGCAGTTCTTTCGGGAAGGCGATCTCCTCGGTGATGGCGCCCTTGGCGTCGACGTGCAGCAGCGCGTGGGGCACTTCCTTCTCGGTGTTGCCTTCGCTGCCGAGCCAGAAGCCGCCCTTTCCGTCGAGCGCGATGCCCTCGAGGTCGAGCTTCTTGGCCGGCTTGCCGTCCCGCGTGACGATGGTGGTCGCGGTGATCTTCGCCGGCTTCTGCGAAGCGTCGACCGTGTAGATGCTCGGCGCTGCCGAATAGACGGAGTCGCTGATGGCGTAGAACTGGTTCGACGTGCCCGCCGCGACGAGGCCGGACAGCGCGCCAAAACCCTGGATCTTGCCGTCGACGTCCTGGCTGACGATCTGCGGATAGGCGGCCGTGCCCTCGGCGCGCTCGTAGAGCATGATGTGCGAGCGGGCGGCGCCGTCCTCGACGAGATCGTTCTCGTTGGCGGTGACGAGAAGGTTGCGCGATGCGATGGTGGTGGCGCCTTCGGGCGCGATGCCCGACGGCAGGATCTGCGTCAGTTTTGGTTCTGCGCCGGTGTCCTCGTAGACGCCGACGACCGAGCCGCGCTCGGAGAGGACGAAGAGGAAGTCCTGGCCGTCGAAGGTGCCGGTGGCGAGCCCTTCCGGCTCGATGCCCTTCTTGTCGGCGCGCTTGTCGGGGAAGTGGCCGAGGCGGGCGACGGCCTGCTCGAAGGACGGGCCGGACTCGTAGGAGACGCTGCCGTCGCGGTTGTAGATGGTGAACGAGCGCGTGCCGCCCTTCCAGTCGCCCTCGTTGGCGGCGGCGATGCGGTCGCCTTTCAGCCATTTGACGGTGTCGGGCTCGCGGGGGCGTGCCTCGACCGATCCGGAGAAGTCGAGCTTGCCGTCCTTGGCGGTGTCGACGCCCTCGACCGCGAGGCTTCCAGCGGAGAAGTGCGAGGTCACCGTGCCGGTCTTGCCGTCGACGATGACGATGTGGTTGTTTTCCTGCAGCGAGACGACGATCTCGCCCTTGGAATTAATGTCGACGAATTCCGGCTCCGGATCCTCGGGCGAGACTTCGGCAAGGCCCGTCATCTCGATCTTTTTCAGACCGGCGCAGTCCGGCGCGCCGTCGGCGGCAAGCGGCACGGTGACGAGGAAGCCTGCGGGCATCTGCGGCAAGGCGCCGTCGTTGACCTCCTCGTCGCGCTCGTTCTCGATGGCGATCGCGGCAAAGCTGCCGTCCGGCGCGACGGCGACCGAATCCGGCTGGCCGCCGAGCTCGCAGACCGGGCTCTGCGCCTTGGTGGCGATGTCGACCGCGCCGAGCTCGCCCGACGGGTTCGCCTTGGTCTCCGACGTCCGGAAGCCGACAAGGGCCTTGCTGCCGGCGAAGGCGACCGAGGTCGGCTCACCGTCGAACTTGACGTAGCCGGCGCCCTTCGGCGCCTTGGGGTCAGTGATGTCGACGAAGCCGATGCCGCCATGCGGGCTGTCTGAATAGACGAGCGTCATGTCGTCCTTGGAGGCCGAGACGATCTCCGAAGAGGTCGGAGTCTTCGGGTCGGTGCTTTCCGGAAGGTTGCTGGCGACGGGAAACGAGGCGATCCGGTTGAACACGGGTTCGGCCGCAGCCGCGAGCGCGGTGGACGCGAGCAGCAAAGCGGCGAGGGAGGCAGTCTTCGGGAAGGTCATCGGTTCTCTCGGATAGCGGAACGGTTGTGGTCCCTAAGCAGCTCCGCGTGACAGGCCGATGACACCACCGCCCGGCATGACAAATCCAGCGCGATCTCCTATTCCGGCGGCATGACCGATCATCTTTCCGGACGGCTGACCGATTACGGCCATGCGCTCGACGTGCGCGTCTACTTCGAGGACACGGACTTTTCCGGCGTCGTCTACCACGCGCGCTACCTGCACTTCCTGGAACGCGGACGGACCGACTTCCTCCGCCTGAAGGGCATCGGCCACCGCGCGCTGGCGGAGGGCGCCTTCGGCGAGCCGATGGCCTTCGCCGTCCGCCACATGGATATCGACTTTCTGCGCCCCGCCCGGATCGACGACGTCCTGACCGTCGAGACGCGCACGGTTCTCCTCGGCGGCGCGCGGATCATTCTCGATCAGCGAATTTTCGCGGGCGATACGATGCTGGTCGAAGCAAAAGTGAAGGTCGCCGTGATCTCGCCCGAGGGCAAACCGCGCCGCATGCCCGAGGCGGTTTCGGCCATTCTGGAGCGGCCGATGCCGCTGCCGTGACGGCACCGCAACAATTCGCAACGATTGCTTAACGTTAATGCTGTTTGAATAGCCGGGCTCAAAGCGCTGATGTCGCTTGCCATTCTTTCGCTTGATTCAAATTGTTAGAGCATGGCGGGTCTTCTGAAGCACTGAGCCTAACAGCGGAACGGACAGGTGGTCCGGGACGACGATGGTGCATCGCGGTCCACACGGCCGCACGGCTGCTTCAGCGGCATCGATTCGAGGGTCAATCGCATGAACGAGATCGCGCAGAGCGCTTTGGCAGCTCCGGAGCACGGCGTGGGACTGTGGGATCTGTTCTGGCAGGCCGGCTTCATCGTGAAGATGGTCATGCTCGGGCTGCTGATGGCCTCGGTCTGGACCTGGGCGATCATCGTCGACAAGACCATGCGTTTCGGTGCTTTCCGTCGCCAGCTCAACACTTTCGAGAACAATTTTTGGTCCGGCCAGTCGCTGGAGGAGCTCTACCAGACCCTTTCCGAGCGCAAGACCACGGGCATGGGCGCGCTGTTCGTCGCCGCCATGCGCGAGTGGAAGAAGTCGTTCGAGAAGGGCGCGCGCTCGCCGATCGGCCTCCACAACCGCATCGAGAAGGCGATGGACGTCACCCTGGCGCGCGAGATGGACAGCCTGGAGTCGCGGCTCGGCTTCCTCGCCACCGTCGGTTCGGCCGGACCCTTCGTGGGCCTGTTCGGCACGGTGATCGGCATCATGACCTCGTTCCAGGCGATCGCCGCCTCCAAGCAGACGAACCTTGCCGTCGTCGCACCCGGCATCGCCGAGGCGCTGCTCGCCACCGCCATTGGCCTCGTCGCGGCTATCCCCGCGGTTATCGCCTACAACAAGCTGTCGGCCGATGCGGGCAAGCTCGGCATGCGCCTCGAGGCCTTCGCCGACGAGTTCTCGGCCATCCTGTCGCGTCAGATCGACGAGAAGACCCCGGCGCGCTGAACGCCCGACGACACGCGAGCGCCACCGCGGCGCTCTCAAGCTGACACGATCGGAGCGTAGAGCTTCGAGGGCGAAGGAGCCGACGATATGGGCATGTCCACAGGCGGAGCGGCATCGGGCGGTTCCCGTCGGCGCAGACGCCGCGGGCGGGGGCCGATGAGCGAGATCAACGTGACGCCGATGGTCGACGTCATGCTGGTGCTCTTGATCATCTTCATGGTCGCCGCACCGATGCTGACGGTCGGCGTTCCGCTGGAGCTGCCGAAGACGGCGGCAAAGGCGCTTAACGCCGAGACCCAGCCCATCAGCGTCTCCGTGCGCGGGGATGGCATGGTGTTTATTCAGGAGACCGAGATCGCCGAGGCCGAAGTCGTTTCCAAGCTCACCGAGATCGCCAAGACCGGTTACCAGGAGCGCATCTTCGTGCGCGCCGCCAAGGACGTCGACTATGGCAGCGTCATCCGCGTCATGGCGCTGATCTCGGCCGCCGGCTTCACCAATATCGGTCTCGTCACCGATACCGAAACCACGAGCTGATCGAACGGCTATGAAGTCCGGCCTCGTCACATCCTCTGTCCTGCACGTCGCGCTCCTCAGCTGGGGTCTCTGGTCGATCTCCGGCCCGAAGCCGCTTGACGCGAGCTATGCCGAGGCGCTGCCGGTCGAGATCATCCTGTCGGACCAGTTCGAGGGCGTGAAGGGCGAGAAGAAGGCGCCGGTCTCCGAGAAGCCGGCCCCGACCCCGACGACGCGCCCGGCCACGCTGCCGATGCCGGCGGAGAACACCGGCGACAACGAGGCGGATCTCGACACGCCGCCGACGCCCGACAAGACGCGCAACGTGACCCCGCAGACCGGTGGCGCAAAGCCCGTCGCGCAGCCGAAGGTCGAGCCGAAGCCGGAGCCCGAGGCGCCGAAGGTCGCCGAGGCGCCGCCGCCGCCGAAGCCGCCTGAGCCGAAACCCGAGCCGGTGAAGGAAGCGGCCAAGCCGACGCCACCGAAGGAAGTCACGCCCGAGATCGACCCGCTCGCCGAGATGATCGCCGAGGATAAGACAGAGCCGACGCCGGAAGAGCAGCCAAAGCCCGAGCCGGCGCTCGAGAAAGTGCCGGTGCCGGCTGCCAAGCCGCGTCCGCCGGCCCCGGTGAAGGTCGCCGACGCCAAGCCAGCAGAGACCAAGACCGAGACTCCGAAGCCTGCCAAGCAGAACAAGTCCGACTCCAAGAAACCGAGCGAAGCCGACAGCGATTCCGACTTCGAGGCGATGGCGGCCGCCGTGATCAACAAGCAGAAGGCAGCCGGTGGCGGTGCCAAACGCTCGACCGAACAGGCCTCGCTCGGCAGCGAGCGGACGACCGGCACCAAGCTTTCGCGCAGCCAGCTCGGCGAGATCCAGGGTCTTTTGAACGAGCAGATGCGGCGCTGCTACTCGGTCCCCGCCGGCGGCGCGGAACCGGATTCGCTGAAGGTCTCGATCAAGATCCAGTTCGATCCGTCCGGCGGTCTCGTCGGCGCGCCGGAGATCATCCGCGGCGGAGGCGGCTCGGGTGCCGAGCGGATTGCGGCGGAAGCGGCAGTGCGTGCGATCCGTCGCTGCGCCCCGTTCAACCTCCCGGCCGAGATGTATGCCGGCGGCTGGGAAGAAACGACGCTGAATTTCGACCCGAGCGCGATGTATTGAGAACCTGAGGCCTTGTCGCGGCGCGGCAAGGCACGAGATCGAGGCGCATGTCGACCCGCTCGGCTGCTGTCCTCTACCCGAGTTGATGAAGGTCTGACATGAAAAGAGAACTCAAGCTGCTGTTCGCCGCGCTGGCGCTGTTCGTCGGTACGGCCGCGACGCTGACGCCGGCGTCCGCCGCCATCGAGATCGACATCACCAGCGGCAACGTCGATCCGCTGCCGATCGCGATCAACAGTTTCCAGGCGAGCGGCAAGGTCGGCCAGCAGATCAGCCAAGTGGTTACCGCCGATCTGAAGCGTACGGGCCTGTTCGCGCCCATCGATCCCTCCGCCTTCATCCAGAAGGATCTCGGTCCGGATGCAGCGCCGCGCTTTGCCGACTGGACGGTGATCAACGCCCAGGCGATCGTTACCGGCAAGGTGACGCCCGAGGCGGATGGCCGACTGCGCGTCGAGTTCCGGCTGTGGGACACGTTCGCCGGCACCCAGCTCGACGGGCAGCAATTCTACACCACCCCCGACAACTGGCGCCGTGTCGCCCACATCATCGCCGATGCGATCTACGAGCGGCTGACCGGCGAGAAGGGCTATTTCGACACCCGCATCGTCTTCGTCTCAGAGAGCGGATCCAAGACCGCCCGCGTCAAGCGTCTGGCGATCATGGACCAGGACGGCGCCAACGTGAACTATCTGTCCGACGGTTCCGACCTCGTGCTGACGCCGCGCTTCTCGCCGAACCGCCAGGAAATCACCTACATGTCCTTCGGCAAGTCGGAGCCGCGGGTCTATCTCCTGCAGCTCGAGACCGGCCAGCGCGAGGCGGTGGGCAACTTCCCCGGCATGACCTTCGCACCGCGCTTCTCGCCGGACGGCCAGAAGGTGATCATGAGCCTGCAGCAGGATGGCAATGCCAACATCTACGCGATGGACCTGCGCTCGCGCGCCACGACACGGCTGACCTCGACCACGGCGATCGACACGGCGCCGTCCTATGCGCCGGACGGCTCGCGGATCGTCTTCGAGAGCGACCGCGGCGGCCGCCCGCAGCTCTACATGATGGGCACCGACGGCTCCGGTCAGCAGCGCATCTCGTTCGGCGACGGCTCTTATTCGACCCCCGTCTGGTCGCCCCGAGGCGATCTCATCGCCTTCACCAAGCAGACCGGCGGTCAGTTCCAGATCGGCGTCATGCGGCCCGACGGCTCGGGCGAGCGTATCCTGACCTCGGGCTTCCACAACGAGGGGCCGACCTGGGCGCCGAACGGCCGCGTTCTGATGTTCTTCCGCGATCCGCAGGGCGGCGCTGGCCCGCAGCTCTACTCGATCGACCTCACGGGGCGGAACGAGCAGAAGATCGGAACGCCGGGCTACGCCTCGGACCCGGCCTGGTCCCCGTCGCGGGAATAGACTGCGCGCCTTCGCGCAGGAGAAACGACCGCTTGTTATGAAGATGACGCCCGCGCAGTGATGCGCGGGCGTCACTGTTTGCGGCAGATCGAACGCCGTTAAGCGGTGCGACGGCGGTTCTCGGCCGCCTGCCTTCATGCGGACTCAAAAGGCTGTGCAGGCAAGGGAATCGTCAATTCGATTCACTGTTTCATTCCCGGCGTTTACTCGGTCTTAAGTCTGTTCAGCGTAAACGTCTGGTAACGACAACATATCAAATACGAAGGAGCTGGCCATGAGCCGGATCGCTGTTTTGGCCCATAGCCGCATTGCCCTTGCCCTCATGGCCGCCCTGGCCGTCGCCGGTTGCGCGAAGAAGAACGGCGGCCTGCCGGACAATGCCTCGGGTCTCGGTTTGGACGGCGCCGGTGGCGCCGGCGGCCTGAACGGCCGCGGCGGCAATGCCGCGCCCGGCACCAGCCAGGACTTCACCGTCAACGTCGGCGACCGCATCTTCTTCGACACCGACTCCTCGGTCGTCCGCGCCGATGCCCAGCAGATCCTGACCGCCCAGGCGCGCTGGCTGAACCAGTATTCGCAGTACTCGATCACCGTCGAAGGCCATGCCGACGAGCGCGGCACCCGCGAGTACAACCTGGCGCTCGGCGCCCGCCGCGCCGCCGCCACCCGCGAGTACCTGGCCCGCCAGGGCGTCTCCAGCAACCGGATGCGTACCATCTCCTACGGCAAGGAACGTCCGGTCGCGGTTTGCGACGACATCTCCTGCTGGTCGCAGAACCGTCGCGCGGTCACCGTGCTGAACGGCGCCGGCAGCTGATCGCTCGCCGACCGTCTACCTAAATGAAATGACGTGGCGGCCCTTCGGGGCCGCTTTCGTTTGTGCCCGATCTTGGTAAAGATGCCACGCGATATGTCGGCAGGCACGGCCGTGCCGGCCCAACTTTGGCCAAGTCGATCTGCCCAGAATGGTATCGCTGCCGTCCGGTATGCCGGGGTGGCCTGCTTCTGGGCGGCTCAAGGAGAATATGCGGGAATGAAGATGTTGAAGCTGGCCCGCTGGGCGACGACGCTCCTGTTGCTCGGTACAGCCATGCCGGCCCAGGCGCTGACCTTGCCATTTGGGCTCGGCAAGGATGACCAGGCGGCGGAACGACGGACCCCTGCGGTGCAAACCGAGGCACCGGTCCGCTACGCCCAGGCGAGCGACCCGATCCAGCGGATCAACCAGCTGGAAGAGGATAACCGCAGGCTGAACGGCAAGCTCGAAGAACTGTCCTTCCAGGTGCTGCAGCTGCAGGAACAGTTGCGCAAGACGCAGGAAGACAACGAGTTCCGTTTCCAGGAGATCGAAGGCAAGGGCAGTCCTGCGCCCGGCAAGCGCAGCGAGGTTGCACCACCGGCCGCTACCACGGCGCCCACCGCGACCGCGCAGCTCCCCGCACGTGCACCGGCGACGGACACCGCCTCGGCGACCCCGCCGCCCGCCGGTGCCGCACCGAACGGGGACGCGATCGGCGATCTCCTCGGCGATGGCGGGCTTGATACGTCGGGCCTTGGCGCCGGTACCGCTGCCGGAGCCGCCCCGCCGCGCGCCCCACCTAGCGCAGGCTCGTCGACGGTCGCCACCGTCAGGCCGAACGGGGCAGGGGAGATGTACGATCTCGCCTATAATTACATGCTGGCGGGCGACTATCAGCTCGCGGAATCCTCGTTCCGGCAGTATGCCGACACCTATCCAGACGCCAAGGACGTGCCGGACGCGAAGTACTGGCTCGGCGAGAGCCTCTTCCAGCAGCAGAAATTCACCGATGCCGCCGAGGTCTTCCTCGGCGCCCAAAAGAGCTACCCAAAGAATCCGAAGGCGCCGGAGATGATGCTGAAGCTCGGCATGTCGCTCGCCAAGCTCGACAACCGCGACACTGCCTGCATCACCTTCCGCGAAGTGAGCAAGCGCTACCCGCAGATGAGCGCCAACGTGAAAAAGAAGCTGCAGGCGGAGTCGGCCGCCAGCAACTGCTGAGCCTGTCTGCAACAGTCCGGGCGGCCTCCGCCGAACGGGCGCCATCGGCGCTTTGGCTGGAGCTTGCGCACGATCGCTTGTCGGCCTCCCTTAGCCTTCTCCCTCATCCCCGAAACGACGCAACCCGAACGATCGTCCTCGCCGTCTCCGGTGGCCCGGACTCGCTGGCGCTCATGGCGTCGGCCGCTGCCTATCCGCAGGCAGGAACGCGTTTTCATGTGGTGACGGTCGATCATGGCCTCCGCCTCCGGTCGGCCGAGGAGGCTCTCTTCGTCGGCGGCCTCGCGCGCGGTCTCGGTCTCGGGCATTCGATCCGGTGCTGGGAGGGCAACAAGCCGGCCGGCAATCTGCAAGGCCGCGCCCGCGAAGCCCGGTATCGCCTTCTGACGGAAGCCGCGGCAGATCTCGGTGCGGAGGCGGTAATGACCGCCCACCACCAGGACGATCAGATCGAGACCTACCTCCTGGCAGCCGCCCGGAAGGCCGGAGACCGGGGTCTTGCCGGCATGCGGCCGGCGCGGGCGTTGGCGCCCGGCCTTACGCTGCTGAGGCCGTTCCTAGACGTGCCCGGCGCGCTCCTGAAGGCCGCGGCTGAGCCCCTGCAACCGGTCGACGACCCCAGCAATCATGACAGCCGCTATGATCGCATCCGGCTTAGAGGCGCAATGGCAGCAGGCGAGTTCGACCGCGCTGCGATCCTCAGCCGCATCGAGCACCATCGCGCCGGTCGCGACCGTCAAGACGCACAGCTCGGCCGTCTAATCGACGGTCTCCTCGCCGACGGCCGGCTCGACGTCGACCCTTGCGGAACGGTGACCCTCGATGCCGCGGCATTCGCAGAGATCGATGGCGTTCTCGGCCTCGAACTTCTGGCGCGGATCCTGCCGTCCGTCAGCGGCATGGCCTATCCGCCTGAGCGCCAGGCGACGGCAAGGCTCCAGGCATGCCTGCTGATGGCGCGAACGGGCACGGAGCACCAGGTTCAGACACTTGGCGGCGTCGTCGTGGAGGCGGGAAGGCACATCGTCTTCCGCCGAGAGTACGGCCGGGGCGGCCCGGCATCCCTCGATGTCTCGCCGGCACGCCGCGAAGCCGTCTTCGACGGCCGGTTCAACGTCGAATTGCCACTGCTTGCCGGTGCCGCTCGCCTCGTCGCCCTCGGCAATCTCGGACGCGGCAATGCGACACAGCGCTGCTTGCCAGTCCTCGTCGACACCGCTGGTACGCTCTTGGCAGTTCCCGAGGTCTTGCGGGACAAGCTCGGCGTCAGCCTCCCAATTATCGGCCTTTTCCAGCGCGTTTCCTGGCGACTCTCGGCCGACCTCCCCAAAACTTGCGCGATGGACGATCCGCGGAATTGTCGCCTTCGGGACCGTTTGCGTTAACTCCGGAGCCGCAAATCGCGGCAAAAGCGCCAAAGCCTGTTGGCAAGGGGCAGCCGGGCTCCTATCTTCGGCGGGAGCGTTGGCGCGGTCTCATGACGCCAGCGGCGCGAATCTCAGGACCTCAAATGAACCAGAATTTTCGCAATTTCGCGCTGTGGGCCATCATTGCGCTGTTGTTGATCGCGGTGTTCCAGTTGTTTTCGGGCAACTCGCAATCCGCGGGGACGACCGATGTCGCCTATTCCAAGTTTTTGAGTGACGTCGACGCGGGTCGCGTTCGGTCCGTAACCATTCAGGGACCGCGGATTTCCGGCAGCTATACGGACGGCGCAACGCCCTTCCAGACCTACGCGCCCGGCGATCCCAACCTGATCCAGCGGCTTGAGTCGAAGAACGTCGCGATCACCGCGACCCCGCCGAGCGACAACTCGAACCCGATCTGGTCGATGCTCCTCTCCTTCGGGCCGATCCTGCTGATCCTTGGCGTCTGGGTCTTCCTGATGCGGCAGATGCAGGGCGGTGCCGGCGGCAAGGCGATGGGCTTTGGTAAGTCGAAGGCGAAGCTCCTGACCGAAGCGCACGGCCGCGTCACCTTCCAGGACGTTGCCGGTGTTGACGAGGCGAAGCAGGATCTCGAGGAGATCGTTGAGTTCCTCCGAGAGCCGCAGAAGTTCCAGCGTCTCGGCGGTAAGATCCCGCGCGGCGTGCTGCTTGTAGGCCCTCCCGGCACCGGTAAGACGCTGCTCGCCCGTTCGGTTGCCGGCGAAGCCAATGTGCCTTTCTTCACGATCTCCGGTTCTGACTTCGTCGAGATGTTCGTCGGCGTCGGTGCCAGCCGCGTGCGCGACATGTTCGAGCAGGCCAAGAAGAACAGCCCCTGCATCATCTTCATCGACGAAATCGATGCCGTCGGTCGCCACCGCGGTGCCGGTCTCGGCGGCGGCAATGACGAGCGCGAGCAGACGCTGAACCAGCTGCTGGTCGAGATGGACGGCTTCGAGACCAACGAAGGCATCATCCTCATCGCCGCGACCAACCGTCCTGACGTCCTCGACCCCGCGCTGCTGCGCCCGGGCCGTTTCGACCGTCAGGTCATGGTGCCCAACCCGGACGTCGGCGGTCGCGAGAAGATTCTGAAGGTGCATGTGCGTAACGTGCCGTTGGCGCCGAACGTTGATCTCCGCACCATTGCGCGTGGCACGCCTGGCTTCTCGGGCGCTGATCTCGCCAACCTCGTCAACGAGGCGGCGCTGATGGCCGCCCGTCGTTCCAAGCGCCTCGTCACCATGCTCGAGTTCGAGGATGCCAAGGACAAGGTCATGATGGGCGCCGAGCGCCGCTCGATGGCGATGACCGAGGACGAGAAGGCGCTGACGGCCTACCACGAGGCCGGCCATGCCCTCGTTGGCATTCACGAGCCGTTCAACGACCCGCTGCACAAGGTGACGATCATCCCGCGCGGCCGCGCCCTCGGCGTGACCATGAACCTGCCAGAGCGTGACCGCTACGGCATGCGCAAGAACGAGATGGAAGCGCGTCTAGTCATGATCTTCGGCGGCCGTGCTGCGGAGGAGATCATCTACGGCCTCGACAACGTGACCACCGGCGCTTCGAACGACATCCAGCAGGCCACCAACATGGCCCGCGCGATGGTCATGGAATACGGCATGAGCGAGAAGCTCGGCCGCTTGCGCTACCGGCAGAACCAGGAGGAGATTTTCCTCGGCCATTCCGTCTCGCAGCAGCAGAACATGTCCGAGGACACCTCGCGCATGATCGACTCGGAAGTGCGCGGCATCATCGAGGCGGCCGAGAACAAGGCGCGCAAGATCCTGAACGAGCATCTCGACGAGTTGCACATCGTCGCCAAGGGGCTGCTCGAGTTCGAGACGCTGTCGGGCGACGAGGTTCGCGATCTGATCGCCGGCAAGACGCTGGCCCGCGACATGGGCGATGATACCCCGCCCTCGCGCGGCTCGGCGGTCCCGAAGACCGGGTCGTCGCCGCGGCCGAAGCCCGAGGCGGGCCTGGAGCCACAGCCGACCGCCTGACGGTGGACATAAACGGCAGATACAGAATGGGCCTGGAGCCCAACTTGAAGCGGCCTCCGGGCCGCTTTTTGTTGTGGTCCACAAGGCTGCGCTCGCGGCGATAAGGCCAGCGAGATATACTGACATTCTATTTTACTTTTTGCGGCATGCTCGGCGCCTTACAGCCTCTCCTTCGGCGGCGGACGTCTCGACCCTTTGCAAGGAAAAGCCATGACGAGGAAGTTTTTCGGTACCGACGGCATCCGGGGTACCGCAAATACCTATCCGATGACGGCCGAGATCGCGATGAAGGTCGGGATGGCCGCCGGTATCGCCTTCCGCCGCGGCGACTATCGCCACCGCGTGGTGATCGGCAAGGACACCCGGCTTTCCGGCTACATGATCGAACCGGCCCTCTGCGCGGGCTTCACGTCCGTCGGCATGGACGTTCTCATGCTCGGCCCGATGCCGACGCCGGCTGTCGCCATGCTCACCCGGTCCATGCGGGCTGATCTTGGCGTGATGATCTCCGCCTCGCACAACCCTTTCGAGGACAACGGCATCAAGCTGTTCGGTCCGGACGGCTACAAGCTGTCGGACGAGATCGAGGCGAAGATCGAGCACCTCGTCGGCGAGGACATGTCGCGGCAACTGGCGACCGGAGAGCGGCTCGGCCGCGCCAAGCGCTACGACGACGGCGGCCGTGACCGCTACATCGAATTCGCCAAGCGCACTCTGCCGAAGACGCTGACGCTCGACGGCCTCAGGATCGTCATCGATTGCGCCAACGGGGCCGCCTACAAGGTGGCGCCGGAAGTGTTGTGGGAGCTCGGGGCCGAGGTGGTGAAGCTCGGCGTCGACCCGAACGGCGTCAACATCAACAAGGGCTGCGGCTCGACGAGCCCGGCTGCGCTCTGCGCCAAGGTGCGCGAAGTGCGCGCCGACATCGGCATCGCGCTCGACGGCGACGCCGACAGGGTGCTGATCGCCGACGAGAACGGCGAGGTCGTCGACGGCGACCAGATCATGGCGGTCATCGCCGAGTCCTGGCAGGAGGATGGCCGGCTCGCCGCGGGTGGCATCGTCGCCACCATCATGTCCAATCTCGGCCTCGAGCGTTTCCTCGGCGATCACGGCATGGCGCTGGCCCGTACCAAGGTCGGCGACCGCCATGTGGTCGAGCACATGCGCCAGCATGGCTACAATGTCGGCGGCGAACAGTCCGGCCACATCATCCTGTCGGACTACGGCACCACCGGCGACGGCCTGATCTCGGCCCTGCAGGTGCTGGCCGTGGTGCGCAAGAGCGGCCGTCCGGTGTCGGAAGCCTGCCGCAAGTTCGAGCCGGTGCCGCAGATCCTGAAGAACGTCCGCTTCTCCACCGGCGAGCCGCTGGAAAAGCCGCAGGTGCAGTCAGCGATCACCGCCGGGCGCGAGCGGCTTGGCAATTCGGGTCGGCTGGTCATCCGCCCCTCGGGCACCGAGCCCCTTATCCGGGTCATGGCCGAGGGTGACGATCCCTTGCTGGTGCGCAGTGTCGTCGACGATATCGTCGGCGCGCTCGGTCAGGTTGCCGCCTAGGTCGCGCGCAGCGACGTTACCTCATCGATGAATGACGAGACCCGAACCGGGTGCCTGGCGCGTTTGCCGGCGTCGCCCGGTGCGCGCTTCGCGCCAAGTAGCGGCGCGGCAACAGCGGGGGCCATCTTTGGCTCCCTATGCTTTAACCTTCGCTAACGAACGCGGTAAACAAACACAGTTAATCTCCAGTTAAGACTTCTCCTCCACATTGCAGCCAGTCAGTTCGGGGATGTCCCGGTGCAAGGTTGTCAGAGGAAGAGAGCAACGGCGATGAAGACGCTTATCAAGGTACTGATGCTGGGCGTTGTCGGGTTCATTCCCCTCGCAAACGCCGCTCTGGCGGCCGACATGATCGAGCCGGTCTATGACGAAGTGCCGGAAATCGTGCCGGTCGAGATCGGCTCGGGCTGGTACCTCCGCGGCGACGTCTCCTACGACTTCAAGTCGAAGACCGACGGCAACTACCGCACCTATGCTCCTCCAGGCTCGGTCGCGTGCGGCGTCGATTGCGGCACCGGCTACGACACCCAGGATTACGACAGCTGGAAGTTCGACGCCGGCCCGGATGTCGGTCTTGGTTTCGGTTACCAGTTTACCGACTACTTCCGCGGCGATCTGACGGCGCACTACTGGCAGGCGGATGTCGACGGGCGCAACGAGGGCGAAAATTGCCAGCTCGGCTTCTGCGGCTCGGTCGAGACCAGCAAGGCCAAAGCCTGGGAGCTGATGGCGAACGCCTATGTCGACATGGGCACCTTTGCCGGTTTCACCCCCTATGTCGGCGGCGGCGTCGGTGCGGTCAACGTCAGCTACGACGACTTCAAGTCGACCAACTATGCGGCCGGCCAGGACTTCGACACCATCACGCTGGACGGCGAGAACTCCTGGCGCTTCGCCTACGCTCTGATGGCGGGCGCGTCCTACGACCTGACCCAGTCGCTGAAGCTCGACGTCGGCTATCGCTACGTGAATGTCGATGACGGCGACATGTTCGCCTTCGACGACTTCACCGCCGGCCTCGGCGCCACGGGCGTCCAGGGCCGCGACAACGGCTTCGACCGTCACACCATCACCGCCGGCCTGCGCTACTCGCTCTTCTAGGCCAAGCGTCGGACCAGAACCGGACACGGAACGGCAGGGGGAAACTCCTGCCGTTTTGCTTTGGGGAAGGTGAGCCGAGACGCCTCCTGAAATCTCTGGCTTCACAAAACTGACGCTTGACGGCGGCCCTGGAGAAGCATAGCCCGATCAGTGGGACACATCCCCCCAACGGGATGCAATCTATCTGTGAGGGTAGCAGAGATGACCAATACCGCGAAGCCGGACCTGCGTCCGGCCAATCCCCGATTTTCGTCCGGCCCTTGCGCCAAGCGCCCCGGATGGTCGCTCCAGGCGTTGGAAGATGCAGCGCTCGGCCGCTCGCACCGCGCCAAGATCGGCAAGACCAAGCTCCAACAAGCCATCGACGAAACCCGCGAAATCCTCGGCGTGCCCGCCGACTATCGCATCGCCATCGTTCCCGCCTCCGATACCGGCGCGGTCGAAATGGCCATGTGGTCGATGCTCGGCGCCCGCGGCGCCGATCTCGTGGCGTGGGAATCCTTCGGCGCCGGCTGGGTGACCGATGCGGTCAAGCAGCTGAAGCTCACCGACGTCCGCACCCTCGAGGCCGGCTATGGCGACATCGTCGATTTCACCACCGTCGACTTCGACCGCGACGTCGTCTTCACCTGGAACGGCACCACGTCGGGCGTGCGCCTGCCGAACGGCGACGCCATCCCGGCGGACCGTCAGGGCCTGACGATCTGCGACGCGACCTCGGCGGCCTTCGCGCAGGACCTGCCCTACGACAAGCTCGATGTCGTCACCTTCTCCTGGCAGAAGGTGCTGGGCGGCGAGGCCGCGCACGGCATGCTGATCCTCAGCCCCCGCGCCGTCGAGCGTCTGCTGACCTACAAGCCCGCCTGGCCGCTGCCGAAGATTTTCCGCATGACCTCAGGCGGCAAGCTGATCGAGGGCCTGTTCAAGGGCGAGACGATCAACACTCCCTCGATGCTCTGCGTCGAGGATTATCTCGATGCACTCGGCTGGGCGAAGACGGTCGGCGGCCTCGATGGTCTCAAGGCCCGCGCCGACGCCAACCTTGCGGTCATCGAGCGCTTCGTCGAGGCGAACCCGTGGCTCGGCTTCCTCGCGACCTCGAAGGCGATCCGCTCCAACACGTCCGTCTGCCTGCAGTTCGTCGATCCGGCGATCACCGCGCTGCCCGCCGACGCGCAGGAAGCCTTCGCCAAGGGCGTCGTCGCGATGCTGGAGAAGGAGGGCGTCGCCCTCGACATCGGCGCCTACCGCGACGCCCCTCCGGGCCTGCGCATCTGGTGCGGCGCGACGGTCGAGGCGTCGGACGTCGAGGCGCTGATGCCTTGGCTGGCCTATGCCTACGAAGCGCAGAAGGCGACACTGGCTCAGGCGGCGTAGAGCTGCGGTCGCTAGAGGCGCGGTATCGCCATGAGGCTTTCCAATCGCGTCCGTTCCTTCATCGCCGACACACTGGCCCTGGTGCTGTTCTTCACGGTCACCAGCGGACTGAACGAGCGCTTCGTGGCCGGCATGGCCTGGGATGAAGTCCTGGTATCGCGCTCGATCGGTGCCTTGCTAATGGTGGTGACGGCGCGGCCATATGGCCTCTGGCGAAGCTGGATCATGGCGAAGGCAGCACCGTCATCGCGAACAGGCCATTTCGCGGCCGATACCGCGGCGCTGCTGATCTTTCAGGTGCCGATCTACGTCGCGATCATCGTGGCCGGCGGCGCGGAAGGACAGGCGATCGTCAATGGTACGCTCGGCTTCGCGGTCCTCATGCTGGTTCTCGGCCGCCCCTACGGTCTCTGGCTTGATCTGGTGCGCCGCCTGTTCGGCGTCGACGGTCCCGGACAGAAGCCTATGTCGCTCGGCGGCTGACCTTCAACGAACTCGGCAAGGCTGTCCGCGGCCTGCTGTCCCACGATTCATAACAGCACCCCCCGGGTGCTTACTCTTCAGCGCTGGCACCGCCCAGCAAACCGGTAGGATAGATCAATGGCCCCCCGCGTTCTCGTTTCCGACCAGCTCTCCCCCACCGCGGTCCAGATCTTCAAGGACCGCGGCGTCGAGGTCGACTACATCCCCGACCTTGGCAAGGACAAGGACAAGCTCCTCTCCGTCATCGACCAGTATGATGGCCTCGCCATCCGCTCCGCCACCAAGGTGACGGAAAAGCTGATCGCCGCCGCGACGAAGCTGAAAGTGATCGGCCGCGCGGGTATCGGCGTCGACAATGTCGATATCCCCGCCGCCTCGCGGAAGGGCATCATCGTGATGAACACGCCTTTCGGCAATTCCATCACCACCGCCGAGCACGCCATCGCGCTGATGTTCGCCGTCGCTCGCCAACTGCCCGCCGCCGACATCTCCACCCAGGCCGGCAAGTGGGAGAAGAACCGCTTCATGGGCGTCGAGATCACCGGCAAGGTGCTCGGCATCATCGGCTGCGGCAACATCGGCGCCATCGTCGCGGCGCGCGGCGTCGGCCTGAAGATGAAGGTCATCGCCTTCGATCCCTTCCTCTCCTCCGAGCGCGCCGCACAGCTCGGGATCGAGAAGGTGGAGCTGGAGACGCTGTTCCAGCGCGCCGACTTCATCACCTTGCACACGCCGATGACCGACAAGACGCGCGGCATCATCGATGCCGCGGCGATCGCCAAGATGAAGGACGGCGTTCGCATCATCAACTGCGCCCGCGGCGGCCTCGTCGTGGAGCAGGACCTCGCCGACGCCATCAAGTCGGGCAAGGTGGCGGGCGCCGGCGTCGATGTGTTCGAGACCGAGCCGGCGACCGACTCGCCGCTGTTCAACCTGCCGAACGTCGTGTGCACGCCGCATCTCGGCGCCTCGACCGAGGAGGCGCAGGAGAACGTCGCGCTGCAGGTCGCCGAGCAGATGTCGGACTACCTCATTTCCGGCGCCGTGCAGAACGCCCTCAACATGCCCTCGATCTCCGCCGAGGAGGCGCCACTGCTGACGCCTTTCGTCAAGCTCGCGGAAATCCTCGGCTCCTTCGTCGGCCAGGTCACCGAGGACCCGATCAAGTCGGTCGAGATCGTCTATGACGGTGCGCCGGGGACGATGAACACCCGCGCTCTGACCAGCGCGGCACTGGCCGGCCTGCTGAAGCCGCTGATGCAGTCGGTCAACATGGTCTCGGCCCCGCTGATGACCAAGGAGCGTGGCATCCTCGTCTCCGAGGTCCGGCGCGACAAGTCGGGCGTGTTCGATGGCTACATCAAGCTGACGGTGACGACCGAGAAGTTCTCGCGCTCGGTCGCCGGCACCTCGTTCTCGGATGGCAAGCCACGCTTCATCCAGATCAAGGACATCAACATGGAGGCCGAGGTCGGCCGCCATATGCTTTACACCACCAACAAGGACGAGCCCGGCATCATCGGCGAGCTCGGATCGCTCTGCGGGCGCAACGACATCAACATCGCCAACTTCCATCTCGGCCGCAACGAGAAGGGGGGCGACGCCATCGCCATCCTCTATCTCGACGAGCCCTTGTCGGAAGGTGTGATGGATGAGATCCGCGGGCTGAAGAAGATCGGCCAGGCGAAGCTCTTGTCCTTCGACATCTGATCAAGCTGAAAAGCGTTGGGGGAGGGGCGTCCTGTCCCTCCCGCTTCAGCTGGCGATATCGCGGGGGATGCGGGCGGAAAACGCTCGCTGTGCCCTCGCTTCCCCGGCGCTCCCTGACTATAGTCCGGCCGTTTTGCGAAGCCCCGTTCTGAGCCCTCATCCGGCCGAACATCGGGCGGCGTCGTTTTCCATGGCCTGAGGCCGGGGCGCGATGCAGGAGAGGGCGACCTGCCCGGAGGAGAGTTGCATGGCCAATGTCGTCGTCGTCGGATCGCAGTGGGGCGACGAGGGGAAGGGCAAGATCGTCGACTGGCTCTCCGAGCGTGCCGATGTCGTCGTCCGCTTCCAGGGCGGCCACAATGCTGGCCACACGCTGGTGGTCGACGGGGTCTCCTACAAGCTCTCACTGCTGCCTTCCGGCGTCGTGCGCTCGGGCAAGCTGTCGGTGATCGGCAATGGCGTGGTTTTCGATCCGCATGCCTTCGTCGCCGAGAAGACCCGGCTCGGCGCCCAGGGCGTCTCAATCACCCCCGAATCGCTGCGCATTTCCGACAATGCCTCGCTGATCCTGTCGATTCACCGCGAGCTCGATGCGATCCGCGAGAACGCCAATACCGGCACCAAGATCGGCACCACCCGCCGTGGCATCGGCCCGGCCTACGAGGACAAGGTCGGCCGCCGCGCCATCCGCGTCATGGACCTCGCCGATTCCGAGATCCTGCCCGAGCGCGTCGAGCGCCTGCTCGCCCATCATAACCCGCTGCGGCGCGGCCTTGGCGTCGAGGAAGTGTCGGCGCAGACCATCCTCGACGAGTTGACCAGCGTCGCCCACGAGATCGTGCCCTATATCGACCACGTCTGGAAACTGCTGGACACCCGCCGCCGCGCCGGCGACCGCATCCTCTTCGAGGGCGCGCAAGGCACGATGCTCGACATCGACCACGGCACCTATCCCTTCGTGACGTCGTCCAACACCGTCGCCGGGCAGGCCTCGGCTGGTTCCGGCATGGGTCCCGGCAGCCTCGGCTTCGTGCTCGGCATCACCAAGGCCTACACGACCCGCGTCGGCGAAGGCCCGTTCCCGACAGAGCAGCTGAACGAGATCGGCGATTTCCTCGGCGAGAAGGGACACGAGTACGGCACCGTCACCGGTCGCAAGCGTCGTTGCGGCTGGTTCGATGCGGTGCTGGTCCGCCAAGCCGTCGCGATCAACGGCATGACCGGCATGGCGCTGACCAAGCTCGACGTGCTCGACGGTCTCGACGAGCTGAAGATCTGCGTTGGCTACCGCCTCGACGGCAAGGAGATCGACTACCTGCCGGCGACGCTCGGCGCGACCGAGCGGCTGGAGCCGATCTACGAGACGCTGGAAGGCTGGAAGGAAACCACCGCCGGCGCGCGCCGCTGGAGCGACCTGCCGGCGCAAGCGGTGAAGTACGTCCGCCAGATCGAGGAACTGGTCGGCTGCCCGGTGACGTTGCTGTCGACCTCGCCGGAGCGGGACGACACCATTCTCGTCCGTGATCCCTTCCAGGATTAAGGCTGCTTCGGGTCGGCCTGACGCAAGCTGCCTGTGATCGAACACATTGATGCTGCAGAGAACTTGTCGAAAATCGATTCCGGTTTTTGCAGCGATGATGTACTGACCGGCAAGCCGCACCGGCAGCGGCAGCCGCGCTTTCGGTCGCTGGTGATATGCAGTAGGGTCGACGTCGAAATATGCATCTGCAACAAATACCTAGACGATCAGTAAGGGGCTGCGATCCATGGCGGATTTGAGCGCGGTTCTGCGCAAGACGATCGATGGCCTGCCGAATGCATCGCCCGAACTGCGGGCCAAGGTCTATGACAAGGCCCGCGCCGCGATCGAGCGGCAGATTGCTGCTGCTAATCCGCCTTTGGCGGAGGAGCTGATCGAGGCCCGTCGCTCGGCTTTGGCCGACGCGATCGACCGGACCGAGGATCATTATCTCGGCCAGGAGGAAGCGCCAGTTGCCGCTCCGGCGCAGGTGGCGCCGAAGCCGCCAGCCCCGGTGATCGAGCCGCGGGCGGCGATGCCTGCGCCGCCGCCGAGGGCGCCGGTCACTACACCGTCTGCGCCGTCCGCCGCGTCCGCCCCGCTGCCGCATGTCGATCGTGGCCCTCGCCCGTCTGCAGGCGTCCAGAAGCCGGCCTGGCCGACGGCGACCAGCAGCGGCAGCGAGCTTGCCATGCGCGCCGACCCGCGCCGCGACCCGGTGCGCGGCGAGCCGGACGCGCCGCGCGTCCCCGATGCCGGCCGAGGTGGCCTCGACTCCCCGCGGACCGAGGTTCGCACGAACCGCCCGCCCGAGCGGCGGGAGCCGAGCGCCGAGGGCATGATGCCGTCGCCGGGTGCGCGACCAACTGGCGCTTCCGGTCTCGACACCTCCGCCATCCCCGTCGCCGACGTTGCCGCCCCGCGCTATGCCAATGGCCGGCGTCCCAGTCAGAAGACCCGAAGCCGTTCCCCGGCGCTGGCCGGCATCGCCGTGGTCATCGGACTCGGCGGTGCGGCAGCGCTTGCCTACGTCTACAAGGACCAGCTCGAGGCGATGCTGGTGGGGCCGAACACGGCTGCCACGACGGCGACCGCCACGGCGACGCCGTCTGCCGGAACCTCTGCCTCGACGCCGGCGACCGTCGACGGCGGCGATGTCGCGGCCCTCGTGCCGCCGTCCGCTACCGGCACCGGCGCCGGCACCGCCGCACCCAAGCGCCGTTTCACGCAGCGGCTGCTGCCGGACGGGACCGAGGTCGACGAAGGCCCCGGTGCCGGCACAGGCGCAGACTTCGGCGAGGGCACCAACATCGCCGCGGCCTCCCCGGACGTGACGCCGGTGCCGCTGGTGCCGCCAGTGGCGACAGCGCCCGAAGCGACGACGCCGGAAGACGCAGCAACGGAAGGCACAGATCCGGAAGGGACCGATCCCGAAGCCGAAGCGGACGTGCCGCCGGCCGCTGCCGAGGCGACGCCGGCGCCCACGACCGAATCCGCTGCGCTGACGCCCGGCGACGCCGCAGTGCCCGCGGTCGCGCAGAAGGCTGTCTTCTACGAGGAGCGGACCGAGACCGAGCAAGGCTCGCAGCGCGGCGGCAACGTCGTCTGGAGCGTCGTCGAGGAGGCACCGAGCGACGGGGCCCCGCCGGAGCCGGCGATCCGGGCCGTTGCCGACGTGCCGGAGGAAAACCTTCGGCTCACCATGACCATCCGCCGCAATACCGACGACACGCTGCCGGCGAGCCATGTCATCGAGATGATGTTCGACGTGCCCGCGAACTTTGCCGGTGGCCAGATCGCCAATGTGCAGCGCCTCGCCCTGAAGCCGACGGAGGAAGCCCGCGGTGAGCCGCTGATCGGCGTCGCCGGCAAGATCTCGGACGGCTTCTTCATCGTCGCGCTGAACAATCTGGCACAGGCGACGCAGACCAATCTCGGTCTGCTCGGCAAGGAACAGTGGATCGACATTCCGCTGGCCTATTCCAGCGGACGCCGGGCGCTGATCTCGATCGAGAAGGGCATTCCGGGCGACCGCGTGTTCAAGCAGGCGATGGACGCCTGGGCCGCCAAGACCTGAACCCGCGACGGCGTCCGCGCTGCTTTGAGGATTGGGAAAAGGACTAGCCAAAAGAAAAGGCCCCGAAGATCGGGGCCTTTTCAGTATCTGTCGTCGGATGGAGGCCGATCAGGCCGGCTCGAGGACCCGCAGCTGCCGCTGGGCGGCCTCGGCGGTGTCCTTCACCGCCTTCTGCACCTTCTCGAAGGCGCGCACCTCGATCTGGCGCACGCGCTCGCGGCTGATGTCGAACTCGTCCGACAGGGCCTCAAGCGTCAGCGGATCTTCCGACAGCCGCCGCGCTTCGAAAATGCGGCGCTCGCGGTCGTTGAGGACGTCCATTGCGCGGTGCAGCATGCTGCGCCGCTGGTCGAGTTCGTCCTGCTCGACGAGCATCGCTTCCTGGCTCTCGGACTGGTCGACCAGCCAATCCTGCCACTCGCCGGACTCGCCCTCGGTCGCGCGGATCGGCGCGTTCAGCGAGGCGTCGCCGGAGAGGCGGCGGTTCATCGAGATGACCTCCTCCTCGCTGACACCGAGCTGCGTCGCGATGTGCGCCACCTGATCAGGCTTCAGGTCGCCTTCCTCCAGCGCCTGGATCTTCGACTTCATCTTGCGGAGGTTGAAGAACAGCCGCTTCTGGTTGGCGGTCGTCCCCATCTTCACGAGGCTCCACGAGCGCAGGATGTATTCCTGGATCGAGGCCTTGATCCACCACATCGCGTAGGTCGCCAGGCGGAAGCCGCGCTCGGCGTCGAAACGCTTGACCGCCTGCATCAGGCCGACATTGCCTTCCGAAACGACTTCGCCGATCGGCAGGCCGTAGCCGCGATAGCCCATGGCGATCTTCGCCACCAGGCGCAGATGGCTGGTCACGAGGCGGTGGGCGGCCTTGCGGTCATCATGCTCGGCATAGCGCTTGGCGAGCATGTACTCTTCCTGCGGTTCCAGCATGGGGAACTTGCGGATTTCTTCGAGGTAGCGGCTGAGACCGCCTTCGCCCGAGGCTATGCTCGGCAGATTGGACTGGGCCATGAAACTGCACCCTCCTTGACGTGACCGGCCGCCTCTTCTGAGGCCGACCGTGCCCTGGACCGCGTCACCGCCGATCCCGGCCAACTCGATGTCCTCATGACATCGCAAAAGTTCGCGCCTGAAATACGGCGTGACTTCTTAAATAGACCGGTCGGTATAAAACCGCCAGTCCCTTTCACATGATCGTGCGCATTTGCTAGTCCAAAGGCCGAAGACGCCTTGGCAGGGCATCGGGATTAAACCGTCATCCCAAGGGCCGAGGCGAGATTGCGCATGTCCAGAGGGATATCGCTTTCGAACAGCATCGGTTCCCCGGTGACCGGATGCTCGAAGCCCAGCTGGAAGGCATGCAGGGCTTGGCGCCCGAAAGCCTCGACGACGGTACGCTCCGATGGCTCCAGCTTGTTCACCTTGGTCATGAACCCGCCCCCATAGGTCTCGTCGCCGATCAGCGGGTGGCCGATATGGGCCATGTGCACGCGGATCTGGTGCGTTCGGCCGGTCTCCAGCCGGCATTCGACCAGCGAGGCCAGCGTATCCTCGCCGGGCGACGAGCGGGCGATGACGTCGAAATGGGTGATCGCCTCGCGGGCGTCCGGCCGGTCGGCGGCGACGACGGTGCGCTTGGTGCGATCGGTGTTCGACCGGCCGAGCGCGGCCTCGATCGACCCGCTGCGGCGAAGGGGCGCGCCCCAGACCAGCGCCCGGTAGGCCCGCTGCATCCGCCCGTCGCGGCCGTGCGCGGCGAACTGCTCGGCGAGCGAGCGGTGCGCGATGTCGGTCTTGGCGACCACCATGACGCCGGTCGTGTCCTTGTCGAGCCGGTGGACGATGCCCGGGCGCTTCACTCCGCCAATGCCCGAGAGGCTGTCGCCGCAATGGTGGAGGAGGGCGTTGACCAGCGTGCCCGTCCAGTTGCCGGGGCCGGGATGCACGACCAGCCCCGACGGCTTGTCGACGACGACGAAGCTTTTGTCCTCATAGAGGATCGAGAGCGGAATGTTCTCCGGCAGCGGGTCGGCATCGACCGCTTCCGGCACCAGCATCTCGACGACGTCGCCCTCCGCCACCTTGCGCTTGGTGACGCGCGCCGGGGCTCCGCCGACCGTCACATCGCCGGCCTCGATCAGTGCCTGGATACGGCTGCGCGAGAGCACGCCCGGAAACTGCGCACTGAGAAACTGATCGAGTCTCAGCCCGCTCGAGGCGGCATCGACGGTGAAGCTGCTTGCTTCCGCATCTTCGGGGATTGTAGGACCGGTAACGATGAAATCCTCCGACATGGCGGGACAGTTGTGCGGCCCCGATGACCCGCGCCCGCTTCGGCCGCGCGCGGAAGGGTCATTAGGGGCGACGGAAAGAAAGCGACTGATATGACCGACCTGCCCGACGACGAGGCCCCGCTCGATCCCGCCACCGAGCGCCTGCGCCGAAAAATGGTGCGGCTGCTGGCGGTCGCCGTGGCGACCATGCTGATCGGCGTTATGGCGGTGCTCGGCGCCGTTGTCTACAAGATCAACCAGACGCGCGCCGTTCCCAGTACGGCCGAGATCGCCCTGCAGCTGCCCGCCGGCAGCCGGATCGAGAGCATGGCGCTGGATGGCGGCGAGGCGCTGCTGCGGCTTTCGGGTGGTGCGGACGACCTCGTCCGGGTCGATCTCGCCACCGGCATCATCACCGCCCGCTACCGTATCTCTGCGCCCTGACGACCGCAGTTTCAGGGTTTTTCCACATCCCATCCTCCGGTCGGCAAAAAGGGGGTTGCCATCCCGAAAGCCTCTGGCTATATCCGCGTCACTGGTCACGCGCCCATCGTCTAGCGGTTAGGACGACGCCCTCTCACGGCGTAAACAGGGGTTCGATTCCCCTTGGGCGTACCAGGTTCCCCCCATCTAAATAGCTTCTGCATTTTGTATCCGTTTTCGCTGTGATCGCGAAAGCCGTGCCAAATGGCGATGTTCGACCGTTGCGGACTAGGCGACGAGTCGCGGTGTCCGGGAGGCGGCCGAGCGGCGACCGGCTGACGTGGCGGTGCCAAGCGCACGCGCGGCGGATGACGAGGGCGCCTCGATCCGAAACCGGCCGATCAGCGCCGTCAGCTCCGCCACCTGTTTCGCCAGTCCTTGGCCGGCTGCGGTGGATTCTTCCGCCATGGCTGCGTTCTGCTGGGTGAACTGATCCATCTGGCCGACGGCGATGTTGACCTCGCCGAGGCCCGTCGCCTGTTCGTTGGTGGCCACCGCGATGGTCGCGATCGTCCCGCTGATCTCGGTGATCCGGCCGACGATCTGCTCCAGGAGCGTGCCGGTCTCGCCGACGAGCCGTACCCCTTCGTCGACATGCAGGCTCGATGCCGCAATCAGCGTCTCGATCTCCTTAGCGGCTTGCGCCGACCGCTGGGCAAGGCCGCGGACCTCCTGCGCGACGATGGCAAAGCCGCGCCCGGCTTCGCCCGCCCGCGCAGCCTCGACGCCGGCATTGAGGGCCAGGAGATTGGTTTGGAAGGCGATCTCGTCGATCGCGCCGATGATGTTGCCGATCTTCTTCGACGATTCGAGAATGCCGCTCATCGCGCCGACCGCCTGCCGCGCGACTTCGCCCGAGCGTTCGGCGTCGACCTTCGTGGCGGCGACGATCTCGCTGGCCTTGGTCGCGCCGCCCGCCGTGCGCCTGACATTGGCGGTGATCTGGTCGAGGGCGGCGGCGGTCTCCTCTAGGCTGGCCGCCTGCTGCTCCGTGCGCCGGGAGAGGTCGTCGTTCGCCTCGGCAATCTGCCCTGTGACCGCCGAGATGGTCGAGGTCTTGTCGCTGATCGTGCGCAAGGTGTCGCGCAGGATCGTCGATGCGGCGGAAAAGTTCAGCTGCAGGTCGCGGTACTCGGCCGGGAACTCGGTGTCGATGCTATGGGTGAGATCGGTCTCGGCGAGGCGCTTCAGCGCGGTCGAGAGGGCCTGCACGACAAGGCGCTGGTCGGCGGCATGGCTCTGGGCGGTCGCCGTCGCTTGCCGGGCCCTGTCGGTCGCGCCGTAGCGCTGGTCCATCGCCTGGTTCTCCGAGATGTCCTTCGCCGCCATAGCCTTCTCCAGCACGGCGAGGGCGGTCTGCATCTGCAGGATCTCGTTGCGCACTGCCGCACCGCCCAATTCGGACAGCCTGTCGGCCGGCGTCTCCTTGGGAACGCCGACGAAGAGAATGCCGATCACCTCGGTTCCGCTGATGATGGGCTCGTAAAGCGCGATATAGGTCGTGCCGAGAATATCGCTGTCGCCGCGGTACATTTTCGACTGTTCAAAGATCGCGGTTAGCGCTGGTCCTGCCGCGAGCGTCGTGCCGAGGGCCCGCGTGCCGTCGTCCTGCTGAACATTCGTCGCCACGCGCGTCGTCCGGTGGAAGACCGTCGCCTTGCCGCCATGCAGCCGCTGGACGTCGTCGACGATGTCGTTGGCCCCGTTGACGAGGTATTCGCCGAAGTAGAGCTGGTCGCCGATCTGGTGCGGCTTGCCGTGCGCGTACAGCTTTTCCCGGAGCGCGGTCAGGTTTGCTTCCAGGCTGGACTGCGTCCGGGTCGCGATCTCGCCCTGCAGCGAGGAGACCGCCCGGCGCGACAGCGAGGCCGCCACGTCGCTGACGGGCTGCACGATGGTGCGACGGATCAGCAGGAAGACCCCGGCGACTATGATGAGGAGGATGGCCGCCGTCGTGGCGACCAGCCAGGTCAACACCGGCGTCTGGGCCGTCGCCGCCGCTTCGACACCGGACGCCCAGACGTTGGCGTCGGTGACGATGGCATCGATGACGGCACGGTGCCGGTCGTAGATTTCGCCGAGGGTCTGGTAGGAGGTCGCCACCGACGCCGTGTCGCCGCGGCTCAAAGCCGGCAGATACACCGTCTCGGTCTCATGCCAGAATTTGTCGCCTTCACCCCCGGACATCTGGGTCAGGGAGGTCTTGAGGGCTTCTGGAATGTCGGAAGCCTGCCAGTAGGCCCGCCGGTCGTCGAAATCCTTGCGCAGCCTTCCAAGGCGCGCGATCTCGGCCGCGCGGTCCCCGTTGCCGTTCCGCAGGAGAGTGATCTGCAGATAGGCCTCGACCAGGTATTCGGGCGGCGGCAGAATGTCAGCCACGAGGTCCTTGCCGGCAATCACCATCCGGTAGTGCTGACCGCCGATGCCCACCGTCTTGATGCCATAGAGCGCGACACCGACGACGATGGCGAGGCCGACGACCATGACGGCGCCAACTCCGCCGATGAGCGAGGCAACGGAAACGCGCCGCGCCAGGGAGGTGAACATCATGCCATTCGCTCCTCGAAAGAGGGTGAAGTCATCGGGCGTGATGCTGCGCGTCGGGACGCGCCAAGCAAGTTCGGCCTTCCGCAAAGATAGCCGGCTAAAATTAAAAATGCCTCTAGGGCGGGTCCGGCGAGACGGCGGGGACAATGCGGACGCCACGACCCTCCGACCCGGGGCCGGTCTCCCAGGTTCCACTTGCTCGTCCCGTCGCCGCCGTCGGGTGACGCGTTCGGCGCACCCGACCTACGACCTTCGACAACCCGGCTGCAGCCGAGGGTCGCCAAGGACGCGCTGGATCAGACGGTAATCGAGCCGCTCGCGATCAGCTTGGTCACATCGAGTTCGCGCAGCTTCTGCGTTCGGCCAAGTTTGCCGCCGAGCGCGAGAACCTGTTCTCCGGAGAGCGGCAGGACGAAGCGCTTGCTGACGATCCGCGGCTCGCCGCCCGGCTGGGCGAATTCAGTCCATTGCAGCCGTCCGGGATACTGCCCTGCGGTCAGCGTGATGCCGCCATCCAGTTCGACGGTTTCGACGACGGTATAGACGCGGTCTTCGTATGCTGCCCTGCCGGCCATGTGTTTTCCCTGCTTTGCTTGGTAAACCGTGCTTATGCGCTCTTCCGGCTAAAACACCAATTCAAGCCTTCAGTCAGCGCCGCCGCGTCGGGTTATCGAGTACCGAAGACGTCTGAGAGCCGCATGGCATCACCGAAACTGCGGTGTTTAGCGGGCGATGTCGCGACATCGCCAAGGCCCGCGTCGAGGCAACGGCAGACGACTACCGAAGACCTTACCCCACGAAACATTTTAGTCACCTAAGAAATTAGAAGCGTCTTAGTGATTAGCGCATATCGTTAGCAGGCTAAAGGACGGCGCAGTTGGCGTAGGAGTCCCAGATGGTTTCATTCTTCCAGTCCAGTGCTGCCGACGTGTTGAACGCCATGGGTAAATCCTTCGCGATCATCGAGTTCGATCCCACCGGCAAGATCCTCACGGCCAACAAGAACTTCTGCCACGTCCTTGGTTACGAACTCGCTGACATTACCGGTAAGCATCATTCGATGTTTGTTGATCGGGCCTATGGCAGCTCGGCGAAATACCAGGAATTCTGGAAGCGGCTGGCGGCGGGCGAGTTCGTCTCGGGACAATTCAAGCGGTTGTCGAAGAGCGGCGAGGCGGTCTGGATCGAGGCTTCCTACAATGCCGTCACCAATGCCCGCGGTAAGGTCTACAAGGTGGTGAAGTTCGCCGCCGACGTCACCGCCGCCAAGCGCATCGCCCTCGACGAAGCCGGCAAGCTAGCGGCCCTCGGCCGGTCCCAGGCCGTCATCGAGTTCACCCCGAGCGGCGACATTTTGGGAGCAAACGGCAACTTTCTCGATGCCCTCGGCTATCGTGCCGAAGAAATCGTCGGGCGGCATCACAGCATGTTCGTCGACCCGTCCTATGCGCGTAGCCCGGAATACGCGGCCTTCTGGACCGCCTTGCGCAATGGCGAGTATCAGGCCTCGGACTTCAAGCGCTTCGGCAAGGGCGGTCGCGAGGTCTGGATCCAGGCGTCCTACAACCCGATCCTCGACGACAACGGCGCCGTGACGAAGGTGGTAAAGTTCGCCACCGATCTGACGGACCGGATGAAGGCGGTCGACACGGTCGGTGTCGCCCTCGGACGACTGGCTGAGGGCGACCTCGACCAGCGCCTCGATACGGCATTCATCCCCTCGCTGGAATCGCTGCGGATCAATTTCAACCAGTCCGTCGAGAAGCTGAACGCTGCGCTGCGGTCGGTCAGCGAGAACGCCACGGCGATCCATTCGAGTGCCGACCAGCTCCGTTCGGCCGCAGACGACCTCGCCCGCCGTACCGAACAGCAGGCTGCGGCGGTCGAGGAAACCTCGGCGGCTTTGACCCAGATGGCCGGCACGTTGAAGCTCTCGAGCAACCGGGCTGACGAGGCCGGCGGTCTCGTGGCCAAGACCCGGGCCGATGCGGAGCGCTCGGGCCTGATCGTCGGCGAGGCGATCGCGGCGATGAGCCTCATCGAGTCATCGTCTGACGAGATCGGCAAGATCATCGGCGTCATCGACGAGATCTCGTTCCAGACCAATCTCCTGGCGCTCAACGCCGGCGTCGAGGCGGCACGGGCGGGTGAAGCGGGCAGGGGGTTTGCCGTGGTGGCGCAGGAGGTGCGCGGCCTTGCCCAGCGTTCGGCGACGGCAGCCAAGGAGATCAAGGAATTGATCTCGACCTCCGGCCACCAGGTCGAGGCCGGCGTCCGGCTCGTCAGCCAGACTGGCGAGGCGCTGGAGTCGATCGGCCGGCGGGTGGCCGAGGTCGACAGCCATGTGTCCTCGATCGTGGAATCTGCCCGCAGCCAGTCAGCTGGCCTGCAGGAGATCAGCCTTGCCGTCGGCACGATCGACAAGGGCACGCAGCAGAATGCCGCGATGGTCGAGGAGTCGACCGCGGCCAGCAACGAACTGGCCGGGGAGGCCCGCTCCCTGACGGTGCTGCTTGAAGGCTTCAGCCTTGGAGACGCTGCCCATACCCGCCAGGGGTCGCCGGTGCACCAGCTGAACAGACGGGTCTCCCAGGCTTTCGGGGCCCGGACATGACGGCCCGGGATCCTACCGCCGCCCAAGACACTCGAAGCGCAGTCCTCAAGAAAGGTCTTTTCATGCGCCTGAACACCACCCCCATTCGCCCAGCCAGCGCCCTTGGAGGCTTCTGATGGCGAGCGACACGTCAAAGGGCGCGGCCGTCGAACTGCCCGCGCGCCTCGATCTGACCGCCGCTGCACCGCTGCATGAGCAATTGCTCGGGCTGCGCGGGGAAGCGCTCGAGATCGATGCCTCCAAAGTCGAAAGCCTCGGCGGGCAGTGCCTGCAGGTGCTTCTTTCGGCCGTCGTCACCTGGAAGGCGGACACGGTTCCGCTTCACATCACCAACGCCTCACCCGGTTTCGAGGGCGGCCTCCGGCTGCTCGGCCTGAGCCTCGACAGCTTGCTCGACAAGGAGATTTCACAATGAAAATGACCATTCTGACGGTCGATGATTCCCGTACCATGCGCGAGATGCTGCGCCGGGCGCTCGAGGACAGCGGCTTCAACGTGGTGCAGGCCGAGGACGGCGTGCACGGCCTCGAGGTGCTCGACGGCATGGACCGCCCGGACGTGATCATCACCGACGTCAACATGCCCCGCATGGACGGACTGACGTTCATCGAGGAAGTGCGCAGCGAGCAGGCCCGCCGGGTGATCCCGATCCTTGTCCTGTCGACCGAAAGCGACGTCGAGAAGAAGGCCCGTGCCCGCAAGGCCGGCGCCACCGGCTGGATCGTCAAGCCCTTCGACCCCGTCAAGCTTGTCGACGCCATTCGGCGCGTCGCGGCCTGACGCTCGCTACGGCGAGACAGGTTTGAAACCGCATCCGTAACCATCCCGTCCGTGCGGCGGGAATGGCCGACCCGCCGACCGGCGCGGCCAAGAGAGCTGGCTAAAGAGGACTGAGCGATGGACGCGATGGCGGAAATCCGGGCGACATTCTTTGAGGAATGCGTCGAGCAGCTGGGTGAACTGGAAATCGGCCTGTTGGCCATGGAGAACGGTGAGGCCGATTCCGACACCGTCAACGCGGTTTTCCGCGCCGTTCACTCGGTCAAGGGCGGGGCGGGTGCATTCAACCTGAACGATCTCGTCCACTTCGCCCACATCTTCGAAACGACGCTGGACGAGGTTCGCTCGGACCGGCTGGAGGCGACGAACGACGTCGTCAAGATCATGCTGCGCGCCGCCGACGTGCTCGCCGACCTCATCACCGTCGCCCGCGATGGCGGTTCGGTCGATGCGGCGCGCACTAAGGTTCTTGTCGCTGAACTGAAAGACCTGGTGCCCGGCGCCGCCAGCGCCCGTATGGCCGCCGTGCCCGAGCCGGTGGAAGAAGACGAGAGCGCGCTCTTCCCCGATGGCGACGGGGACGGCATGGACGGGTTCGATTTCGTCCCCGTGGCGATCGACTTCGACGATCTGATGGGCGGCACGCTGGCCGGCTTCCGCATCACGTTCAAGCCGACACCCGACATGTACGCGAAGGCGAACGAGAGCGCCCGGCTGATCCGCGAGCTCGCCGCGCTCGGCGCGATCGACATCGAGTGCGACACGTCGGAAACCCCGCTCCTCAGCGACCTCGATCCGGAAAGCGCCTTTCTGTCCTGGACGGTCACGCTGAACACGGATGTCGGCGAGGACGCGGTCCGCGAAATCTTCGAGTTCGCCGAGTTCGATTGCGCCCTCAACATCGAGGCGCTGATCACCGAGAACCCGGAAGGCCCGGATGACGATGGCGGCAACGAGGCGGTCGACGCCGAGACCGCGGCGCTTCTCGCCCGCCTCATGGCCGGCGGCGGTGCCGAGGATCCGGAAGCCCCGCCGGCCCCGGCGGCGGCCAAGCCCGCTGCCGCAAAGCCTGCCGTAGTGAAGGCCGAGGAACCGGCCGCCCAGAAGGCAGCCAAGCCCGCCGCGGCGGCGGCGCCCGCGGCTGCATCCGGCGAGGGTGGCGGTGCCCAGCCGGGCGCCACCATCCGCGTCGATCTCGAGCGCGTCGACCGGCTGATCGACCTCGTCGGCGAGCTGGTGATCCACCAGGTCATGCTCTCGCAGCGGGTGACGCTGGCCGGGCTTGCCCGCGCCACCGATGTCGCCGTCGGCCTGGACGAACTGGAGCAGCTGACCCGCGAGATCCAGGACAGCGTCATGGCGATCCGCGCCCAGCCGGTGAAATCGGTGTTCCAGCGCCTGCCGCGCCTCGTGCGGGAGGTCGCCGACGCGACCAAGAAGATGGTCAAGCTGGTGACCGAAGGCGAAGGCACCGAGGTCGACAAGACGGTCATCGAGCGTCTGTCGGATCCGCTGACGCACATGATCCGCAACGCCATCGACCACGGCCTCGAACTGCCGGCCAAGCGTTTGGCCGCCGGCAAGCCGGAGGAAGGCACGGTCCGCGTCGCCGCCATGCACCGTTCGGGCCGCATCGTCATCGAGATCTCCGATGACGGCGCCGGCATCAACCGTCCGGTTGTCCGCGACATCGCCATCAAGAAGGGCCTGATCCCGCCGGACGCGGCGCTGACCGACGAGGAGACGGACAACCTGATCTTCCTGCCGGGCTTCTCTACCAAGGAGGAAGTGTCCGAGCTGTCGGGCCGCGGCGTCGGCATGGACGTGGTCAAGCGCTCGATCCAGGCCCTCGGCGGCCGTGTTTCCATCGCCTCCAAGCCCGGCGAGGGCTCGATTTTCTCGATGAGCCTGCCGCTGACGCTGGCCGTGCTCGACGGCATGATCGTCTCCGCGGGCACCCAGACCCTGGTGGTGCCGCTCACCGCCATTATCGAGACGCTGAAGCCGAAGGCGAGCGACGTGCGCGGCTTTGGCAGCGACCAGCGGCTGATCTCGGTGCGTGACAGCTTCCTGCCGCTGATCGACGTCGCCCAGCAGCTCGGCTACCGCGACGGCGCAACCGACGCGATGACCGGTGTCGCGATCCTCGTCGAAGCCGAGAACGGCAGCCGATCGGCGCTCCTGCTCGATGGCATCCAAGGCCAGCGCCAAGTCGTGATCAAGAGCCTCGAGGCCAATTACGGCCATGTGCCGGGCGTCGCGGCCGCCACGATCATGGGCGACGGGCGGGTGGCCCTCATCCTCGACGTCGACGCCGTCACTGCCACCTCGCGTTTCGAGGCGAGCTTCTTTTCAAACAACCTTCAGGCAGCGGAGTGACCATGAACAGTCATAGCGAAAATGCCGGCATGCGCGAGCTCATCGCCTTCCGGATCGGCGAGCAGGAATTCTGCGTCGACATCATCACGGTGCGCGAAATCCGCGGCTTCGCGGCGGCGACCCCGCTGCCGCACGCCCCGAATTTCGTGGTCGGCGTTATCAACCTGCGCGGCACGGTGCTGCCGATCGTCGACCTCGCCGCCCGCCTCGGTTTCGGCCCGACGGTGCCGACCGCCCGTTCGGTCGTCATCGTGGTGCGGATCGACCGTCAGCTGGTTGGCCTCCTCGTCGACGCGGTGTCGGACATCCTGACCGTCACCGACGATCTTTTGCAGGCGACGCCGGACGTCGCCTCCGAGATCGCCCGCAGCTTCGTGCGCGGGGTCATGGCCTTCGAGGGGCGGATGATCTCGATGATCGCGGTCGACTCGGTTCTGCCACAGACCGAACTCGCCGCCTGACACTGACTTCTTCAAGGTGCGTCGTCCGGTTCGACCCGGCGACGCCTGAACTTCGCGCAAGGGCGCCCCGATGGCCAGACCAGAAGCAGAGCGAGCCGAAGCCAGCCCCCGCGGCGGCTCGAACGAGTACATCCTGTCGGAAAGCGATTTTGCGACCATCGCCAAGATCCTGCACGACGATTCCGGCATCCTGCTCGTGCCGGCCAAGCGTGATCTCGTCTATTCGCGTCTCGCCAAGCGGCTGCGGGCGCTCGGCCTCGGCAGCTTCAAGGAATATTGCGGCTACATCGCCGGCACGGAGGGTGCCAGCGAGCGGATGACCATGCTGGCGGCCCTGACCACCAACGTCACGCATTTCTTCCGTGAGAAGCACCATTTCGAGTTCCTGAAGGCCCAGGTCCTGCCGCCGCTGCTCGACGCCGCCAAGCGGGGCGGGCGGGTTCGGATCTGGTCGGCCGGCTGCTCGAACGGCCACGAGCCGTACTCCATCGCCCTCACCATCCTGTCGATGATGCCGGATGCCGCCGAGCGCGACATCAAGATCCTTGCTTCCGATATCGATCCCAACGTCGTCGCCTTCGGCCGCGCCGGCATCTACGACGAGAACGCGCTGGAGCCGGTGCCGCGGCCGATGCAGCAGCGCTGGTTCCGGCCGGCGCAAGGCGGCCTCGAGGTCACCGACCCGATGCGTGAGCTCGTCTCTTTCCGCGAGCTCAACCTGATCGGCGCCTGGCCGATGCGGGGCGGCTTCGACGCCATTTTCTGCCGCAATGTCACGATCTACTTCGACCAGCCGACGCGCGAGAAAATCTGGCACCGCTTCTGCCAGCAGCTGCATCCGCAGGGGTTCCTGTTCATGGGCCATTCCGAGCGGCTGACGGGAGCCGCGACCAAACACCTCGTCTACGAGGGCACGACTTCCTACCGCCGGCTCGAGGGAGAGGTGGCATGATCCCGGTCAAGGTGCTTATCGTAGACGATTCGCGCACAATGCGCGCCTTGCTGAAGCATGCGCTCATTCAGGACGCCGCGATCGAGGTGGTCGGCGAGGCGGCGAGCCCGGTCGAGGCCCGCGACATGATCAAGGCGCTGGATCCCGATGTCGTGACGCTCGACATCGAGATGCCGAAGATGAATGGCCTCGAATTCCTCGAAAAGATCATGCGGTTGCGGCCGACACCCGTGATCATGGTCTCGAACCTGACCCAGCCGGGGGCGGGCGCTACCTTGCGCGCGCTCGAGATCGGCGCCTTCGACTGCATCTCGAAGCCCAGCGGCGCCGGCGGCAACACGCTGGACCACCTGCCGGGGCTGATCAAGGAAGCGGCGAAGTCGAAGCGCCGCATGGCCCAGCAGCACGCGCAGATGAAGGCGCCGCATTTGCAGCGGCCCGACGCTGTCCACAACGCCCGCTGGCCGGATCTCGTGGCCATCGGGTCGTCGACCGGCGGCGTCGAGGCGCTGATCCAGGTGCTTTCGGATTTCCCGGCGGCCTGTCCGCCGACGCTGATCGTCCAGCATCTGCCGGCCGCGTTCACCACCTCGTTCTCGGCCCGGCTCGACAAGATCTGCCGGGCTAGCGTCGGCGAGGCGAAGGATGGCGAGGAGCTGAAGGCCGGCCATGTCTACATCGCGCCCGGCGGCCTGCACATGACCGTTCAGGGGCGCCGCGGTCAGCGGCTGCAGCTCGATCAGGAAGACCCGATGACCGGGCACCGGCCGTCGGTCGACCGTCTCTTCCACTCGATCGCCGACAATTTCGACGGACGCGCCACTGGCATCATTCTGACGGGAATGGGCCGGGACGGTGCCGAAGGACTTCTGCGCATGCGCGAGCGCGGCGCGCGGACCATGGCCCAGGACGAGGCGACCTCGCTCGTCTATGGCATGCCGCGGGTTGCCTTCGACATTGGCGCCGCCGCCCAGCAGGTAGCCTTGCGCGACGTCGCGCGGGAAACATTCGGATAAGCGAGCAACCTTTTTCTGCAGTTCGGGCACGTCATGCCGAGAGCTTGTCTGACACCCTTCAATTCTAGAATGCAAAGGAGCCAGCCATGGCTTTCAAGGCACAGCTCAAAGTTCTCGTGGTCGACGACCAAAGGACCAGCCGCATGCTGATCAACGACGCGCTGGACCAGATCGGAATTCGTCAGATCGCCTTCGCTGCCGATGGCGAGGAGGCTTTGAAGATGATGATGACCGCGCCGAGCCATGTCGTGATCTCCGACTTCAACATGCCCAAGCTCGATGGCCTGCAGCTCTTGAAGGCGATCCGCGCCTTTCCCGCGACCAAGAAGACCCCGTTCTTCATCCTGACCGGTCGCGGCGACCGCGAGCTGGTTCAGAAGGCGGCCGCCCTTGGGGCAAACAACTTCCTGATCAAGCCGCTGACGGCTCCCGTGCTCTTGAAGACCCTCGAAACCGTGCTGGGGAGACTCCAGTGACTGACGCCTTACCAAGAAGACGCCTGCACATCATTCAAGGCGAGGCCAAATGGGGCCGCGGCGAGGATCTCGTCCTCACCACGCTTCTCGGCTCCTGCGTCTCGGCTTGCATCCGCGATCCGATCGCCGGCGTCGGCGGCATGAACCACTTCCTGCTGCCGGGTGGCGGTGAGGGGCATGGCCAGTCGCGCTCGGAGAGCTACGGGCTCTACCTCATGGAGCTTTTGATCAACGGCCTGCTGAAGCTCGGAGCCCGGCGCGAGCGGCTCGAGGCGAAGCTCTTCGGCGGCGCCCGCACGGTCGGCGGCCTGTCCGACATCGGCGCGAAGAACGCGGCCTTCGCCAAGCAGTTCCTGGATATGGAGGGCATTACCTACACCGGGGGCAATGTCGGCGGCGAGAACGGCCGGCGGCTGGAATACTGGCCGCACACTGGCCGAGCTCGGCAGATTCTGCTCGAAAAATCCGCAGCGCTGCCGGCACCGCCGGTTCGTGTCCAGCAATCCGGCGGCGACCTCGAACTCTTCTAGTGTCTGCTCCCCTTCCGACCAGGACCGCTCCCATGTCGCAAACGCAAGTTTCCTCGATCCTCGCCCGCCTTTCGTACGAGCTGCACGCGCTGGCCGATGCGACGGATGATTTCCACCATCTCGCCTTCTCCGACGATGTGGCGGCCCGCCTGAACGATGCCGACTATATCCGTGCCACGCAGAGCATCGACCACACCCAGCAAATCCTAGCCAACCTCTCGGAGTTCACCGCTTGCCTCGCCATGGCGTCGCCAGTGGACCTGACGCTCAACCCGACGCAAGCGCTGCAGCTGATCACCCTCGGCGAGCTCCGTCGCCGCCTCGAAGATGCGCCTGAAGCCACGGTTGAGGTCGAGGACGAAGGCGATACCGAGTTCTTCTGAACCGGCTATAAGTCGCCAGGACGCCATCCACCTTCGGGTTTCTCCGCGCTGTCCCGCTCGTCCGGCGACTGCTCTTGTCCGCCTTGCGACTGCTTGGTGGGCACTGTGGGCCTCCCCGGCGCGCTTGGTTTGTCGATGGAAGGGCGGCGTCAAAGAAGCATCAACCTTAACGGGATTTTATTAGCCGCGACTTATGTTTCAGGCATGCCCCCGCATACCTGAAAGCAGAGTCCATGTCCTTCCAGAACCTTCGCATCTCTCGGAAGCTGCTGATCGCTTTCGCGACCATTTTTGTGATGTCGAGCGTCGCCACCGGCCTCGTCTACCAGAAGATCCAGGCCGTCGCCGCGCTGGACGACGCGAACCGCAACAGCATGCTCCTCTCGGCCGAGGTCGAGCACCTGTCGAAGTCCATGCTCGAGCAGCAGAGCGCGGTCCGGGGCTTCCTTCTGACCGGTGACGAGACTTTCGTCGCCGCCTACCAGACGGCGCAGACGGATTTCGTGGCCAAGGCGGATCGCTTCACGCAGGAGACGGTCCTGCCGGAGCAGCGCGAGCGCATTTCGCAGCTTCAGGAATTCGTGGCGAAATGGCAGAAGGAGCAAGCCGAGCCGCAGATGGCGCTCTGGCGGGAGCCTACCAAGCGCAAGCAAGCCCTGGCCATGACCGGCAAGATCGGGCTCGGCGACGGCGAAGCGATCCTTGTGTCCATCGCTGAGGCCCAGAAATCCATCGTCGCCGGACGGGTCGCCGCCTCCGATGAAGCCGAAGCGACGGCGGTGAAGGTTCTCGCCGGCAGCGCGGTTTTCGAGGGACTTCTGGCGATCGGTCTCGGGCTGCTCCTCGCCCGATCCGTCGGCCGGCCGATCACGCAGATGACACAGGCGATGCGCGGCCTTGCCGGCGGCGACACGCAACTCGACGTTCCCTCGACCCATCGCCGCGACGAAGTGGGCGAGATGGCAAGGGCAGTCGAGAGCTTCAAGCTGGCGGCGCTCGAAAAGATCCGACTCGAGGAGGCGGCGGTTATCGCGCAGCGCTCCCAGGCGGCGCGGCAGGACGAGCAGAAGGCCGTCGACCACGCCAAGGCCGATAACCTCAGGCTCTTCGTCCAGGCGGTCGAGCGCGGCTTTGCGGCCCTCTCGGACGGCGATCTCACCGTGCGCATGGATCAGGCGGTGGCGCCCGAGTTCGAGCCGATCCGCGCGACCTTCAACGAAAGCGTCGGCAAGCTGGAGACGACGATCGGGTCCGTCGTTGGTGCCGTCGGCGTCATCCGGATCGGCCTCAACGAGATTTCCGTAGCGTCCGGGGACCTTGCCCAGCGCACCGAGCAGCAGGCGGCGAGCCTCGAACAGACGGTCGCGGCGCTCAGCGAGGTGACGCGCTCGGTCAACGAGGCAGCGACGAGCGCGGAAAAGGCGCAGGCGACCGCCGCCACCGCGCAGCAGAATGCCGAACGTGGCGGCGAGGTCGTCGGGCGCGCGGTCGAGGCGATGAACCAGATCGAGACCTCCTCCGACAGGATCGGCAAGATCATCGGGGTGATCGACGAGATCGCCTTCCAGACCAATCTTCTGGCGCTCAATGCCGGCGTCGAGGCGGCGCGGGCCGGCGAGGCGGGCAGGGGCTTTGCCGTCGTCGCCCAGGAGGTGCGGGGCCTCGCCCAGCGCTCGGCCGATGCCGCCAGGGAGATCAAGACGCTGATCTCCACCTCGCGCAGCCAGGTCGAGCAGGGCGTCGCGCTGGTGACGGCGTCCGGAAAATCACTCGACGAGATCGTGACGCAAGTGGCGGAAATGGCCGGCGCCGTCGCCGGCATCGCCACCAAGGCACGCGAGCAGGCGGTGAGCCTGCGCGAAGTCTCGGTCGCCGCCGACCAGATGGACAAGGTGACCCAGCAGAATGCGGCCATGGTCGAGGAGACCACCGCCGCGGCACAGAACCTGTCGACCGAGACGACGGAGCTCGCCGGCCTCGTCCAGCAGTTCCGGACCAGCCATTCGGCACCCGCCAGACGGCAGGCCGCGGCACTGCGCGCGCCGGTTGCCCGGGACAGCGGAAGGGTCGTCCAGATGCGTCAGACCGGGAGCGGCGGCGCCGCCGTCAAGGCGGTGCCGGCCCAGGACGGCTGGGAGGAATTCTGACCGCCCGCGCTTGCCGCTGATACGGCAGCCTCACGCATTTGAAACAGGAAAGGCCACCGGTTGCGACATGCGCTCGGTGGCCTTGGTCATCGTGCTGCAAGGGCGGTGGCGAGCATCCGGCGTATCCGGCCTCAGAGCGCCGTACGTCCTGGAGGACGTACAAAGGACGCTCCGTCTTATTGGTTCTAGAGCACGCCGGCGTCGCGGCAGGCGCTGTAGATGTCGATCGCCTTCGCATTGGCACCGGCTACGCGGCGAGCCTTGAAGGCGAGGGTGCCATCTGCGGTGTTCGGCTTGCCGCTGCCGTCGAACAGCGTCATCCCCGACGCCGAGCCGCTGGCCTCGTTGATGTTGACGAGACCGCAGATTACCAGGTCGCCCGAAGACTGGCGCCGCGCCGAGACCGGGCCGAACTCCAGCGTCCGCCCATCCTCGAATTCGGCGGAGAACTGCGCCTTCACGTCGGCCAGCTGCACCGGCGTCAGCGTGTAGGGGGTCGTCGCCACGCTGGTTTCCGGCACGCCATAGCGAAACAGCTCGAAACGCGGCAACGCCATGCCCGAGAGATCGATCTTCGGGGCGTTCATGCCGGAGCAGCCGCTGAGGCTCGTGATGATCAGGCCGGCAAGGATGAGACGATGGCGCATGCGACTTGGTTCTTCTGATTCACCTGATAAGTAAAGACTTTCGTCCGCGCCGTGCGGACACTTTGTCACGCGGCAGAACGCATTTCGTGAAGCCGCCGGTCGCATGGCCGTCATGCTGCGGCCGGGCGGTTACCCGAAACTGTCGTACGGCCACGCCGGGCCCTGACGCGGCGACGGGCAGCCACTTTTCGAAAGCGAGCGATGGACGAGCGATATCTGCGCGTAACCGACCCGGACGACCCGCGCGTCTCGGTCTTTCGCGACGTGCGAGAGCGCGATCTTGTCGGGCGCAACGGCTTCATCGCCGAGGGAACGGTGGTGATCGGCCAGCTGATCGAATCGCCACGCTTTGCCGCTACTCGCCTTCTCATTCTGGAAAACCGGCTGGAGGGGCTGAAGCCGCTGCTGGCGCGCCTGCCCGCCTCGACCCCGGTTCACGTCACCGATCGCGCGACCTTCGACGGCATTGCCGGTTTTCCCGTCCACCGCGGCGTGCTCGCTCACGGCGAGCAGCGCTTCCCGGATGCCGGCGAGGACGACGGAACGCTTCGCCGCCTGGCCGCGGCCGGCGGCTGCGTCGTGGTGGCGGTCGGAATATCCAACCACGACAATATGGGGGCGATTTTCCGCAATGCCGCAGCCTTCGGCGCCGGCATGGTGCTCGTTGACGACGCCTCGTGCGACCCGCTCTACCGCAAGGCGATCCGCGTCTCCGTCGGCAGCGTCTTCACCGTCCCCTATCGGCGGGTGGCGACGGGGGCGGCCGCGGCTGAGCAATTGGTCGCGGCCGGCTTCCGCTGTGTCGCGCTATCGCCCGGCGGGCAGCTCGGCGCCGAAGCGCTGGAGCGTCCCGGGGCGACCGCGCTGTTCTTGGGCACGGAAGGGGAGGGCCTGCCGGTTTCGCTGATGCAGGCGATGGAGACGGTGCGGATCGACATGGCGCCGGGCTTCGACAGCCTCAATGTCGCGACCTCGGCCGCCATCGCCCTTCACCGGATCTATGCCGGCCGCGCGGGCTCTGGCTGAACGGCCGCGGCTGCGCCCCGCGCCTCGGGATCCGTCAGCAAGGCTACCCGCTCGGCCAGCGTCCGCGGGCCAGGGCGGGCGGGCGCGGTATCGGTTTTCATCAAGGGGGCCAGCGGCGATGTCGGTCCCTCCGACACCGCCACCATGCGGATGACGCGGGCGGCAAGGTCTGAAATCGCGTCGCCAATCTCGGCGGGACTGGCCGAGGTGACGTCCGCTCGGCCGTTCTGACGCTCGAGCGCTGCCCGCAAGCGCTGCCCGGCAGAGCCGGTGCCCGCCGCCTGCGGCAAGGCTGCTGACGCAGCGTCGGCGTCCTTCTTGGCCGCGTCGGCGATCTGCTGCTTCAAGCCGGTGATCTCGTCTTCGCGGTCGGCAAGTTCGCCGATCTTGGCGTCGAGCTTGACGCGGAGCGCTGCGGCCGCCGCCTTCTCCTCGGCAAAACTGCGCTGGGCCGAGGTTACCTCGTCGTGTAGCCGGTCGATCGCGGACTGCGCCTCGCGCTCGCCCCGTTGGAGAGCGCGGTCATCATCGGCAAACCGGTCGAGCTTTGCCTCGGCAGCGATCAGCTGGATCTTGCGCTCCTCGGCGATCTCGCCGAGTTCGTCGAAGCGGTCGGCGAGCGTTGCGAGTTCTTCGGCGGTGGTGGCGGCCTCTGCCTGGACCGCGGCGAGCTGGGTGGAGAGCGTCTCGTGCTCGGCCGACAGCCGCGCCGCCTCGGCGGACAGGCCGGTGATCTCGGAGTCCCGCTGTTCGATCGTGGCGGTCAGGCCGCGGACACGCTTCAACAGCTCGACGTTTTCCACCGTGCCGCGTCCGAGCTCGGCCTGGGTGCGGGCGGACTTCTCGTTGGCGCGGGCCGCCAGGATTTCCTGACGCCGGACCGACATCGCGGCTTCGGCGCGAACGCGGTCATAGCCGGCGCGAATTTCATTGGCCGAGGTCGGGATCGTCGCCTCGAAGTCGCGCCGCGCCAGGCTCTGCGCCTTTCGCCACACCAGCGGCATGACGAGGATCGCCACCAGAAGGGTCACGAGCACGCCGAAAAGGAACGTCAGGACGGTGGCGATCATCGAAATCCTGGAGAAGCTGAGGCAAATGTCGTTGGGCAATGGCGCCGGCGGGCGACCGTAAGGCCATGAACCTACAACACCTCAGGACAAACCGGAACGGTTCGGAGGCCGGTTCGCCCGGTCCGATCATTGGCTGGAAAAATGATACGTCCGCCCGACAGAAGACGACGAGCCGTCTCTGCTCGCGCCGGCTTGGCCGAGGCCCTTCTCCTGTTCTGATGGATCAGAACGGGTTCCAGGTCGGCATCGGCGTGATCTTGAGGTAGCCGAGGTTGACGCCGAGTCGTGCACCAAGGCCGGTCTTGACCGGCACGATCATCACGTCGTCGCGGGTGAGCAGCGTCATGCCGACGCCGCCGACGAGGTAGGCACTGCCGGTGACGCCGCCGAAGCGGCCGTAGACGCCTTCGACCGACGGCAGATTGTAGACCAGCATCATCGTCCGCGCCCCGTCGCCGCCGGCATCGAGGCCGAGCGAGGGACCTTGCCAGAACAGCCGGTGCTCGCCGGCATTCTTGGTGAACAGGGTGCCCTCGCCGAAGCGCAGGCCGGCGATGAAGGCACCAGAGGCCTCTTCGCCCAGGATGTAGCCATTCGGCAGTCCGTAGGTCTTGAACGCCTTCTCGACGACGCTCGCGAGGCCACCCGAGGTGGAGCCGAAGAAGCGGTGCCCCTCGGCGACGATCTCTTCCATCTGGTAGCCGCCACTTTGCGGCTGCTGCTGCTGGGACAGGGCCGGGGACGCGGCGCCGACGCTGAGCGTGGCAGCGGCGACCGCCAGAACAACCAGCCCGCTCATCTTGTGAAAAAAGCGATGCATGTCGGTTTCCTCTCGATCTTTCGGTCGTGCGGGACCCGCAAGGCATCCGCAAAGCGTGATGCCGAAGACACGTCGGAGCCGCAGGGGCCCGTTTCCCCGCATCTCATCAGAATATGCTTTTCAAACCGCTAACGCCTTCAGTCCGGCGCCCCTTCGGATGGCGCGCACTGGCCTCGCGCATTGACTGCGGGGGACCACGGACTCATTCTGGCCGCGAACGCCAGGGACGGTGATTCGCGTTCCACGCACGACCCCACTCTTTCAGCATTTCGAACGGATCAACGATGACGGATCTCCCTCACGTATCGGCGCCCGACCTTGCCGCGCTTCTCGCCAGCAAGCTCTGCCACGATATCATTTCGCCGGTCGGCGCCGTGCAGAGCGGCCTCGAGCTGCTCGACGAAATGCCGGGCGACGAGGAGTCCATGGCCCTGGTGCGCAACTCCACCAAGAGTGCGGTGGCCAAGCTGCAGTTCGCCCGCATCGCCTATGGCGCGTCCGGATCCTCGGCCGCCCAGATCGATCTCGGCGATGCCAAGCAGGTGGCGGAAGGCCTGATGGGGTTCGAGCGGGCGGCGCTCAGCTGGAGCGGGGAGCGGGCCTATGTCGCCAAGAACATCGCCAAGCTGATCCTCAATCTCGTCGTGATCGCCAATGCCTCGGTCCCGCGCGGCCGCGAGGTGCGTGTCGACATCACCCAGCTGACGCCTGAACCGAAATTTACGCTGCAGGCGATCGGCACGCCGTTGCGGGTGCCAGCGAAGTTCCGCGCACTCCTCTCGGACGAACCGGTAACCGAGCCGATCGACGCGCATGGCGTCCAGCCTTACTACACGCTTCTCTTGGCCCAGGAGCTCGGCTTGACGGTCGAGCTGACGCAGACCGACGATACCGCGACCTTTACCGTCGGCCCGAAGGCGATCGCCGAGGTCGAGGACACGGATGCCGTCAGCGTCACGGCGACCCCGCAACCGGTCACCGCTGAAGCCTGAGCCTTGAGGCTGCCCCCTCGGCACCGGAAAAGGCGGGCATTCACTCAATCTTACCCGTGCTCTCTAACGATAACGCAAACATGATAGGTTAGCTCTCGGGGAAAGCCGGCGGACGCCTCGCATCCGTCGCCCCTCCGGGAGTGAGCGATGCAGACCTGCCTGATCATCGACGAGTCCAGTGTCATCCGGAAGGTCGCGACCCGGATCATCTTCCAGCTGGACTTCACGGTGGCGAACGCCGCTTCGGGCGCCGAGGCGATGGAAATCCTTGGCCAAGGCGAATTGCCCGACATCATCATCGTTTCGGGCAACCTGTCCGACGTGCCGGCAGAAACCTTCGTCAAGTCTGTCCGGGCCATGCCGCAAGGCGCCAAGCCCGTGGTCCTCGCCTGTCTCGTCGACGCCAATCTTGGCCTGATGACGCGGCTCAAGCGGGCCGGGTGCACCGGCTTCATCTACAAGCCCTTCACCCGCCAAAGCCTCGGCGACTGGCTGACCCCCTACGTCAACAAGGCGGCCTGACGAAAAAAGACCTGCTCGGTCGTTAAACCGGGCAGGCCTTCTTTAAGTCGGTAGTTCTTTCGGCGCCGCTCTGTTCAGATGTGATGCGTCAAGCGTCGGAATAGGCGCCGCGAACCGCTTGCCACTCAGCCCTGCCCATCGCCATCACGAACGCTGCGACCAGCGCCGAGAGCGCCAGTCCCGAAGGGTAGCTCGCCACCCCGTTGCTGTGGACGAAAGCACTCGCCACCGACAATCCCCATACGGTGCAAAATCCAAGAAGCCCTGTCCAGCTTTGCCGCTGCCGTTCGCCGCGCTGCCGGGCGGCGCTGATGAAAGCTGCCATCACCGCAAAACCGCTGGCGACCGAACCTGCGAGAACAAGCCAAGCGGCATGGATCGCCCAGGCCGGGTCGGAACTCCCGAGAAAAGCGAGATCGGCGACAAATCCCGCGAGGAAACAGGCGCCGGCCATGGCGGCGATGATCGTTTTCGCGGGATAGCTGGGTATGCCGCGGCGCTGCGTGGTTGCGAGTATGCTCATCGGTATCGGGATCACGTCTATCTGCAGCAGGACAATCTGTGCCGAAAATGCGTTCGCCCGCCGCCCCGTTCCGGAGAACCCTCCGCCATGGTTGAGCGTCCGTTAACGCCGTGAGGACGGCGTGTCTCCGCGGACTTCCGAAGGGTCCCCGAACGAAAACACCCGCGATGCCGGGGCACCGCGGGTGTTTTGTCGAAAACCCAGACCTGACGGGTATCAGGCGGCCTTGGTGTCCATTTCCGGCTCGCGCAGCACGTAGCCACGGCCCCAGACGGTCTCGATGTAGTTCTTGCCCTCGGTGGCGGTGGCCAGCTTCTTGCGCAGCTTGCAGATGAAGACGTCGATGATCTTCAGTTCCGGCTCGTCCATGCCGCCGTAGAGGTGGTTGAGGAACATTTCCTTGGTGAGCGTCGTGCCCTTGCGCAGCGAGAGCAGCTCCAGCATCGCGTATTCCTTGCCGGTCAGGTGCACGCGGGTGCCGTTCACTTCGACCGTCTTGGCGTCAAGGTTGACCGTCAGGTCGCCGGTGTTGATGACCGACTGGGCGTGGCCCTTGGAGCGGCGGACGATGGCGTGAATGCGGGCGACGAGCTCGTCCTTGTGGAACGGCTTGGTCATGTAGTCGTCGGCGCCGAAGCCGAGGCCGCGCACCTTGTCCTCGATGCCGGCCATGCCGGAGAGGATCAGGATCGGCGTCTTGACCTTGGAGAGGCGCAGCGTCCGCAGGACTTCGTAGCCGGACATGTCCGGCAGGTTGAGGTCGAGCAGGATGATGTCGTAGTCGTAGAGTTTTCCGAGATCTACGCCCTCTTCACCGAGATCCGTCGTGTAGACGTTAAAGCTCTCGGATTTCAGCATCAGCTCGATGCTCTGCGCGACCGCACTATCATCCTCGATCAATAGAACGCGCATCAGCATTTCCTTTTTCGCAGAGCCTGCCGGATTATCCCGTCCGGCAATCGTCTTCGTTCGTCGTGTTCCGTTCCTGAAATTTGGCACGGAATGGTTAACAATTCTTGTAGCCGAACGTCGGCGGGGTCGAGGCAGTCACGTGCGTCCTAGCGTCTCGATGCGGCTTTTGCCACGCATTCCCGGCCCGACATTCGGAAGGAATCCGCGGCTTTCGATTTACCGAGCCTTAAATCCTGACGCCTATGATTAACGTTGCGCGTAAACAGATCGTTAAAGCCATAGGCCGCGAGGCTTGCCTGAAACCTCCGTCGCACGCGCAGAGATAGGTTGCCGCCAAGGCCGCCTCCAGGATCAGGGATGACAGGATGAAGCGGGATAATCTCGTACGCTTGACGCGTTTCAAGGTGAACGAGAAACGCCGGCAGGTCGAGCAACTCGAGCTCATGATGGGCGAGTTCGCGCGGATGGCGGGGGATCTCGAAGCCCAGATCGTCAACGAAGAGAAGAAGGCGGGGATCACCGATATCACCCACTTCGCCTATCCGACCTTCGCCAAGGCGGCACGTGCCCGTCGCGACAATTTGATGAATTCCGTCAAGGATCTTCGCGTCCAGCTCAACGCCGCCAAGATCGCCCAGGAGGAATCCGAGGCGGAACTGGTTAATGCCGAGAAGTTGGAACAGCGCGACGAGGCCGAGGACCGCCGCGCCGCGAACGCCTGAAACGGATCGGCGCCTTCAAGGGCGCTGGCCGGCCCCATCGAGAGAGACGGTCTGGACGGAAGCGCCGCGAAGGCGCCCGTCGGCTGTTATCGGGCACGCCGCCGCCCAACGCGGCTGTGCGGCCAGGGCGGGCGCGTGTTCCGCGGCGCCGGAGGCTGCGTGCTTCTTGTTCGCACGGAGTTGGATGAGCCCGCCGAAAGCGAGCGTGCGACGGTGAGGGCAGGGCGCTTCAACCGCTGAGGCGACAGAAGTCTTGCATCGTTCGACAGAAGTGCAGCTCCCCGATCTCCAGAAATATCCTCATACGCCAGAACACAAAAAAGCCGGCGAGAGCCGGCTGATTTGTCGTTGCGGTCGCAGACCGCCTTAGTGATGCATGTCGATTTTCTTGCGATATTCCTGCAGCTGGGTCGTCCGAAGCCCGGCAAGACCGTGGCTGTCGATCGAGACCTGCCAGGAGAGGAACTCCTCCACCGTCAGGGTATAGCGCGAGCACGCTTCATCGAGGCTTAGTAGCCCACCGCGCACCGCCGCCACGACTTCCGCCTTGCGGCGGATTACCCAGCGACGGGTGTTCGACGGGGGAAGGTCTGCTATCGTCAACGGGCTCCCATCGGGCCCGATAACGTACTTGACACGTGGTCTAACCTGATCGGTCATTGTACTCTCTACATCAAACTCAAAGACCTAATCGCCATCAAAACCTACCGCGTCGCTTTTAAAATTCCGCTAAACCCACTGTAATCATTTGATAACACGTTGAACGGCCCTCGATGCCGATCAATCGCCACCTAACGATCCCGGCATGCCGCAATAGTCTCGGGATTACAGCACATTGGCGTGAATCGGCCGCGAGCTGCGGTACAAAAGCCGCACTGCGTTGGCATCTGCTGTCCCGGGGGCTAAAAGCCCGTCAGTGATTTATTTTCGCCGTTTTTCGCGGCGGAGGAGCCCAACATGCTGAACAGCCTCGATCTGCCCAAGGCACCGAAAGACACGCGGGTCGTCGTCGCGATGTCCGGCGGCGTGGACTCCTCGGTGGTCGCGGCGATCCTCAAGGGGGAAGGCTACGACGTCGTCGGAATCACGCTGCAGCTCTACAGCAGCGGCGATGGGCCGCGGCGGGCGGGATCCTGCTGCGCCGGCCAGGACATTCACGATGCCCGCCGTGTGGCCGAGACGCTTGGCATTCCGCACTACGTCCTCGATTACGAAGAGATCTTTCGCAAGTCGGTGATCGATCCCTTCGCGGCGAGCTACATCGCCGGCGAGACGCCGATCCCGTGCGTCTCCTGCAACCAGACCGTCAAGTTCCGCGATCTCCTGGCAACGGCGCAGGACCTTGGCGCGGACGCGCTGGCGACGGGCCACTATATCGACAGCCGGCCGGGGCCGGCGGGGTCGCCGCACCGCGGGCTCTACCGGCCGGCCGATCTCGACCGCGACCAGAGCTATTTCCTCTATGCGACCACGCAGGCGCAGATCGACTTCCTGCGCTTTCCGCTGGGCGGCCTGACCAAGCCGGAAACGCGCGAGATCGCCGCAGAGCTTGGGCTGATCGTCGCCGACAAGCCCGACAGTCAGGACATCTGCTTCGTTTCCAAGGGGCGCTATGCCGACGTGATCGAGCGGCTGATGCCGGGCGCGGGCACGCCCGGCGACATCGTCCACGTCGATGGCCGGCATCTTGGCCGGCACGAGGGCATCGTGCACTTCACCATCGGCCAGCGCCGCGGCATCAAGCTATCGACGCCCGAGCCGCTCTATGTCGTCGCTTTGGACTCGGCGACCGGCCAGGTTGTCGTCGGCCCGCGCGAGGCGCTGGCGACGCGGCGCCTGGTTCTGCGCACGGTAAACTGGCTCGGCGACGTCGCCCTGGCCGAGGCGGCGGCCGCCGGCGAGGATCTGTTCGTCAAGGTCCGCTCGACCCGGCCGCCGGCGCCCGCCCGGCTCGGCGAAGACGGTGGGGAGATCACCGTGGACCTTGCCGCCGGCGAGGACGGCATCGCGCCGGGTCAGGCCTGCGTCTTCTATGCCGGCGAGGGAGCGGGTGCCCGTGTCCTCGGCGGCGGCATCATCGCTCGCACGGTGTCGGTGGCCGAACACGCGATGCACCTGTCGCCGTCTGCCCAGCGGGTCGCCGCCAGCGCCTGACCTGCTCGCGCTTTTCCGAGGGGCCGGCGCGGGGCCGACACCGGGCATCGACCATCACAGCTGGGTCGATCAACTCCCAGCGCCGAACCCGAAGAAAGCCGCGGTGTCCGGGTCGAGCGGAATGCCGTGCTGCTGGCGCTGGCGCACCGTGGCCCACTCCCGGTCGCCGGGAGCCATCACCATGCCGCCCTCGACCGCCGGGCTCGAGCGCAGCGCGTCGAGGTAGCGGCGCATGCCGGCCGCGAAAACATCCGCGCCGGCAAAGCGCTGGGGATCGATGGCGATGAAGAAGTGTCCCATGTTGCGCGGCGTCGAGACGTCCTCTCCCCCCATCGGCAGCATTTCATGGTCGAGCGACGTGCCCATCAGGATCGCGGACAGCAACGTCGCGACCCCCGCCAGTGCGGCGCCCTTGAAGCCAAAACTCTCTCCGCCGACCGGCAGGAGCATTTCCGCGGCTGACGCGTCCTCGGTCGGCACGCCGTCGACGTCGGCTGCGACGCCCGGTGGCAACGCCTTGCCGAGCGAGCGGTAGAGGAGGATGCGGTTGTAGGGGATCGAGGATGTCGCCATGTCGAACAGCCAGGGCTTTTCCCCCGGCACCGGGGCGGCGAAGGCCAGCGGGTTGGTGCCGTGGAACGGCTTCTGGCCGGTAAACAGGCCGACGATGGAATCGCTGTTGGTGGTGGCAAAGCCCAGCATGCCGGCCTCGGCGATCGCCAGGGCGTAGGCGCCAGCCGCGCCGAAATGCGACGAGCGGATGGCACCGACCGCGCCGATGCCGCTCTCGCAGGCAATCTCGACGGCCGTCTCGGCGGCGCGGTAGGCGGTGAGGTGGCCGAGCCCGTCATCGCCATCGACGATGGCCGTCGCCGGCCCGGTGCGCCGGACCGTGACGCGGGGGTCGCCGTTGACCCGCCCGCCGGCGACGACGCTGCAGTAGTGGGGCAAAAGGCGCACGCCGTGGCTGTCGACCCCCGCCAGCGAGGCATGCATCAGCGCCCGCACGGTGGCGGCGGCCGAGACCTCGGAGACACCGGCCTCGCGCAGGCTGCCGGCGGCCTTTGCGGCAAGAGCAGGCGCGCCTATCAGGACTTCCGGCATGACAATTTCCTGCTGATATCTGGCGTCTGGCGCCACATATCTGATATCTCAGTGATAAGACCGTTGCAATATTCGACCCTGCGAGGCTGACCGTGACCCTGGCCCTGACCCGTCATCCTTCCCTGACCGAACAAGCGGCGCAGTCGATCCGCGACCGCATCGTCCGTGGCCTGCTGCTGCCCGGCGCGCCGCTGTCGGAGATCGCCCTTGCCCAGGAACTTGGCGTCTCCAAGACACCGGTAAGGGAGGCGCTGATCGAGTTGAAGCGCCAGGGCCTTGTCGAGATCCACCCGCAGCGCGGCACCTTCGTCTTCACGATGACGGCGGAGGAGGTTCGGGACCTCGCCGAAATGCGCGCCGTCCTCGAAGGCGCCGCTCTCCGCCTGGCGATGGAGCGGGACGGCGACGGGCTCTGCCGCCGGTGGGAGAAGATCGTCGGCGGCATGCAAGAGGCCGCGGCCGGCGACGATGCCGAGACCTACCGCGTTCTCGACGGCGCCTTTCACCAGGCCATCGTCGATGCCGCCGGCAATCGCTTTCTCGGCGAGGCCTTCACCGCCATCGCCTTTCGCATCCAGGCGCTGCGCAGCCGGTTGTCGCTCGCCCCTTCCCTCAACGCCGCCTCGCTCGACGAGCATGTGCAATTGCTGGAAATGGTCGGGAATAGGCGTAGCAAGAAGGCCGCCGACCTGCTCTTGTCGCACATCGAACGGACGCGTGATCTCTATACCGGCTTTCTCGCCGGTACGGGGGAGGGGGCGGGCGCCGCTCCTCGTTCCGTTCAGGGGGACGTCACCGGCTGACCACAGGGCGGACGGTGACGACAGACAGCATGACGGCTTGGGAGGGCCGACTAATGATCGACGAAGAATTCTTTGCCGCCGACGATGCCGGCTTTGCCGGTTTCTTTCCGGAGGGCGCCGCCCTCGAGAAGATCGCGACCGGATTCATCTGGGCCGAGGGCCCGGTCTGGATCGACGAACTCGCCGAGCTGCGATTTTCCGACATTCCCAACAACCGGATGATGTCCTGGTCCGAGATCGGCGGCCTGAAGACCTTTCGCCAGCCCTCGCAGCGCACCAATGGCAGCACGCGCGATCGCTCCGGGGCGATCCTCTCGGGCGAGCATGGCGGTCGCTGCGTCAGCCGCACGACCCTCGACGGCACCTACACGGTGCTGGCCAGCCACTGGCAAGGCCAGCGGCTGAACTCGCCGAACGATGTGGTGGTGAAGTCGGACGGATCGGTGTGGTTCACCGATCCCCCCTACGGCATCATCTCCGACCATGAGGGCATCCGCGCCGACAGCGTGATCGGCAAGAACCAGGTCTACCGGCTCGACCCGGAGACGGGGGAGGTGACCATGGTCGCCGACGACTTCGACCGGCCGAACGGCCTGGCCTTCTCGCCGGACGAGAGCGTTCTTTACATCGCCGATTCCGGTAGGGCCCGTGGCTCGGGCTTCGGCTACGAGGACCATCGCCCGCATCATGTGCGCGCCCTCACGGTGGTCGATGGCGTCCGGCTCGGGGAAAGCCGGGTGGTGGCCGATATCGACATGGTGCCCGACGGTCTGCGCGTCGACACCGAGGGCCTGCTCTGGATCTCAGCGCAGGACGGCGTCCACTGCTACACGCCGGAAGGCCGGCGGTTGGGGCGCATTCTAGTGCCCGAGACGGTCGCCAACCTCACCTTCGGCGGCCCCGACCGTTCCCGCATGTTCATCACAGCCACAACCTCGGTCTACGCTGTGCATACTACCCGGCAAGGCGCTCAGATACCGTGAGAGGGCGGGCCGCGGCGGTCTGCTGCCGCGGCCGAGCGAGCGTTTGCGCTGGCGTGATCGCAAGTCCGGTCGTCGCCAACCAAAATTCTGCGCGGTCTTTACGAACGCTTCACCCTTCCCGGGTTTTGTTTGTAAAGGTTCAATGATCTTCAGGTCTCATTCGCGAATTCAGCCTAGAGAAAGCGCATGTTTAGCGCTTTCTCCCAGCTGGTGGCCGATCACTCGCTCGGCTTCATCGCCGTCGCGGCCGGTCTTTGCCTTTCCGCCGCATGGCTCCTGACGGTCCTTGTCGACTGGTTGGAGCAGGACAGTCTCGAGTCCAGCTATTTCTGGCTCGCGACCGTTGCGGTCGTGGCCGGGCTCGGCGTCTGGACCACGCATTTCATCGCCATGCTCGGCTACCGCGCCGACATGCTGCTGAGCTACGACGCCCGCAACACCGCCGTGTCCGCTTTGATGGGCATCGCCTTCGTCGGCGGTCCGATCGCTCTGTCTACGCTCCTTTCTCGCCAATGGGGAAAGTGCCTCCTCGGATTGGCGGCCGGATTGGGCGTCGGCGTGATGCACTTCCTGGGCATGGCGGCCGTGGAAGGCTGCACCGTCGAGCAGACGACTTTCGGCCAGGTGCTGGCGTTCGCCCTTGGCGGCGGCTTCATGGCGCTGGCGAGAGGGCTGCCGCGCCGCTTCCTGTCGAGGGGAGCCTCCTGTCTGCTGTTCACACTGGCCGTCTGCGGTGCCCATTTCACCGCCATGGCCGATATTTCGGTGACCAACGTCGTCGTCGGCACGGGAACGGACAGTGGCAAGGCGGTGCTGACCGCGCTCGTCGCGCTTGGCGCCGTCCTGCTGTTTGCCGGTGCCTTCATCTCTCTTCTCGTCGCCCAGCGCTTCGAGATGCAGGAAAAGGCGCATTCGACGGTGCTTTCGACGGCCCTACACAACATGTCGAACGGGCTCATTTTCGTCGACGGCAAAGGCACGCTGAAGTTGTTCAATGCCCGCTTCCTCGAGCAGTTCTCCCTCGACAGCGCCGCGCTGCGGGTCGAGATGCCGCTTGCCGCGCTGCTGGACGAGATGGCAGTGGCGATCGGCTGGGATCGCGAGCGCAAGACGATGGTGACGCGGACGCTGACCGAATGGATGGGCAAGCCGCGCATCAGCAGGACGGAGTGGGAACTTGCCGACGAGCGGATCCTCGCCATGGAATGCCGCCCGCTGCCCGACGGCGGCGCCGTGGTGACGTTCGACGACGTGACCATCGAGCGCCGGACCCAAAGCCAAGTCGCTTTCATGGCTTTCCATGATCCGCTGACGGGACTTGCCAATCGGCGCGCCCTGAAGACCCGCATGGAAGAAGGGTTCGACGCAGCCAACCGCTTCAAGCTGCTGCTCATCGATCTCGATCGCTTCAAGGCGGTCAACGATACTTTCGGTCACGGCGTCGGCGACCGGCTGCTGGTCGAGGTCTCCAAGCGGGTGCGCGGCGTCGCCGACGAGACCGGCTTCGTTGCGCGCATCGGCGGCGATGAGCTGGCGGTGCTGGTCTATGGCGACAACGTCATGGCCATGGCGGCGGCCACCGAGATCGTCGCCGCCATCGGGCGTCCGTTCGAGCTGCAGGGCCATCATCTGTCGATCGGCTGCAGCATCGGCCTCTGCTGCACCGACGATGCCGAGGATGTCGACAGCCTGATGCAGCGGGCAGACCTCGCGCTCTACGAGGCAAAGCGTCAGGGGCGGGGCCGGGTGTTCTGCTATGTCCCCGGCATGCTGGAGAAGGTCGCCGAGCGAACCCTTCTCGAATACGATCTAAGGACCGCGGTCGAGAAGGAACAGCTCGTTCTCCACTACCAGCCGGTGTTCGAGCTCCAGACGCAGCGCCTGGTCGCTTTCGAGGCTCTCATTCGCTGGAACCACCCGACCCGTGGCATGGTCTCGCCCGCCGATTTTATTCCGCTCGCGGAGGAGGCGGGGTCGATCCTCGGCATCGGCCAGTGGGTGCTGGAGACCGCCTGCCGGCAGGCCGCCCATTGGGGCCCGGACATCAAGATCGCCGTCAATGTCTCGCCCGTCCAGTTCCGCTCGCCGACCTTGCTGGTCGGCATCACCAAGGCTCTTGCCGACGCCGGCCTGCCCGCCCACCGGCTGGAGATCGAGCTGACCGAGACCGCCATCGTCGAGGACGGGCCGCAGATCGCGAGGGTTTTGGAGTCGCTGCGCAACTGCGGCGTGACGGTGGCGATGGACGACTTCGGCACCGGATACTCGTCCCTCGCGCACTTCCGGGACCTGCCGGTCGACCGCATCAAGATCGACCGCAGCTTCGTCGACTCGGCCGCGACCGACATGCATTCTATGGCGGTGCTGAAGGCGATCACCCGTCTTGGCCAGGACGTCGGAATCTCGACGCTGGCGGAAGGGGTCGAGACCGAGGTGCAGCTCGGCATGCTCCGGGCCATCGGCTGCGACGCCGCACAGGGCTACCACCTCGGCCGGCCGATGCTGGGGGCAGACGCCGACAGCCTCGTCCACCAGGCCTCGATCCAGCTGGCAAAAGCCGGCTGAACGAGCGGTGCCGGACCCCTCGTTTTGTTAAGCTGCGGTTCAGATTGAAAAGCTCATTGTCCTCCCATCGCCGGAGATGAGACGACCCGAGGGGCCGCCGCCTCCAGAACCACAGGGTGTGACCATGAAGAACGTTATTGCTGCTCTCGGTGCTTTCGCCATGCTGACGACCGGCGTCGTCGCCTCTGCAACGCCGGCTGCCGCCGACGGCTACTACCGCGATTACGGCCGGCACGGCGGCTACCGCGACTACGACCGGCGCGGCTACCGCGGCGACTACCGCCGGCACGGCGGCGGCCATGGCGATGCCGTGGCAGCGGGCGTGATCGGCCTCGGCGTCGGGGCACTGCTGGGTGGCGCGCTCGCCAGCGACGGTGGCCGCCGCTACGATACCTACGAAGGTCCGGTTGGCTACGTCGATCGCCCGGTCCGCTATGCGCCGCGCTATCGCCCGGCCCCGGTCTATCGCGGCGGCTACAGCCATGTCGACGCCTGCCTTGCCCGCTACCGCTCCTACGATCCGCGCAGCGACACCTTCGTCGGCTATGACGGCAACGCCTACCGCTGCAATCTCTAGAGCACGGTGCATCCGGCCGGGCACACAGGCGACGCTTCTATCGTCTGAGTGCCCGGCCACCGTCCGAAGTACGGCGTTCGCTCCTGATCGGGGCGGACGCCGTTTTCCGTTCGGCCGCTGGGTTGACCCGAAGGCTGGCCGGCACGATCTGTTCAACGTCTGCCCGACAGGGCCGCATATTCCGGAGTCGGCTGTTGCGGTATGCTGACGGTTGGTCGAACTTCGACGGAGAATTGCCGATGCCCTTGCCAAAAACCCAGCCCGAGGCGACCGGAACCCTCCAGGCCACCGAGGCGACCGCGATCTCGACCGCTACCCCGGCGCTGACGGCGTCCGCCACGCACCACGGCATCTGGCCGGCGCATCGGACGGATATCATCGACTGGTTGATGAACGAGACGCGGAGCGAGCGTTTCATCGACAACATTTTCGTCGAGATGTGCGATCGCCTCGTGGCAGGGGGAATGCCGCTGGCTCGGGCGACGCTGCATTTCCGCACCCACAACCCGCAATGGCTGGGTGCCCGCCTGCTCTGGCGGCCCGGCCTGAAGCAAGCGGAGATGATGACGTTCGACTACGATGTCATCGACACCCCGCAATATCTGAACAGTCCGATGTACGAGCTTCAGAGCGGCGCCGACGAAGTCCGCCGCCGGCTTGACGCCGAGGGAGAGCAGCCTGGCCGGGACTATCCGATCTTCCATGAACTGCGCGCTGAGGGCCTGACGGACTACATCAGCTGGCCGATCCAGCACACGCTCGGCAAGCGACACAGCGTCAGCTTCGCGGCCGACCGCGCGGGCGGCTTCAGCGATGCGGACATCGATGCGCTCGCCGATCTGCTGCCGGCATTTGCCATGGTCAGCGAGATCCGGCTAAAGAACCGGCTCGCCCGGACCTATCTCGAGACCTATGTCGGCCCGCATGCCAGCGAGCAGATTCTTGCCGGGGCGACCACCCGCGGCAGCGGCACCACCGTGGGCGCGGCAATCCTCATCTGCGACCTCCGCGACTTCACCGCGATCTCCGAGATGTGGCCGCGCGACGACGTCATCCGGCTGCTCAACGACTATTTCGACGCGATGTCGGATCCGATCGAGAAGCACGGCGGTGAAATCCTGAAGTTCATGGGCGATGGCCTCCTGGCGATCTTCCCGCTGATCAATCCGAACGCCGCCCAGAACCTCCTGGCAGCGGTGGTCGAGGCACGCGCGGCAGTGGCGCTCTTGAACGAGGACCATGTCCGGCACGGCCGCAAGCCTCTCGGCTACGGCGTCGGGGTGCATGTCGGCGACGTGATGTACGGCAATATCGGCTCGCGCAAGCGGCTCGACTTCACCGTCATCGGTCCCGCGGTCAACGTCGCCTCGCGGCTGGAGAGCCTGACCAAGGAGGTGCACCGCCCGGTGCTCCTCTCCAGTGCCTTCGTTGCCATGGCCGGCTGCCGGAACGTTCTGGAAAGCCTCGGCCGTTTCCCGTTGAAGGGCCTCGGAGAGCCCGTCGAGGTGTTCGCCTTCACCGGTGATGCCCGCACCCTCAAGCCTGTCCTGGTCGACGCCGCCTGATTGCCCCAACTCCTTCAGCCTCTGAAGTCTCGGTTACGGCGCCGCTGTCTGCGGCGTCACGCCGCCATTACGCCGGTTGCCTCTCCTCACGGCTGATGCATATGCGCTTGCATGCCGACACGGCCGGCCGCTCCTCGGCCGCTTTACCGAGAGACCCGCCTTCTTGACCTCTTCCGACGCCAGTACCCTCCGCGTCCGATCGCTGTCCAAATCGGTGCCGGGCGGGCGGACACTGTTCGCCGGCCTCGACCTCGATGTGTCTCCCGGCGAGGTCGTGGCGATCATCGGCGAATCCGGCGTCGGCAAGTCGACGCTGCTCAACATTCTGGCCGGGCTCGACGACAGCGATGCGGGAAGCGTCGCGATCGAGGAGACGGTTCTCGGCGATCTCGACGAAGCGGCCCGCACGCGGCTGCGCCGGCAGCGGATCGGCTTCGTGTTCCAGGCCTTCCACGTCCTGCCTTACCTGACGCTGCGCCAGAACGTCGCTTTGCCGCTGGCGCTGGTTTCGGCAGAGGCGCCCGGCATCGAGCAGCGGGCCGAGGCGATGCTGGATGCCGTCGGGCTCGGCACCCGCGGTGACGGCTATGCCCGCGACCTTTCCGGTGGCGAACTGCAACGTGTCGCCATCGCCCGGGCGCTGGTGCACCGGCCGGCGCTGATCCTCGCCGACGAGCCGACGGGCAATCTTGACCCGGAGACCGCGCAAAAGGTGCTGCATCTCTTCGCCGAGGCCGTGCGGCGCGACAAAGCGGCGGCGATCATCGTCACCCATTCCAGCGCCACCGCGGCGATTGCCGACCATGTGCTGACGCTAACCGCCGGGGGCCTCGTGGCGCGGCATGGGTGAGATCCTCTCCGCCCGTCTCGCCTTGCGCTGGCTCGTCCTCGGCGAGGCGAGGGCGCATCCCGCCCGCTTCCTCGGCACCGCCATCGCCATCGCTGTCGGTGTCGCGCTGGGCTTTGCCGTGCATCTCGTCAACGGCTCGGCGCTGGCCTCCTTCGACGGCGCGGTGCGCGGCGTCAACGGCGCTGCCGACGTGTCGGTGCGTGCGGCAAGCCCGCTCGGCTTCGACGAGGCGCTCTACGCTGAGGTGATCGCCGCGCCGGGCGTTGCCGATGCGAGCCCCGTCATCAGTCTCGACGCGACAGCCGGCACGGCCTCCTTCAGCCTGCTCGGCCTCGACGTCATCCGCGCTGCGGGCGTCACGCCGAGCCTCATCGGCCAGCGCACCAACGGCATCAGCGGCCCCGGCCTGTTCGACGAGAACGCGCTCTTCCTCTCGCGGGCGGCGCTGGCGGCGACCGGCACCAAGGTCGGCGCCCCCCTGACGGTCAGCGCCAAGGGCCGGACCGCCGATCTCACCGTCGCCGGCATTCTCGCCGCCGCGCCGGACGGGCAGGCGATCGGCGTCATCGATATCGCCGCCGCGCAATGGCGCTTCGACCGGCTCGGCCGGCTCGACCGGATCGACCTGAAGCTCGCCGACCGGGCCGTCGCCGAGGCCGCGCTCGGCCGCATCCTGCCCGGCGACATCGTCCTCGGCAGTTCCGACAGCGAGGCGGCGCAAGGCAGCGCTTTGTCGCGCGCCTACCGCGTCAACCTCGACATGCTGGCGCTGGTGGCGCTTTTGACCGGCGGGTTCCTCGTCTTCTCGGCGCAGTCGCTGTCGGTGGCGCGGCGGCTGCGGGCTTTCGCGCTGGTGCGCACGCTTGGCCTGCCGAAGCGCGGCATCGTCGCCATGGTGGCACTCGAGGGGCTGGTGATCGGCATCATCGGCTCGCTCGCGGGTCTTGCCGCCGGCTATGGCCTCGCGGTCGCGGCGTTGACGCTTCTCGGTGGCGATCTCGGCGCCGGTTATTTCAGGGGCGGCGGCGTCAGCATCGTGTTCCAGCCGATGGCAGCTACCGCCTTCTTCGCGCTGGGCGTGGCGGCAGCGCTTCTTGGCAGTATCCTCCCCGCGCGTGCGGCATCAAGGGCCGCGCCGGCGGCGGCATTGAAGAACAGCGGCGACATCATCGACCCCCGGAGCCCCGTGCCGTGGAAGCCGGCCCTCGTTCTGCTCGCCGCCGGCGGCTTCGCCAGTCTGCTGCCCCCGGTTGGCGGCTTGCCGCTGTTCGGCTTCGGCGGCATGGCGCTGATGCTGGCCGGCGGCATCGCCGGCGTGCCTTGGCTCGCCCGCCGCCTGCTGGCTCCGCTGGCCCGCCGGACGGGCGGCGGCGTCGCGGGATCGCTGGCGGTCCGGCACGTCCACGGCGCGCCGGGCGAGGCAGCGACGGCGCTTTGCGGCATCGTCGCGAGCACAGCGCTGATGATCGCCATGGCCACGATGGTCACGAGCTTTCGCGGCGCCGTCGACGAGTGGCTCGGCGAGGTGCTCTCGTCCGACCTTTATCTGCGAAGCGAGGCCGGCGCGGGCTTCGACCCCGCGCTGCAGGCACGCCTCGCCGCCATGCCCGGCGTCGCCTCGATCTCCTTCAGCCGCCAGATCCCGCTGACGCTCGCCGCCGACCGGCCGCCGGTGACGCTGATCGCGCGGCCGGTCGATACGCCGGCGACCCCTCTGGTGCTGATCGAGGGCGGGCTGACGCCGCCGCCCGGCGCGACGCCGGTCTGGGTATCGGAGCCGGCTGCCCGGCTCTACGGCTGGCGCATCGGCGATCCCGTGACGCTGCCGCTCGGTGGCGGCACAAGCTTTACCGTCGCGGGCGTCTGGCGCGACTATGCCCGCCAGCAAGGCGCGCTGGTCGTCCGCAGTGATGACTATACGCGCCTGACCCAGGACGCCGCCCGCAGCGAGGCCGGCATCATGCTGGCGCCGGGAGCCGATCCCGACGCCGTCGGCCGGGCGCTGCTCGAGGCCTTGCCGCCCGAGACCCGCGCCGGCGTCTCGTTGGCCCGGCCGGCGACGTTGCGGGCTTTCGCGCTCGACCTCTTCGACCGCAGTTTTCTCGTGACCTACGTTCTGGAGGCGGTGGCGATCCTCGTCGGCCTTGCTGGCGTCGCCGCTACCATGTCGTCGCAGACCATCGCCCGCGTTCGCGAGTTCGGCATGCTGCGCCATCTTGGGCTCGGCAAGCGGCAGATCACGGCGATGCTCGGGCTGGAGGGAGCACTGCTCGGCGGGATCGGGGGACTTGCGGGCGTGCTCCTCGGCGGTGTGCTGTCACAGGTGCTGATCCACGTGATTAACCCGCAATCCTTCAACTGGACGATGACGACGCGCCTGCCGCTCGGCACCATCGCCGGCGTTGTCGTCGCCCTGGTGCTTGCGGCGGCGGTGACGGCGATGCTGGCGGGCCGCCGGGCGACGGCGATGAACGCCGTGCTGGCGGTACGGGAGGACTGGTGATGCGTTTTCTGCAGGTTCTCTTCGCGCTGCTCCTCGGCGTCACAGCGGCGGTTCCGGCTGACTATCCGGCGGTGACGCCGGGGGTGGCGTTGCAGTTTCCCGCCGACCACGGCGCCCATCCCGCCTTCCGCACGGAATGGTGGTACGTCACCGGCTGGCTGAAAACGCCAGACGGGGCAGACCTCGGCTTCCAGGTGACCTTCTTCCGCTCGCGGCCGGAGATCGATGCCAAGAACCCCAGCCGGTTCGCGCCCCAGCAGATCCTCTTTGCCCATGCGGCGCTGTCCGATCCCACGGTCGGCCATCTCCTCCATGCCGAACGCTCGGCCCGGGCCGGCTTCGGCATCGCGGAAGCGGCAACGAAGGATGCGGCCATCGTGCTGAGGGACTGGACGTTCCAGCGCCGCGCCGACGACCGCTTCACCACCAAGGTCGCGGCCCCCGACTTCACCTTCGACCTCGCCTTCGCGCCGACGCAAGAGATCTTCCTGCAAGGCGAGAACGGCGTCAGTCGCAAGGGCGCCAAGCCGGAGGAGGCGAGCTATTACTATTCGATGCCGCATCTCGCGGTCTCCGGCACGCTTATCCGCGCGGGCAAGCCGGTTGCGGTGACCGGCGAAGCCTGGCTCGACCGGGAATGGTCGTCTGATTTCCTGTCCGCGGAAGCCGAAGGCTGGGACTGGACGGGCCTCAACCTCGACGACGGCAGCGCGCTCGTCGCCTTCCGCATCCGTGGCAAGGACGATGCGACGCTCTGGGCCGGCGGATCTTTCCGCCGCCCGGACGGGTCGATCGTGCGCCTTGCCCCCGGCGACATCCGCCTCGAACCTGTCCGCCGCTGGACCTCGCCGCGCACCAAGGCGAGCTATCCGGTGGAGCAGGTGCTGACGATCCGACTGCCGGAGGGCGAGCGCCGGATGCCGCTGACGCCGCTGTTCGACGACCAGGAGCTCGACGGCCGTTCGGGCGGCTTGCCCGTCTACTGGGAAGGCGCCGTGCGGACCCCGGGCGGCCGCGGCTATCTCGAACTCACCGGCTACGCTGCGCCGCTGACGCTCTGACGTTCTGGCGCTTTCGCCTATCGGCCTGCCGCCCAGGCGTCGACACCAAGGGCCGCCACCCGTCCGGACGCGAAGCAGGCGGTCAGCAGATAGCCGCCGGTCGGCGCTTCCCAGTCCAGCATCTCGCCGGCGACGAACACGCCGGGCAGCGCCGTCAGCATCGACCGTTCGTCGACCGCATCGAGCGCAATGCCGCCGGCCGAGGAGATCGCTTCGGCGATCGGCCGCGGCCGCACCACCGGCACCGCCAGCGCCTTGATGCGCGCCGCCAGCCGGTCGGGCACCATCAGCTCGGCGGCTGACGCAAATTCGTGCAGCAACCCGGCCTTCACGCCGGAAAGCCCGGTGCCCTTGCGCAGCCGGTTCGAGAAGCTCGCCTTGCCCGGCTGCCGGGCAAAATCGCGCGACAGCTGCTCGGCCGTCCTCCCCGGCGCCAGATCGAGCAGCAGCTGCGCGGCGCCGTCCGCTGCGAGCTGATCGCGCAGCGCTGCCGCATGCGCGTAAACGAGGCTGCCCTCGATACCGTCCCGGCTGATCACGAACTCGCCCTGGATCGCGCCCGCCGCCGACGTCGCGACGACAGACTTCACCGGTTCGCCGGCGAAGCGGTCGCGGAAATGCGGGCTCCAGTCGACGTCGAAGCCGCAATTGGCGGGTTGGAACGGCAAGATGTTGACGCCACGTTGCGCGAGCCACGGCACCCAGGCGCCATTCGAGCCGAGCCGCGGCCAGCTCGCGCCGCCGAGTGCCAGCACCGTCGCGTCCGGCTGGGCCATCAGCGGTCCGTCGGGGGTGTCGAAGACGAGCCCGTTCGAGGCATCGAAGCCGGTCCAGCGGTGCCGCGGCCGCAGGCGGACGCCAAGGCCGGCGAGCCGGCCGAGCCAGGCGCGGAGCAGAGGCGAGGCCTTCATCGCCGTCGGGAAGACCCGGCCCGAGGAGCCGACGAAGGTTTTTGTGCCCAGCCCCTCCGCCCAATCGGTCACCTCCGCCGGGCCGAAGGCCGCGACGACCGAGCCCATCCGCCCTTCTGCCGCGCCATAGCGTGCGATGAAGCTGGCGAGGTCTTCGGAATGGGTGAGGTTCAGCCCGGACTTGCCGGCGAGCAGGAATTTCCGGCCGAGGGTCGGCATGGCGTCGTAGACGGTCACGGCGTGACCCTTGCCGGCCAGCGTCTCGGCCGCCATCAGCCCCGCCGGCCCGCCGCCGATGATCGCGACCTCCATGATCTCCGCCCTTTCCCGATCGCCTACGCCGCCGACCTCTGACGATGGCGGGCGGCTTGGCTTAGCTTGCCTTGGCTATATCGGGTATCCCGCCGGTCGCAAACGTTTCGGCGCCGGTCAGGCGTGAAGGCGCCGCAGCGGCTCGGCGGGGATATCGCGCAGCAACAGGCGCAACTGCGTGGTGGCGCAGAGGACGGCAAGGTCGGTCTGGGAGATCGGCCGGGACAGGAGATAGCCCTGCAGTTCGCCGCAGCCGAGCGCGATCAGCCCGTCACGCTGCCGTGCCGTCTCGACGCCTTCGGCCGCCACCGCGATCCCGAGGGCGCCCGCAAGATCGACCATTGCCCGGACGATGGCCGGGGAAACCTCAGGATTGCCGACGTCCTGGACGAAGGACCGGTCGATCTTGATCTTGTCGACGCTGTAGCGGGCGAGATACTGCACGGAGGCATACCCCGTCCCGAAATCGTCGAGGGCGACGCGCACCCCAGCCGAGCGGAAGGCGGCAAGCGCTGCGACGATCGTCGGCGTCGGGTCGATCAGGACGCCTTCGGTGATCTCGATCTGGATGCGCCGCGGATCGATGCGTGCCTCCTTCAGGATCGCCATCGCCTTCGCCGCAAAGCCCGCTGTTTTCAGCTGGATCGGCGAGACGTTGACCGCGATCCAGGGGATATCGATCTCGTCGAGCGTCCGGCACGCCTCGCGGATCACCCATTCGCCGAGCGCCGCGACCAGACCGCGCTCCTCGGCGATCGGAATGAAGTCGGCGGGGGAGACATTGCCGCGCTCCGCGTGCCGCCACCGGATCAGCGCCTCGGCCCCCACGATGGTCGCGAGGTCGGCGCCGAACAGGGGCTGGTAGGCGAGGCTCAAACCCTGGCCAGTCTCCAGCGCCGTTCGGAGATCGATCTCGAGCAGCCGTTTCTCGCGTGCCAGCGCATCGAGCGTCGCGTCGAAGATGAAGCTGCGCGCGCGTCCCATCGCCTTCGCCTGGTAGAGCGCGAGGTCGGCGCGGCGCAGGATCTCGGTGCCAGTCAGCGCGGGATCGGCGATCGGGACGCCGCCGATGCTGACGCTGATCCAGGCGGGCGAGCCGCCGAGATCGAAGCGCTCATTGGTGACGGCGATGAGCCGCGACGCCAGGGCGTCGATCGTGGAAATCTCGGGCGTCAGGATGGCGAACTCGTCGCCGCTCAGCCGCGCCAGCAGGTCGCGCGGGCCGATGACCGACTGGAAGCGGTGGGCGACCTGGCGGATCAGATCGTCGCCGGCGGGATGCCCCAGCGTGTCGTTGATCTCCTTGAAGCGGTCGAGGTCGAGGCAGAGCAGTCCGAAACCACGATCATTGGCCTGCCGGGTATCTAGCATGGCGTTGAGGCTGGTATGGAACTGCGACCTATTGGCAAGGCCCGTCAGGCTGTCGTGGAAGGCGATGTGATTGGCGTGGGACTCACTGGCCTCCAGCCGCGATCCAGAGCGCCGCAGCCGCTCAGAGAGAATGGCGATGAGGAGGACGATGAGCACGAACACGGCGCCCATCACCGGCGCCGTCTCGTTCATCAGACGGCGGCCAGGCCGGCGCTGCTCCCAGGTGATGAAACCGATCTGCTTGCCGCGGCTGGTCCGGAGTTCGAGGCTGGCACGGACCGGCGAATAACTGTCGCTCGGTGAGAAGGCGATGTTCGGAATCATGTACTCCATGCCGATGCCGTCGAGCAGCTTGGTGTCGATGGACCGGGTGGAGACGATAAGGGGCGCGCGATCAGACTCGCGTTCCGTCGGATCCCCTGACCGAAGGATCGCACTGACGCCGATGATCGCCGGCAAGGTTCCGACAGTGCCGATGTCGGCGACCGCATTGCTCGTCCGATACCGCCCAATGTCCATCTGGGAGCGCAGCTTGCGCACCAGCGGCCCCACCGTGCCGGCGATTTCGTCGAAACGTGCGGCTGCTACAGTTTCGCCATTCTCCATGGCATAAATCGGCCGATCGTCGGGACCAAGGACGTAAGTCCGGTCATGGCCGAACAACTGGCGCATGCGGCTGCTGATGTGAGCCTCGATCCATGTGAGGTCGCCATCCCGTATCCGCGTCACGGCCTCGTCGTTGACGGCGACCGTCTGCTGGTCCCGGCTCATCTCGCGCTTCGCCTCGCTGACCGCCTGCGCCAGCAGCGAGCGGTCCCGCTGCAGCGAACTGGCGTCAACGGTCGATGCGCCCGACAGCACGTAGAAGACCAGCATGGCGAGCGACGCCAGGAAGACGGCCCCCATCAGCACCGCTAGTTGTCTTGAAAAACGGGCGCGGACCTGGGGCAAAGGGCTCTACTCACTGGCTACATAGTGTTGGTAGCCAGCAATGTTTGAGGAAGCCTTTCGTTTCCCCTTGGGTTTCGATCCATTGCATTATCGGGCAGCGAATGGTTAGCGGGCGTAGAACGCCTTAATTATCTAATGAAACTGGAAAAACTGTCTGCAGTATTTACCATGTGCTCAGGAATGCTTTAGCGCCAGGGCTGTGAAATTCGACAAGCTCGCGGTAGATCGGTTAGCGTAACATGGCATCCGCCGGTTGAGAAAATGGTGGCGCTGGGAGCCGCAGGGTGTCAGCGTTTTGTGGACGGGTTTCGCGGCTGGCGACCCGGATGTAGAAGGGTCCAGGGGATAGGCCGTGAACGCAGCGCTTCTGGAAACCATCTACGAGAAGCTGTCGGTCACCGGGCTCGTGGCCACCGGCTTGCTCTTCCTGACGGCGCTGGTCTCGGCGATCGTCGCCTATTTCCGCACCAGTGAGCATCGCTCTTTCGGCGAATTCTTCGAGTTCGCGCTGCCGAAGGAAGTCGCGCTCCACCCTTCGGCGAAGGCGGATCTCCTGTTCTGGATCACCAAGAAGGCGCTGATGCCCTTACTGCTGATCCCGGCGGGTATCACGTTCGTCGTCGCCGTCGGCTATGTCACCAAGCTCGCGATCACCAGCGCCTTCGGCATCGAGGCGCCGTTGATCGCCGGCCCGGCGGGACCGGTGACGGTGGTGCTGTTCACCATCACCATGTTGCTCGCCTACGACATCTCCTACTATCTCTACCACACGGCCCAGCACCGCTTCCCGATCCTCTGGGAGCTGCACAAGGTGCACCACTCCGCCGAGGTCATGGTCGGCATCACCAAGGACCGGGTGCATCCGCTGGACGAGTTGATGAACCGCATCTGGGACGGCGTCATCCCCGGCATCTGCTTCGGCATCTGGGCGGTGCTGCAGCTGAACCTCGTCGAGCTGACGGTGTTCGGCATCAACGTCTACGTCATGCGCAACATCCTGATGATGGACTTCGTGCGGCACACGCATTTCAAGATCTCTTTCGGGCCGCTCAACAACGTCGTCCTCTGTCCGCACTGGCATCAGCTCCACCACAGCGTCGACCCCCGGCACTACGACAAGAATTTCGGCCTCCTGTTCTCGTTCTGGGACCGGCTGTTCGGCACGCTCTGCGTTCCCGAGCGCGACGAGGACTTCAAGTTCGGATTGGTGGACCGGGACGTCAGGGACTACCAGTCGCTGTCCGGGCTCTACCTCCTGCCGCTGAAGAAGATGGGACGCCTGATCGCCAAGGGGTACCGCCGCCGCGTCAAGCCGGCCGCGCAGCCCGAAACCCTCTCGTGAACGGCGCGGCGCCGGCAGTCTTTGCAGACTCCGGGCCTGCACCGGAGCGGCTGGAGATCGTCCGCACCGCCGATCGCCTCACGGCGGTCGCCGACGCCTGGCACGGGCTCTGGTCCGAGGCCGGGGCGCTGATCTTCCAGAGCCCGCACTGGATCGGCGCCTGGTGGCGGACGCTGCCGGACCCCGAGCGGCGCAAGCTCATGATCGTCCTCGCCTGGCAGAACGAGCGGCTCATCGCCGTGCTGCCGCTCGCGACCTGCCGCCGGCGCGGCTTGCGCCTCCTGGAATGGGCGGCGAAGGACCATACCGACTACGGCGACGCGCTTCTCGCGCCCGGCGCCGATGCGGCCGTCCTGTCGCGGATGTGGGATCACCTCTCGGCGGCCGGTGGCTTCGATCTCGTCTACCTCAACCGCCTCCTGCCGAGCGCCACGGCCCGCGCGCTGCTGGCGCCGGGGCGCCGCAGCCGGCTGCGGCCGCATCACCGGGCCGAGACCAGCTACCGCGTCGCAGGCCCCTTCACCAATGGTGCCGCCTGGCTGCAGGGACATTCCAAGAAGACCCGGCAGAACTATCGCCGCGGCCAGAAATCCCTCGGCGAGACCGGCACGCTGGCGTTTCGCTTGCTGCCGCTAGACGCGCCGCGCGGCCCCATCCTGGAGCGCCTCGGCGTGTTCAAGCGGCAATGGCTCGCCACCACCGGCAACCGCTCCGACCTCTACGACGACGGCGCGCAGACGCTGTCGGCGCTCGTCGACGTCCTCGCCGAGGCCGGAATCCTGCGGATCTTCGTGCTCGAATGCGAGGGCGCCGTCATCGCCATCTCCATCAACTTCGAACAGGCCGGCACGATGATGGCCTTCGTCACCAGCTACGACCCGGCGGTCGAGCGCGGCTCGCCCGGCATGGTGCTGATGATGGACTACATCCAGTGGTCGATCGACCATGGGATCGGCATGGTCGACTTCCTCTGCGGCGCCGAGCCGTTCAAGCAGCGTTTCGCCAATACGAGCGTCCGGCTGGATTCGGTCATCGGCCAACGGACCTTGCCGGGCGCGCTGGCCGTCATCGCCGAGCGCTCGGCCGAGACCCTCCGCGTTCTGCGGGCACGGCATGCGCGTCCGGTCTCGGTGTCGGTGGCTGAAGATGCTTAGGGTGAATGCGGGGGTGCCGGTACAGTTCTATCGCGCCAGCTTCGCGCATTCTGCCGAAGCCACACTCGCCTAGATTGTGCGGGCGTGTCGACCTTGGCGAGGAATTTGGAGCAATTCGGCACTGGTATGCTTTGGATTGCGGCTGGTATCGCGGCAAAGGGCTCGCCTTTGCTGCATTCTTCAGCGGGACTGAGCGTTTCGTTTCACCTTCCTCGTCTGCGGGAAAGGGCGTGAGCGACGCAGGCGGCCGGACCGCCCACCTCTGCGCTTGGGAAAAAGCATGGTGAGAGAACAGGCGCTCCGGGTGCGGGTCTTGCTGCAGGCGCAGGCGCTGCGGCAATGGCAGCTCGACCTGCTCGAGCGGATGTCGGCCGCGTGCGGGCTGGCGGTGGAAGCGGAGATCGTGGAAGACGGATCGGGTCTGCCGGCCGGGGCCGAGCGGATCTTCCGCCTTGAGGCCGCCGCCTACGGCCTTTCGCCGCCCGCCGCCAGCGCGTGTGTCCTGCCCGGCGCCTTCGCCGAATTCGATAAGGGCGCGGCAAGGCCGGACCTCATCCTCGACCTTACCGATGGCGGGTCTCGCTCACCCGAAGACGCCGCCGAGGCATTGGACCGCACGCGCCGCTGGCGTCTGACCTATGACGGCGTCGCGGGCGAGGGCGGACTTCTCGCCTCCGTCCTCGCGCATCACGCCCCGGTCGCCGAAATCCGCGAGGGCGCCGATCTCGTCATCGCCGCCCGGCTCGGAACGGAGAACCCGGGTGTGACGCGCGAGGCTTTCGAGGACGGGCTGTCGCGCGTCATCACCGTGATCCTCTCGGCCGTTGCCACGCTGCGGGCGCCAGCGAGGACGCCGGCTCCGGCGATCGCCTATGCCACGCCCTGCCAGCACAACTTGCAGCCCGGGCGCCTCGCGATGCGGGCCGCCAAGACCGTCGCGCGCGCCGCGGTCCGCCACAGCTACAGACTGTGCTTCGCCTCGCCGCACTGGCGGGTCGGCTGGCGCCGGATCGACGGCCCGGATCTCATCGACCGGCCGCAGCATCCCGCCGGCGGGTGGACGGACCTTCCCGACGACGGAAAGCGGTTCTATGCCGATCCCTTCGCCATCGAGCACCAGGGCCGGACCTTCCTCTTCGTCGAGGATTTCCAGCATGCCCTCGGCCGGGGCATCATCTCTGTGGTGGAAATGGGCGCGGACGGTCCGATCGGCCGGCCCGAACCCGTGCTCGAGCAGCCTTGCCATCTCTCCTATCCCTTCGTCTTCGCGGCCGAGGGCGAGATGTGGATGATCCCGGAAAGCAGCGGCGCGGGCACCGTCGATCTCTACCGCGCGACCGCCTTTCCCGGCGGCTGGGTCAAGGAGGTGACGCTGCTCTCCGGGATCATCGCGAGCGACGCCACGCTCATCGAGCGCGACGGTCGCTTCTGGATGTTCGCGACCGTCCGGGACGGCAATGCGGGGGCGTTCTCCGACGTGCTGCACCTCTGGTCGGCGGAGAGCTTCCGCGGCCCCTTCCGGCCGCATGCCGGCAATCCCGTGCTGATCGACATCGCCTCGGCGCGGCCTGCCGGACGGATGGTCGAGCGCGACGGCGTTCTCTGGCGCCCGGTGCAGGACTGCCGCAACGGCTATGGCGCGGCGCTCGGGCTGGCACGCGTCGAGCGGCTCGACGATGACGGCTTCGCCCAGACGGTGGAGACGATCCTGAGGCCTGGTCCCGGCTGGCCCGGCCGGCGCCTGCACACCCTCAACCGCTCGGGCTCCTTCGAATTCATCGATGGTTCCGCCCCGGCACCGCGGCGCTTCTGACTTCGGCCGATAGGGTTTGTTTCAGAAGCCTTCGGGCTGCGACGGCGTCCTGCGCACTGTGTCAGGAAGAGGCGGGGGCTGACCGTCCGGCGGGCTGCCAATCCGTCCGGGAGCGGTTGACCGCCGCCCAGCAGCAGACGAGGACGAGCATCTCCGAGGCAAGGCTTCCGGCCAGCGAATAGACCGGCGTCGTCAGCATCAGCAGCACGGCCACCAGCGCCATGCCGAGGACCGCGCTGACAGCGCTGATCGCCGCCAGGGTGCGAAAGCGGTGGCGGACCTCCAGAAGGATTTTCGGCATGACGTACAGGAGCGGCGCCATGGAGATGCACCAGGCGAGGCCCGCGATCAGCGTTCGCGGCTGGCCGTCGAAGATCGGCGTCGCCAGCATCGGCATGCCCACGGCTACCGCGAGGCCGTAGACGACGCCGATGCCACCGGTCGCCACCGTCCAGCGGCGCGTCAGGGCGGCGGCCCGCCCCCCTTCGCCGCGGGCGGTGAGGGCGGAGAGCTCCGGCTGGATCATGTTCGCCAGCGCCGAGGAGACCAGCCGCAAGGGGGCGAAGAACACCAGCATCGCGGCCACCGGCGCATAGGCGGCCGGACCGGCGATCGCGGCGATCAGCAGCACTTGGCCTTGCGCCTGGATGTTGCCCATCGTCGTTCCCGCCGTCGACCAGGCGATTTGCCGCGACATCCGCGCGTAGTGGCGCAGCCGTTGCCGGCGGTAGGTCAGACGCGGCCGCTGGCGCTGCAGCAGCAGCGCGGCGAGAATCGCGATGGCATTGGCGAGCGCCAGCACCAGGAACACGCCCTGCAGCGGGTCGACGGCCGGCAGCCCCGTCAACAGGACGGCCGACAACAGGGCGCCGCTGGCGGTGAAGGCCATGTCGCTGAGGCTGGCGAGCCCTTGGCTGTTCTTGGCGAACATCGTGCTGCGCAGCGAACTGCGGAGCGACCAGAGGCCGACGAACAGGCCGCCCGCCACCGCATCGGCCTGCAGCCAGAAATGCAGAACCAATGCGACGATCAGCCCGATCAGCACGGCATAGGCCAGCGCTGCGGAGCCGAGCGCCACCTCGTGCGGCAAGGTTCGGCGCGTGCCGGCATGCGGCGGGATCAGGAGCGCCGCGGGCATGCCGACCAGCGAGCGCATGTAGGTCAAGGACAGCCCGCCCATCAGGAGGACGATGGCGAAGACGCCGTAATCGTTCGGCGAGAGGGCATGCATCAGGACGATGCTGAGCCCGAAATGAAACGCGCTCTGCATGATCTCGCCGCCCAGCATGATGGCCGAGCGCTTGCCGAGGTGGATCAGTTTGGAGATCATGCCGCTGAAGTCTCGCCCGTCGCCGGCTGGGGGTTCTCGGCTTGCGCCGCCATCTCCGAGATCAGCGACGCGATGGCCGCCGAGACCGCCTCGGCGCTGAACACCGTCTCGTAGCGCCGGCGACCGGCGGCGGCAAAGCCCGACCAGGCCGCCGGGGTATCGATGATGTCGGCAAGCCTTGCCGACAGCGCGGCCGCATCGTCCGGCGGGACCAGCCAGCCGGTGACGCCGTCCTCGACGATCTCCGCCAGTCCGCCGATGGCGGAAGCCAGCGGCGGCCGCCCGTAGGCCATCGCCTCGATGGCCACGCGCCCGAGCGATTCCGGTCGGCGCGACGGGATGGCGAGGATGTCCGCCCATTCGAAATGCGCCGAGGGGTCGGGCGTGAAGGGTGAGAAGGCGATGGTGCGGGACAGGTCCTTCGCCGCGACGAGATCCCGCAGCGCCTGCTCGCGCGCGGGGTCCTCGAACGCATCGCCGACGACGCGCACCGCGACCTGCGCTTTGAGGTTCGGCGGCAGATGGTCGACGGCCTCGATCAGCACTTCCTGGCCCTTGATCCGGTTGATCCGGCCGAGCATCAGCACGTTCAGCCCCTGTCCGGCGTCGCGGGGAGCGCGCGGCGGCTGCGCGGGGATCGGGATGCCGTTGTAGATGATGCGCGTCGGCGTCGCCGGCGGCAGGGCGTAGGCGTCGCGCGTCGCGCGCGAGTTGAAGACGATCCGCGCCCGGCTCCAGAGCAGGAGCCGGCGGAATACCGTCATCGCCCGCCCTTCCGGGATCTCATGCACGTGCAGCGCCGCCTTGCCGGGAAATAGCCGCGACGCCAATGCGTAGTCGATTACCACCGTCGTATTGATGTAAACGATATCGGCGTGCCGGAAGCGCCGGGCCGCGCGCGCCACGGCCAGCGGCAGCCGGACCGGCGCGGTGACGAGCATGCGGACGAGACCGCGCCGACGAAGGATGAAGAGCGGTTCGAAGGCGATTCGGGTCGCCAGCTTGCGCAGCGGTTCGACGATGGGGCCGTCGCGTGGCAGCACGACCTCGATGTCTGCCCCGGGATAGGCCACGCGCATGGCCGCAACGCTCTCGATGAAGCTGCGGTCGGAGCCATAGAGTTCATAGCCTTGATGAACGCAGACAATTTTCATACAATTCTCAAGTTCTTGAACGACGTGAGCTAACGGTGCTTTTATTAATGAGTATTGATACCGATGATCAGGGGCATTTCAGGATTATGACGTAAGCTTTTATAGCTTATGTACTCGTGCGGTGATAGGCGGGATGCCTGCATGAAGGAATTTCAATCGTGCCCATTGATAAACACTCCGTGCTCATTTTGGGAACGCGCGGTGTGCCGGCATCGCACGGCGGCTTCGAGACGTTCGCCGAAAACCTCGCGCTGTTTCTAGTCCGGCGCGGCTGGAATGTCGGCGTCTATTGCCAGGAAGAGGTTCTGGCCGGCGAGGACGAGAGCATCGTTTCGCATCACTGGAACGGCATTGAGCAGATCGTCGTCAAGGTCGCGGCCAAGGGGCCGGCGGCGACGCTGCTGTTCGACTGGCGCTGCATCCGGCATGCCGCAGGGCGGTCGGCCGTCTGCCTCGTCCTCGGCTATAACGGCGCCGTCTTCCTGCCCTACCTCCGGATCCGCGGCCGGCGCCTCCTCACCAATATGGATGGCATCGAATGGCGCCGCGAGAAATGGGGCCCGCTGGTCAAGGCCTGGTTCTGGGTCAATGAGTGGATCGCCGCCTGGACGTCGAACCGTCTCATCGCCGATCATCCTGCGATCCAGGATCATCTGGCGCGCCGCCGGCCGCGCAGCGCCAGCGTGATGATCCCCTACGGCGCCGACGTGTTTCACGCGGCCCCGACCGAGCCCGTCGAGGCCCTTGGCCTGACACCTGGGCGCTACCTCGTCTCGATCGCCCGCCTCGAGCCGGACAACAGCATCCTCACCATGGTCGAGGCCTTTTCGCGCCGCCAGCGCGGGGCAAAGCTGGTGGTGCTCGGCACGCTCGACGAGGCGAATGCTTATCACCGCGCCATCCAGGCCGCGGCCAGCGACGAGGTGCTGTTCCCCGGAGCGATCTACGAGGCCGAGACCGTGCGCGCGCTGCGCTTCCATGCCGCCGCCTATCTGCACGGACACATGGTCGGCGGCACCAACCCCTCGCTGGTCGAGGCGCTGGCGGCCGGCAATGCGGTGATCGCGCATGACAACCCCTTCAACCGGTGGACGGCCGGCGAGGCCGGGGCCTTCTTCGCCGATGCCGACAGCTGCGAGCGGCTGATGCAGGCCGCCCTCGATGGCGGGCGATCGCCCGCGGAGATCCGCGCGATCGCTCATGCCGAGGCTGCCCGCTTCGACTGGACGGAGATCCTCGAGACCTATGAGCGGGAGATCATCGCGCAGGAGCGGCCCTTGCGGCGCGGTGCGGCCCGGCGCCTGGCCGACGTCCCGCACCGCGACGCTCCCCGCATCGTGGTGCCCGAGGCGCGCGCGCCGCTGGCTGTCGCGGGCAAGGCTGCGGCCGCGCCGGACGAAGAAAAGCGCGTCGCCAGCGGATCGCTTCGGCCACGATGAGCGCCGGCGGGTTGGGTTGGAGCCGCCGCCGCTTCCTCGCCGCCGCCGGCACCGCCGCGGCGCTGCTGCCGCTCGCCGTTCCCGCGCGGGCTGCCCGCGCCGCGCCCTCCGCCGCGGCGCCCGCGGTCTTCCGGCGGGGGATCAGCACCTGGCCCTGGTTCTCGCTGACCACCGAATATCCGGCGCCCCGCACCGACTATGCCTGGCCGCCGTTCCAGGCGGATCGTCCGGTGCCGACCTCGGCCGATCTCATGGCCTTGCAGTCGGCGGGCTTCGATTTCATCCGCTTGCCGGTCGATCCCGGGCCGTTCCTCGCCTTTTCCGGCCGCCGCCGCGCCGCGCTGCTCGCCGAGGTGTTCGACGCCGTGGGCCTCGGCCTGTCGGCGGACCTTGGCGTCATCGTCAACCTGCAAGCCAATGCCGCGACACACCATTGGCGGCCCGAGAGTATGTTTGCGAGCGTCGACGCGCCGGCCTTCGACGCGTTCCGGCGTCTGGTCGGCGATCTCGCCGCCGGCCTTGCCGAGTTTCCGCAGGACCGCATCGCGCTGGAGCCGGTGAACGAGCCTTTCCAGGCCTGCGGTGCGCGGGAATGGCAGGCAGTGCAGCGCTCGCTCGTCAGGGCGACGCGGCGTGCGGCGCCGGACCTCACCTACGTCGCGACCGGGGCCTGCGGCAGCATGGTGTCGGGCTTTGCCGAGGGGCAGCCGCAAGCAGCGGCCGATGGCGGGCCGATGCTCTTCACCTTCCATTTCTACGAGCCCTACCTTTTCACCCACCAGGGCGCGCCGTGGATGTCGGAACCGGTCTACCGCGCGCTCAACGCCGTGCCTTGGCCGGGTTCGGCCGGCACCCTCGAGGGCACGCTCGCCGCCGTGCGCCGGCAGATGGAAACTGATCGCGACACCCCGGCGGCGGACAAGGCCAGCGCCTATGCCGAGACCGAGACGGTGCTGCGGCAGTATTTCGAGGCGCAGCCGGATCGCGGCTTCATCAACGGCTTCTTCACCGACATGCGCGCCTTCGCCGACCACCATGCCATTCCGCGCGACCGGATCCTGCTCGGCGAATTCGGAGCGTTGAAGAGTGGCGGGCGCTACGTCGCGGCGGACCCGGACGATCGCGCGCGCTATGTCGGCGATGTCCGCCGGGCGGCCGAGGAGAGCGGCTTCGGCTGGGCGTTCTGGAATCTCTTCGACGGGCTCGGGATGATGGACGAGACCACCCGCCGGCTGGATCCCGCCATCACCTCGGCGCTGGGTCTCGAAGCGCCCGGCTGAGCGCCTGATGCGGCGGGTAGAAGCACAGCATCATCACCGCGAACTTCGTCAGCAGCGTCGTCTTGGCGCCGATGCTCTCGGCGGTGTTGAGGAGGATGACGAAGCCCAGCATCGGCAGGAAGATGCCGCGGCGGGTGAATTTCGCGATCTCGAACAGGAACCACGTCACCGCAACGGTCTGCAGCACGGTGATCAGCGCGCCCTGGTAGAGGAGCGTTCTGACGATCGGGTTCTCGATGCCCCATTCCAGCCCGTTGATCCGCCGGACGCTGTCGACGAAGGCGGCGTCCGGGCCGAAGAGGATGTCGCTCGCCGGCAGGTAGCCGAAGATGTCGAACATCTTCACCCGCGCATTTGCGCTGCCGCCGTCCTCGACGAAGCGGTCCGTCAGCGTCGAGAAGAAGCCGGAGACGGCGAGGCCGCCGAGCGCGATCGGCAGCATGGTGAGGATCAACGCTACCGCAGCGACCGCGAGCAGCGGAATGCGTCCGCTCGACAGCGCCCGGTGCGCGGCGACGACGAGGTAGCCGCCGCCGAGCACCAGCGTCACCACCATGCCCGAGCGCCCGCCGAAGGCGACGAGGGCGAGGCACTGCAAGGCGAAGAGGACGAGGCGCGTCGGCCCGGACAGCGTGCCGCCGCCGCTGATCACCGCCAGCGCATAGGGCGCGGTGATCAGCGCATTGGCGAGCGGATGGCCTTGCAGCGCCGAGGAGCGGAGGTCCGTCTCGAACACCGCGCCGTCGAAGCGGTAGGGAAAGAACAGGTGCCCGCTCGCCAGTTCGACCAGCGCCATCGCTGCGTTCACCGTCATGACGACGTGGATGAGAAGCTCGGCGTCGCGAAAGCTGCGGTCGGTGAAGCGCGCCATCATCATCACGACGAGGGCGGCCGGCAGGAAGGTGTCGAGGAGGCCGGCCATGCCCGGCCCGTGGCGGAGCACTGTCTGCACGAAGGTGATGAGGGTCGCGACCACCAGGAAGACGCTGGCCGGCCGGCGGGCCGCAACGTCGAGGAAATAAGCGACAATATTGCCGGAAGTGAGGGTCATCCAGCCGAACAGGAGGATCATCAGGTAGGTCGAGGGGTGGATCTTCGAGGCGCCGCTGCCGCTGAGGCCTTCGTAATTGATGCCGAGGTCCCAGAGCAGGCCGCCGGAGACCGCGAACAGCACCGCCAGCGTGAAAATCACCAGAAGCCGCGTCACCGGGCGGCGAGGGGACTTCGGTGTCGACAGCCCGATGCTCCCGGCCGGCGGCAGGTGGCTCCGCGGCGGGAAAGGGCGGGCCGCCGGCGTCATCTCAGACGAGCGACGCCGGCTTGATCAACAGCGTCGCCGATATCCGCCGGCCGAGCGTCGAGAGGACGTCCGCCGCCATCGTCACCTCCTCGCGGCGCGTGGCGCCGAGCCGCGCGACGAACACCACCTCGTCGGCGCCGCCGGCGATCGGCAAGGCGCCGAGATCTTCGGTGATGACGCAGCCGTCGATGAGCACGAGGTCGAACCGGCTGCAGGCTTCCGCGAGCACGCGTTCGAACCCGTTGCCGCCGCCACCGGGGATCACGCCCTGGCCGCGGCCGAGCACGGCAAGGCCCGTCGCGTGATCGATGGTGATCGCCGAGGCCAGCGACTGCTCGCCGCGCAGGATCTCCAGCAGCCCCGGCGATTGCGGGTTCGACAGCTCGACCGAGCTGCCGTCGATGAACAGCACGCGCTTCGACAGCCGCAGCGCGATCGTCGCCAGCATCAGCACGATGGTGACGCGCTCCTCGTTCTCGCCGTCGCCCGAAGTGAGGAAGATGCTGCGGCCGCCGCCGGACGCGCCTTGCAGCAGCTGCAGCGCGCGGGCCATCGCGACGTCCGTTTCGCGGTGGAACGAGCGCCGGGCTTGCGAGCGCGGCCAGGGCCAGCGGCGGCGGGGAGCCCGGTCGAGCGAGATCAGCCCGAGTTCGGACGCCCCTGAAATGCGGCGCATGTCGATGCGCGAGACGATGGTCGGCGCGCGGTATTCCGCCAGCAGCGCGGCGAAGACGCCGAGGCCAAGGCCCGCGGCGGCCGCTGCGACGACGAACAGCGTCGTCTTCGGCCAGCTCTTGTCGAGCGGCGGCAAGGCCCAGGAGATCACCCTCGCATTGGTGGAATCGATGCCGGACTGGTCTCCGGTCTCCTGCGCGCGCTGCGAGAACGAGGCATAGACCGTGCGGTTGACGTCGAGGTCGCGTTCCAGCGCCCGCATGCCGATCAGCAGCTGGTCGCTCTCGGCCTTCTTCACCTTGGCGGCGGCGAGGGCGTCGGCGAGCGACTTTTCGTAGGCGAGCGCCCGCGCATAGTCGTTCGAGCTCGACCGCTTCAGCCGCGCCAGCTCGCCGGCGATCAGCTGCCGAAGGTCCGACACCTGCAGAGCGGCGTTGCGCAGCGACGGATGCCGTGGGCCGAACTGACGCTGCAGGGCGGACATCTGCTGCACCAGCGTCGCCTCCTGGCTGCGCAGTTGGGAGATGGTCGCCGACGTCATCGCCTCGGCGGTCGCCGCATCGTCGCTGGACCGGCCGATGCGCGTGCGCAGGAGAGCCGTGCTCGCCTCTGCCGCACTCAGCTGCGAGGCGAGGCGCGCCAGTTCCTGGTCGCTGACGAGGAGGTTGTTGGCCTCGACGATGCCGTTCTCGGCCTTGTAGCGCTCGAGCGCACTTTCTGCCTCGCGCACCTTGTCGCGCTGCCTCTCAAGCCCACCCGTCAGCGACTGCGATGCCTCGACCGCCGCGTCGGTGCGCGCTTGCGCCTGGTCCGCGAGATAGCTTTTCAGAATGGCGTTGACGATCTCGGCGGCCTTGTCCGGATCGCGGGCGGTCATCGCGACATCGATGACGAAGACCTTGTCGGCGCGCTGGATGCCGAGCTTCTGGCGGATCGCCCGCAGCACGATGGCGCTCGCCTCGCCTTTCGGCGCCGCGGCGGGCGGCAGGCCGAGGAGGCTGCGCAGCCTGCCGCCGAGCGAGGCGATGGTGCTGGGGCGGACGCCGAACTCGTCGTCCTCCTCGAGGTTCAGCATCTCGATGGCGCGCAGGAGGACGCCCGAGGATTCCAGCACCTTGGTCTGGCTTTCGACCTGCGCCACGCCGCCATCGGGCGACATCGCCGCCGGGTTGACGTCGTTGGCGACGACCACGCGGTCGCGCGGGTCGATCAGGATCTGTCCGTGGGCGGAATACTGCGCTGGCGTCAGCAGGCCATAGGCGGCCGCCAGGGCGACGAGGACGGCAGCGACGGCTGCGACCAGCAGGCGACGGCGCCAGATGATCCACCAGATGTCGGCGACCTCGACGGAGGCGTCCGGCGCCTCGCGCGGGCGCGGCAAGGCCGACATGGGAAGCGCCGGTTCACTTTGGGTCAGGGCAGAACGCGTCATGACATTCCGACCGGTAACCGCCGCGGCGCATTTCGGGCGGACGCCATGCTACACCTCTGCCGCGGAAAAGGACGAACAGGCTCGACCTTAGTATCCCTAGGTTAACATTCTGCACAAACCCGGGCCGAGCGCCATGCCCGGCAGGCTCTACGATCGAGTGTTTGACGTAGCCGGCGCTTATTTGTCGACCGGCGTCGACTCTTCTGCCTCCACTCCATTGAAGCGCCCCGAAGCTTGGGCCTTTCGTCGAGGGCCAGGCCTAGCTGGCGGGAGTTCCCAGCGACAATCACCGTTTGAAAATGCGGCTGGCCACAGGCTGCCGGGCCTCCCAGCCTTCGGTCTCAAGTTCGGGAATGTCGGCAGGGCGCCGGGGATAACCGAGGCAGAAATAGCCGATCAGCGTCCAGCCTTCTGGCACGTCGAGCGTCGCAGCGACGGCGCGGGGGTCGAGGATCGAGACCCAGCCGAGGCCGATGCCGACGGCGCGCGCGGCGAGCCACAGCGTATGCGCCGCCATCGCCGCGGAGTAGCGGATCGTTTCCGGCATGGTCGCCTTGCCGAGGCCGGCGCCCTGGCGCGTCGTTTCCTCGGCGAAGATCGCGAGGTGGCACGGCGCCTGGCTCAGCCCTTCGAGCTTCAGCCGGGCGTAGAGGCTTGCCTGTCCGCCGTCGTACTCGGCCAGCGCGGCGGCGTTGCACGCCTCGAAGTTTTCCCGGATGGCGGTCCGGCGCGCGGCGTCGTCCACCAGCACAAAGCGCCAAGGCTGGCTGAGGCCGACCGAGGGCGCGAGATCCGCAAGTTCCAGCAGGCGCACGAGGATCTCCGGTGCCACCTTGTCCGGCCGGAAATGACGGACGTCGCGACGCCACCGCAGGAGGAGTTCGATCTGCGCAAGGAACGCCTCGTCGAAGATCGGTCCGCCGTCATCCGTCACGCTTTTGCCCGCCTCACAAAATCTTCTCGCGCCGTCAGAGCATATCTCGCCGCCCGGGTCCCGCGGAATCCGGTGCGGCGGCGCTGGTATCCGCCTTGTTGCGGCCGCCGGCCGGGTAAGCCGCACGCTGTCATCTCGATCCTCGCCGTCCCGGAAGAGGCAGGGAGATGGACCGACCCGGCGGACAGGTCAGACGTCGCTATCTCGCCCGCGAGACTGGAGCACGGCAGGGCGAAGTCTCGACGGTTTTGCCGAGATGGGGCGGAACGGGGGCGGTTGGCTGCCGTTCAGACTGCACCCTCAAACGGACGGACATTTTACAATGAGCATTTTCGACAAGATCAAGAACGCCCTGTTCCACCGCCATGCAGAGGCTGCTGCGACCCCGGCTGCCGCAACGCCCCCGACGGCAGGAGCAGCACCTGCCCCGACACAGGCCGTCTCGCCGTCGTCGCCGAACGCGCCGACGAGCGTCGTTGCCGAAGCTGCTCCGACGCCCGCACCCGCCGTGGGCGCACCTTCGACGCCGGCGGCCTCTGCGCCCGCCGCAGCGCCGGCGGACGTCGACGTTGCCGCCATCATGGATGCCGCGGTGAAGAAGTCCGGCCAGACGCTGAACTGGCGCACCTCGATCGTCGACACGCTCAAGGCGCTGGGCCTCGACAGCGACATCGCCGCCCGCAAGGAGCTGGCGAAGGAGCTCAACTACACCGGCGACACCGGCGACAGCGCCACGATGAATGTCTGGCTGCAGAAGGCGGTCATGAAAAAGCTTTCAGAGAACGGCGGCAAGGTGCCCGCCGACCTGATGGACTGAGCCTCGGGGTCCGCCTCGGCGGACCCTCTTCAACAGGCATCAGCGGCTACCGCTCATGCCGCAACCGACCCGACCACCGCGAAAGTGACCGAGATGTCCCAGACTGATCACTCCGACAAGGCGTTGTCGATCCTGACCTTTGCTGCCTACCACGCGCTGTCGAGCGGCGAGACCGTCGGTCAAGTCGTTATCGACGACGGCAACGGTCATGTCGCCGATCCCGACGGCCTGAGCGAACTCGCAGACGCGGATCTTATCGAGATCGATGGGACGAGGGCCCGCTTCACGAGCGCCGGCGAAGCCAAGCTCGCTTCTGTCATCGCCGCGATCCGCGCGGCAAAGGGCTGACCCATGCCCGATTATCCCGGCACGCCGGACGGGCGATACTTCGTCGTCCGCGGCCGGCTCTGGCGCTGCAGCAATCCCGGTCTTGCGCCAGAGCACCGACAGGATCTGGTCAACGACCTGATGAAGGCGCGCCGCGCCGTTAGGGATGCCAAGGGAAACGCTGCAGCCGTTGCTGCTGCGCGCCAACATGTGGACGAGGCCAAGACGGCCCTCGGCGAGCGTGGGCCGGTGTGGTGGGCGGATGGGGCGCCCGATTACAACCGGCACATGGTGAAGAATACCCCCTATGCCGACTGGTTTGCGGCGCTCACTCCCTCTGCGATAGCGGCGTGAGCCGCTGTTCTGGCGGCCAAGCCGACGCAGCGAATTGACCGTTGCCCAGGGGGAGGATGCTGGTCTCGTTTGTTGGCAGAAGCCGATGCCTCCTCGCGGTCCGGCGTGCCGGTGCCGCGAAGATAGTGAAGTCGTAGCGTTTTCTAGAGGCTTGGAAAGAATTTGCCGAGATCGACCGGAGACACGCCGTCGGGCGTCTCCATCACGGCAAAGCGGCCGTCTGGGTCGTCTTTCCACTGGGCGATGTTTTCCTCGGTGATGGTGAGGGTCAGATCCCCGAAACTCGCCGGACCGGGCGTCTCGGTGGAGGCTACGTCTTTCCAACTGACAGTCGACATTGAGCCTCGTCCTTGCTGCGCTAATTCAACAGCTTAACACCGCGAGCCGGTTAAGGCTCCGGTCGGAACGTAGTAATTGGGATGGTGATGATGACGATTGATAACACCCCGAAAGTTCGCGACAGGGCGTACCACCTCTGGGAGGAGGCCGGCAGGCCGCAGGGCCGTGAGCATGAGTTTTGGGCGCATGCCGCGCAGGAGATCGAGGGCGAGAGCGACCTGCAGCACCGGACTTCGGATGGCAACCCCGCCGGTGGCGAGCGGCGCTAGTCCAACCGGTGATCTGAAGGGCTCGGCCCGCAAGGGGAGTTCAAGGCTTTACCGCCGGTGCCCATCAAGGCGCCGGCGGTCTCACGCGGTTGGTGGCGGCTGCGAAAGTGCTTCGGCCTTTGGCCTTCAGCCTTTCGCCGCCTTCACAAAGCGGTCGTCGAAGGTCTGTGCGAACGTCAACTCGGCATTGCCGAACTCGGCCGGCTCCAGCGTCTTCAGCATGGCCAGCATGGAGGTGAAGCCGTCTTCGGTGATCAGGCCATCGGGCGAATACATCGGCCGGGCCTTCTCGAACGCGGTTTTGTAGAATTCGCGGTCGCCGAAGAGATAGTCCTCAGGGACGGTGTCCGCGACCTCGTCGGGCGTCGCCGACTGCAGCCAGGCCAGCGACTTCAGGAAGGCATTGACGATGCGCTGCGTCGTCACCGGGTTCGCCTCGACGAAGTCGTGTCGGAGGTAGACGGTCGCTGCCGGGTTGGTGCCGCCGAACAGCTGGCGGGTGCCTTCTTCGGTCCGCGTATCGATCAGCGGCACGATGGCGCCGTCAGCCTCGAGCCGCGACGTCACGGGATCGAGGTGCGACAAGCCGGCGATCTCACCGCGCTTGACCGCGGCCACTGCGCTGGTGCCGCCGCCGATGCCGACGATCGAGACGTCGTCTGGCTTCAAGCCGGCCTTGACCAGCGCGTATTGAAGCATCAGGGCAGTGGAGGAGCCCGGCGCCGTGACGCCCATGGCGCGTCCCTTCAGGTCGGCGATCGACTTGATCTCGCCGGCGAGCTCCTTGCGGATGGCGATGGTGATGCCGGGAAAGCGGCCGAGGTCGGCGACGGCGCGGATGTCCTGGCTGCGGTGCTGCATGCGCAGCGTGTGCTCGTAGGCACCGGTGACGACATCGACCGATCCGCCGACCAGCGCCTGCAAGGATTTTGCCCCGCCGCCGAAATCATTGATCGCGACCGTTAGGCCTTGCTCCTCGAAGAAGCCACGCCGCTCGGCGATCGTCAGCGGCAGATAGTAGAGCAGCGGCTTGCCGCCGACGCCGAGCGTCAGCGAGGGCTTTTCGATCGTGGCGCCGGCATCCTGCGCGTAGGCAGGCAGCCGGGCGGACAGGGCGGCGAAGGCCGCGGCGCTGGCGCCGGCGGCCAGGAATTCTCTGCGTTTCATGTTGAAAGCCCCTCCCAAGGCCATGTTTTAGTTCTGGATCGAACGGCGATAGCTCAGCTGGTCGACACCTGCGCCTGCGGGCGCCAGACCAGCAGCCGGTCCTCGACCACCGTCACAAGCGCATCGATCACCAGCACGAAGCCCATCAGCACGAACATGCCGGCAAAGACGCCGGTGACGTCGAACACGCCCTCGGCCTGCTGGATGAGGTAGCCGAGGCCCGCCGAAGAGCCGAGATACTCGCCGACCACCGCACCGACCATGGCAAAGCCGACCGCCGTGTGCAGCGACGAGAACATCCAGGACAGGGCGGAGGGCAGATAGACGTGGCGCAGCAGCTGGCGCTCCGTCATGCCAAGCATGCGGGCGTTCGACAGCACTGTCTGGTTCACCTCCTTCACGCCCTGGTAGACGTTGAAGAACACGATGAAGAAGACGAGGGTGACCCCGAGCGCGACCTTCGACCAGATCCCGAGACCGAGCCAGAGCGCGAAGATCGGCGCGAGAACCACGCGCGGCAAGGCGTTGGCTGCCTTCACATAGGGGTCGAAGACCATCGCGAGGAGCGGCTTTCGGACGAACCAGAAGCCGATCGCGACGCCGCCGAGCGAGCCGATGGCAAAGGCCAGCGTCGACTCCGCCAGCGTGATGCCGAGGTGATACCAGATCGATCCGGAGACGAACCACTCGACGATGCGCACGCCGACGTCGATCGGCGTGGCAAAGAAAAAGCGGGCATCGGCAGGGTTGCCGAAGAGGCTCGTCGCCGTGAACAGGTGCCAGACCAGCAGCACCGCCACGCCCACCGAGATCTGCAGCAGAAGAAGGATCGGCCTCGTCATGCCGGCAGTCCGTTTGTCTGGCGATAGCCCTTCACGACCTCTTCCTTCAAGGCGTTCCAGATCTCGCGGTGGATGTCGTGGAAGAGCGGGTCGAGACGCACATCGGCGATCTCGCGCGGCCGGCTGATCGGGATCTCGTAGTCGCCGATGATGCGCGCCCGCGGACCCGCCGACATGATGACGACGCGGTCGGAGAGCGCTATGGCTTCCTCGAGGTCGTGCGTCACGAACATCACCGCCTTGCGCTCCGCCGACCAGAGGTCGAGCAGCAGCCCGCCCATGATGACGCGCGTCTGCGCGTCGAGGGGGCCGAAAGGCTCGTCCATCAAGAGGATGCGCGGGTTGCGGATCAGCACCTGGGCAAGCCCGACGCGCTTGCGCTGTCCGCCCGAGAGCATATGCGGATAGCGGTCCGCAAAGGCCGAAAGACCGACACGGGCCAGCCATTCGCGCGCGCGTTCCTCGGCCTCGCGCTTCGCGGTCCCCGCGATGGCGAGCGGAATCGCCACATTGTCGAGCACCGTCTTCCAGGGCATCAGGGCGTCCTGCTGGAAGAGATAGCCGGCCTCGCCGTTGAGGCCGGAAAGGCCTTGCCCATAGATTTTCACGGCGCCGGCGGAGGGTTTTAGCAAGCCCGCCGCGGCGTTGAGCAGCGTGGACTTACCGCAGCCGGTCGGGCCGACGACGGCGACGAACTCGCCTTCGCGCACTTCGAGATCGGTCGGAGCGACCGCCTCGAAGCGGCTGCCATTGGCGAGCCTGAACGCGATCTCGACCTGCGACAGGCCGATCGCCTGCGGCCGACCTGGCGCCGCGGCTGCGGCCGAGCGTACGCGTATCGTGTCGGCGGTGCTTAGCATGCCGCCGAACTCCGCAATTTTTCGAGATGCCACGGCCTCCCGGCGCGTGACGCGTAGAAATAATTCATCGCCGTCCTCCCGACGTCGTCAGATGTTCAGCCTAGATGATCGTCGGGCTTAAGGAACATGCGTTTGGGCGGAACGCGCGTTTCCCACCGGAGAATGCTCAGGCGGCGCAGGCCTCGGGCCGCGAGCGCAGCGCAGCGCATCGCGCACCCGTCCGCCGGCCTGGGCGCCCGGCAGCCGGGCAGCGTCCTCGGCAACGCGACGCAAGGCCTCGATATCGACCCCCGTCGAGACGCCCATCCGTTCGAACATCCAGGCGACATCTTCGGTCGCGACATTGCCCGTCGCCCCCGGCGCGAACGGACAGCCGCCGAGCCCGCCGGCAGCGGCATCGAAGACGCGCACGCCTTCCTCATAGGCGGCAAAGACGTTGGCAAGGCCCAGCCCATAGGTGTCGTGGCCATGCATGGCCCAGTGCCGGACGCCGGGAAAGCGGGCCATGGCCTCGCCGAACAGGCGGCGCATCATGTCCGGCGATGCGCGTCCCGTCGTGTCGCAGAGGCAGATCTCGGCATCCGGGCTCACCGGCACCAGCCGGTCGAGAAGCGCCAGCACCGCCGCCGGATCAACGCGGCCGTCGAACGGGCAGTCGAAGGCGGTGGCAAGACTGAGCCGCAGCGGCACCTCGGGCGGCACGCGGGCCGCGAGACGCTCGTAGTCCTGCGCGGACTCGGTCGGCGACCGCCGCACATTGTTGCGGTTGTGGGCTTCGGAAACCGACAGCACGTAGGCGATCATCGGCGCGCCGGCGGCGAGCGCATCCGTGCCGCGCCGCTCGGTCGGCACCAGAAGCTGTGGCAGGAGGCTTGCTGTGCCGCGCACCGCGCCGAGCACCGCCGGCGTGTCCGCCATCTGCGGCACGGCCGAAGCGCTGACGAAGGACCCGATCTCCATCCGGCGCAAGCCCGCCGCGTTGAGGCGCCGGACAAAGTCGACCTTCACGCTGGTCTCGATGAACGGGCCGATCGGCTGGAAACCGTCGCGCGGCGCGACTTCCACGATCTCCACGTCGGTCTTGCGGTCGAGAAGGTTCATCGCACCACGCCTTGCTCTCTCAGTTCCTGGATCTCGCTGGCGCCGAAACCGGCCTCGCCGAGCACCTCGTCGGTATGTGCGCCGATCGCCGGGCCGGTCCAGCGCACGGTGCCGGGCGCCTCGGGAACGTGCGGCACGATGCCGGCCTGCAGGACCTTGCCGATCAGCGGGTCCTCCACCTCGCGCACCATGCCGCGCGCGCGGTACTGCTCGTCGCCGGCGATCTCGGCGGCATTGAAGCAGAGTGTCGAGGGAATGTCGGCCTCGCGCAGGATCCGGTCGGCCTCGGCGGCATCGAAGCCGCGCGACCAGTCCGCGATGATGCCGTCGAGCCGCTCGACATGCCGCAAGCGACCGGGATTGCCGGCAAAGTCCGGATCGTCGGCGAGTTCGGGGCGGCCGATCGTCCGGGCGAAGCGCCGGAACAGCGGGTCCGAGTTCGCCGCGATTAGCAGCCATTTGCCGTCGCGGGTCGGATAGGCGTTGGTCGGCGCCGCGGTCTTGATCCGCGACCCCTGCGGCTGGCGCACCGTGCCGAACACGCCGTATTCGGGCAGCGTGCCCTCCATCATCGAGAGCATCGCCTCGGTCAGCGCGACGTCGAGCGTGAACGGGCCCGGCTCCCCGCCGGCGCGGTCGCGCTGCCAGAGCGCGGCCATGACACCGAAAGCGGCATAGAGGCCGGCGATCGAGTCGCCTATCGAGATGCCGACGCGGGACGGCGGCAGGTCGGTCTCCTCCGGCGGGTGGTTGGTGAGGTAGCGCAGCCCGCCCATCGCCTCGCCGATGACCCCGAAGGAGGCGCGGTCGCGATAGGGGCCGTCCTGGCCGAAACCGGAAATGCGGGCGATCACGAGGTTCGGGCGGGCTTCGCGCAGGACCGCTTCGCCAAGGCCCAGCCGGTCGAGCTGCCCCGGGCGAAAATTCTCGACCAGCGCGTCCGCGCTGCCTGCGAGCCGGAGGACGACGCTGCGCGCGCCGGGATGCTTGAGGTCCAGCGACATGCACCGCTTGTTGCGCGCGTGCATCGACCACCAGGGCGACTGGCCGTTGGCTTGCTCGCCCCATTGCCGGACCGGGTCGCCACCCGGCGGCTCGATCTTGATGACGTCGGCGCCGAGGTCGGCCAGCAGCCGCGTCGCGAAGGGGGCGGCGACGAAATGGCCGAGCTCCAGGATTTTGAGCCCCGCAAGGGGGCCGGTTGCCGCCGTGGACGGCGTGCTCTCATGGTTCGATGCGGTCATGGCTGCTCTCTCCCGTCGCACCCGGTCGGCATGGTGAGCGTCATCTTCCGCGCGGAGCGGGGGAGGGGTCCAGTCGTCTCCGGTCAACCGTCGTTCGCGGCCTGCGAACTGCCGCGCTGGATAAGGTGCGCGCGCAGGAGGCGTGTCGCCTCCGGCAGGCCGGCGGGATCGCGCGAGACGAGCTTCAGCTCGCGCGACGTCCAGGGGTCGGACAGCGGGATTGCCACGAGGTCCATGCCCCGGGCCACCACAGCGAAGGCCCGGTCCGGAATGAGCCCGACGCCGAGGCCGCTCTCCACCATGCGCAGGACGGCGTCGAAGCCGGGCACGTGGATGCGCAGCTTCACGTCCCGCCCGGCATGCGCCGCCTCGACCGCCGAGCGGCGGTAGATCGCGCTGTCCTGGTGCAAGCCGATGTGCTCGTAGTCGAGCGTCTCGAGAAAGCCGACGCGGGCGCGGCCGGCGAGCGGATGGTCGCGCCGGACGGCCAGCACCAGCCGATCGCGCCGGTAGGGAGCCGCCACCAGGTCGCGGCTGTCGACGGTGGAGACGCAGAGGCCGATGTCGCCCACGCCCTCCTCGATGCCCTTCACCACGGCGTAGCTGGTGCGCTCTTCCAGCTCGATGCGCACGCGCCCGTTCGCTTGGTAGAAGTCGGAGAGGTCCTCGGGCAGAAACTGCACGATCGACGAGATGTTGGCGAGGATGCGGACATGGCCGAGAAGGCCTTGTGCATGGTCGGCAAGTTCTGCCGCCATCTTGTCGACCGAGCGCAGGATCGAGCGCGCATGGTGCAGCAAGGTCTCGCCCGACGCCGTCACCGTCATGCCGCGGGCATGGCGCTGGAAGAGTTCGCTCCCGAGCGTCGCCTCGAGCTCCGCCACGCGCTTGGAAAGCGCCGACGGCGCGATGCCGGCCCGCTCGGCGGCCCGCGTCAGGTGCTCCTCCTCGCAGACCGTCACGAAGAGCTGCAGCGTGACGAGATCGATACGCCGAGCCAGGGAGGATGAGATCATGGGCGGTTCACAGGCCATACTCGGTGCTCCCTGCTTGTGCGTCGCGCGGACGGAGAGAGCAAGGGGCGAGCGCCGATCCGCGCATCGGGGAGGAAGGGAGCCGGCCCTTTCGGCGAAGCGCGCGAACTGGCCTGCCGCCGGCCAGATGGCGCCGGAGGCCGGCCTGCTGCGGCGTCGGCGCAGGCCCGGCGGCGCGGCAGGGCGGCGACCAGAAGACATCGGGCTTGGTCCTCTGATCGACAAGCCGCCTCCCGTCTCCGCTTCCGTATCCATCCGCGCAGTATCGGCTTCTGCTGTTTCCGCACTAACGAGAAGGTGTATTGGTCGATGGTTTCGCCAGGTGGGAGTAAATATATAACGGCAAGTTCTCTATCAATCGAAATCCCGATTAAAAATACAAAGCTTCCCATATCAAAACACATGTTCTTAAGCTGACAAAAGACAAGAATTAAAATTTGAATGACCTTAATACATTAACCTTCCGCCAAATTTGGGAGAAAGGTAGCGCGTTTTCATTTGCCTGATAGCGATCCAAGATGCTCAGTAGCCAGATACCGAACGGACCTTTCGAGGCCGCGGGAAAAAGCTGCAATCTTGATGAGGTGGATGACATGCGCGTCGTGCTGCTCGGAATTCTATGGCTTGCTTCGGCCCTCGTCGGCCTGTTGCTGATCACGCAGCCGGTCAGTGTCCAGGCGCAGCTCGGCATCGCGCTTTCCGCTATTGCCATCTGTCTGACGATCTATCTCCTCCGGCTGCGCGGGCCCTGGCGCTATGTCTTCCTGGCGACGGCAACCGCGGTCATCCTGCGCTATGCCTACTGGCGAACGACGTCGACCTTGCCGTCGCCGGACCACCTGCTCTACTTCGTCCCGGCGGTGCTCCTCTACGTCGCGGAGATGTACTGCCTGCTGATGCTGGCGATGAGCCTCTTCGTCATCGCCGATCCGATCGAGCGGCCGCGCGCCCGGCAGTTGCGCGACGACGAGCTGCCGACCGTCGACATCTTCGTTCCTTCCTATAACGAGGGCGCCGACATCCTGTCGCTGACGCTCGCCTCCGCCAAGGCGCTGGATTATCCGGCGGACAAATTCAACGTCTATCTGCTCGACGATGGCGGCACCGACCAGAAGCGCAATTCGCGCGATCCGGCGGTGTCGGGTGCCGCCCACCGCCGCCGTGCCGAGCTGACCGAGCTCTGCCGCCAACTCGGCGTCCACTATCGAACCCGCGCCGCCAACTTGCGCGCCAAGGCCGGCAACCTCAACAGCGGGCTGTCGGGCACCAGCGGCGACCTCGTCGTCGTGTTCGACGCCGACCATGCGCCGGCCCGCGAATTCCTGCGCGAGACCGTCGGCTACTTCGTCGACGAGGCCAAGCTCTTCCTCGTCCAGACGCCGCACTTCTTCTCCAACCCCGATCCGCTCGAGCGCAACCTCGGCACGTTCGACCGGATGCCGTCGGAGAACGAGATGTTCTACGGCACCATCCAGAAGGGCCTGGACAAGTGGAACGCCGCCTTCTTCTGCGGTTCGGCGGCGGTGCTGCGCCGTGCCGCGCTGGAAGAGGTCGGGGGCTTCTCCGGCGTCTCGATCACCGAGGACTGCGAGACCGCGCTCGACCTGCATTCGCGCGGCTGGAAGAGCCTTTACGTCAACCGCCCGATGATCTCCGGCCTGCAGCTCGATACCTTCTCCAGCTTCATCGGCCAGCGCTCCCGCTGGTGTCGCGGCATGATCCAGATCCTGCTCTTGAAAAACCCGCTGCTGCGCAAGGGTCTCAGCCTGCCGCAGCGCATCTGCTACCTCTCCAGCGCGCTGTTCTGGTTCTTCCCGTTCATGCGCATGGTGTTCATGGCGGCGCCGCTCCTGTTCATCCTCTTCAACCTCAAGATCTACGACGCCTCGGTCGAAGAGTTCGTCGCCTACACCATCACCTACCTCGTCATCGGCGAGATCCTGCGCAACTACCTCTTCGGACAGGTGCGCTGGCCCTGGGTGTCCGAGGTCTACGAGTACGTCCAGTCGGTCTACCTGTTCCGGGCGATCATCAGCGTGCTGATCAACCCGCGCCGCCCGACCTTCACCGTGACGGCCAAGGGTGAGACGCTGCAGGAAACGCGGCTCTCCGAGCTTGCCTGGCCCTATTTCGCGATCGTCGGCGTGCTGCTCTTCGCGCTCGGCGTCACCGTCTACCGCTACAACACGGAGCCACAGGTTGGCGGCCTGCTGCTCGTGGTCGGCGCCTGGAACGTCTTGAACCTCTTCGTCGCCGCCGCCGCACTCGGTGTCGTCACGGAACGCCGCGAGCGCCGGACGTCGCCCCGCCTCGTCTGCCTGCGCGACGCCGTGCTGGTGATCGACGGCATCGAGACGCCGGTCCTCGTCGACGACATCTCGCTCGGCGGTGCCAAAGTCGTCGCAGCGCCCGGACTGGCGGTCCCCTTCGGCGGCTCGCAGCAAAGCCTGATGGTGCTGTCGGCGCGCGACGGCGGCGTCTTTGGCAGCATTCCGGTGACGGTCCAGGACAATGCCGGCGACGGCGTCATCGGCCTGCGCTTCGATGCGCAAGCCGAGCACTATCCGATCATCGCCGAACTGATGCTGGCCGACATCGGCGCGGTCCGGGCGCAGCGCTCGGCCCGCCAGCGGCGGCAAGGCATCATCGCGGGAACACTCGGCTTGCTGAAATGGAGCCTTCTCTACCCGCTGGTCGCCACCCATCACCTGATCTTCGACCGCGATGTCCCGGCGCAGGACGCCGATCCCGTCGCGCCTGAAAAGCTGGAGCCGGGCAAGAACCCGCTCGCCACGCCGCTTGCCTGACCTTGGAGAGTGAGATGTCCCGTTATTCTTCGTACTTGAGCAAGAGCCTGGCCGGTCTGTCGCTCGTCGCCCTGACAGCGGTGGCCCTCTCGGACGCAGAGGCCGGCGCCCCGTTCGCTATCGCGGGGCCAGCTGCCGTCACCCCCGCCGCGCCGGTTTCGACCGGACGGCTGGCGACGCTGTCCAGCAGTGCAGAACAGCTGATGATCACCGGCGAGAATGCGACGCGCCAGTTTGCGGTCTTCGTGCGGCCCGGCGAGACCACGAAAGCGTCGAAGATCTCTCTGTCGTACCAGAGCACGGTGTCGATCATGCCGGAGTCCTCGTCGCTGCAGGTCTTCGTCAACGACCGCCTGGTGGCCGAGACCCGCCTGGGGCTCGGCGGCGTCCGCAGCCTGACGGCCGACCTCTCGCCCGGCACCTTGCAGCCCGGCTTCAACCAGGTCCGCATCGTCGTCGATCAGCATCACCGCGTCGACTGCTCCATCGCCGGCACCTATGAGCTTTGGACGGCGATCGACCCGGCGCAGAGCGGCTTCCTGTTCGACGGCGACATCGGGCCGGTCTCGGCGATCGAGGACCTTCCCGCCCTCGCTCGGCTCGATACCGACGGCGTCACGCGGATCCACGGCGTGCTGCCGGAAGGTGCGACGTCGAAGGATATCGAGCGGACCTTGTCGGCGGTCCAGTCGGCCGTGCTGCTCGGCGGCTTCCGCCACCCCTCGGTCGATTTCGGGACAAGCGCCGACGGCGCGGCGCTCGCTGTCGAGGTCGGCATCGACGCCAACCGCCCTGTCGGCAACACCACCATTCCGGCCGTCAGCTTCGAGCCGGGGGCCGCCGGGGGCCCCCCCCGCCTGATCGTCACCGGCACCAGCCCGGACGAGATCGACCGGGGCGTCGCAGGTCTTGCGGCCGCCTCGCAAAGCCACGCGCCGGTCGGCACGCCCGAAGGCCTGCAGGCCCTGCGCGATGCCGGCGGACGGCTGCTCACGGGCGGGGAGGTGGTGACACTGCACGATCTCGGCCTTGCCGACCGGCAGTTCGCCGGCCGGTTCTTCCGCGACAGCGTGCGCTTCCGGCTCCCGGCGGATTTCTACCCGGCCGATTATGCCGAGGGCAGCCTGACGCTGGATGCGAGCTATGCCGCCGGTCTCGACCGGCATGCGCAGCTGGTGATCCGGGCCAATGACCGCGTCATCTCCACTATTCCGCTGAGCTCGAGCAAGCGCGGCCTCATCGATCGACAGAAGATGCGGCTGCCGCTTAGCGCCCTGCAGCCGGGCAGCAACGTCCTGACGTTTGAAGCAATCGTCTCGAACGAAAGCGATGCCGCCTGCGACCCGGCTGCGCAGGCGAACCCGCCGACACGGCTGTTCGTCTCCGGCACCTCCGCGCTGACCTTGCCCGTGCTCGCGCGGGTCGGCCACACCCCGGATCTCGCCGCGATGGCGATGGGCGGCAGCAACGGATCGCCCGATCTGTCGCTGCTCGTCGAGGACCTCTCGCCGAAGAGCCTTGGCACCGCGGCGACCTTCACCGCCAAGCTCTCCGCTTCGTCCGGCAAGACCTTCGACACGCATGTCCTCACCGCGATGCCGCGCGAGGCGACCGGCAATCTCGTAGCTTTCGGTACCTTTGCCGGCCTGCCGCGGGAATTGCTGCAGACCGTTCGCCTGGCGCCCGCCGGCCTCGAAAGGAAGGCTGCGCGCGATGGCCTTCTTGTTTCTCCCGCGGATGCAGCGGAGACCGGCAACGGCTGGAAGCTCCTGTTCAAGGGCGGCGCCGATGAGCCGGCGGCGCGCGGGGCCTCCCCTGCGCCCTCCGACGAGACCAAATTCGATCGTTTCCTCCCGGCCTCCTCCGGTAGCGAAGGCCTCGCCGACACGCTGATGTCGATGGGGTCGGCTGCGGCCGACGGCTTCTTCGACTTGATCGGCTTCCAGCAGAACCGGGGCTCCGACACCGTCGATCCCGCAAACTTCTTCCAGCCGGCCGCGGACACGTCGCTGGTGGTCGCCCAGGGATCGGCGCCAGAGCAGCGGGGTGCCGCCTGGACGGTCGTCGCGGCCCGGGATGCGGCGACCCTGTCGGAGGATGTCGGCTTGCTGACGTCCACGGGCCGCTGGGATCGGCTGGCCGGCGCCGTGACCAGCATGAGCGGCGAAGGCAAGGTCATGACGAGCGTTGCCGCCCGCGACGAAGAGCTGTTCGAGACCCAGGCGACCTCGCTCGCCAATGGTCGCCTCGTCATCGCCGGCTGGTTCTCGCGCCATTCCGAAAGCTACATCGTGGCGCTGCTGCTCGCGTGCCTGGCGCTCGGGCTGACCACCAACCTGTTCCTGCGCAACATCGGCGAGAAGCGCCGGTGAGGGCGTTGATTGCGGCAATGGCGACCGTGCTTCTGGTCCTTGGAGGGCCGGCATCGGCGAACGACGCACCGCTGGCGGTGCAGCCGGAGGACTATGTCGTCGGCTCCTGGGAGCTCTACCGCGCCAAGTTCGTCACCGAGGAGGGCCGCATCACCGACGACGACAATGGCATGATCAGCCACAGCGAGGGACAAGGCTACGGACTTCTCTTCGCCGCGGCCGCAGGCGACCGCCCGTCGTTCGACCGGATCTGGAAGTGGACCGAGACGGAGCTCTTGGTGCGCGACGACGCGCTGGCCGCCTGGCGCTGGGATCCCAACGCCTCTCCGCATGTCACCGACAGGAACGACGCGACGGACGGCGACCTTCTGATCGCCTGGGCGCTGCTGCGCGCCTCGGAACGGTGGGGCGTCAGCGCCTTTCGGCGCGAGGCCCGCTCGATCGTCGACGATGTCGTCGACCTCGCGGTCATCGACAGCCGCTACAGCAAGATCCTTTTGCCGGCCGTGGCAGGCTTCGACGCGGCCGCGCAGCCGGACGGCCCGGTGGTCAATCTGTCCTATTGGGTGTTTCCGGCGATCGAAGAACTCAGCGCCATCTCGCCGAAACTCGCGAAGGCCAAACTCCTGGAGAGCGGCCTCGCCCTCACGAAAGCCGCCCGTTTCGGACCGGCGGCCTTGCCGAGCGACTGGATCGCGCTTGGCGGCGGCACCGCGGCGCCGGCGAAGAACTTCCCCGCCCAGTATGCCTACAACGCGGTGCGCGTGCCGCTCTACCTTGCCTGGACTTCACGCGTTGACGACGCCTTGCTGATGCCCTTCGCCGACGCCTGGACGGCGACCGGCACGATCGCCCCGCGCGTCGTCGACGTCGCCAATGGCGAGACCGTCAACCCGATGGTTGGACCCGGCTATCTCGCCATCGCCGACCTGATGGCCTGCAGCCTGAAGCGCCAGGCGCATGCGGCGGCCGCCGCGGCCTTCGTGCCGACCAGCTACTACCCCAGCACTCTCCATATCCTGAGCCTGATGGCGCTTTCGGAAAGGTATCCGCAATGTTTGTGAGGAAGACGCTTCTTCTCGCCTCGATCGCCGCCATCGGCGTCTCGGTCGCCGCCATCGGCGTCTCGGTCGCCACGGCGCAGCAGGCCGGGAGCAACAGCCAGATCGCGGGGCTCGCCCTGTCGGATCCCTTCAGCGCGCCGCCGCTGCCGCCCGTCGCCGTCGCCGCGCCGGCCGCGCAGTCCGATGCCGCGGCGCTGGCTTTCGGCGCCGCGCCGGCGCCCGGCGCCGCCGCCTTCTTGCCGGCACCCAGCCTCGGGGCTGCGCCGAGCCCTGGTCTCCCAACGCCCGTCGCCATCGCGCCGGCACCGGTCCCCGTGGCGAAGGGCTTTGCCATCGGCACCGCGCCCCCGCCGGCCGCCGCAACGCCCATGGCCAACCCCTTCGCTCCGGTCCGCGCGGCGACAACGCCCGCCACCAGCGGCGGCGCCGGGGACGCTCCCGCCGCCGCCTCGGCCAATGATGCCGACGATACCGCGCTTCGCTATTACGCCGCGCAGCGCGATCTCGTTCGGGTCGGGGCGGAAATCCGGCGGCTGAAGACCCTCTACCCGAACTGGGCCCCGCCGAGCGATCTCTTCGCCCCGCGCGGCGGCGCCGACGAGCAGCCCTTATGGGCGCTGTTCGCCAAGGGCGAGTTTGCTGCGATCGAGGCCGAGATCGAGCGGATCAAGATGGAAAAGCCTGGTTGGGCGCCGACCGACGACCTCGCGCAGAAGCTCGCGGATGGCAAGGCCCGTCAGGCGGTGGCGCGCGCTGCCGCCGCCGGCGACTGGGCGGGGGCGATCGCGGTGGCGCAGTCGCGTCCAAGCCTTCTCGTCTGCAGCAGCATCGACGTTCTCTGGACCGTCGGCGAAAGCTTCGCGCGGATGTCCGACATGGCCCGCGCCTACGATCTCTACGCCTATGTTCTGGCCAATTGCGACGGCGCGCCGGAGCGCCTCGCCACGTTCCAGAAGGCCAGCGCCTTGCTGCCGGCGGAAGGCGTCACCGCGCTCCTGTCCTATTCGCGGGTTCTGCCGAACGGCCAAGGCGAGTTCGACAGCCTGCGCTTCGACAGCCTGCGCCAGCGCATGGGGGAGATCAGCTCCGGCAAGACGGCGCAGCTTCCGCCCACCGAGGAACTGCAGGCCTATGCCGACTACGTCCGCCGCTCCCGCTCGGCGTCCGACATGGGACTGATCGGCTGGTACTTCTTCGGGCAGGAGAACTGGCAGCGGGCGGCGGAGTGGTTCCAGGCCGGCATGGCGGCAGGTGGCGACGCCAAGCTGACCGAAGGCTACATCTTGGCGCTGCGCAATGGCGACCATGTTGCTGAGGCGCAGGACATCGCGGCAGAGAACTACAGAAACTCGCCCGAGATCGCTAAGATCTACGTCGAGATGGTGGCCGACGACCTGACGGCCGACGACGGCGCGAAGAAGATGCCGGACGCGGCGGTGGAACGCTTCGAGAGGGTCGTCGAGGACCTGCAGTCGCCGCTGGGGGCACAGTCGCTCGGCTGGCATCTCGTCTATGCCAAGGACTATCAAGGCGCCCGGGAATGGTTCCAGCGCTCGGTCGACTGGAAACCGACGCAGGAAGCCGTGATCGGCCTTGCCGTCGTCGCGACGCGGCTGAAGCAGCCAAGCGAACTGAAGAAGATCAAGGCAGCGTACGCGGCGGACTTCCCGGCCGTCGCCGAGTTCAAGGACGCCGTCAGGCAAGCCTCGCGAACGGCATCCTCGGCGAAGAATGGACGGTCTTCCGCCGCGAGCGGTCGCGGCGGCGGCAAGGAACGCAGCGGGACCGGCGACCCGCTGATGGCGGAGGCCAACCGCCTCTACAAAGAGGGCGACTTCCAGGGCACCCTGCAAGCGCTCGACCAGCGAGAGGCCCGCAACGGCAAGGAATATGGCGCCGAACTCCTGCGCGGCTGGGCCAACCACCGGCTCGGCCGTTGGACGGAAGCGCGAAAGGTCTTCCTCGCTCAGGACAAGCAGCGCTCCACCAAGGATACCCGCTTCGGCATCGGCGCGACCAGCAATTCGCAGTACCGGATGTGGTCCGACAGCGAGAACAAATGCAAGGTCTGGTCGAAATGCTAAAGCGGAGAATAAAACATCAGCTGGCTGACGGAAGACCCGTTTGCTGGGGGCAGCCACTTCACACGGACGTCACGCGATTGGTTGATAAATCGTTGCGTGTCTTTGCACAGGAAGAAAGAGCCCCATGTCGATCACGCCGCCAGCTGCCGTTGCGACGACCTCTCCCCGGAACGCCGCCGCTTCGGCGTTCGAGCAAAATCTGAACGCGGCGAAGTCCAGCCAGATTCTGGTCGACTACATGAAGCAGAGCGGCAAATCCGCGATCAACGCGGGCGAGTTGACGCGGCTCGCCAACGCCAGCGGCAACGTCCCGTCCGATGTCTCCGCGGCGGCGTCCTACATGACCCGTCACAGCGACGTCTTCACCGCGATCGAAACCCACGACGTTGCCGGCAAGGACGGCCTCTCCGGTGTCTGGAACTTCGAATGGGCGGCTGGCGGCGGCCTGCAGAACAGCTCGGTCGAGGCGATGGCGGCCATGACCGACGCCTTCGACCGCGCCATCTCGGCCTCGGCGGAGATCACGGAAGTCACCACGGGCAAGAAGACCGAAATCGACGCCACCAAGCAGCGCCCGCAGAACTAAGGGGCTCGCCGTCCGGAAGGACGCAGAAGCGCGCCTGTGACATCATGGCCGGCTGGCTGCAGCCGGCCCGCGGCCACTGCGTCTTCCAGGCGAGGAAGTCGGTTCACCTCGCAGACCGCATGGTGTCCGCGAAAGCCGCGGGTGACGCCGGGGTGCTGAGCGCTCAGGACTGGCCGTTCCCCCGATCCGAGCGGCACCCCCGCTGTGCCGCCGCCACCGTGCGGCGGCCGGTCGAATACCTTCCTCTCTCGTCAGAAGACGACGACCTTCGCGCCGATCCCGACCCTCGCATAGAGATCGATGACGTCGGTATTGGTCATGCGGAAGCAGCCGGAAGAGCTGGCCTGTCCGACCGATTCCGGCTCGTTGGAGCCGTGAATGCGATAGAGGGTGCTTCCGAGATACAGCGCTCGGGCGCCGAGCGGATTGGCCGGGCCGCCCGCCATGTGCGGCGGCAAGTCGGGACGGCGGGCCAGCATGTCCGCCGGCGGGCGCCATTCCGGCCATGGCCGCTTGGCGCTGACCTTCTCCGTTCCGCGCCAGCCGAAGCCTTCGCGTCCGACGCCAACGGCATAGGACTGCGCCCAACCGCCGCCCTCGACGAAATAAAGACGGCGCGCGGCGGTGTCGATTAGCACCGTTCCCGCCGGCTCGCGGGTATCGTAGGCCACGCGCTGCCGCGACGACACGCCGGACACCGAGGATGCCGGCATTTCCGGCGCACGATCGCCCGCGGCAGCTCTATTGCTGCGGCCGGGATGGAGGAGAAAGCCGACATAGCCATCTCCCACGGCGACGCCGCCATCTTCGGTCAGCGCGGGCGCCGCGATGTCCGCCCCAACGCGGACTGTTTGCGCCACGGCCATCGGTGCCGGCAGAAAGAGGAGCAGACCGAGCGTCGCCGCCAGCGGGCGGGCAAGGCGACAGCGGCGGGCCGGCCGGCGGAGGGCGGAGGAAGACGGCATCGACGGTCCTGGGGAAGGGGAGGAAAAGGACGAAAGGCGGCGCATCAGATCAGCCTTGCGGCGACGAGCAGATCGGCGACTGGCTGGAAGCAGGCTTCCGGCACGGGCTCGCCGGTGCGGGCCGCGCGCGAGATGGCGGTCGCCAGCCCATCGTCGCGCACCACCGGAATGCCGGCAAGCAGCGCCTCGGTGATCATCGTGCGCGCCTGGTCCGGCATGGCGCGGCAGACCAGCATCGGCACCGGCGTCTCGCCGCGGACATAGCGGATGCCGACGGTCCAGCCCTCGGGCGTGCCGATCAGCAGCGAAGCCTGCATCAGGCCGGTCTTGGTCGCGAGCGCCTGCATCTCGCGGCGCTGGCGCTGGCGCTGCTGTCGCACCATCGGGTCGCCGTCGGTATCGCGGGTCTCGCGCTTGCGCTCGGTCTTGGTCATCTTCATGTCGCGGCCGAACAGCCAGTTCTGCAAGAGCACGTCGACGATGCCGACAATGAGGAAGCCCACCACGGCGGTGATCACCAGCGGCTGCAAGATGGAGAAGAAGCTACCGGAGATGCAGGAAGGGCCGCAGGCCGAGGATTGCATCAAGGCTTGCAGGCCGACGCGGAACACGAGGACGAAGGCAGCGCCGAGCGCGACGATCTTGAACAGCGCTTTGAAGAACTCGACGACGCCGCGCATCGAGAAGATCCGCTTGAAGCCGGCGATCGGACTGATGTGCTCGGGGTTCGGGGTGATCGGCTCGACCGAAAACACCAGGCCGCGCATCGCGCCGATATTGGTGAGGATGATGGCGGCGACGCTGACCAGCAGCATGGGCACGCTGAGGTCGACGAGGATCTTCAAGCCGATCGCCACGACCCTCGGCCAGACCTCGGCGAACGGGTCCTCGTAGATCCGCGAGACCAAGCCGATCAGCGCCGCGACCTTGTCCTTCACGTCGCCGCCGACCATGGCGAGGAAGATCGTTGAGGCGAGGATGACGACGCCCGAGACAAGGTCCTGGCTCTTCGAGACCTGGCCTTTCTTGCGGGCGTCGCGGAGCTTCTTGTCGGAGGCCGGAAGGCTTTTCTCTTCGCTCGTCTGGCTCATGCGGCTATCCGCGCCAAAGACCTGGGGGAAAGGAGGTTTTGCCGCAACACGAGCCCTGCCGAATGCCCCGCCAACCGGCGCTTTGCGTTGTCAGCCCTGGCCCGACCGACTAGGAACAGCGGGCGCCACGGGAGAACGACGCGATGAACCTCCGCACTTTGTCTTTGCTTCTCCTCGTCAGCGCCGGCGCTGCCGGCTGCACCACCGCGTCGCACCAGACAGCCGCCGGCAAGGCGCCGAGCGGTGAGGAGGCGCGGCTCGTCCGGCTGGCGGCCGACGTCGAGCGGCGCGGCGACCGCAAGACGGCGCTGGCGCTCTACGAGCGGGCGGTGAAGGTCTCCTCGAACGTTCCCGCCGCCAATGTCCGGCTCGGTAATGCCCGGCTCGCGGCGGGCGAACCGGATTCGGCGGCGAGCGCCTTCCGCGGTGCTCTCGACGCCGAGGCGCAGAACCCGGCGGCCCTCCTCGGCCTCGGCACGGCACAGCTGCGCGCCGGCCAGGTGGAAAGCGCGGCGCGCACGCTCGCCGTCGCGAGCCCCTTGGTGAAGACGCCGTCGGCCTATAACCGGCTGGGCACGGCGCTCGTGCTCACGGGTGACGGCAACGGCGCCTTCAAGGCCTTCAGCGCAGCGTCGAGCCTCGATCCCGGCAATCTCGACACCCGGTCGAACCTCGCGCTCGCCGAGGTTCTGGCCGGCCGCAACGACGAGGCGATCGCCGGCATGCGCCAGGTCACGGCCTCGCCGCGCGCCGAGGCGCGGCATTTCCGCAATCTGATGCTGGTGATGACGCTGGCCGGCCGCGATGCCGATGCTGCCGCCGTCGCCGTGCCGGATTATCCGGAGGCGGAGAAGCGCAAGTTCCTCGCCGATGCCGGCAAGGTGCGCAAGATCAAGGCGCCGGCGGACCGCGCCCGCGCCATCGGCCTCCTCGCCGCCGCCTGAGCGCGCCGCCGGCACCGACATCAATCGGTCGATCCGCGGGTGTCGAGCCCTTCGGGTACCTTCGCGCCGCCGGTTGTCGGCGCGCCGTCGATCACCCGCCGGGCCGCCCGCGCCACCGGCGCTGCCATCGCCGGGCCGCTGCGGCGGCCGTGCAGCAGATCGCTCTCGCGTTCCACCATCATCTGCAGGTTCAAGTTGTTGGCGCAGCCCGGCGGCAGGAACATCGGCTGTTCCGCAACGTCCGGGGTGATGCAGGCGTCCGGCACCAGAGCGCCGCCCTCTGCCGCGGCGCTGACGTCATAGCCCTTGCGCACCACGCGGCTGCGGCCATTGCCGTCATCGAGCCGCGTATAGTTCGGCGAATAGGGCAGCGGATCACGCTGCGGCGTCTCGCACGCCGAGACGGCCAAGACGAGGGCGACGGCGCACAGCGAACGGTACCAGGCCATCACGGACATTCCTTTGGGATCAATCGACATAGAAGCCGAAGCCGGTATTGGTCTTCATGCGGTTGCTGGCGGTCGGACCCGACAGGGCGCCTTTCGGGCTGTCGAGCGGCGTCTTTAGGCTGCGCGCCGCCACCGGCTCGACGAGATAGGGGGTGATGAGGATCACCAGTTCGGTCTCGTTGCGCTGGAAGCGCTTCGACTTGAACAGATTGCCGATCACCGGCATGTCGCCGAGCACCGGCAGCTTCTCGACGTCCTGCGAGGCGTTGCGCTGGAAGAGGCCAGCGATGGCGAAGGTCTGGCCGCTGCCGACCTCCACCGTCGTGTCGGCACGGCGCACCTGCAGCGAGGGGATCGACATGTTGGCGATGCTGACCATGCCGGCGGCCGACAGGCTGCTGACCTCCGGCCGGACCCGCATCGAGATCCGCTCGTTCGGCAGCACCGTCGGCGTGAACAGCAGCGACACGCCGAACTGCTTGTACTCGATGCCGATCTGATCGCCGCTGACCGGCACCGGTATCGGAATTTCACCGCCGGCGAGGAAGCTTGCGGTCTGGCCGGTCAAAGCGGTGATGTTGGGCTCGGCCAGAATGGTGAGGATGCCGTTCGCCTGCAGCGCCTCGAGGAGGACGTCGACGCTGCTGCCGCCGGAGGACAAGCCGCCGCTGATGGCGTTCGAGCCGCCGCCTGCCGCTTCTGCCGCGAGCGCGCCGCCGCTGACGAAACCGAAGGAGAACGAGCCGGCGTTGACGAAGGCGTCCCAGCTGATCCCGTAGCGCATCAGCTGGTTGCGCGACACCTCGGCAAAGCGCACGCGGATGTTGACCTGGCTCGAGCCGGCAATCGTCGTGTTGTTGATCGCCGGAACGCTCGGGGTGGCGTAGGTGTCGAGGACCGCTGCGGTGTCGACGGCCTCCTGGACGTTGGCGACCTGGCCCTTGGCGACCGGGCGGTCGCCGAACAGGGCGATATCGATGGTGCTGTTGGGCTGCAGCGCCTTCTGGCTCTCCTGCACCGGCCGCGGATCGGCGACGACCCAGAAGTCCACCGTGCCGCGGGTGGTCTCGTCCGGGCTCAGCGCCACGAGATTGGTGCGGCCGATTTTTAGCCCGTAGACATAGACGACGCCGGGCGAGACGACGCGGACGTCGGCGACCTTCGCATCGGCGACGAAGACCGATTCCACCGGCTGGTCGAAGCGCAGGATGCGGCCCTGGCCAGCCGGCAGCATGACGGCCTCGCCCGCCTTGCCGTCGACCTTCATGCCTTCTGCCGTCGCCGCCTGTGGCATGAGGGCAATGGCAAAGCACAGGACCGCCACCCGAAGGGCGGTCCACTGGAAGCGGTATTGATTCATGCTGGAAATGTCCCGGCTGCCGTCACGCCGATGGCGCGGAGTTGTCCGATGATTCTTGGTGGACCGGCCGAGCACCACCGACACCCGCCAGCTTGGCTCAAGCTGTCTTTTCGACGAGCGGCGTCGCTTCTCGGTCGGGGGTACGGTTCTGTCCAATCGGCCGCTGCCGGCGGCTGTTGCCGTCGGTCGGCAGGCTGATCGAGGCGAGGGCCTGCACGCTGAATTCCGGTGCGATCTCCTGGTAGGAGAGAACGGGGATATCGATGTCGTTGCGGATCAGAAGGTTGCGCAGCACGCGGCGGATCTCCATCGACACGACGACGGTCGGGGACGCCTCCGGTCCGGCGGCATCGATCTCCCGCCGGAGCTGTGTGATGATCGAGCGCGAGGCGTCCTCCGGGAGCGCCAGGAGCAAGCCGACCCCGGTCTGCTTCATCGCGCCGCGCACCAGATCCTCGGTGCTTCGCGCCAGCACATAGGCGGTCAGCACCCGGTTCATCTCGGCATAGCGGTGGCAGATCTGGCGCCCGAGCGAAGCGCGCACCCTTTCGGTGAGCACCGTGGTGTCGCCCTCGCGCGGCGCCCATTCGACCAGCGCCTCCAGCACCGCGCGCAGGTTGCGGACGGGGACGTCCTCCTCCACCAGCCGCCGGAGGATGTCGGAGAGCTTTTGCAGCGGGACGACGCGCACGGCTTCCTTGACCAGCTCGGCGTAGTCGCCTTCCATCTCCGTCAGGAGTTCGCGGGTTTCCTGGATGCCGACGAAATGCGCGGCGTAGCGGCGCAGCGTCTGCCCGCAGCATTCGCCGAGCGTGCCCGCGGTGTCGACATAGCCGATGCCGGCCTCCCGCATCGCTCCCGCATGCTCGCCGTCGATCCAGACCGAGCGGCGACGTCGGAGCAAAGGCGGGCCGTTGCGGAACGGGATCTGCAGCAGCTCCAGATGCATCGGGTCGTCGTACAGCATCAGGCCGCCGGCCGGCAGTTCGCCCTCCATCACCGGCACGCCCTCGAGGTCGATGCGGAACCGGTCGGGCGCCATCGCCCGGTCGAGCCGCATCTCCACGGCCGGCACTTCTACGCCGAGATCGGCATTCAGCGCTTGCCGGGCATGGTCCGCCTCGGCGCGGAAACGCTCGGCGGGGATCGCCTCGAACAGGCCGGCGCCGACAAAGGCGATGACCCGGTGGCGGGTCTGTCCGCCCGAGAGAATGACGGTCTCCGCCTCGATCTCGTCTTCGGCCGCAGTCGAAGTTGCCGGGACCAGAGCCGTCACGGGCAGCCGCGTGCGCATCTTGCTGCGGTGCATGCGCCAGGCGAAGCCGCCGAGAATGGCGGCGAGCGCAAAGAACACCAGCATCGGGAAGCCGGGAACGAAGCCGGTCATGAAGAGGATCACCGCCGCCAGCGCCAGCGCCTTCTCGTTGGCGCCAAGTTGGCGCACGATCTCGCTGCCGAGATCGCCCTCGACGTCGGAGGCGACGCGCGTCACCACCGTGCCGGCGGCGATGGCGATCAGGAGGGCCGGGATCTGGGCGATCAGTCCGTCGCCGACGGTGAGCAGCGAATAGGTGTGGGCAGCGTCGGCGAAGGTCATGCCGCGCTGCATGATGCCGATCAGCAAGCCGCCGATCAGGTTGACGAAGACGATGACGAGGCCGGCGATGGCATCGCCCTTCACGAACTTCATGGCGCCGTCCATGGCGCCGTAGAGCTGGCTTTCGCGCTCCAGCCGCGAGCGGCGGCGTCTCGCCTCGGCCTGCTCGATGTCGCCATTGCGCAGGTCGTTGTCGATGCTCATCTGCTTGCCCGGCATGGCGTCCAGCGTGAAGCGGGCGGCGACCTCGGCGACGCGCTCGGCGCCCTTGGTGATCACGATGAACTGCGCCGTGGTGATGATCAGGAAGATCACCAGACCGACCACGACCTCGCCGCCGATGACGAAGTCGCCGAAGGTCGCGACGATCTGGCCGGCATCGGCATGCAAGAGGATCAGCCGCGTCGTGGTGATCGACAGCGCCAGGCGAAACAGCGTGCCGAGAAGGATGATCGGCGGCAAGGCGGAGAATTCGACGGGATGGCTGACGTAGAAGGCGACGATCAGCGTCAGCAGGCTGAGGGCGATGTTGATGGCGATCAGCACGTCGACCATCGCCGTCGGCAGCGGGATGACCATCATCACCACCGACAGCATCATGAAGATGGCGACGACGACGTCTGACCGCTGCGCGGCAAGACGCGCCAGCCAGCTCAGCCGTCCGAGCATTCCGGTCAAGGCAGCCTCCGCAGTTCGACATAGTCCTTGAAGCAGCCGCGGGCTTCGACCGGCCGGCCGGCGACGAAGAGGGCGCGGGCCCGCAGCAACATGGCCGCCGGCGCCATGCCGCCTTCCAGCACCGCCAGCCGGTCGATCGCCACCAGCGCGCGCTCGCCCGCGCCATTAGCGACGAAGGCGGCCGCCAGCGTGCGCAGGACGCCGGGGTGGTCGGGCTCGATCCGGTAGGCGATCAGCAGGAAGATCAGCGCGCGGCTTTCCTGGCCGTTGCGCATGTAGAGATAGCCCAGCGAATGCAGGAGCTCCGCCGCGGCGGCGTCGGGCGTGGTCAAGACAGGTCGGCCTCTTTCATCCGCTCCTCGATTTCGCGGCGCCGGGCGATCTCCTCCTCGAGCACGGCTCCGGCAAGGGCGGAGATTTCCTCGTCCGCGCCGAGGCGCGGCAGGACGACGTCGACGACGTGGGCGAGGAGGTCGAGCGAGCGCCCGGCATTGAAGATGCCGGGATCGACGATCTCCGGCATGACCAGCTGCTCGATCTCCTCGCGCAGCGACGTCTGCCGGGCCGGCGCCCGGCGGCCGCGCAGCATGACCTCGAAGGCCTCGATCTGGACGCGTGTCGCCGGATCGGCCTTGCGGCCGGCATCGACGAGGGCGCGGTCGAGCCGTTGCCGTTCGATCGGGCGAGCGATGTCGCTCATTCGGCCGGTCCGGCGGAGGAGGAGATGGCGTGCCTCATAGCGTCAGGGCGAACTCTTCGCCGCCGCGCGTGAGCAGGATATGGCCCTTCCGGATCGACTTGATCGCCCAGCCGTCCCGCAGCGCGGCGCCGGGATAGCGGCGCTCGCCCTTGGCATCGATGACATAGGGGTCCTTGCCGAACCATACGGCCTGGAAGTCGAACTGCGGCGCCTTGGCGATCGCGGCAGCGCCTACCGTGCTGGTCAGGACGTAGCGCTGTCCGAGCTGGCCGTCGAACCAGCGCTGGACGCCTTCCCAGGCGGTGCGACCTGCGGGCGGCAGCGCGCCACTGACCTGGAAGTGTCGGCCATCCTGCAGCACCTTGAGCTGCCCGAGCCCCGCGGCTTCGATCTTCTGCTGCAACAGCGTGGCGACATCGGCGTCGCTCGGCGTAAAGGCTGCGGCGGCCGGCGCCGGTCCGAGAGAGGCGCGCAGGTCGGCTGCCGGCGGCGGCGGCTCGGTCATCGTCGCCGCCTCGGGCGCCGTCAGGATATTGGCTTGCACCGCGACGATCGGTACGACCACGAGGGTCAGCAACCCGATCCAGGTGAGCAGCCGGCGCACGACGGGGGCGGAAAGACGGGCCTGGCCGATGCTGATGCGGGCGGCGCCGAGACCGATCTCCGCCGGCAGCGATGCCTTGCAGCCCTGGCCGCGGCGAAGCAGCACGCCGCCCTTCACCATGACGTCGCCGCCGACGGCGTCGATGGCGACGGTCTTTCCATAGAAGCGAAGCCGGACATGGTCGTCGGCAACCGCGTCGTCGGCAAGAATGAGGTCTGAATTGCGCGAGTGGCCGATCGTGCAGCTGCTGCCGTCGATGGGAACCCTGACGCCGCTGTGGACGCCGGCGATCACCTGCAGCACCGGTCCGGCGAAAGCATCGGGTTCGCGAAGGGCAAGCGGCATGCGCGAGGGGGAGGTGAGGGTCGAAGACATGGTGAAAAGGACCTCGCTTCGCGCGGACGGCTTCGACGACAGGGCGGTTCGCGGAAGACGGGCAGGCGCTGTCGAAAGCCGCGGACCGAAAGGCCGGCGACGGGAACGCAGACAGGCAGGAAAGACGCGGGCGCCGAACGCCCGCGTCTCAAGGTTTTAGTTCTGCGGACGCTGCTTGGTGGCGTCGAGCTCGGTCTTCTTCTCGGTGGTCACCTTGGTGATTTCGGCCGACTTCATGATGGCCGAGTCGAAAGCGTCGGTCATGGCTTTGATCGCCGAGTCAGCACCGGTGGAGGTGGAAACTGCAGGGGTGTTGGACATGGTTCGGCTCCAGAATTGACTGTTGGTCGCAATCCGCCCTCCCGAAGCGGAGACGGTTGCTATCGTCGGTCCGCACGTTTTCGGCGCCGTCGATGGCCCCAAATTGTACGATCAACTGAATAAATCAACGACTAATTTATGAAATCTGAGATTGTCTATGCAGATAATCGTCATAAACCTGTAACAAAAACTTCACAAAACATACGCTCGTTTGGATTGCAAATAAATATACAGAACATGCTGGACTTGTACTGATCCTATTGGATAGGTTCCGGCGCAAATCGGCATTGGCAAGAGCGTTTGGTTGGTAATGGTAGCAAGCAATAGTCTTCGACTGAGCGGCTTGCTGGTCGTAAGGCACGGTGTGCCCAACAGCGCGTCGGCACCGCTTGCTCGCCGGCGGGTGCAAGGCGCCCTGCGCCATCTCCTGGCCATCGCCGTTCTCGGTCTGGCGCTGCCGGCCGCTGCCGAAACCGCCTGGTTCGACAAGCCCTATGGTTACGTCGTCATCGACCAGGACGTGCGCGCGGCGCTGACCGAGTTCGGGCGCAACCTGCACTTGCCGGTAGTGATGTCCGATGCGGTCAAGGGGCGGATCCGAGGCGAGGTCAGCGCGGAGAAGGCGGGTCCGTTTCTCGACCGGCTGGCGGCTGCCAATGGCTTGACCTGGTATTTCGATGGCGCCGTCCTGAACGTCAGCGCCGAGTCCGAGTTCGCGACGCGCGTCCTCAACACCGGGCGGCTGGGCAGCAAGGCGGTTGCCGCCGAGATGCGCCAGCTCGGGCTGTTCGACGAACGCTTCACCCTTCGCGCCTCGCCCGACGGCCGCGTCCTCACGGTGTCGGGGCCGCCGGCCTACGTCGCGGCGGTCGATCAGCTGGTCCAGCGGATGCAGCCGCCGCCGATGGTCGCCGGTGACGATCCGCGGGTGCGGGTGTTTCGCGGCGGTATGGCCACCGAAGTGGTGGCGGCGCCCGGTGCCGCAGCTTCTGCGCCGCCACCGCGATAGCCGGCGCCGAGACGGCGCGGCCGGACTGGCTGCGCCAACCAAGCGTCGGGGGCAAAGGCTCCGGGCGTCGTTCGAACGAAGACCTCGACTAACGAACACTTTGAACCACAAAGCCTTCGAACCACGAAGACTTTGAACCACGAAGACTTTGAACAAGGAGAAGACCCATGGCCATCTCGCCTATTTCCGGTTCCGATTCCGTTGCTGCGACGGCCGGGCCGAATGAAGCCAAGTTCAATGCCGCCGTCGAGACCGCCGAGGGCGGCATGACGCCTGAACTGCTCGATACCATGGTCACGGGCGCGATCACCGTCGGCGGCCAGATGATCATCATGCCGCAGGCGAACGAGATCCTGAAGGAAGCGATGGCCGACGACGAATAGGGCGCCGCCCGTCCGCCAGGACGCGGACAAAGCGTCTTGTCTCTGCGGGCCCTGAAGCATCCTTCTGCGACCGGGTGCGACCACCCCTCGCGGAAGGCCCCCGCTGCCGCCCGTTTCACCGCACTTGCCTGGAGGATGCGTCATGACCCCGACAGTTCCCGCCGCTGGAATCGCGCCCGCCCCGCCGGCCGCCCCGGACATGGTGCCGCAGGCATCGCAGAATCTGTTCGAGCACATTGCTGCCAATGCCCGCGGACTGCCGGAGGGGGCCAATCCCAGCCAGCTCGGCCAGGACATCATGCAGCACCTGCAAGGCTTCTTCGAGCGCTCCTCGAACTTTGCCGAACGCGCCGGCAAGCTGGTCCAGGGCGCGCCGGAGGCCTCGCGCAGCGGCCAGTTCGCCAGCCTCGGCCCCCAGCCTGTCGCCGATGCCGGCTCTGGCAAGCCGGGCGTCGACGGCCAGCAGATGTCGCGGGTGGTCGAGTCGCTCAGCATGATGTTCGACCATTCGATCGAAACGCAGATGGTGGTGCGCGGCGCCACCCAGGTCTCGGGCGCGGCGAACACGCTCCTGCGCGGCCAATGAGACCTCGGCCCACCCGCGCGCCCCGGCCCGAAACCGGTCCGGGCGTGCTGCGCCATTTCGGCAAGGCGGCGGCGATCCTTGCCGCCGCGCTTTTCCTTCAGGCCTGCGACGTCAACCTCTACACCAACCTCGCCGAGCGCGAGGCGAACGGCATGGTCGCGGCACTTCTTCACCGCGGCATCCCGGCGAGCCGCGTGCTGCAGCCGGATGGGCGGATCACCGTGGTCGTCGACGAAGGCCGTCTTGCCGACGCGGTGCAGACGCTGGAGGAGGCGGGCCTGCCCAAGCCGGAATTCGCCTCGATGGGAAAGGTCTTCGAGCGCGATGGCCTGGTCGCCTCGCCCGTCCAGGAGCGCGCGCAGATGATCTACGCCCTGTCCGAGGAGCTCTCGCGCACGGTGTCGGAGATCGACGGCGTGCTCTCGGCCCGGGTGCATGTCGTTCTGCCCGACAACGATCCGCTGCGCCGGGACTCCGCGCCGTCTTCGGCCTCCGTCTTCATTCGCCATGAGGCCAGCCTCGACATCAACCCGCTGATTCCGCAGATCAAGACGCTGGTGGCGAACGGCATTGCCGGGCTGTCCTACGAGAAGGTCTCGGTGATCCCCATCGCTGCCCCGGCGCGGGCGGCGGGCGGCGCCGGCAGCCTGCCGCCGCTGGTGCCGGTGTTCGGGGTCTGGATGCTCGAGGCGAGCGTCGGCCGCGCTGGCTGGATCGTCGGCACGCTGTCTCTTCTAGTGCTCGGCCTTGCCGGCACGCTGTCGGCGTTCGTCTGGCGCCAGCGCCAGCGCCGCACCTATGACCTGGTCCCGCAGAAATGATTTTGGCAGCTATTGCCGCAGCGGATGGGGCGCAGAGCCGCGTGGCCGAGGGGTGGGACGCCTATCTCGCCGAGCCCGTGCGCGATGCCGATCCTCAGCGCTTTGCCGCCTGCTTCCGCGCGCCGGGTCTTTCGCCAACGCTTGAGGCAATGGCGGCCGAGCCGCGGTTCTCGGCGCGGCTGGCGAGCCTGCTTTCGACTCGTCTTGCCGTGTCCGCCCCTGCCGGGGCGATGCCGGTGCCGGTGCAGGCCGACCTCCTCGTCGCCCGCCTCGGACTTGTGGATTTCGAGGCGCTGGCGCTGCCTTGCGGGGCCGTCTTCTGGTCCGGCGCCTTCGTGCGCGAGATCCGCAAGGCCGTGGTCACCGCAATGGCCGAAAGGTTTGGCGAGGCGGCGTTCGACGCCGCCCTGTCGCACCGCGAGCTTGGCGGCAGCCGTCCGGTCCCCGCCGACCTCGATGCCTTGGAAAAGGTGATCCTTGCCGATGGCCGCGCTTGCCTTGCCGCCTGGATCCAGTCGCTGCCCGAGCCGATCGGCCGCCGCGTCCGGCTGAAATGGCCGGATGACGCGGCCGTCCCGGCGACAGCCGATGCGCAGCTCCTGGCGCGCGGCCCCTTGATCGTGCGCCGGGTCGCCGCCGACATCCATGCTGCCGCTTCCGAAAGGGCCGCGTCGTGAACGGATTGCCCGCCCGGCCCGGCGGCAAGATCCTGCGTTCTGCCGAGGCGGCCAGCTGGATCGATGGCTATGCCTTCCGCGACAGCGCGCGGGCCGAAGCGGAGGCGCTGCTGTCGACGACCCGCGACGTCGTGGAGCGCGCGCGCGCCGAGGGTGAGGCCGCCGGCCGCAAGGCCGGCGAGACAGCGGCCGCCGCGCTGCTGATGCAGACCCAGGTCGACGTCGCGAGCTATCTCGCCGGCCTCGAAGGCCGGTTGGCGGACCTTGCGCTGTCGATCGTGCGCCAGGTGCTGGCGAGCTTCGACCAGGCCGAATTCGTCCGGGCGGTCGCCGCAGAGGCGATCGCGGCGTTTCGCGATGCCGAGGAGGTCGTGGTGCGCGTGGCGCCCGGCCTCGCCGCGCCGGTCGAGGCGCTGTTGACGGCGTCGACGGCCGCCGGACCGCGCGTCCGCGTGGAAGCCGATTCGCACCTCTCGGATCTCCAGTGCATCGTCACCAGCCCGGTCGCCAGCATCGACGTCGGGCTCGACGCGCAGCTTGGCGCCATCCGCTCCGCGATGATCGGCGGCGGCGCATGACTTCAGCCCGCTTCGAATTCGATGCGCTGTTGCCGCGCCTCTCCGCGGCTGCGGCGGGCGCTGAGCCGCGGCCGGTCTACGGCCGGGTGCGGCAGATCCGCGGCGTCATCGTTCATGCGAACCTGCCGATGGCTCGGATCGGCGAGCTTTGCTATCTCCGCGACCCCGTCACCGGGCGGCAGGTGCCGGCCGAGGTCATCGGCTTCGAGGACGAGGAGACGATCCTCACCCCGATCGGCGGGCTGGACGGCATGTCGACCAGAGCCGAGGTGATCCCGACCGGCCGCGCCCTCAGCGTTCCCGTCGGCGATGGCCTGCTCGGCCGCGTCATCAGCCCGCTCGGCGCCTTCCTCGATGAGGGGCCGTCCGTCCTCTTGGCCGCTGAGGATTATCCAGTGAATGCCGAGCCGCCTTTGGCGATGCAGCGGGACCTGATCGAGCATCCGCTGCGCCTCGGGGTGCGTGCCATCGACGGGCTGCTCACCGTCGCGCGCGGCCAGCGCGTCGGCATCTTCGGCGAGCCGGGCGTCGGCAAGTCGTCGCTGCTGGCGTCGATCATCGGCGGCACCGAGGCCGACGTCATTGTCGTCGGGCTGATCGGCGAGCGCGGGCGGGAAGTGCGTGAATTCGTCGACGTGCAGCTCGGCGCAGAGGCGCGCCGCAAAGCCGTGACGGTCGTCGCCACCTCGGACCGTCCGGCGATCGAGCGCGTCAAGGCGGCCTATGTCGCCACCGCCATCGCCGAGTATTTCCGCGATCAAGGCCGCCACGTGCTGTTGTTGATGGACAGCGTCACCCGGTTTGCGCGGGCGCAGCGCGAGATCGGCCTTGCCGCTGGCGAACCGCCGACCCGGCGCGGTTTCCCGCCGTCCTTCTTCGCCGCCTTGCCGCGCCTCCTGGAGCGGGCGGGACCCGGCCGCGGCGGCTCGATCACCGCGCTCTACACCGTCCTGACCGAAGGCGAGGGCGGGCTCGACCCCGTCGCCGAGGAGACCAAGGCGATCCTCGACGGCCACATCGTCCTCAGCGCCGAACTCGCCCAGCGCAACCACTTTCCGGCGATCGACGTCCTGAAGAGCCGCAGCCGCCTGATGGACACGGTGGCGGGTGCCGATCACCGGCGCGATGCCGGCCGGGTGCGCGACCTGATGGCGCGCTACCAGGATGTCGAGCTGCTGCTGCGGATCGGCGAATACGCCGCCGGCCATGACGCGCTCGCCGACGAGGCGGTCGCCCGGCATGCCGCCATCGAGGCCTTCCTGCGCCAGGACGCGCGGGACCGCTCGTCCATGCCCGAGACGCTGCGGCGCCTGCAGGGGCTGCTGGCATGATCCGGCGGGCTGATATCGACCGGCTGGTCGCCTTGCGCCGGATGCGCGAGGAGCGGGCCGAGCGCGCCGTCGCGCGCCAGGCGGACGTCTGCCGGAAGACGGCAGGTCTCGTGGCCGTGGCCGACATCGCCCTCGACGACCATGCCACGGCCGCCGAAGCGCGCGAGCGCCTCTTCTTCGAGGCGATCCTCGGGCGGCCAATGCCGCAGACCGCGCTCGGACGCTCGACCGATACGGCGCTGGCCTCCGAGCATCGCCGGACCGAGCTGGAAGCGGCCCGGGCCGCGGTCCTCGCGCTGGCCGTGGCAGCCGACGACATGCTTGGCCAGCTCCAGGCGGAACGCCTCGAGCGGCGACGCGACGCCGACCGTCTTTCGGAAGTCGCACACCACCTTCGCCGGGCCGAGACGCTGCAAGAGGAAGTCCTCGCCGAGCTGTCGGCGGAGGACGACGCCACCTTCCGGCGCAGACGGGAATGCTGATGCTGCCCGAGTTACCCGACCTGCTGCCGGCGCCTTCTTCGCCGGCACGGCACGCCATGCCGACCCTGCCGAGCGTCCTGCCGGAGGCGGTCGCCGTGATCAACCGGCTGAGCCGGACACGCCCGGCGCTGCGCCTGACGGTGCTCGGCCGGCCGGCGACCGTTCGGTTGTCCCTGCTGGGTGCGCCGGATCCCACTGTAATGTCCGTCGCTCTTCGCATCGGCGAGTCGACCGGACGGATCTCTCTGCCGCAGCATCTCGTCGAACGCGTCGAGGCGCAGCTGGTGATCGGGGCGACGCTCCTCGCCGAAGAGCCGGCACAGCGGGCCATCCTGGTCGAGTTTGCCCTTCTGAGTCTTCTCGGGCCGATCGAGCAGAGGCTTGGCCAGCCGATCCGCGTCCTTCCCGAGGATCCGGCCGGGCTCGGCGCCTTGCCGCTGGCCCTCACCGTGACGCTCGGCTTCGAGGACGGCACCAGGACCGCCTGCCGGTTGGAGCTGCCGGTCGACCTCGCGTCACGGCTCGCCGTCGAACTCGACCGGCTGGCGCCGCCGGCATCCCTGGACGTCGCCGCCATTCCGGTGGAACTGGCGCTGTCAGCCGGATGGCAAGATCTCAGCCTGTCCGAGCTCGGCAGCCTGTCGCCGGGCGATGTCGTGATGCTGGAGGGGACCACAACTGAGGCCGTGGTCGGCGGCCGGCTGCGCGGGCAGGTGGATGCCGTCGATGCCCGTTTTCGCCTTCGGACCGCGCTACAGGCGGTTTCTCCTCCCCTCCAGAAAGACCGCGACATGAGCGACAAGGACGACGAGAGCGGGATCGGCGCCCTGCCGGTGCGGCTGGTGATGGAGTTCGGACGGGTCGAGATGACCATCGCGGAACTGCGGGCGCTGGCCGCGGGCAGCCTGTTGCCGCTCTCGCGTCCGGTCGGGGATGCCGTCGACATCGTTGCCCATGGCCGCCGCATCGGCCGCGGCAGCCTCGTGACCATCGGGGAGGGGCTCGGCGTGCGCATCACCCGTCTCGCCGATGATGCCGGTGCCGCACAGGATGAATGAGTTCCAGCCGAACCTCGTCGCCATCATCCTGCTCGTTTCGACGATCGGGCTGCTGCCGCTCGCCGTGGTGACGATGACCGGCTTCCTGAAAATCTCGGTGGTGCTGTTCCTGATCCGCAATGCGCTGGGTATCCAGCAGTCGCCGCCGAACCTGGTGCTCTACGGCATCGCCTTGATCCTCACCGTCTATGTGACGACGCCGCTCGTCGGCAACATGTACCGTGAGCTCGAAAACCGGACGATCGACGTCCAGACCGTCGAGGGCCTCAAGGAGGCGGCCGAGGCGGTGCGCGTGCCGCTGCAGACCTATCTCGCGCGCTTTGCCAACGAACGGGAGCGGGACTTTTTCATCCAGGCGACGGAGACCGTGTGGTCGGAGGAGGCGCGGGCCGAGCTGAAGAGCGACGATCTCCTGGTGCTGATCCCGGCCTTCGTCAGCTCCGAGCTGACGCGCGCCTTCGAGATCGGCTTCCTCCTCTACATCCCCTTCCTGGTGATCGATCTCATCGTTGCCAACGTCCTGATGGCGATGGGCATGATGATGGTCTCGCCAACGCTGATCTCGATCCCGCTGAAGATCTTCCTCTTCGTCGCCATCGAGGGCTGGTCGCGGCTGATGCACGGCCTGATCCTCAGTTACGGCGGGTAGGCGCATGGGACAGGATGTCTTTCTCGCCGAGATGAACCGCGGCCTCCTCACGGTTCTCCTGGTCTCGGCGCCGGCGCTCGGCGTCGCCATCCTCATCGGCGTCAGTGTCGGCCTGCTGCAGGCCCTGACGCAGATCCAGGACCAGACCTTGCCGCAGGCGGTCAAGCTGGTCGCGGTGATGCTGGTGCTGATCTTCCTCGGCCCGCTGCTGGCGAGCCAGGTCGGCAGCATCGCCATCCAGTCCTTCGACAGCTTTCCGGCTCTGACGCGCTAGGGGATGCCGTGAACGCCGCCGTCACCAACGCTTTCCTGGAATTGGCCTACCCGCTGCTGGTGGCCGTTTCCGTCGCGGTGTCGCGGGCGCTGGGCATGGTGATGCTGACGCCGGCCTTCACCCGGCTCGGCCTCACCGGCCTCCTGCGATCGGCGGTGGCGATCGCGATTTCGCTGCCGGTGGTGCCCGCGGTGTTCCAGAGCCTCCAGCTGGCGGGGACGCCGACGAGCCTCAGCCTGACCGGCCTCGTGATCAAGGAAATGGCGGTTGGCGGCGTGATCGGCCTCGCCTTCGGCATTCCGTTCTGGGCGGCCGAGGTGGCCGGCGATCTCGTCGACCTCCAGCGCGGCTCGACCATGGCGCAGCTGGTCGACCCGCTGTCCACCGGCGAATCCAGCATTACCGCAACGCTGCTCAGCCTCTCGCTGATCACCCTCTTCTTCATGTCGGGCGGCTTCCTAATCCTGCTCGACGGCTATTACCGCAGCTATGATCTCTGGCCGGCGACGAGCTTCGTGCCGGTGATCGAGGCGCATTCGGTGATGGCGCTGCTCGGCGTGCTCGACCGCGTGATGCTGATCGGCGTGGTGCTGATCGCGCCGGTCGTCATCGCCATGCTGATCGCCGACTTCATGCTCGCCTATCTCTCGCGCATGGCCCCGCAGTTCCACGTCTTCGACCTGTCCCTGGCGGTGAAAAACCTCCTCTTCTCCTTCCTGATGGTGGTTTATGCGGTCTTCCTGGTGCCGCTGATGCTCGACCGGATCGGCGACCTGAAAGGGACTGTCGGCCTGCTGCAGGGGCTGGCGGGGCCGGAGGCCGCGGCGCCATGATCCCGATCGTCACGGTCATCCGCGATCTTGCGTCGTCCGCTGCAAAGGACGCGTTTCGGCGGGCCTTTGAGGAATGGCAGCGGATCGAGACCCCGCCGGGGGACGCGCCGCCAACGCTCGGGCCCGCCGATCGGGAAGCAACGGCAAAGCCGACCGTCGACCCCCGGGCGGGTTTGCCGGATCGCCGCGATCCCGCCCGCCAGGCCCACTTCCGCCCCTCGGCCGAGACGCCCGAGCGACGGGCCGCCCCGTCCCCCGCGGCCAGCGCGGGGCAGCCAGTCTCCCAGCCTGCAGGACCAGATGCCGGGGCGCATCCGCGGACGTTGTTCGCCACGCGGACCGCAGTAGTCGAGCGGATGCTGGCCGCCGAAAACCCCCACGCCGCCGCGCAGGAACTCTACACCGTCCTGCGAACCCTTCCGCCAGGCCTCGCCGGCGCGTTTGTGGCGGGCGTCCAGCCGCAACTCGCCGCGATCGTCGCGGGTCTCTGCGACAGGTCGGTCGCCGGTGCCCCCAGTTCTGCAGGGATGGCGGTCACCATCGACCTCCCCGCGAGAACAGCGGGTGTTGCGGCCCCGCCGGGGGCGTCTCCGGGCTTCGGTTCCGCCGCGACGACCCGGGCGCTGGCCAATGTCGCGTCGATCCTCGATGCCGGGGCGGGGACTGCCGAGGTCCGGACCTTCGCCCGCGATCTCGGCGCCATCGTGCTGGCCGGCAAGAACGTCAATGATGCCGCCATCTTCTTCGGGCTGGCACAGGCCGTGGCCGTCGGGACCGGGCTGCTCTTGCCTTTGACCCTTGCCGCCCAGCTCGAGGAACGCGGCGACCGGCGCCGGCGCCAGAGCCTGATCGCGCTGCTCGCCGCCAGCATCCGTCGCCTCGGCGGGCGGATCGATGGCGTCGATGCCGACATCCTCGAGATCGCCGGACCGCTGCTGATGGAGTGGACCGGCTGGCGCTCGAAGCTCGACGGCGAGAACCTCACGGCCATGCTCCAGGCCTTTCTCACCGCCTATCCCGACCTGCTCCCGAGCCTTGCAGAGGGGCTGGCCCGCTTCGAGCGCGCCGGCCGGGATGCGGTGCGGGTGCTCGATGATCTCAGCCGGGGACCGCCGGACCCTGAGCTCCGCGACGCCCGCTCCTTGCTCCTCGCCAGCGACGCCGCGCAACGGACGATCGCCGGCAGCCTCGCGGCGCATCGGCACGTCCGGACCTTGGCGCTGCAGCGCGAGGGGGAAAGCGGGCTGACGCTCGAGGCGGTGCAGCTGGTGTTCACCGATATCGGCTTTCCGCCGGATCGCGCCGCTTTTCTCGCCGAACAGGCCTGGCTGACCCAGCCGGAGCTGCCGCTCGGGAGCGGCTGGACAGGGATTGAGAGTCTCGAGGCGATCCGCGGGGGCGGGGAGGCCTTCCAGCGTTTGCTGGCCTATCTCAACGGACGCTTCGTCGTGCCCGCCCGGATCGATCTCGTGGACTTTTCCGACATCGACCCGATCGGCTAGGTTCGCTTCGCCGCACCTGCCTCGGGACGGCGACAGAGGCCGTTCCCGGCCTCCGAGCAGTGTGGAGCTCCTCAGCCCCGAATGACAGCTGGTCGGCGCTCAGCCTGCTGGCGAAGCCGACGTCAGCTGCTTTCCGGCCAGTCGCTCTCCGGGATGTCGAACTGGTCGCCCTTGGGAACGCCGTCGATCTCGTATTTCGTCATGGTCTCACCCAGCAGGTCGCCGAAATTGTCCTGCTGCGTCTGCTGCTTGCCCTCCGCGATCAGGCCCGGCAGGAGCATAGCGATGGCGCCGACGCCGGCAGCCGCCATGCCGAGGACGCCGGCGATCGGGGCCAGCGCCGCCCGGAGGCCCATCTGGCCGAGCAGGAAGGCGCCGCCCTCGCCGGCCGAAGCAAGGCTCGCGAGACCGCCGAGGGAACCCGCGGTAATGCTGATGCCGCCCGAGACCAGGTCGCCTTTGCGGATCGACTGCACGCCGTCGAAAATGCCGTAGGCGCCCGCGGCGGCCCCGGCGAGGCCGCCCAATCCCTTGGCCGCGTTTTCCCACTTTTCGAGGGTTTTGCCGAGCTCCTTGGCAAGGTTCGACTCCTGCTTGAGGTCACTGGCCTCCGGCTTGACGTCGTCGAGCAGCGTATCGAAGTGGCTGTAGAGCGAGTCGTCGACCTTCGAGACCACACCCTTCAGGTAATCCCGGTAGTTCTTGATGCCGCCCTCGGCCAGAAGCGTCACGGTTTGAACCGATCCCGTCGTGATGTCGACGATCTGTCTGTCGGTCAGGTTGCCGCCGCTGTTGGCGCCCTTGGAAATCGTGACGCCGGCCATGAAGAGACCGCTGACCCCGTGCAGCAGGCCCTTGTCGGATGCCGTCTTGGCGTCCGGGCTCAACCATTCGGGCTTCATTTCCGCCAGCGACTTTGTGCCTTGGCGCAGGACGTCCCAGCTGCCGCGGAAACCAGAAAGGATCTGGTCCGGCGTCGTCACCTTGCCGTCGGGGTTGACGAAGAATTCTGGGTTGGTCTTGGTGATCTCCTCGATGATCGCCTTGACCTTGGTCTCATCCAGATTATCGCTGCCGTCGGTGCCGAAAGCCTTCTTCAGATCTTCGAAACTGGCGTCCTTGAAGACGTTGTCCTGCGTAATCCGGGTGTAGTTGTCGTTCAGCTGGGTATCGAACTGGCCGGTGAATTCAGGATTGAGGGCCGCGTTGTAGACCGCGACTTCGGCACTGTAGGTGCCAGCGGCCTCGGCGAAAGGCTGATCCACCAGCAGTTCGTTCAGCCGGTCGCCGGAGGCGAGCTTGTCCTTGTAGAAGGTTTCGAACTCGGCATTGTGCTTCGATTTTCCGACAGCGCTCTGGATCTCCGGCAGATCCTTGATGCCGAGCGCCGTCTGGTGCATCTGCGCGCTGCCGAAGAATTCGGCGAGGGCCGCCTGCTGGTCGGTCTTGCCGTCCTTGGTCTTCGCGTCCCACATCGCGTCGAGCGCGCCGCCGGACTTGATGTTGTCGTAGTTCGACTGGACGGCGTCCTTCAGGCCCTTGTTGTCATCCAGCAGCTTCGTCAGTTCCTTGGTGCCGCTCTCGTTGAGGAAGGTGACGACCTCGGGATCGTTCTCGAGGATCTTGATGTGGTCGTTGACGTCGCTGAGCAGCTTGGCAGGGTCGGGATGGCCCTGGACGGCGTTGGCGATGCTGACCTTGCCGTAGTCGGTGCTCCACATGCCGGCGGCCGCCCCGTCGGTGATGAGGCTTTGCGTCGTCAGGAGTTCCTGCAGGACGGCGGCCTTCTCCTCGGTGGTGTAATTGGCCGGATTGGCGAACACGTCCGCGCCGAGCTTGCTGGTGTCGACGTCGGCGACGACATTCGCATTGCTGACGCCGGCGAGGAAGGTGATCGCAGCGTTCGCATCCTTCGGCGTGTGCGTGGCGAGAAAGGCGGTTGCGTCCTTCTTGCTGAACTTGCCGTCGGCACCGAATTTTAGCGGATCCTGTGCCGTTTCGAGCTTGGCGAAAGCCCCCGGCTGTGACCAGAAGTTCAGCGCCTCCTTCAACTCGTCACTGCTCTGTGGATTCTGCGCCAGGTAATCCTTCAGAGAATTTTCGGTCAGGAAGTCGCCGTCGCCGGTTTTGCTGCGGATCAGGTCGAAATTATCGTTGAGGACCGAACTGTACTCGGCAATCTGCTGGGAGGCGGCGTCGGCATCCGGATTGGCCTTGAGGAACGCCTTATAGCCGGCGCTGTCCTCCGGCTTGGTGACCCCTGAAAGCGCCTCGAAACCGCCCTTGCCGAAATCCTGCAGGCGACCAGCTTCGGTCCCGTTGCGGGCCTCGTCGCCCTTGGTGAAGCCGTCGATGCTGGAATTGGCGACATCGCCGCCGGCCTGGATCTCGCCCTTTTCATTGTAGGACACGACGCGGTCTATAACCTGCATCGCCCGATAGGCGGCGTCCGCGTCCTTCTCATAATCGCCGACGCGCTCCTTCAGCATGTCCTTCACGCCGCTCTGGTTGCCGAGGTGCGCGAGCGCGGGATTGTCGTCGATGATGTCCTGCGCCGAGCGCTCGTCGCCCTCAGGCAGTTCCCACTTGATCCCGGCCTTTTCGGCGGCCGCGCGGGCTTCCGCGTTGTCGCCGACGCTGTCCGGGTTGGACATCTCGCCCTTCAGGCTGGTGAAGCCATCCTTGCCGAAGTCCTGCAGGCGCCCGGCCTCGGTGCCGTTATAGGCCTCGCCACCCTTGCTGAAGCCGTTGATCTCGCCATTGCCGACATCGCTGCCGACGATCTCCCGGCCCTCGCCGTCGAAGCGCTCGATGTGCTGAAGCACCTGGTTCGCGCGGTAGGCGGCGTCCGCATCGCTTTCGAAATCGCCGACACGCTCCTTCAGCATGTCCTTGACGTCGCTCTGATCACCGAGGTTCTTCAGGAGATCGCTGCCGTCGATGATCTCCTCGGCCGAGCGCTCGTTACCGGCCGGGCGCTCCCATCGGATTCCGAGATCATCGGCCTGGCTGCGTGCCTCCGGATCCTCGCTGGCCGACGGGACGTCGCGCAACTCGCCCTTGAGGAACCCGAAGCCGTTCTCGCCGAAATCCTTCAGGCGGCCCGCTTCCGTCCCGTGATAGGCATCGCCGCCCTTGGAGAAGCCGTTGACCTTGCCATTGTCTATGTCGCCGCCCGCGATCCGATTGCCACTCTCGTCGAGCTTTTCGATGTGCTCGAGAACCTGCGCCGCGCGGTAGGCGGCATCGGCATTGGTCTCGATGTCGCCGCCGACCCGGTCCTCCAGATTGGACCGGACGTCCTCCTGGTTGCCGAGGTTCCGCAGGATCGGCGTATCGTCGATGATCTGCTGCGCCGACCGCGTGTCACCCGCCGGCCTCTCCCATTGAATGCCCGCATCCTTGGCCTGATCCTTCGCCTTCTCCCAAGCCTGGACAGCATCCGCATTGCCGGACGTCGGATTATACTCGCCGTAGACGCTGGTTGACGCGCTGACTTTGGACATGGTTGTTCCCCCCGATCGACATGGCGCTAGATGCTCTGGGGAGTAACTACGCGATACCGGAGAGGCTTTTGATGAATTTGCTATGACAAGTGAACTGAACCGCTGTCACCCATGCGCCAAGGCGGCGATCTGGCGTGATGGCAGGCCAAGCGCGCCTTTACCGTCTCAGCTGCAGCTACCGTGAAACGTCAGCACCTGCCACCGGTTGGCTCTGACCGATATCTGGGGGATCCAGGCCGAGAAATTGCCGATCTTCGCCTTGCACCACAGACCGTCTGAGCCGCTGCTGCATTGCTCGACCGCCACGCACGTGTTTGCCGGAATGGTTGCAAGGACGGGCGCATCTGGGCGGGCTTCCGATCGCGCATTCAGACGAACCAGCGTGGCAGCGCTGGCGAAGGAACCCGCCGGCTTGGTCGCGGGCGCGACCATGTCCGCGGGGAGGGCACAGGTGGCGGTATAGCCGTAATAGATGCAGCCGCCCTTCAAGGGCTTGTTCGGTTTGCTCCCGGCAGCAAGGTTTGCCGGCAGACGCTCGAACACCAGAGCAACCCCGGTCGTCAGGTCGCCGCTCATGCGATTCTGGTTGCCGCCGAGCCGCGCCGCGATCTTCATGTCCGGGCCCAGCAGCGCCAGCTGCTTATCGACGATGCTCCACTGCGAGATGGCGGCAAGCTCGGCCGCGCAATGCTGCGTCGACACGGCATAGGACTGTCCGACCTTGGCGGAACTCAGCTCGATCTGGCAGGCCCCCTTGTCGGCAAAGACGGGGTCTAGCGTCTGCCAGCGTCCGGCGAACGCCGTCACGAAATCACTCTCGCTCTGCGCGAAAGCCTCCTCGGCATGGAAGGCGAGGCCGAACAGCAAGGCGAGAAGAAGCAGCGGGAACCTGTTCAATGAAGCACTCCGGTGAGGGTCGCCCGAGCCGGGCGGACTGCTAGTCGCGGGAAGGGGAGCCCAGCTGGATCGTGCTTTTGGCCAGGTCGCGGCCGCCGGATGACACCGACAGTTCGACCTCCAGGTCGTCCCCAGGCTGGAAAGACAGGCCCATTGTCGCCACCGTCGCGGCTTGACCGTGGGAAAGGGTAAAGGTGCTGCCCTGCTGCGTGCTGGTCGTGCCGGACGGCCCTGACTTCTTGACCGTCATGCGGCCCTCGAAATCCCCCGCCGACAGCGCCACGATGCTGGCGATCAGCGACAGTCCGTTATCCGTGGGCCTGACCTCGATCGAGGGGACGGCCGAGGCCGCGTCCTCGCGGCGACCGTGGCGCTCATGGCGAGGAGCAGAGAAGCAGCGGTGAGAATCCGCATCTCATTTGACGCCCTGAAACTGCGTCTGCGTAATCTGCACGGTGGCGCCGTTCGATATCACCTGGGCCGGGGCGACAGCCGTCATGCCGCTGCCGATCTGGGTGGCCACGACATTGGTGCCGATGGCATTGACCTGCATCGTGTTACGGCTGCCGAGTTGCACCAGCACGCCGCTCCCCCCGTTCGACGCATTCACCGTCCCATTGTTGCGGTTGCCGACCTGAACCACGGTCCCCGCGCTATCGAGGCTGGCGTTGAGCGGCGTGACCGCGAGAACGTTGGTATTGAGATTGATGGCGGCGATATTGCCTGAACCCAGCTGGCTGACCATCGCGTTGCCGCCGCCGAGCGCTTTGATGTCGGCGCTGTTGCCGTTGCCGGCCGTCCCGACATTGCTCTGAAACAGGCCGATCTGGCCGCCTTTGCCGGTCACGTCGATCGTCGCCCGGTTGCCCTCGCCGCGCTGCAGTGCCGTCTGAGTGATTTCCAGGCTCCGGGAAGCCAAGGGACTGATCCCCGCGCTGTCGATGACGAGGCCCGAGACGATACTGCCGCTGGCCTTCGACTGGTCGACGTCCAGCGTGTTGCCGAGCACGCTGGTGCTCAGCGATTGCTGCTGGATGTAGAGGGTATTCTCGTCGGCCTGAGCCGAGAGCGGCACGGCGGCAACAAGCCCGAACAGAAGCATGGTCTTATATCGCATCGCTGTCTCGCTCGCTGCCTGTTACCGGGGGTCGTGGCTACCACGACGTTTGCGTTATACTGACCATGTTGCCATTCCCCACTTGGGAGAAGTTGGCGATATTGCCATTCCCGGTCTGCTGCACAGCCGACTGGTTGCCGTGGCCGACGATCGAGGCGGCCAGCTGGTTTGCCGAGCCCGTCTGCGACGCCGCGAAAAGGTTGTCCGAGCCGTCGACAGAAATATCCATGAGATTGCCCAGGCCCGACTGGGTCAGATGTCCGGGAAGGAGCCCGGTTGCGAGCGCCGCGCCCCCGAAGGATCGTCCGGCTGCCCCGCCATTGCGGTCGCCCGTCAGCCGCACCCGGACGCTGTTGAAGGCATCGGCGCCAAGCGGCGCCTCCTGCAGGATCGTCAGCACATTGTCGTTGCCGACCATCACCAAATCGGCTCCATTTCCCACAAGGCTGCCAGCGATGGTCAGTGGCTCCGCGGCCGTCGCCGAAGACGCGCATACCAAAACGGCCGAGACGATCGCCAGTCTTGAAAAAGAAAGCATCTGAGAACTCCCGATCAACAATCGAGAGAACTATACGACGCCTATCCTTCCAATCCGTTACATGGTCAGGCAATACTGTAAAGTCTAAATCATGTATTTCCGCTGTGGTAAACAACATTATTGTTCGACGACTAAAATGTTAGCGGATCCGCTCTGGGTGAAGCCGATGAGATTGTCATTCCCCAGTTGGCTGAGAGAAGCCTGATTGCTGGCGCCCGAGATGGAGCCGGTAACGGTGTTGCTCGACCCGGACTGGAAGGCCGCGAAGAGATTGCGGCTGCCTTCGACGGCGAGATCGACGACATTGCTGTCGCCGATCTGCTGAAGCTCGCCGGGCTGCAGGCTTCGTGCGTTCAGGGATTGCCCGGTAAACGCCGAACCGAGACTGTTGTTGTCGTCTCCGCGAACGGCCACCGTCAGCTGATTGCCATCGCCTTGCTGCACCGCATCGGCCCGGTTGCGTTCGCCGATCTGTCGAACGGACAGGGCGTTGCCGATGCCGACCTGCTGAAAGTCGAACCCGTTGCCGTCGCCTTGCTGCCGGGCGGCGGCCTGATTTTGCGCGCCGGTGACCGTGCCGGACAGGCCATTGCCACTGCCGTCCTGAACGAAGCCGAAGAGGTTCAGCATGGCATCCTGCCGACGTTCCGGCGGTTGGACGCCCTTTGCGGAAGAGACGGTGTAGGAGAGGACATTGCCGTCGCCGAACTGCTCGACCGTGGCCTGCATCACCTCGGCACTGGCGGAAATGCCGGTGAACGAGCCGACGAGGCCGAGGCCGTTGCCGCCATTGTCATTGCCCGACAGCGTCAGGCGCATCGTGTTGCCGGAGACCGCGATGCCCTGATTGTTCTGGCTGGCCCGCGCGATGAAATTGCGGGCGCCGCTCTCGGCAATCTCCATCCGGTTTCGCTCGCCCGCCTGATCGAGCCGCTCGATCACATTGCCGGCGCCGTCGGCCTGGTCGATCCGCATCTCGTTGGCGCTGCCGGTCTGGGACGTGCCGCCAATCGCGTTCTCACTGTCGGACTGGCGGCTGGCCAAGCTATTGCCGGTGCCCGACTGCAAGGCGCCACGCAGACTGTTGCCAAGGCTGCGCTCGCCGCCGGTCTGCAGGATGTCGACGACATTCGTGGCGCCGTCGGGCGCCTCCGTCTTCTGGACAACCTGACCGACGAGGTGCGCGCCGCCCACCTCGTCCTGTACGATCGAGGCAGCATTGGCGACGGTCGCCCGCGCCAGGGGGCCGAGGTCCGGCGCCACCTGCAGCACGCTGCCGATACGGTTGCCGCTGCCCGCGCGCCCCGTCGTCTGGTCGATGGAAATCTGGTTGCGGGTGCCGACCTGGTTGGTGCCGTGCACGATGGCGGGCTTGCTGCTGCTGCGCGGATCGCTGCCAACCTGGTTGAACAGCCCGATCTGGTCGATCTCGAGCGTGTTGTCGCGGCCGAGCTGGTTCAGCCGCAGCGCCGCGGCATCAGCGCCGGCAACGTTGCCATTGCCGGTCTGATTGATGCGCACGGTGTTGGTGTCGCCGGTCTGGCCGAGAAACACGAGGTTGTCGCCCGGGCTCTGCGCGAAGGCCGGCGCCGCAGAGCCGAGCAGAAGCAGGATTGCGGGAAGCCGGACGGGTACGAACACATGTCACCTCACGCGGCGGGAGTGGCGGGCCGATGCCCGGATCCGGTCGCTGCGGCGGGACCTACCCGCCGCAGCTTGCTTCGTTTCAAAGCCACCCATCAGCAGCTGTTTAACTTGCAACAGTCGTCGGTCTTGGAGTTAGATTACCCACTTGCCTCAACGTCTGAGCGATGGGCAGAGACTCCAGTCTGTCGACTCATTGACTGATGGAAACAACGTTTGAGTTTCCAATCTGGCTGAAGGTCGCGGCGTTTAAGTTGCCTGCCTGTACGACGGCAGACTCATTGAAGTCTCCGGATACGACGCCCGTTATCTTGTTGTCGTTCCCAGTCTGGTTTGCAGCCAGCACGTTGTCATTTCCCGTAACCGTGCCGGTAAGCTGGTTATTGAAACCCTGTTGAACGAAAAGACCAGCGGTCAAGTTGAGGGCGCCGGCAGCGTTCGAACCAAAACTGCGGTAGCCGCCGTTACGGTCGCCCGTCACGGTCAGATTGAAATCATCGCGCGCCGCGAACCCATTCAAGTTCTGTTGGACACCAATAATATTATCGCTGCCAGTTATGTTGACGGTCGAACGGTTGTCATCGCCGATCTGAGCAATGCCAACATTGTTGTTATTGCCATTATGACTGACCGTAGCTCGGTTACCAGTATTGCCGGTTACGCCCTGAGAAACGGCGATCTGGTTATTGTTGCCGTAAAGGGAGTTGCTAGTAATCGTATGATGTCTACCGACCTGTTTAAAGCCAAAGGAATTGTTGTCATTGCTACGGATAGCGTATGAGATCTTGTTGTCTACGCCGTCTTGCTTGGCTGTTCCCTGCGCAACGCCGACTGCGGCAGCGCGGCTTCCCGCTGTGAAAGACGATGTTCCGTTGGAATTACCGAGCTGTTCAATCTTGATGACGTTCTGGGAACCATTCTGACCGACACTGCCAACGGAATTCCCCTGACCCGCCTGTGTAATGCTGATCTGGTTGAAGGTATCAGCATTCTGGAAGGAGCCAGCGACATTGGAGTAAGTCCCGCCAGTCGTGCGGCGCTGAATTGACTCGCCTACGGTGTTGCTTCCGCCGGTCTGCTCGATTGTGAGATGATTTGCTGTGCCGTATTGCTCGACGCCATCGCCCTGCAGGCCAATCTTATTGAAGCCGCCTACCTGGGTGGTTGAAAGAACGTTCGACTTGCCGTTCTGAAGCATATTCTGGTCTGCATTGCCGGCCTCATTATTGCCGGCACCGCTCTGTTTGACGGTCGCCGAGTTGCCGCTTGATAGCTCGCCACCATCAACTGTGCCCTGATAGACAAAGGCCTTGTTGCCGCCCGCCATCGCGGCGCCGCTCATCAAGGTGAGCGCGGTGGCGGCGAGAAGCAGCTGCTTGAAATTGGTCATGTTAGTCCCCTCAATATGCATCGGCCCGGCCTCCCGGCTGCGGACGCGGTTGATCATTCGGTGCCAGGCGGGTGGCCGCGCGGCATCGTTCAGCTTGCCTTAGGCAGGCTGCGAAGATTTCGAACTGGATGCAGGGTGGGCTGGCGCCTGTCCCGCTGAAGCAACCCTTGCGGCAGGCCGCAAAGGGTCGTGTCATCCCGTCTGGCGGCGGTTGCCTCTCCCAGTCGGGTCAGTGCCTTTCGGAGTGAGATTCCTCCGACCAGTCTTTGGTGCGGCCTCTTGGCCTGCCGTTAACCGGTTGTTAATTGAATAGCCGGACAGCTGCCCCTACGTCAACAATAAACGGTATCCAGTGAGCTATTAAGGCGGCGTAGGGATAATTAGTATGGTTAATTTGGTTTAATCATTTGCGCTGTTTAGATTTTGCCAGCTAATATATATTTGGTCGTAGATCAAGGTTTGATAGGGATAGTTGGAAACGCAGAAAAGACGGCACAGGGCCGCCTTTTGTACTTTAAATAATAAGCACGATATCTTTACTGCTGCTTTTGTTGGACGGCTACCCAACGGGTTCCTCGTTTGGAGACGGCGCCGGTGGAAGCTCCGGGGGCGGTACCTGCTCGCGCAACTGGCGCTGAATGGGCGCGTTCGATGGAACGCCGGGCAATGTCTGTCCGGGCTTTGCGCGTGACGGACTGGCGGCCGGCGCGCTCGAGCGCCCCGTCCTCACCCCCGGCAAGGCGTCCCGGCTGGCGACGGCAACAGGCACCGCCGCCAAGGGCGTCGTCTCGGTGATGTCGGCAGCCCCCGTGGTTTTCGGCGCGGGGAGGGTTTCCGCCTGCGCGGTCAGCCGGCTGCCATACTTCTCGCTGCGATAGGCATCGACATAGGTCTGCCCCGCCTTCTGGTCCTGAAAATTCCAGATGCCGAGCTCGGAACCTTCGACGATCAGGCTTTCGACGGCCTTTTCGATGGCCGACTGGACGGCAATCTGCTTCGGCTCGTTGTAGGTGACGCCCGCTTCCGCCTCGAGGATCTCGTCGAGCTTCACATAGCGGAAGGCGTTGCCTTGCAGCGCGTAGGACGCCACTGCCTTGCGCGCCGAAACCGTCGTCAGGACTTCGCCGGTCTTGATCGACACCGCCCGCAGGGCGACGGTCACGACGTCCTGCAGGTATTTGGCATCGGCGCCGATGCCCAGAAAGCGCGCGCGGGCCCCGCCGGTCATGATGTTGGTGTCATAGCCGATAATGCCGCCCTCGATGATGATGCTGGCACTCAGGAGGGGCGGCAACACATTGGGGTCCAGCTGCGTCTCGTTGCGATAGAGACGGCGCATTTCCGTCAGGATCTGTCGCTCTTTCAGAAGGTTATCGAGTTGGCTGCGTTCGAGGACCGTAAACCAGCGACGCTCTCCGGCATCCTGCAGTGCCTTGATCAGCATCGGGGTGCCGCCTTGCGTGACCGCACGCGAGAGCGACTGGACATTGTCCCGCTCCTTGAACTGCCCGGTCAGGTCTTCATAGCCGTAGACGGCGACGACCGTCTTCAACTGCGGTGCTGGCATCTGGCGCAGGCTGCTGCTGGGGGCGCTCACCTTTTCGACCACGGGCATCTGGTCAAACGCCCCCTCCTGCGTCACGCAGCCGGAAAGCGAGACCAGCGTCAGCAGGCTGACGGCGTATTTGAATGAAAGGCAGGACATGGCTGCGGTCACGTCGGCTCCGGTAACAGGATGATGGGCGTAACGGCGGGGGTTTTAGCCAGACTTGCTGGACAGCAGCTGCGGCACGACGATCTCTGTCACCGTACCGTCGAGGTTATTGTTGATCGTCAGGCGAATGGAATCGAGCGTTCTTTCGAAGGCAACTGTCGTCGATCCAAAGGTGATGTTGCCGCTGTCCTGCGGGTTCTCGCCAAAGATCGCCTCGGTGACTTGGCCTGCCAGGGCCGACAACAGGCGGCCTTGCAATTGGCGCACGAAGAGATCTGCGTCCGAGTCTGCAACAGTGCCTGTCCCGCCACCCGACGCGCCATCGCCGCCCAGGCCGTCATCGGCATCTCTGGCCGTCGCATCGCGCTGCGCATTGGCAAGGCCGAGGAGATGGGATGAGTTGAGAGGATTGCCGCCAAAGGACGGATTGATCGGCGTATAGACCAGATCGCCCGCCAGAGCAGTGCTTATCGAACCTATTCCTGCAATGGCACAAATGACAGTGATCAATCTTGGCATGTATGCCCTCCATCAACACTTGTTGTTTGAACGGCCTTTTTCTTTAATTAGCAAGTGGACATTGCTGCGGTTTAGCTAGAATTGGCGGAAGCTACATTTATGCAACAATATAATAATTATCAGGATATTAAAATTGCGAAGGTGAATAACCTGCATTATCATTATGCGTGGACGCGGCGGGAACCTATTATTATGATCATTTGCTTCGAAAAAGCTTCGAAATTTATGGTTAAGATTAAGCGTCGACTTTCTACAAAAAGTACGCGCGATGCCGCCGCGGTCAAATTTTAGTTGGCCCTAGAAGCGTCCTGAGCACCAATAGAATTAAAAGACAGAAATAAATCCGAAAGTGTTGCTCACGGTCTTGTTTGGTCCTGCGGCGCCGGCCGTCGGATTTTGTGTCTGAACTTTGCCGGGCAGCGTTTGACGCCCCTATGTCGGATCCTCGGTTGCGCGACGTGAACCGACCGAAGGGAGCCGGTTTTGACCGCATGGGCGACACGGCCGCATGCGGGACACGGTGGGGTGTCGCTGGCCTTGTGACCGGAGCGCGATCTGACCGTCGCGTCAGTCCTGTCGGGCGCCTGTCGAACGGGATCGCCGGGGCGGGCGGCAAAGTCGTTAACCGGCTGCGTTTATGACTGTCTGGCGCCATTTTGCGAGGACGGGGATGTTCGTCGATACCAGCCGGGGACTGAGTGTTTCGCATCATCCGGCAAGGGTGATCGCCGTCTCGATCGTCATGCCCTGTCTCGACGAAGCGGTCAGCCTGCCGCACTGCATTGCCAATGCCCAGCAGGCCCTCGCGCTGATCGAAGCAGAGCACGGTCTGCGCGGCGAGATCGTGATCGCCGATAACGGCTCGGCCGATGGAAGCCGGGAACTGGCGATCCGGCTTGGAGCCCGTGTCGTCTCGGTCGACAGACGCGGCTACGGCGCGGCGCTGATCGGCGGCTGCAGCAGCGCCTACGGACGCTACCTGCTGATGGGCGATTGCGACGGCAGCTACGACTTCACCGACGGCGTCGCGATGATCGGTCGCCTGAGGGCCGGCGCGGATCTCTGCATGGGGTCGCGGTTCAAGGGCGGGATCCAGCGCGGTGCCATGCCGTGGAAGAACCGCTACATCGGCAATCCCGTGCTGACCGGCATTCTCAACCTGTTCTTCCGGGCCGGCGTCAGCGATGCGCATTGCGGGCTGCGGGCGATCACCCGGGAATGTTTCCTGTCGCTTGGCCTTTCCGGCAGCGGCATGGAGTTTGCGAGCGAAATGGTCATCAAGGCCAGTCTTCGGGGCTGCGCCATCACCGAGGTGCCCGCCCGCCTCTCGGTCGATCTTCGAGAGCGCAGGCCGCATCTGAGGCCTTGGCGCGACGGCTGGCGTCATCTGCGCTATCTCTTGATGCTGAGCCCGACCTGGGTCTTCGGCGTCCCCGCGGCGCTGGCCATGGGCATAGCGAGCTTCATCCTGCTGTTCGCGCTCGGCAATATCCTCGCACCGGCGCTGTTGCCGCCGACCTTCGGCACCAGCTGGTCAATCGTCGCGGGCTTTCTGTTCACCACCGGCCATCTCGCCGCCATCCTGGCGCTGGCAACCCATCTTCACGGCTACCGCCAGGGCTATCGCCCGCTGCGGCCGGTGCTGCGCCGCCATTCAGGCCGGCTGACGCTGGAGACGACGCTGGCGGTGGGCGCCTTGCTGGTGGCGCTGGGGGGCGCTGGCCTGCTGGCGATCGGCATCTACTGGGCAAAGACCAGCTTCGGCGCCCTCGACAACATCCTGCCGCTGGTGGTCGCGACCGTTCTGACGACGGTCGGGGTGCAGACGATGCTCGGCAGCTTTATGCTGGCCATCATGGCCGGGCATGACGCCAACTTCGCCACAGACTTTGCCATCGCCAGGATACCGTCGCCATGACCGTGCCTACGATAACCGATACCGAAGCGCTCCGCCGGCGGGCTCCGGCCATCTGGAACACCGACTGGCTGCTGCTGCGGGGCCTTGCCGCACAGCTCGACCGAATGCTGGGCCGGATCGGCTCCGGCAGCGTGCTCGACTTCGGCTGCGGCACCCAGCCCTATCGCGACCTCGCGGTCAGCCATGGCCTGCGCTACCGCGGCGCTGACTTCGGAACCGCCGCCGAGGTTGCGATTGCGCCGGACGGGACCCTGCCGTCCGATCTCGAACCCGTGGACATCGTGATGTCCATGCAGGTGCTCGAGCATGTCGGCGACCTCGACCTCTATTTCAGCGAGATCGCCCGCGTGCTCGATGATGACGGGGTGCTCTTGCTGTCGACGCACGGCACCTGGCTCTACCATCCCCATCCGCAGGATTTTCGCCGCTGGACCCGGCCAGGCCTGCAGCGCGACATCGAGACCCGCGGTTTCGTCGTCGAGGACATCGTCTCGATCGTCGGCCCCCTCGCGACGACCACGATGATCCGCCTGACCAGTTTTGCCTGGGTTCTCCGGCAGGTGCCGGTGGTCGGCCTGGCCATCGCGAATACGCTCGCGGTGGTCATGAACCTGCGGGCCTTGTTGGAGGATCGCATCACCCCCCGCCAGGTGAAAGACGACAATGGCTGCGTCTATCTCGTGCGATGCCGCAAGGCACGAGCCAGATGACGCTCTTGCCAAGCCTTCTGCGTTTCGGTGGTGTGTCGGCCGTTTGCCTGCTTCTGCACAATCTGATCATGATCGCGGTGGATGCCGTCGGCCTGGACTACGTCGTGGCAACGCTCTTGAGCTATGCCGTCGTCGTGGTGGTGGGATACCAGCTGCATTCTGCCTACAGCTTCCGGACCACCCGTAACCGCTCTGGCTTTGCCCGCTATTCGCTGGCCATGGCGGGCAATCTTCCCGCACAGTGGATATTGCTGTGGTTGCTGATCGGGCGCTTTGGACTGTCAATGCCGATCGCCGCACCGCTGTCGACATTGGCCCTGACGGCGTACAATTTCCTGGTCAGCCGCCGGGCCTTGCTGAGAAAGCATCGCCATACGGCGATAGGGCAGAAGAGCGAAGGACCGCCCGACATGCCGGTCCGCGCGAGCCGGCTCTGACGATGGACTCGTTGCCGAAAGTCCCTGCGTCCGATTGGGACCGCCTGGCATCGGCGAGCGGCTTTCGCATCTCCGCCGAGACCTGTGGCCGCTATCGGCACGGGCTCTACAGCGCGTTGTGTCCCAACCGGCTGGAAACGACGATGCGGTGGGAGCCCGCCTGATCTCGATGAGAATCCTGACGGTAACGCATTTCTTCGAGCCGCATGGCGGCGGAATCGAGCGGGTTGCCGGCCATCTCTGCCACGCCTTTGAGGCCGGGGGGCATCACGCATCCTGGGCCGCCAGCGGCTCGCCAGCGTCGGGCGTTGCCGCCATCCAGCTGCCGTCGTGGAACGGCATCGAGCGCGCCACCGGTCTGCCGATGCCGGTTCCGGGGCCCCGGGCGCTGACGCGACTTTGGTGCGCGGTCGGCGGTTGCGATGGCGTCGTTATCCATGACGCGCTTTACCTCACCTCCGTCGCGGCCATGCTCGCCTGTTGGCTGCGGCGAAGGCCCGTCCTGCTGGTGCAGCACGTCGGAGACCTGCCTTTCCGCAACCGTCTTCTGCGGGGTCTGGCCGCGCTCGGCAACCGCGTTGTCGGCCGGGCCATGCTAGCGGCCGCGGACCGCGTGGTGTTCATCAGCGCGACCACCGCCGCCCATTTTGCCGATGTGCGGCTGCGTGTCCCCGCCCGGCTGCTGTTTAATGGCGTCGACACGACGGTCTTTCGTGCTCCGTCCGAAAGCCGGGACGCCTTGCGCCGGCGCCTCGACCTCCCGGCCGGGCAGAAGATGATCCTGTTCGTCGGCCGCTTCGTCGAGAAGAAGGGGCTGGCGACGATCGAGGCGCTCGCGAGAGCCCGACCGGACCTTTCCATCGTTCTCGCCGGCAAGGGGCCGATCGATCCGGCCGCCTGGCAACTCGGCAATGTCCTTGTGGTGCGGGGCACGAGTGGCCGTGCGCTGGCCGAACTCTACCAGGCGGCCGATCAATTGTTGCTGCCGAGCGTCGGTGAAGGCTTTCCGCTGGTGATCCAGGAGGCGATGGCCTGCGGGCTGCCGGTCATCTGCGGTCTCGACAGCAGCCGGGCCGATCCCGGCGCACAAGGCTTCCTCACCGGGCTGCCGATCGATCCCGACCGTCCCGAGATCAATGCGCAAGCGGTGATGCGGGCCCTCGATGCGCCCCCAATGGCCGCTGCCGATCGCCGCCGGATGGCGGACTATGCCGAAGACACCTACCGCTGGTCGGCGATGGCGGAGGCGATCAGCGCGATGCTGGCGGAGCAGCTGCCGGCTGCGCGCCCTGGCGACAGGTCTGCTCGAGCGCCCTGAAATGGCTGTCGTCGCCTGGAGACATGGCGATCCGCTGATTGATCCCTGTCAGCTCGGCCCGGCCGACGAAGGCGACGTCCTGGCCTGAGCACAGCCCGGCGATCTGTTCTGTCGTCAGACTGCCTGCGAGGAGCCGGATTGGGCGGTTGGAGAGGTCCGGCCGGTTGATCACCAGATCGGATGCGAAGGCCGCGGCTCCCTCGTCGATCACCGCGATCGGTGCCGGCAGGCGGGCGATCGCCGCGGCGGCATCGGCATAAGGCGTGGTGAACAGGGATGCCATGACGAGGTGGAGTGGCAGCAACAACAGGAAGGTCGCCGCGTTGGCAAGAGCCCACAGCCTTCGCCCCGGCCAGACACCGCGCAAGGCGCGCCAGCCATGGCCGCCGATCAGGCACGCGCTGCCGATCAGGCCGTGCAGGTAGCGGTAGCCCCAGCCATGGCCCTGATAAGCCAGGAGCACGCCGACGACGACGATGGTGGCGAGGATGCCGGCCGCGAGCGGCCGCACCAGCGGCGCGCGCCAGGAAAGACAGAGGCCGGCCGTGAGCAAGGGCAGCAGCAGCAGGTGCTGCCAGGTGACGAAGCGCAGGAGGTTCATCGCCATTACGGGGAGGCCGACAAGACCTGTTTGCTGGAGCATCCCGGCGACGCGATCGATGTAGCCGAAGCGATCGCCGGTGGCCGAGAGGGTTTCCATCGCGCCGCCGGCCGTCTGCGCGACGAGCTGCGGCCAGCTCAGCCAGAACAGGCCGATGGCGAGGTAGGCGCCGGCATAGAGGATCGTCAGCGCCCAGCGTTTGCCGATCAGCAGGCCGACGAGAAACGGCAGCGCGAAGAGCGGGTGGAACAGCGGCTGGTGCAGGCCCGTGGCGAGGAAGCCGATCGCGATCGCGCCCGCATGCCACCAGCCGCCGCCGAGAAACAAAGCGAGCCAGACGAGGTTGAGGGCCAGATGCCCGGCCATCGCATAGGATGTCATGCCGAGAAGGATGACCTGCGAGGATCCGGCATAGAGGAGAAGGGCGACGGCCCGCGCGCCGGCATCGTCCGGCCAGAGCCGAACCGTGATGCGCCACAGCGCCAGGGCACCGATCGCGGTGAAGGCGGGGCTGGCGAGGTTGGGGTCGCCGATCCAGCCTGCCAGCACACGGGCGGCGGCATTGACGGGAAGATAGGCCGAAACCCAGGCCTGACGCTCGGCGATCGGCAGAATGAAGGACTGGTTCAGCGCCTCGGCCATCGGCTGCCAGGCCTGCGCAACCGGGAAGGCCAACCGGCCGCCGGCGAAGACGAGCGTATCGAAGCTCGCCATCTGTTCGTCGCGCGTCAGGTCGTAGCCGGAAAGCACCGAGCTATGGCCGCCCCAGCAGAGAAGGCCAAGGCTAACCGCCAGCATCCACGGGTGACGCGACACGGCTGTCGTCCAGGCGATCTCGCCTGCCGACCTGTCGGCATGCAGGCTGAAACGCAGGATTATCCCGAGGATCAGCAGGACAGCGAGATCCTGCCGCAGGAACAGCCAGAGGGTGAACTGCTCTTTCCCGACGATCAGCCCGCCGAGCCCCCCTGCAATAATGATCGCCCAGAGCCCGCAAAGCGCCAGCGGTAGTGCGAGACGGGCGCGCGCCAGGAAAGTAACGGCAGCTGCGTCATTCCCCATCCGCCAGGTCCCTTGCTGCAAGTCTGAGCTGTTCTCCGCCCATCGACCACGCGCGCGGCCCGATCACAAGGGCGGCCGGGAATGACTGCCGGCGCGTCAAGTCTCGCAGCGCCCGACATGCCGTCACAGCCCACAGTCGTGCGCGAACCGACGACGAAGCTGGTCAGCTGCCAGCTATGGCGTCGCACCGAATGTTGTCTCTGAAAATATTGTTTGGTAGCGGGAGAGGGACTTGAACCCCCGACACGCGGATTATGATTCCGCTGCTCTAACCAACTGAGCTACCCCGCCCCGGCGCTGACTGCGTCAGACCGGGCGGGATATAGAGTTCGGGCGGCGCGGCTGTCAAGAAGAAGCTGGCGTTTGTCGATCGCGACCATTCGAAGGGTGGGGATGGCGCCGGGGCGGGGACGGCGCGGCCGGCATTCTGCGGGCGCGGGGTGTGGCCTTGTGTCATCAGCGGCGCGACATTCGCGGTGGTGTCGGGAACTCTGCGGCGAAGGGCGCTTGCGGCGCGGCGCGAACTGGCGTGATGGTGCGCCGACCGATCGACCTTGGCCGAAAATGGCCCGCTTGCGCGCCGGCCGATCCCGCCGCGGGAGTTGCAGCTTGACCGTTCTGACACCGGGGCAGACGCCCCTTAACCGCCGGCGTGCAGCCGTGCGGCTCGCGCTCGCGGCGCTGATCGCCTGTTCGGCCGCGCTGCCGGCTGGTGCCACGCCGCGCATCCTCGTCGATGCCGAGACCGGCGCGGTGCTCTATGCCGAGGATGCCGCCGCCTCCTGGCACCCGGCCTCGCTGACCAAGATGATGACCGCCCATCTCGCGCTCACCGCGATCCAAGCCGGCCGCGCCAGCCTCGACACGCCGGTGGTGATGTCGGCGCTGGCGGCGTCGCAGCCGCCCTCGAAGCTCGGCCTCAAGGTCGGCGAGCAGCTGCGGCTGGAGGATGCGCTGCGGATCATGCTGCTGCGGTCGACCAATGATCTGGCGGTGGCCATCGCTGAGACGCTCGGCGGAGGGTCCGAGGCGCGATTCGTCCAGGCGATGAACGCCGAGGCGGTGCGGCTCAAGATGAACGCCACCTATTTCGTCAACGCCAACGGCCTGCACGACGAGCGACAGGTGACCACGGCCCGCGACATGGCGGTGCTGGCGATCAGCATCCAGCGCGCCCATCCAAGCTCTCTCGACATGTTCAACGCGCCCGCCGTCACCGTCGACGGCAAGCGGCTGAAGAACACCAACCCGCTGATCGGCAAATATCCCGGCATCGACGGGATGAAGACCGGCTATGTCTGCGCCTCCGGCTTCAACCTCGTCGCCACCGCCGCGCGCGGTGGCCGGCATCTGGTGGCGGTCGTCTTCGGCGCGCCGAGCGGCAAGGCGCGCGGCGACCAGGCGGCGGCGCTGCTCGACAATGGCTTTGCCGGGCTGAGGCCGACGGCGCAGCTCGGCGATTTCTTCCGCCCGTTCCCGGTGCGGGCGCTGGACCTGCGAAAATTCGCCTGCGGCAAGGCGATGGACTAGGCGCGAGCCGACCGGGCGCTCCGGCGGCGCCCCGTCTTCTGAAGCCCGGCAGCTCCAAAGCCCTGTAGTGCTGAACCCTTGAACCCCTGACGCGGGGGGGCGTGTCCGCGCGACTTGGCCCTCTACAGGGATCTCGCTGACGTCCTGAAACGGCGAAGGCGCGTGCCTTGCGGCACGCGCCTTCTGTCCGCACCGGCCTTGGGGGGGATCGGCCGGCGCGAAGGGGGAGGGCCCGGAGCCGCTAGTGGGATGCAGCCGGACCGCTGTCGGCGTGCGCGAGCGCCATCGGCACCGCGGCATGCGCCGGCGGGGCGTCGCCGCTCTTCTTCAGCGGCTTGTTGCCGCCGAGCGCGCGCACCAGCACGTAGAACACCGGCGTCAGGAAAAGGCCGAAAGCGGTGACGCCGATCATGCCCGAGAACACCGCAACGCCCATCGCGTGCCGCATCTCGGCGCCCGCGCCAGTCGAGGAGACCAGCGGCAGCACGCCCATGATGAAGGCGAAGGAGGTCATCAGGATCGGCCTCAGCCGCAGCCGCGACGCCTCCACCGCCGCCTTCATCGGCGTCATCCCTTCAAACTCCAGCTCGCGGGCGAACTCGACGATCAGGATGGCGTTCTTCGCCGACAGCCCGACCAGCACGATCAGGCCGATCTGGGTGAAGACGTTGTTGTCGCCCCCCGTCAGCCAGACGCCGAACAAAGCGGCGAGGAGGCCCATCGGCACGATCAGCACGATCGAGATCGGCAGCGCCAGGCTCTCGTACTGCGCGGCGAGGACGAGGAAGACGAGGAGGATCGACAGCGGGAAGATCAGCACCGCGGAATTGCCGGCGATGATCTGCTGGTAGGTCAGCTCGGTCCATTCGAAGCTGATGCCGGCCGGCAAGGTTTCCGCCGCAATCCTTGCCACGGCGTCCTGCGCCTGGCCGGAGGAGAAGCCGGGCGCGGTGTTGCCGTTGACGTCGGCCGAGAGGAAGCCGTTGTAGCGCATCGCCCGCTCGGGCCCCGCGGTCTCTGTCACCTTCAGGAGCGCCGAGAGCGGGATCATCTCGCCGGTGGTCGCGCGAACCTTCAGCTTGCCGATGTCGTCGGCATGCGCCCGGAAGGCCGAATCGGCCTGCACGCGCACCGAGTAGGTCCGGCCGAACTTGTTGAAGTCGTTGACGTAGAGCGAGCCGAGATAGATCTGCAGCGTGTTGAAGATCTCCGGCAGCGGCACCTGGAGCTGCCGCGCCTTGGTGCGGTCGACGTCGGCGTAGAGCTGCGGCACGTTCACCTGGTAGGAGGAGAACAGGCCGACGAGCTCCGGCGCCGTCTGCGCCTTGGCGAGAAAGCCCTTCACCGCGGTGTCCAGCGCATCATAGCCGAGGCCGCCGCGGTCCTCGATCTGCAGCTTGAAGCCGCCGATCGCGCCAAGACCCGACACCGGCGGCGGCGGGAAGATGGCGCTGAAGCTCTCTTTGATGGCGCCGAGGTTCTGGTTCATCGTCATCGCGATGGCGCCGGCCGAGAGCTCGGGGGTCGTCCTCTCCTCGAACGGGGCGAGGCCGATGAAGACGATGCCGGAATTCGACGAGTTGGTGAAGCCGTTGATCGACAGGCCGGGGAAGGCGATGGCGTTGGCGACGCCCGGCACCTTCAGGGCAATGTCGCTCATCCGGCGGATCACCTCTTCCGTCCGGTCGAGCGAGGCGCCGTCCGGCAGCTGGGTGAAGCCGACGAGATACTGCTTGTCCTGCGGCGGCACGAAGCCGCCGGGCACGGTGCGGAACATCAGGACGGTCGCGCCGACGAGGACGAGATAGACGCCCATCATCAGCGTCTTCCGGGAGATCACGCCGCCGACGCCGCGGCCATAGGCGTTGGAGCCGCGCGCAAACAACCTGTTGAAGCCGCGGAACAGCCAGCCGAGCAGGAAGTCCATGCCCCGCGTCAGCCGGTCCTTCGGCGCGTCGTGGCTGCGCAGGAGGAGGGCGGCGAGCGCCGGCGAGAGGGTCAGCGAGTTGAAGGCGGAGATCACCGTCGAGATCGCGATGGTCAGCGCGAACTGCTTGTAGAACTGGCCGGTGAGGCCGGTGATGAAGGCGAGCGGCACGAACACCGCGACCAGCACCAGCGCTATCGCGACGATCGGCCCTGAGACCTCGCGCATCGCCTGGTAGGTGGCGTCGCGCGGGTTCAGCCCCTTCTCGATGTTGCGCTCGACGTTCTCGACCACGACGATGGCGTCGTCGACGACGATGCCGATCGCCAGCACCAGGCCGAACAGGCTCAAAGCGTTGATCGAGAAGCCGAAGAGATGCATCACCGCGAACGTGCCGACGATCGACACCGGCACGGCGATCAGCGGGATGATCGAGGCCCGCCAGGTCTGCAGGAATAGGATGACGACGAGGACGACGAGGATCACCGCCTCGATCAGCGTGTGCACCACGGCCTCGATCGAGGCGCGCACGAACTGGGTGGTGTCGTAGACGATCTCGTAGTCGACATCCTCCGGCATGCCGGCCTTGATCTCCTTCATCGTCGTGCGAATCTTGTCGGCGATGTCGATGGCGTTGGAGCCGGGCGCCTGGAACACCGGCACGGCGACGGCCTGCTTGTTGTTGAGGAGCGAGCGCAGCGCGTAGCTGGACGCGCCGAGTTCGATCCGCGCGACGTCCCGAAGATGGGTGATCGCCCCCGATGGGCTGGTCTTGACGATGATGTCGCCGAACTCCTCCTCGGTGGCGAGGCGGCCTTGCGCGTTCACCGAGAGCTGCAGGTCGACGTCCGGCTCGCCCGGCGAAGCGCCAACGGTGCCCGCGGCGGCCTGGACATTCTGGGCGCGGATTTCCGTCACGACGTCGCTGGCCGAGAGGCCGAGCTCGGCCGTCTTCTGCGGGTCGAGCCAGATCCGCATCGAATAGTCGCCGGAGCCGAACATCTGCACGTCGCCGACGCCGTCGATCCGGGCGAGCCGGTCCTTGACGTTGAGGAGAGCGTAGTTCCGGAGATAGGTGACGTCGTAGCGGCCCTTGGGCGAGGTCAGGTGGACGAGCAGCATCAGGTCGGGCGAGCTCTTGATCGTCGTCACGCCGAGCTGGCGCACCTCCTCGGGCAGCCGCGGCTCGGCCTGGCTGACGCGGTTCTGCACCAGCTGCTGCGCCTGGTCAGGATCGGTGCCGATGCGGAAGGTGACGGTCAGCGTCATCAGCCCGTCGGTGGTCGCCTGGCTGCCCATGTAGAGCATGCCCTCGACGCCGTTGATGGCCTCCTCGATCGGCGTCGCCACGGTCTCGGCGATCACTTTGGGGTTGGCGCCGGGATAGTTGGCGCGCACCACCACCGAGGGCGGCACGACCTCCGGATATTCCGAGATCGGCAGCGCCGTCAAAGACAGCAAGCCGCCGATGAAGATCATGAACGACAGGACGCCCGCGAAGACCGGCCGGTCGATGAAGAAGTTGGAGATGTTCATGGCGCGCAAGGTCCCTGAGAGCGCGAGGCCTCCCGAAGGGGAGGGCGCCCTGACAGTGTGATGGCGTTGGATCGGACCGCCCGGACGGGCCGGGCGGTCTCAGAGATCGGCTATTTCGGCGGCGTCGCCTCGGAGACCTGCAGCTCGGCCGGCTCGGCCGCGCGCATGTCGACGACTTCCGGCGCCACCTCGGCGCCCGGCTTCACCCGCTGCAGGCCGTTGACGACGATGCGCTCGTCCGGCTTCAGGCCGGATGTGACGATGCGCAGGCCCTCGGCCCGATCGCCGAGCGCGACGGCGCGGTATTCCGCTTTGTTGTCGGCGCCGATGACGAAGACATACTTCTTGTCCTGGTCGGTGCCGACGGCGCGCTCGGAGATCAGTAGCGCGTCCTCGTTCTTGGCGCGTCCCATCGCGAGCCGCGCGAACTGGCCGGGCATCAGGCTGCCGTCGGCATTGTCGAAGGCCGCGCGCACGCGGACGGTGCCGCTGGCGGCATCCACCGTATTGTCGATCAGCTGCAGCTTGCCCACGACCCCGGTGCGCCCGCCGGCATCCATGTGCACGGGAATGCTGGAGACAAAATCGCGGGCGTTCGGGCCGACCGGCAGGCCGGACAAGGCTTTCGCGACGACGTCCTCGTCCGCCTCGAAGCTCGCATAGATCGGGCTCAGCGACACCAGCCGCGTCAGCACCGGGGAGGAGGGGCCGGCCTCGATCAGGTTGCCGGCGGTGACCTCGATCTTGCCGACCCGGCCGGCGATCGGCGCGCGGATCTCGGTATAGCTGAGGTTGAGTTCGGCGGTCTGCAGCCCGGCCTTGGCGGCCGCGAGGTCGGCGATGGCGCTGAGCTCGGTGTTGATCCGCTGGTCGAAATTGCTCTCGGATACGGTGCGCGACTGCACCAGCTTCTTGCCGCGGTCGAGCTCGCTGCGGGCAAACGCGACACGCGACTCGGCGGCGGTCACGGCGGCCTTGGCGCGCGCCACCTCTGCGACGTAAGGGCGCGGGTCGACGGTGACGAGGAGATCGCCCTTGTTGACCAGCGCGCCCTCCTTGAAGTTCACCTTGTCGATGGCGCCGGCGACCCGCGAGCGCAAGTCGACATGGTCGACCGCCTCGAGGCGACCGGAGAAGCTGTTCCACGGCGTGATCGGCTGGCTGGTAACAACCGCGACCGACACCGGCATGGCCGGCATCGCGGCCGGCGCCGCGGCTTCCGCGGGCGTGACGGCCCGGCCGAACAGAGCATTGGTGTCAATCACGGACGGCGCGGCCGCAAGCGCTGCGACAAGCACGACGCCACCGAGAAGAACGTTGCGGAAATGGGGCCGATGGGTCATGAGAATGCTCCTCGCTGGCGGCGTCGACCGGTTACGGAACGTTTAGTTGACGTTTCATACCGGTCGGTATAGGTCCCAGATAGGTGCCTCTGGTACAGCCTGTCAACCGCTATTATATACCGGTCAGTATTTTTCTTTTAGGAGACCAAGACAATGGGCCGGCCCCGCGAGTTCGACGTCGACGAGGCGCTTCAAGCCGCAATGGTGCTGTTCTGGCGCAAGGGTTACGAGGGCACCTCGCTCACGGACCTGACCGAGGGCATGGGCATCACCCGGCCGAGCCTCTACGGCACCTTCGGCAATAAGGAAGAGCTGTTCCGCAAGGCGCTTGAGCGCTACGAGCAAGGCTATATGGGCTTCTTCCGCGTGGCGATGGACAAGCCGACCTCGCGCGGCGTCGTCGAGTTCATGCTGCAATCCTATGTCGATGCGCTGACGGCCACCTGCAATCCCGGCGGCTGCATGGGCATCAATGCCGCCATGGCCTGCAGCGAGGCCTCCGCCGAAGTGCAGAAGGCGGTGATCGAGAAACGCAAGTTCGGCGAGCAGGCGCTGGCCGAGCGGCTGGCGCGGGCGAAGGAAGAGGGCGATCTGCCGCCCGATTCCGACCCGGTCGATCTCGCCTGCTACGTCATGACCGTGGCGCAAGGCATGGCCGTCCAGGCCGTCGCCGGCGCCGACCGGGCCGCGCTCTACAAGGTCGCCGAGATGACGCTGCGCGCCTGGCCGAGCTGACCGGCTGCTGCGACGAGGACGAGCGGTCCGCCCGCTGCCGGAGCTTCGGACAATTCACCGCCGATCGCGCATCCACCGTTGACAGCCCCACCCATTTCTAGATACATACCGATGAGTATAAAACTCATCGGTGCCTGTCGCCGTCCCGACATTCGTCCGGCGGCACTTTCCGTCTGATCCTTTTCGCCTCGGCCCTTGCCGGAGGTCGCCGCTTGGGCTGGCCAATGGCCCGAGGCGCGCGACCCTGCCTGGAGCCGTTCTGCCCGTGGGCCGCTGCCTCCAGCAGCGGTCCACGGCTGTCCTTCGCTCGCCCTGCGCTCCGCCGCGGGCGTTTCGAGATCCCCCATCCCGGAGAGTCGGCCCATGTCTGTGACTTCAATCACTGAAGACGGCGTTCCCGACGCTTTGCCGGCGACATCGCTGCTGCGGTCCTGGCTCGCAGTTCTGTCGGTCGCCGTCGGTGCCTTTGCCTTCGTCACCAGCGAGTTCCTGCCGGTCGGCCTCCTGACCCGGATCGCCGCCGACCTCGGCGTCAGCGCCGGGGCGGCCGGCCAGATGGTGACCATGCCCGGCATCCTCGGCGCCATCGCCGCGCCTTTCCTCACCGTCGCCGCCGGCAAGCTCGACCGCAAGCTGGTGCTCTGCCTTCTCACCGCGCTGGTGATCGTCTCCAACCTCATCGTCGCCTTCGCGCCGGACCTGACGATCCTTCTCGCGGGCCGCATCCTGCTCGGCTTCAGCATCGGCGGCTTCTGGTCCTTCGCCGTCAGCCTTGGCCTGCGCCTCGTCCACACCGCCTCGGCGGAAAGGGCGACGGCGGTCATCCTCACCGGCATTTCACTCGGCACCGTCTGCGGCGTCCCGGCCGGGGCGCTCGTCGGCGATGCCTTCGGCTGGCGCATGGCCTTCATCCTCACCGCAGTCCTCTCGGGGGTCGTGCTCCTCGTCCAGATCACTTGCCTGCCGCGCCTGCCGGCGCTGCGCGTGGTGCGCACCGCCGATCTCCTCGCGCTCTTCCGCGTCGCCAAGGCGCGTCTTGGCCTCGTCGCCACGGCGCTGGCGATCACCGGTCACTTCGCCGCCTACACCTATCTCGCGCCCTTGCTGGAGGGGATCGCCCGGCTCGACCCGTCGACGATCACGCTGGTGCTGGTCGCCTACGGCGCCACCGGCATTGCCGGCAATTTTCTCGGCGGCATGCTGGTCGCCCGCAACGTCCGCGCCGGCCTTCTCGTCACCACGCTGATGCTCGGCACGGCGCTTCTCGCCACCGCGGCCTTCGGCCACGTCCCGGCCGCCACCATCGGGCTCGTCGCGCTTTGGGGGCTGGCTTTCGGCGCGGTGCCGATCTCGGTGCAGACCTGGATGTTCAAGGCGGCGCCCGATGCGCTGGAGAGCGGCTCGGCGCTGCTGGTCTCGACCTTCCAGATCTCGATCGCCTCGGGTGCGCTGTTCGGCGGTCTCGTGGTAGATGGCATCGGCGTCTCCGGCGCTATGCTGTTCGGCGGCGTGCTGGCGCTGCTGGCCGCCGGCGTCGTCGTGCTGCTGCTCGGTGAGTCGCGCTCGGCCGTCTCTGCCCCGGCCGGCCAGCCTTCCTCCGGCGGGCCCGCCGCCCGCTGACATCCGCCGGGCTCGCCGCGAGCCCAAGCGTGCTCGCTCCCTCGTTTCCGTTCCCTCTGCAGGAGATTTCCATGTCCCTTTCGATCCACAGCGCCAGTGTCGGCATCATGACGCGGATGCTCGGCAACCTGTCGACGATCCTCGATCTCGCGGTCGCGCACGCCGAGAAGAACGGCATCGACCCCAACACCTACGTCACCGCGTGCCTTTCGCCCGACATGAAGCCGCTCTCGGCGCAGATCCAGTTCGCCAGCGACAGCGCCAAGGGCGCCGGCGCCCGGCTCTCCGGCGTTGAGGCGCCGAGCTTTGCCGACACCGAGGCGACGATGGCCGAACTGAAGGAGCGGATCGCCAAGACCATCGCCTTCCTCGGCAGCGTCGACCGCGCCGAAGTGGATGCGAGCGCCGACCGCACCGTCGAGCTGAAGGCAGGCGGCGGCACCCGCAGCTTCCGCGGCGCCGACTATCTCGAGCAGTTCGCGCTGCCGAACTTCTTCTTCCACGTGTCGATCGCCTACGGCATCCTGCGCGCCGAGGGCGTGCCGCTCGGCAAGCTCGACTATCTCGGCGCCCGCCCGGCGGCCGAGGAAACCCCGATGCCCGAGCAGGTGCAGGCGGCAACGCCGCTGTTCAGCCAGTTCGGCTGATCCCGGCAGCCTGCCGCACCAACGCTTTCCCTCGGCCCGGGCGCATTGTCCGGGCCGCTTTCGTCATGGCGCGGGCGGTTCGTCGGGCGCGGCCTCTAGCGCCTGCGGCCAGCGCTGCAGCGCGGCGCGGCCGGCCTCGGTGATCGCATAGATCCCGCGCGTCGGATTGACGAACCAGCCATAGACGTTTCGCCGAAGGATCGTCGGCGCCTTCTCCACCACGGGCGTGATGTCGCGCGGCCGCAGGGGCCCGGCCTCCAGCATCGCCGCGCAGGTCAGCGCCGCTTGCCGGTAGGCGGTCATCACCGGCGTGCGCGAGCCGCCGCCGAGGACCGGGTCGCCGCGCCGCCTCTGGTGCTCCGAGATCAGTGCCGAGCGCTTGCGCGGATTGCGCTTGGGCGCCGCCGCGTCGGGGCTCAGCAGCACCTCGACCGTGCCGGCCTCGGTGACGCCGAGGAGCCCGAAGCCGAGCCGCCGGCAGAGGTTTCGAAAACGCTTGTCGCCCTCGCGTCCCTTGCCCTTCTTCGACAGCCGCGCCGCCAGCCAGACTTCGTCGGCCACCGCCGCGCGCTCGACGCCCTGCAGGACCAGTTCGAGGTTGAAGCTCATCTTCAGCTCGCAGACGACGACCAGCGGCGGCGCGTCGCTGCTGAGACCCATCAGGTCGCAGCTGCCGACCTCGCCCTTGACGGTGAAGCCGAGGGTTTCGAGGAAGGTCTTCACGGGAGCGGAGAGGGTGGTTTCCAGGGGAGCGATCCTGTTGACGTAAAAGGCTTTCCTGACCACAGCGGGGGCCGGGGGTAAAGCATCGTCACGCAAAAGGCGGTTCCGCCGGGACAAGGTCACTGCTTTCCTCCGCCGGCAAATACCGCCGGGTGCCATCTGAAGAAAAGCGGCGATGAGGTCCGAGAGCAGTAGGCGCGCTGTCGAAAGCTTTTGCCCGGCTAAAGTCTATTAAGGGAAACTTGGGGGGTTTAACGGCATGGTTCAGCCGACTAAGCCCGAAATCGGACCAGGCATGCAACCAGACCGCGACGACCGGATCAATACTGATGCGCCCTTGGCTGCAGCAGTATCGGCGCGCGCACGCTCCGAGTGCCGCGGCGTGATGACGGTCCCGGCAGTCTCAGCATGTCGATAAAGCTCAAGCTTCTGCTCGGATGTCTTTGCTTGACCATCGTGACCATCGTGGTCGGGGTGTTCGCGCAGCATTCGCAGATCCGGATCGGCGATCTCGCCGTGCAGATCTATGATGACGCGCTTCTGTCCAGCAACGGCCTGCGTTCGGCGCAGAACCACATGGTCCAGCTCGACGCCGTCTTCCGGCGGGAGAAGGGCGAAAACGACGCGACGCCGCTCACCCCCGCCCAGAGCCAGTATTTCAGCTCCGAGATCGCCGCCGTCATCGCTGACCTCTCCGTCGCCGGCGAGGGCTCGATCTCGGAGGAGGGCCGGGCGGCGACGGACGCCATCCAGCGCCGGCTGATGCGGCTGAAGGCGAGCAACGGCGCGCTGACCGGCCGGATGCTGCTGCGCGAGCTTGGCGCCGCCAACGAGGAGGTCGACGCCGCGGTGCGGGTGTTTGCGGCCGACGCCTATGGCGTGCGCAACAATGTCGAGCGACTCATTGCAGTCTCCGTCGACCGGACCTGGATGGCGATGGGGCTGGCGATGCTGATCGCCGTGGCGATTTCCTACGGCCTGTCGCGCACCATCGTTCCGGCCATGCGCAACGCTCTCGCCATCGCCAAGTCGATCGCCGCCGGCAACTTCCAGAACACGATCACCCCGAGCGGCGGCAGCGAGACCGCCGAGCTCCTGACCGCGCTCGCGGTGATGCAGGACAGCATCTCCCAGCACTTCGGCAAGATCGAAACGCAGGTGGCGACACAGGCCGACGTCTACGACGGCCAGATCGCCATCCAGAACGTTCGCTTCGAGGCGGCGCTGAACAACATGACGCAGGGCCTCTGCATGTTCGACGGCAAGGCCCGGCTGGTCGTCTTCAACCGCCGCTTCACCGAGCTCTTCGGGACCTTCGAACTCGGCCAGCCGCTGGCGACCATCGCCCGGCACCCGAACCTCGACGGCGTCCTCACCGCGGCGAATGGCAGCTTCTTCACGCGTGAGATGCAGGGCGGCCGCATGCTCGCCGTCTCGCGCCAGATCATCAGTGCTGGCGGTCAGGTCTTCACCTTCGAGGATATCACCGAGAGCCATACCGCCGCCGAGCGGCTGACCTACCTCGCCAACCACGATCCCCTGACCGACCTGCCCAACCGCACCCGTCTGCGCGAGCGGCTGGAGGAGGTCGACCGCGATACCGGCAAGGGCCCGCCCGCCGCCGTGCTCTGCCTCGATCTCGACGGGTTCAAGTTCGTCAACGACACGCTCGGCCATCCCGTCGGCGACCAGTTGCTGCGGGCCGTGGCCGAGCGTCTCCTCGAGTCCACCGGCGCCGAGGATCTCGTCGCGCGCATCGGCGGCGACGAGTTCGCCATCGTCCAGGTCGGCAAGCTGCAGCCGATCGCGGCGGAGGTCCTGGCGCAGCAGGTGACCACCGCCCTCGGCCAGCCCTTCCAGATCGAGCACCACCGGATCTCGATCGGCGTGTCGATCGGCATCGTCGTCGCCGGCGCCGCGCCGCGCGGCGTCACCGACACCAGCGACAGCGGCGGCTTCTCGCTGATGAAGAGCGCCGACCTCGCGCTCTATGCCGCCAAGAGCCGCGGGCGCAACACCTACTGCTTCTTCGAGCCGGCGATGGACGAGCGGATCCGGCTGCGCCGCGCCACCGAGATCGACCTCGGCAAGGCGCTCGAGCAGAATCAGCTCGAGCTGGCCTACCAGCCCTTCGTCAACGTGCCCCGGCACCTGGTCTCCGGTTTCGAGGCGCTGCTGCGCTGGCGCCATCCGACGCGCGGCATGATCTCGCCGGCCGACTTCATCCCGATCGCCGAGGAGGTCGGGCTGATCGAGCCGATCGGCCTCTGGGTGCTGGAGACCGCCTGCCGGCATGCGGCGGACTGGCCGGCCAACCTCTCGGTCTCGGTCAACCTGTCGCCGGTGCAGTTCCGCAGCCCGACGCTGTTTGCCGACGTGCGCCGCATCGTCCTGGCCAGCGGCCTTGAGCCCAACCGGCTGCAGCTCGAGGTGACCGAAAGCGTCCTGCTGCACGACACCGCCGGCGTCCTCTCGGTGCTGACGGCGTTCCGCAAGCTCGGCATCCGCATCTCGATGGACGATTTCGGCACCGGCTACTCTTCTCTTGGCTACCTATCGAAATTTCCGTTCGATAAGGTCAAGATCGACCAGTCCTTCGTTCGCGACCTGTCGAAGCGCGAGAACCTTGCCGTCGTCAGGGCCGTCATCGGCCTTTCCAAGGCGATGGGCATCGCCGTCATCGCCGAGGGCGTCGAGACCGCCGAGCAGCGTGACATCCTGCTCGGCGAGTCCTGCGAGGAGATGCAAGGCTACTTCTTCTCGACGCCCAAGCCGCTGAAGGACTTGCCGGAATTCCTCTTGAGCTTCAGCCCGGACAGTCCTGCCGCCGTGCCCGGCACGCCGCTGCTGCCCGCCGTCGCCGGCGCCACCGGCAGCTGATACCTCGGGTGGCCGTAAGCCGCTCCGGCGCTCGCCGTCGCCCGGTCGATGGCGGACGCGAGGCCCATGTGGGCAACGGCCAACCGCCCATGAAACCGCTGGTATGCGACGGGGAAGCAGACTAGCTTTCCCGTGGGAACAGTCTGCGGCGGCGGGGGATCGGTCATGGGCATCCGGGTCATTCGGGACATCGGCATGAGAGGCGGACTGCGCGGCATCGGCGCGTCTCTCGTGGCGGGTCTGCTGCTGTTCTCGGCCGGTACCTCTGTGGCTGAGGAGTCCGAGCGCCGCATCGTCGCCTCGCCGAAGTCCGACTATTTCGGCGGCGACTACGACATCCTGAAGAATGTCGACGCGAACATCTGCGAAACCGCCTGTCTTGCCGACGACCGCTGCCAGGCGTTCACCCTCAACACCAAGACCAAATGGTGCTTCCTCAAGGAATCGATCGGCGAGCTGCGCTTTTCGGAGGGCGCAACGTCCGGCCGGATCGCCGCGGCCGTCGCGGTCTCTGAGGACCAGGTCGCCGAGCGCGAGGCCGAGCTCGCCTTCCTGCCGCGCGCGCAGATCGAGGCGGCCGCGCAGCTCCGCCTCGCCGTGGTGGACGAGGAGAAGGACACCGCCCTCGACGACGCCTCGCTGCTCGCCGATGCCGCGGTTGCGGGCGATGCGGGCGAGCGCGCCCGGCTCTACCGAGAGGCGCTGAAGCGCGATGCCATGCTGTCCGAGGCCTGGACCGGCCTTGCGCGGGCAACGCTCGCCTTCACCTCCGAAGACTACCAGCAGAAATCCGACAACGACGCCCTCCGGGGTCCGTCCGCCATCAACGCCTACGTCACCGCGGCCGATGATGCGGGCAAGGCCGCGGCCCTCGACCTCCTGGCGCAAGGCCAGTCGCTCGGCGAGGACTGGGTCGGCGCGATCAAGAGCTGGCGCGCCAGCGTCAAGCTTGTCGCCGACGCCGGCGCCGAGAAGCGCCTCGCCGACGCCATCGGCAGCCATGGCTTCCGCATCACTGAGAACACCGTCGACAACAATGCCGCCCATCCCCGCATCTGCCTGAACTTTTCCGAGCCGCTGGCGCCTTCGCTGGTCAATTCCGAAACCGCCGGCGACTTCATCTCGGTCGAGGGCGGCGACAGCCTGCCGGTTTCGGCCACCGGCTCGCAGATCTGCGTCGATGGCGTCACACACGGCGCGCGCTACCGCATCCTCGCCCGCCGCGGCATTCTCGCCGCCTCGGGCGAGATGCTGACGAAGCCGGCCGACATCTCGGTCTACGTCCGCGACCGCGATCCCACCGCCCGCTTCACCTCCAACGCCTATGTCCTGCCGGCCGGCGGCGAGGCGTCGATCCCGGTCACCACCGTCAATACCGACGTGATCGAGGCCCGGCTGATGCGGGTCGGCGACCGCCAGCTCGCCCGCACCATCACCGACAGCCGTTTTCTGCAGCAGTTCTCGTCCTACGAGGTCGACGACATCGCCGCGAACCAGGGCGAGGAAGTCTGGAAGGGTGTCGTCGACGTCGCCCGCAAGACCAACGAGGAGGTCGTCACCGCGATCCCCGTCTCGGCGCTGGTCAAGGACCTGAAGCCCGGCGTCTACCTGCTCTCGGCCAAGGCCCGCAACGGCAAGGAGACCTACGAGACGCAAGCGACGCAGTGGTTCGTCCTCACCGACATCGGCCTCACCACGTTTGCCGCCGAGGACGGTTTCCATGTCTTCGCCCGCTCGCTCGGCACCGCCGGGCCGCTGGCCGGCATAAAGCTCGACCTCATCGCCGCCAACAACAACGTGCTGGGCACCGTCACCACCGACGACAAGGGTTATGCGAGGCTGTCCGCCGGGCTGATGCGCGGCACCGCCGGCGACCGGCCGGCCGTCCTCACCGCCGCCGGCAAGGAGGCCGCGGACTTCTCCTTCCTCGACCTCACCGCGACGCCCTTCGACCTCACCGACCGCGGCGTCGAGGGCAGGGCGCCCGCCGGCGCGCTGGACGTGTTCCTGACCTCCGACCGCGGCATCTACCGCACCGGCGACACCGCCTTCTTCACCGGCATGATGCGCGACGCGCGCGGCGAGGGCGTCACCGGGCTGACGCTGACCGGCATCGTCACCCGCCCCGACGGCGTCGAGTTCTCGCGCGAGCAGATCGTCGACGAGGCCGCCGGCGGCTTCGACTGGACCGTGGTCTTCCCCGACAACGCCATGCGCGGCACCTGGAAGATGGCGCTCTACACCGATCCGAAGCGTCCCTCGCTGACCGAGAAGACCGTCCTCGTCGACGATTTCGAGCCGCAGAAGATCGCCTTCGACCTCGGGCTCGACGCCGAGGTGTTCGACCCCGCCGCGCCGCCGACGGCCTCGCTCGACGTGCGCTATCTCTTCGGCGCCGTGGCGCCGGGCCTCGAGGTCACCGCCGACGCCGTCATCCAGCCGGCGACCGAGATCGCCGGCTTTGCCGGATACAGTTTCGGCCTTGCCGACGACGCGCCGACCGCGACGCGCATGTCCTTCGACCCTGGCACGACCGACGAGGCGGGCCATGCCGATCTCGTCGTCGCGCCGTTCGAGGCGCCCTCGACCACGCGGCCGCTGGAGGCCTCGGTCGTGGTCTGGGTGACCGATGCCGGCGGCCGGCCGGTGGAGCAAAGCCTCGACCTGCCGCTCGCCGGCACCAAGCCGCGCATCGGCGTGAATCCGCTGTTCGACGGTGCCGTGGGCGAGGGCGCCGAGGCCGCGTTCGAGGTGGTGGCGCTCGACCCGGCGATGCAGCGCACCGCGCTGCCGAAGGTCGCCTGGGTGCTGAACAAGGTGAACCTCGACTACCAGTGGTACCAGACCAATGGGCGCTGGAACTATGAGCCGGTCCGCACCGAGGAGCGGGTCGCGAGCGGCACGCTGGACCTTACCGAGACCGATCTCGGCCGGATCGCCGTGCCGGTGAAATGGGGCGGCTACGAACTGGTGCTGACCGACCCCGCAGGCAACGCCCTGCCGGCGAGCGTCACTTTCGACGCCGGCTGGTACGTCGCGGCCGCCACCGCCGAGACGCCGGATATCCTCAAGGTCTCGCTCGACAAGCCGAAATACGCCATCGGCGACAAGGCCGTCGTGCATGTCGAGCCGCGCTTCGCCGGCAAGGTCGAGGTGCTCGTGATGGACGAGCGCGTCATCGCCATGCAGAGCGCCGATATTCCGGCGGAAGGCGGCGATGTCACGCTCGACGTCACCCGCGACTGGGGCCCGGGCGTCTACGTCGCCGCCGTGCTCTACCGCCCGATGGACATCACGGAGAAGCGCATGCCGGGCCGCGCCATCGGCCTGACCCATGCCGCCGTCGATCCCGGCGCACGGGCGCTGGCCGTCTCGCTCACCGCGCCGGCGACGATCGAGCCGCGCCAGACGATCAATGTCGGCCTCGCGGTCGACGGCGTCGCGCCGGGCGACACTGCCTATGTCACGCTCGCCGCCGTCGACGTCGGCATCCTCAACATCACCAGCTTCGAGGCGCCGTCGCCGCAGGAGTTCTATTTCGGCCAGCGCCGCCTCGGCGTCGAGATTCGCGACCTCTACTCGAAACTGATCGACCGCATGCAAGGCGCGCCCGGCGCGGTCCGCTCGGGCGGCGACGCCGGGGCCTCGATGGTCTCGCCGCCGCCGATGGACGAGCTCGTTGCGATCTTCTCCGGCATCGTCACCATCGGCCCCGACGGCAAGGCCAGCATTCCCGTCACCGTGCCCGATTTCAACGGCACGCTGAAGCTGATGGCCGTCGGCTGGTCGAAGACCGGCGTCGGCCAGGCGAGCCAGGACATGGTGGTCCGTGATCCCATCGTCATGCAGGTCAGCCAGCCGCGCTTCCTTGCGCCGGGCGACCGCTCGCGCATCTCGATCGACATCACCCATGTCGAGGGTCCGGTCGGTGCGGTCCGGCTGGCGCTCACCGGCGGTGACGGCATCGTCCGGCTCGAGGCCAATGCCACCGCCGACCTCACCCTCTCCGAAAAGGGCCATCAGCGCATCCTGGTGCCGGTCACCGCCGAGACGGTCGGCGATGCCGGCATGACGCTGGCGATGACGACGCCGGACGGCACCGTCCTCACCAAGAATTTCGGCTTGCCGGTGCGCTCCATCGCGCCGGAGACGGTGGCGAAATCGGCGTTTGAGCTGGCCGCCAAGGGCGGCACGCTGACGCTCGGCGACGACATCTTCGCCGACTTCGTGCCGGACACGGCGCGGGCGACGGTCTCGATCACCGGCCTCGGCGGCTTCGACGTCGCCGGCGTCGTGCGGGCGCTCGACCGATACCCCTATGGCTGCACCGAGCAGCTGACCAGCCGCGCCATGCCGCTGGTCTACCTCGACCAGACCATCCTCGCGGCCGGGCTCTCCGGCGGCGAGGACGTCGCCAAGCGGGTCAACGACGCGATCTCCGGCGTTCTCGCCAACCAGTCCTCGTCCGGCGGCTTCGGTCTCTGGCAGCCGGACTCGGGCGATCTCTGGCTCGATGCCTACGTCACCGACTTCCTCACCCGCGCCCGCGAGACAGGCTACGCCGTGCCCGCCGAGAGCTTCACGCTGGCGCTCGACAACCTGAAGAACAGCATCAACTACCTGCCGGAGAAGCCGGATTTCGGTCCGGTCGCCTATGCCTATTACGTCCTCGCCCGCAACGGCCGCGCGGCGATCGGCGATCTCCGGTATTACGCCGACAACGAGGTTCAGAATTTTGCGACGCCGCTCGCCAAAGCGCATCTTGCGGCAGCGCTCGCCCTCTATGGCGACCGGGTGCGCGCCGAAAGCGTCTTCCGCACGGCGGTCGGCGCTGCCGAAAACGACAGCGACCCGGCCCGCGCCGTCCGCAGCGACTACGGCACCGCCCTGCGCGACGGCGCCGCCGTCCTAACCCTTGGCGTCGAGAGCCAGATCGACGGCGTCGAGTTCGCCGGACTGGTCCGGCAGGTCGGGCTGAAGCGGTCGGAGAAGCGCTATACCTCGACCCAGGAAGACGCCTGGTCGCTGATGGCCGCCCATGCGCTCCTCTCCAGCCGGCCACCCAGCCTCACCATCGACGGCGAGGACCGCGAGGGCGCCTTCGCCGGTTCCTACGACATCGCCGCCTTGGCGACGCCGAAGAGCTTTGTGAACCGTGGCGCCGAGAAGGTCTCCGCCGAGATGACGCTCGCCGGCGTGCCGAAGGTCGCACCACCCGCTGATGCCAGCGGCTACGCCATCACCCGCAGCTACTACACGCTGGACGGCGCCGATGCCGATCCGACGACGGTCGGCCAGGGCGACCGCCTCGTCGCGCTCATCGAGGTCCAGCCGTCGGACGGCGACGCTGCGCGGCTGATCATCAACGATCCGCTGCCGGCCGGCTTCGAGATCGACAACCCGGCGATCCTGCGCGGCGGCGACGTCGCGGCGCTCGACTTCCTGGACTTGACCGGCACGGCCGCTCACACCGAGTTCCGCGCCGACCGGTTCATCGTTTCGGTCAACAAGGCAAGCGGGCTGCAGGGGGCGATGCGCTTCGCCTATATCGTGCGCGCCATCTCGCCCGGCACCTTCGTCCACCCCGCCGCGGTGGTGGAAGACATGTACCGCCCCGACCGCCGCGGCAGCACCGACCAGTCGAGCGTGACGGTGGTCGGCGCGCTGCGGTAGGGGCGGAGGCCAATGTTCAGCCGAGGACCGCTCGGCGCACCCCCCTCTGGCCTGCCGGCCATCTCCCCCTCAGGTGGGGAGACCGGCTTGTCGCAGACGGCGGTGAGACTGATCTCCCCCCTTGAGGGGGAGATGCCGGCAGGCAGAGGGGGGTGGGCGCCGCCCCACTCGGCATCATGTCGTGGATCCCATGCGTAAGCGCTTCATTCTCCCGGCCGCGTTCATCCTGCTGTCCGCCGCCGCCTTCGCCGCCACGCACTGGTTCGACGACGCCATCGCCGCCCGTGTTGCCGCCATCGCCGGGCCGGAGACCGGCGTCGTCGTCAACGCCCGCGACGGCCAGCTGCTGCGGGCTTTCGCCAATCCCGACGGGCGCTGGCGGCTGCAGGTGACGCCGGCCGAGGTCGATCCGCGCTTCGTCGCCATGCTCACGGCCTGGGAGGACAAGCGCTTCCAGACGCATTCCGGCGTCGACGGCCAGGCGTTCCTGCGCGCGGCCTGGCAGTCGGTGCGGCACCTGCGGCTGGTCTCCGGCGGCTCGACGCTGACCATGCAGGTGGCGCGGATGATGCGGGGCCTGCCGACCCGCAGCTTTGCTGCAAAGGCCGAGCAGATCCTCTTCGCCTTCGCGCTGGAGCGGGCCCGCACCAAGCCTGAGATCCTCGAGCTCTATCTGCAGCTCGCCCCCTATGGCGGCAACATCGAGGGCATTCGCGCGGCAAGCCTTGCCTGGCTCGGCAAGGAGCCGCGGCGGCTGACGGTGGCCGAGGCCGCGCTCCTCGTCGCGCTGCCGCAGGCGCCCGAGCGCTACCGGCCGGACCTTCACCCCGAGCGCGCCAAACGCGCCCGCGACAAGGTGATCGGCCGAATGGAGGAGCTCGGCATTCTCACCCCCGGCGAGGCGCAGCGCGGCATCGCCGAGCCGATGCCGGCCGGCCGCCGCGCCATGCCGATGCTGGCCGCGCATGCCGCCGACCGCCTGCACCGGGCGCAGCCGCTGGTGCGCCAGTTCCGCCTGACCATCGACAAGCCGCTGCAGGAACGGCTCGAGGCCTATGCCCGCGCCCGGGTGGCCGTGATGGTGAAGCCGGTCAGCCTCGCCTTCATGGTCGCCGACCACCACACCGGCGAGATCCTCGCCAGTCTCGGCGCGCCCGACCTGTTCGACGCCGAGCGGCAAGGGTTCGTCGACCTGACGCTGGCGCAGCGCTCGCCCGGCTCGACGCTGAAGCCGCTGATCTACGGCCTCGCCTTCGAGCGCGGCGTCGCCCATCCCGAGAGCCTCGTCGACGACCGTCCGACCGATTTCGCCGGCTACACCCCGCAGAACTTCGACCACAGCTTCGAGGGGCTGATCACCGCGCGCCGGGCCCTGCAGCTGTCGCGCAACCTGCCGGCGGTGGAACTGCTCAGCGCCGTCGGGCCCTCGCGGCTGGTGCAGCGCATGCGCCGCGCCGGTGCCGATCCCGAGCTCGGCAGCCGCACCATCCCGGGCCTTGCCATCGGCCTCGGCGGCCTCGGCCTTTCGCTGCAGGATCTCATGGGTATCTATGCCGGCATCGCCAATGCCGGCATGGCCAAGCCGCTGCGGCTCGATGCCGACCCCGCGGCGATCCTTTCCGCCAAGCCCGGCGCGCGCGTCCTCACCGAACAGGCCGCCTGGTACGTCAGCTCGATCCTTGCCGGCGCGACCGCGACGGTGAAGGGCTCGCCCGGCACCATCGCGCACAAGACCGGCACTTCCTTCGGCTACCGCGACGCCTGGTCGATCGGCTATGACGGCGCGCATGTCGTCGGCGTCTGGCTCGGCCGCCCCGACGGTGCGCCGGTCGCCGGCCTCGTCGGGCAGGATGCGGCGGTGCCGGTGATGTCGGACGTCTTCGCCCGCATCGGCCCCGGCGTGCGGCTGCCCGGCCCGCCGCCCGGCATTCTCGCCGCCACCGGCAAGGCGCTGCCGCCGCCGCTGCGCCGCGTCGGCGCCATCGGTGGCCGGCCGGGCGAGGGGCCGCGGCCGGAGATCACCTTTCCGCCCGACGCCGCCCATGTCGAGCTTGGCCTTGCGGAGGGCCTTGCCGCCGACCTCTCCCTGAAGGTGCGCAACGGCGCGCCGCCCTTCACCTGGTACATCGACGGCGCCCCGGTGCTGCGCGGTCTCTACGACCGCCAGGCGGCGTGGCGCCCGAGGGAGCCCGGCTTCGTCGACATCTCGGTGGTCGATGCCAAGGGGGCTGCCGCCTCCAGCCGGGTGTTCGCGGAGTAGCGCCTACTGGTGCGCTTGCCTGAACGCCTCGACGAAGCGCGGCGCGGCCTCGGCGACGGCGGCGAGCGAGTAGCCGCCTTCCTGGACAATCACCGTCGGCAGGCCGAGCCCGCCGAGGATGCGGCCGACCTCGCGATAGGCCTCGCTGGTGACGGCGAGCTTCGACAGCGGATCGTCGCGGTGCGCGTCCCAGCCGGCGGAGACGACCAGCGCCTCGGCACCAAAACCGCGCACCCGGTCCGCCAGCGTCTCGACGGCGGCCAGGAACGCGGCGTCGCCGGATCCTTGCGCCAGCGGCACGTTGAGGTTGAAGCCAACGCCCTCGCCGGCGCCGGTCTCGTCGGCATAGCCGGCGAAGTGCGGGTAGTAGGCGGTGGGATCGGTGTGCGTCGACGCCACCAGCACGTCGCTGCGGCGGTAGAAGATCGCCTGCGTCCCGTCGCCGTGATGGGTGTCGAAGTCGAGAATGGCGACGCGGGAAAAGCGCTGGCGCAGGTGCTCGGCTGATATCGCGGCATTGTTGAGGAAGCAGAAGCCGTTTGCCCGGTCGGCATAGGCGTGGTGGCCGGGCGGGCGGCAGAGCGCAAAGCTGGCCTTTGCCCCCGCGCGCACGCTCTCGGCCGCGCTCACCGCGGTTTGGGCCGAGGCGTAGGCGGCCCGCCAGGTGCCCTCCATCATGGCGCAGGAGAGATCGCCGATGTACCAGCCGGTGCGCCCGAGAATGCCGGTCGTGCGCGGCTTGCCCCGCGGCGCGAAGTCAGGCCCGGACGAGACATAGGGGTGGACGTTCGGAAACACCTCCGGCCCGGCATTCGGCAGCTGCTGGAACAGCGCGAAGGCTTCCTGGAGATAGGCGAGGTAGTGGTCTTCATGCACCTTTAGGATCGGCCCGAGGCCGTGGTCGACGGGCGCCTCGTGGATAAGGCCGAGCTTGGCGAGCCCTTCGACCAGCGTCGCCGCCCTATCGGGGTTCTCCAGCGGCCGGATGAACTTGCCGTGCACGCCGTATTGTGTGGGGCGGTGGTCGGCTTGGGCCGGATCGAAGAAGAGCTGCATGGGGCGTCCTGCGGGGGGGGGAGATGCTCAGGAGTGCCTAGGCGAGGCTTGGCGGTTCGTCATCCCGGTGGGTGTGAGTATGCGTGTATGGGTCGTCGCCGCCCGGTTTTGCGATGCGGCGTCTCCAGAAGCCTCTTTCTCCCTCGACGTTCGTCATCCCGGACTTGATCCGGGATCCATTCCAAACCGCCGGACGTGGCCGCTTGGGTGGACAATCCCGCTTCAACAACGCCCCGTTCTGCCAGGGAGAGCGGCGCTAGCACTGAGGAATGGATCCCGGATCAAGTCCGGGATGACGAAATTGACGGTTAGGCACCCGTCGGGTGAGCGGCCGTCTTTTATCCGCCCCAGCGCTCTTAATGCTCCCGCTTGATCCCGTTCAGCTCCGCCACGATGTCCGACAGCATCGGCACGAAATCGTCGCCGCGGCCGATGGCTTCGGCGGTGGCGAAGCTGTTCTTCACGGCGCTGGCGACATGGCTGGCGATGCCGGCCTCGTTGGCCATGGAGACGAGGTAGCGGGTGTCCTTGTGGGCGTTCTTCAAGGTGAACTTGTGCGCGTCGCGGTCGCGGCCGACGACGTATTGCATGAAGGTCTGGTAGAAGCCGCAGTCCATCCGGCCGCCGGAGAGGACGCCGTGGAAGGTTTCCGCGGAGATGTCGGCCTTCGCGCCGATCGCCAGCGCCTCGGAATAGAGCGCGGCGTAGCCGAGCGAGACGAAGTTGTTGAGGAGCTTCATCGTGTGGCCGGAGCCGGGGCCGCCGGTGTGGACGATCTTGCCCGACCAGGTCCCGATCAGCGGCTTCACCGTCTCGAACATCTCGGGCGTCGCGCCGACCATGGTGTCGAGCGTGCCGGCCATGGCCTCCTTCGGCGTGCGGCCGAGCGGCGCGTCGATGAGCGTCACGCCCTTTTCGGCGCAGAGCTCGAACAGGCGCCGGGTCGAGACCGGGTTCGAGGTCGAGCTGTCGACGATGATGAGGCCCTGTTTCGGGTTCGTCAGCAGGCCGCCGGGACCGGCGATGACCGCCTCGACCTGGTCGGAGCCGGGCAGGCACAGCACCACCCGGTCCGAGGTCGCGCCGATGGCAGCGATGTCGGCGTTCTCCGTGGCGCCGCGCGCGATGAGATCCTCGATCGCCTCGCGCTTGGTGTTGGCCTTCGCCTGCAGCGCGAAACCCTTTTCGACGATGTTCTTGGCCATGCCGTGGCCCATGAAGCCGAGCCCGATGAAACCGATGGTGGTCATGTCATGCTTTCCGGAAGGGGAGCGCGGAACGGCGCTTCGGGAGGCTTAAGGGAAGCGCCGTTCGGCGCTTCCGGAGAGGAAGATGCGAGCGCCGGTTCAGCGCTTCAACAGGCGGATCGCCTCGCCGACGATGCCGCGGCGGAAGACGAGGACGCAGAGAACGAAGATGATGCCGATCAAAACCGTCACAGGGAAGCCGACGGCCGCCAGATAGTTCTGCAGGAGGATGACGAGGCCGGCGCCGACCGCCGGGCCGAGGATCGTGCCCATGCCGCCGAGCAGCGTCATCAGGATGACTTCGCCCGACATCTGCCACTGCACGTCGGTCAGCGTCGCGATCTGCGTCACCAGCGCCTTGGTCGAGCCGGCGGTGCCGGCGAGCGCCGCCGACATCACGAAGGCGCCGAGCTTGTAGCGGTGGACGCGGTAGCCGAGCGACACCGCGCGGTTCTCGTTCTCGCGGATCGCCTGCAGGATATGGCCGAAGGGCGAATGCACGATGCGCCAGACCGCGCCGAAGCCGGCAAGGAAGATGGCGAGGACGAAAAAGTACATGGCAAGAGGCTGGTTGAGGTCGATGACGCCCAGAAGCATGCCCCGCGGAATGTTCTGGATGCCGTCCTCGCCATGGGTGAAGGGCGTCTGCAGGAAGATGAAGGCGATCATCTGCGACAGCGCCAGCGTGATCATCGCGAAGTAGATGCCCTGGCGCCGGATCGCCAGCAGCCCGATGACGAGCCCGATGCCGGCGGCGCCCGCGGTGCCGAGGAGGATCGCCGAGAGCGGCTCGAAACCCCATTCCTTCACTGCATGGGCGGTGAAATAGGCCGCGCCGCCGAAGAAGGCGGCATGGCCGAAGGAGAGGAGGCCGGCATAGCCGATGAGGAGGTTGAAGGCGCAGGCGAAGAGCGCGAAGCAGAGGACGCTCATCAGGAAGACGGGGTAGACGAGGAAGGGCGCGGCGACGAGCCCGACCAGCGCCAGCAATGCCACGGCAAGGCCGATGCGGCCGAGCGGCCGCTGGCCGGCGCGGCGGGCGGGGGACGTCACGGGGACCGCCGGGGCGGTTTCGGCAGCGGACATCTAGGCCTCCCGTCCGAACAGGCCGGCCGGCCGGGCAATCAGCACCACGGCCATGACGACGAAGATGACGATGTTCGAGGCCTCGGGGTAGAAGACCTTGGTGAGGCCCTCGAGCAGGCCGAGCAGGTAGCCGGTGACGATGGCGCCCATGATCGAGCCCATGCCGCCGACCACCACGACGGCGAAGACGACGATGATGAGGTTCGTCCCCATCAAGGGGCTCACCTGGTAGATCGGCGCCGCCAGCACGCCGGCGATGGCGGCAAGCCCGGCCCCCAGCGCGTAGGTCAGCGTCAGGAGCAGCGGCACGTTGACGCCGAAGGCCTGCACCAGCGGCGCGTTTTCGGTGGCGGCCCTGAGATAGGCGCCGAGCCGCGTCTTCTCGATCAGGAACCAGGTCGACAGGCAGACCACCAGCGAGGCGAGGATGACGAAGCCGCGATAGTTCGGCAGGAACATGAAGCCGAGATTGGTGCCGCCCGCGAGAAGGGCGGGCGCGGCATAGGGCTGGCCGGCGGCGCCGAACTGCCAGCGGAACAGGCCCTCGAGGATCAGCGCGAGGCCGAAAGTGAAGAGGAGGCCATAGAGCGGATCGAGCCCGTAGAGCCGCGACAGCATGGTCCGCTCGATCACGCCCGAGATGACCGCGACGATGAGGGGCGCGACGACCAGCGCCGGCCAGAAACCGATGCCGCCATGGTGCAGCAGGAGATAGGCGGTGAAGGCGCCGAGCATGTACTGCGCGCCATGGGCGAAGTTGATCACCCGGAGCAGGCCGAAGATGACGGCAAGGCCAAGGCTCAGCAGCGCGTAGAACGAGCCGTTGATCAGCCCGACCAGCAATTGGCCGGCCAGCGCGGGAAGTGGGACCCCGAAGATCATGGTCATGCGGAGGTCCTTCCCGCGCACTGTGCGAGACGCCGACGCCTCCCTTCCTCGCCCCTCCGGGGAGAGGGTGGATGCGAGCGGGAGCGAGCAGCCGGGTGAGGGGGATGCGGCGCATCGATCCGGCGCGCCGAGACGGCCGGCATTGCCGCCCCCTCATCCCGCTGCCGCGACCTTCTCCCCACCGGGGCGAAGGCGGCCGTCCTGCTGACATGGCTTTTCCGGCCCATCGTCAAACCCCCACGACCTGGCGCAGCCGGTCCATCTTCGCGTCGAGCTCGGCGGTCGCGAAGCTCTCGAGGATGTGGCCGTCCTCCATCAGGAAGAAGCGGTCGGCGACCTTGCGGGCGAAGCGAAAATTCTGCTCGACGAGGAGGAGCGTCATGCCCTTGGCCTTCAGCTGCACCAGCACGTCGCCGATGCGCTGGACGATCACCGGGGCAAGCCCTTCCGTCGGCTCGTCGAGGAGGATGACGCGAGCGCCGGTGCGCAGGATCCGGGCGATCGCTAGCATCTGCTGCTCGCCGCCGGAAAGCTTCGTGCCGGGCGAGGCGCGGCGTTCGGCAAGGTTCGGGAAGAGCGTGTAGATCTCCTCGACCGACATGCCGCCCTCGGCGACCTTCGGCGGCAGCATGAGGTTTTCCTCCACCGAGAGGCTGGCGAAGATGCCGCGCTCCTCGGGCACGTAGCCGATGCCGGCATGCGCGGTGCGGTGGAGCGGCACCTTCGTCATGTCGCGGCCGGCCATGCGGATGGTGCCGGTGCGGCGGGAGAGGAGGCCCATGATCGCGCGCAGCGTCGTCGTCTTGCCGGCGCCGTTGCGGCCGACAAGGGTAATGGTCTCGCCCTCGAAGAGGTCGAGCGAGACGCCGTGCAGCACATGGCTTTCGCCATACCAGGCGTCGAGATCGCGTACTTCCAGTAAGGGCTGGCGGGTTTGCGGCGAGGCGGAGACGGCGGCGCTACTCATGCTCGGTCCCGAGATAGGCTTCGCGGACGCGCGGATCGGCGCTGACCTCGGCATAGCTGCCTTGCGACAGGATCTCGCCGCGCGCAAGCACCGTGACGTGGTCGCAGAGGTCGGCGACGACGTTGAGATTGTGCTCGACCATCAGCACGGTGCGGCCCTTGGCGATGCGGCGGATGAGGGCGGAGATGCGGCCGATGTCCTCGGCGCCCATGCCGGCCATGGGCTCGTCGAACAGCATCATCGGCGGGTCGAGGGCGAGGGTGGTGGCGATCTCCAGTGCGCGCTTGCGGCCGTAGGAGAGTTCGACTGCCGGAAGGTCGGCACTGTCCGCAAGGTTCACCGCCTCCAGGAGCTCCATCGCCCGATCGTCGAGCCGGCGCAGCAGGCGGTTGGAGCGCCAGAACTGGGTGGAGAGGCCCTGCGGGCGCTGCAGCGCGACGCGGACATTGTCGAGCACGGTGAGGTGCGGGAAGACCGCCGAGATCTGGAACGAGCGCACCAGACCGAGCCGTGCCACCTCGGCCGGCGCGAGCCTCGTGATGTCGCGGCCGGCGAAGGTGATGGTGCCCGACGTCGGCGCGAAGAACTTGGTGAGGAGGTTGAACACCGTCGTCTTGCCGGCGCCGTTCGGGCCGATCAGCGCGTGGATCGTGCCCTCGTGGATGTCGAGGTCGACGTCGCGCACGGCGTTGAAGCCGAAGAACTGCTTGGTCAGGCCCCGTGCCGAGAGGATCGCCCCGCCGGACGGGGCGGGGCGGGGGATGGGGGCTGCAGCTGTCGTCATCGCGCCGCCGCCGGTTATTTCGGGAAGCCCGCGGTGTCGCAGCCGGCCTTGTCGACCGAAAGGTACGCCTCCGCGCCCGGGACGACGGAGACCTGCTTGAAATAGTCCCAGGGCTTGGTCGAGTCCGCCGGCGCCTTCACCTGGAAGAGGTACATGTCGTAGACCATGCGGCCATTCGCCTGGACCGTGCCCTTCTTGGCGAAGACGTCCTCGACCGGCATCTCGTGGAGTTTTGCCGCGACCGGCTTGGTGGCGTCGGTCTTCGCCGCATCCACCGCCTTCAGGTACTGCAGCACCGCCGAGTACGTGCCGACCTGGATGGTGTTCGGCATGCGCTGGGTGCGCTTCATGAACTTTTCGGCGAAGGCGCGGTTCTCGTCGCTCTGGTCCCAGTACCAGCCCTCGGTGAGGTTGATGCCCTGTGCCGCCTCGAGCCCGAGGCCGTGCACCTCGGCGGCGGTGAAGAGGAGGGCGGCGAGCTGCTGGCCGCCCTGCACGATGCCGAACTCGGCCGCCTGCTTGATGGCGTTGGCGGTGTCGAGCCCGGCATTGGCGAAGCCGATAACCTTCGCGCCGGAGCTCTGCGCCTGCAGCAGGAAGGAGGAGAAGTCGGTGGAGGCGAGGGGATGGCGCACCGAGCCGAGGATGGTGCCGCCGTTCGCCTTGACGAAATCGCCGGTCTGCTGCTCCAGCGAATAGCCGAAAGCGTAGTCGGCGGTGAGGAAGAACCAGCTGTCGCCGCCGGCCTTCACCAGCGCGCCGCCGGTGCCGACGGCCAGCGCATGGGTGTCGTAGGCCCAATGGAAGCCGTAGGGGCTGCACTGCTTGCCGGTGAGTTCGGTCGTCGCCGCGCCGGTGACGATGTCGATCTTCTCCTTCTCCTTCGACAGGCCCTGGACGGCGAGGGCGACGGAGGAGGTGGTGAGCTCCATGATGGCGTCGACATTCTGCACGTCGTACCATTCGCGGGCGATGTTGGAGGCGATGTCGGCCTTGTTCTGGTGGTCGGCGTCGATGATCTCGATCGGCTTGCCGAGGACGGTGCCGCCGAAATCCTCGACCGCCATCTTCGCGGCCTCGACCGACCATTTGCCGCCGAAATCGGCGTAGACGCCGGACTGGTCGTTGAGGATGCCGATCTTCACGACGTCGTTCGATACCGCTTGCGCCGAAGCGCCGACGGGGGCGAGCGCAAGCGCGGCAACGGTCGCGGCGAGCATGGCGGTGTAATGGCGCATATCGATCCTCCCAGATCCCAAGGGCCGGCGTGAGGTTTTCCTCTTCCGCCTGGCCCGCATTCCCGCGGGATTTGGGCTGTCGCGGCAAAAACTGTCAAGGCGGGACGGCGTGATAGGTTGTGGGATCATCCGAAAGGACTAGCCGCCCCCAAGCGGTGCCGGCATCCCTTCCGGTGCAAGCCGCTGTGGCGGATGACGGCGGCTGCCGCGAGACCTGCGGAAACGCTTGTTCAGCACCCAGCCGGAGCGCTTCTCGCCCGGTGTGCCGGGCATCACCCGGGGCGGTGCCGCCTCCGCCCAGCCGATCGCCCGACGCACCGCGATGTGCCGGTTGATGTCGTAGCCGGGGCTGGCGGCGCGGGCGAGCCGGGCAAGGCGCGTCGCCTCGGCCGCCAGCCGCTGCCGCAGCCGTTTCCGCAAGGCGGGCGGCAGCGCCGCGGCGTCCGGGCTGGCGGCGATGGCGTCGAGGTCCTCCGCCGCAAAGCCCAGCCGGGCGCAGAGGAACCGCAGCTCGAACCCGTTGGTCTCCGATTGCAGACGCGCCTGTAGCGCGATCCGGTGCGCCCGGACGGCCGCCCGGAGCGCCGTTTCCATTTTCTCGATCTCGTCCATGCTGTCCTCGCCGGTGGTGGTCGGACGAGCATGCACCAGCGGGGAGGGGTGGAGGAAAACTATCCTTAAATCTTGTTGGGCGTCGACAGGATGCTGCAGGTTTTCTTTGGTTAGGCGCGACCCGCAAAATCCACAAAAGACATTATTCCTATATTGCCGGATTGGGTGCATGCTGTCTGCGATTCCCAAGGAGGTCCCATGTCGCACACCCTTTCCCGCCCGTTGGAACGCATCCGTTCGTCCAGCCGCATCTCATCGAATGCCGAAACTCGCACCTCGGATGGCGGACGTCCGCACCCCGCGTCGGGCAATCAGTCCGTCCTACCGGTGGGAGCCGCCGGCAGCCGCGACGACGCCGTCCGCCGCCGTTGCGACTTTGCGCGGGCGGTCGCCGGGATGATGCTGCGGGTTCCCGCCGCGGCGCTCGTCGCGCCCGGCCGGTCGCGGCAGGAGGTCTGCGCCGCGCGGCACGTCGGCATGTATCTCGCGCATGTGGTGTTCCAGCTGTCGCTTCGGGCCATCGCGAGGGAGTTCGGGCGTCACCGCAGTTCGGTCGGCTATGCCGTGCGCCAAGTCGAGGCGCGGCGCGACGATGGCGGGTTCGATGCGCTTCTGACCCGGCACGAACGGCAAGCGGAAGCCCTGCGCGACCAGCTGGCGGGAGGCCTGCGTTGAGCCCGCGGCCGCCCGCCGTTCCCGGCTTCAACGCCGACGAATCGCCGCTCGCCCGGCTCGCCACCCGGCGCGGCAAGGACGGCGCCGCGTTTCTCGGCGCGGCGGAGGCGATGGCGGGGGAGCGGTTGCGGGTGGATTTTACCCGCGCCGGCCTGACGCCGAGCGTCACCCAGCGCTGGTCGCTGTCGCCGCGCGCGTCCGGAACGGCAGGCGGCGCGGGCGACCTCTCCGACAGCGCGCTCGACGCCAAAGCGCGCGTCTTCCAAGCGCTCGATGCGGTCGGGCCGGAGCTTGCCGGCGTCGTCCTCGACGTCTGCTGTTTCCTGAAGGGCCTGGAGCTGGTCGAGCGGGAGCGGCAATGGCCGGCGCGGTCCGCCAAGCTCCTCTTGAAGGCCGGGCTCGGCGCGCTGTCGCGGCACTACGGCTACGCCGCCGAGGCCGGGAAATCCGGCGAGGGTAAGATTCGGCGCTGGGGATCGGCGGATTACCGGCCGACGGTTGGCGGCAGCGGCTGAGGCCGGGCGGGCGGGCGGGCTTCGCGTCGGGCGGTGGGCGGCTCAGGCCGGGCTCATCGCCTTCTTCGCGTCTTCCTTGATGCGGCCGACCATCGAGCGCAGGCCGTTGGAGCGCTGGGGCGTCAGATGTTCCTGCAGCCCGAGCTTGGCAAAGCGCGCCTCGGCGTCGATGTCGAGGATGTCGGGAGCGGTCCGGCCGGAGAACAGCGCCAGCGTGATGGCGACGAGGCCGCGCACGATATGGGCGTCGGACTCGCCCTTGAAGGTCAGCCGCGGCGGCGTCGTCGCCTCGGTCTCGCTGGTCAGCCAGACCTGGCTGACGCAGCCCGGCACCTTGCTCTGGTCGTTGCGGGTTGCCTCGGGCATGTCCGGCAGCTGGCGGCCGAGCTCGATGAGATAGCGGTAGCGGTCTTCCCAGTCGTCGAGAAGTTCGAAATCCGCCTCGATGTCGTCGATGCTGTTCATGCCGTGTCCGCCGCTGAAGGTGCTCCCGCGGATATAGGCGGTTCCGCCCGGCTTGTCAGGGGTCAGACCCGCGGGGCCGGGGTCGGGATGGCCGGGATGACGGCGTGATGCGGCCGGGCACCGGTGGTCGCCGCCGGTGCCGGCGTCTCGGCGGTCGCGGCGGCGGGATCGACGTCCGCCTCTGCTGTCATCCGCTTCGGCGGCATGTAAGGGAGCGGGCCCTTGGGTGCGGCAGCCTTGGCGGGGATCGCCGGCAGGGCGGCACCGGGCACGGCGCCGGTGTTCACCGGATCGGTCGGCAAACTGGCGGCGACCGTCGGGGCGTCGCGCCCCTCGACCTTCTCCTGCACAAGGCTGTAGGCGAAAGCCGCGCCGTCGGTGATCCGCTCGCCGGCGAAGACCGCCAATTCGCGTCCGGTGTCGCAGGCCTGCGGTGCCCGGTCGCAGAAGCCGGTGAGGTCGGCGATCGCCTGCTGGGCGCCGACGAACACGCCGACCATCGAGATATTGGCTTCCTTCGGCGCGCCGCCGAAAGGCATGAAGAAGGCGATCAGCCCGAGAAAGAACGCCGCCTTCAAGATGAAACGCATCGGTTTGCCCCTTTCCGCGAGCCGTCCGCCGGCGCCTTGCCGGGGATCGTCCGGCCCGCGAAAGCCGTCTGTCTGCCCTGTGAAACAGACCATGCCAGAGCCCGCGCGAAAGCGGCGTTCAAAACGGTGGACGAATTTGATTCAAATGCGCTCGATCTTGTGGATCAAGACGTAGAGTCAGGCCTGAAACGCATTTGAGTCAAAGGCTTGGCGTTTTGGCGGGCGTCTTCAGATTGCGTTAACCATGATCGCACTTAGCGCTTGATGGCCGTGCCGAGGGCCGCGCTGCGGGGGCTGGGCGGGCGGCAATCGCCAAGCGCTTATGCCTTCCTTAAACCGTTCGGGGCCATGATCGTTTCAACCGGCGAGGGCGCCTCGACTCACGTGATGTCGAACACCCGGCCCGGCATCGAAGCGGACGCGGGTTGTGAATGACTGGATTGATCGGGGCAGACAGCAGGGAGACGGCCAAACGCGGCGGGTCTCTCGCAAAAGTTCTCCTCGGCCGCTTCGAGGGCCTCGTCGCGCCCGCCATTCTGGAGGCTGACGCGCGCCGCACGCAGGCCAAGGCGATCGGCGCCCTGGTCGCCGCCGGCCTCGTCGCCGCCTTGCTGTCGCCTTTCGCAAGCCTTGCCGAACTCGGCACCCGCGGCGTCGTGGCTCCGATCATCGTCGCCGGCCTTTGCCTTGCGCTCGCCGGGCTCCTTGCTTCTACCGGTCGCCTCGGCCTCGTCCTTTCCTGCGCCACGACGAGCCTTGCCGTGCTGATCGGTCTTGTCGCCGGCCTCGGCGCGGGGCTCGCCTCGCCCCTCCTCTGGCTGCTGCTGCTGGCCCCGGTCGAGGCGCTGGTCGCCGGACGCCGCTCGCTGGCAGGCTTTGCCGGCGGCATGGCGTGCTTGACCCTTGGCGGTGTCGCGCTGGCCGAGTGGAGCGGCGCGATCGCCGGGACGGGCTTTGCCGCCGAAGCCCCGCTCGCCGTCGTCCTCGGCCTCGCCTTCACCGCCCTGCAGACGCTCCGCCTCGCCAGGACCCGCAGTGCCGGCCAGAGGGTGCGCGCGCTGGAATCGGCCGAGACCGTGCTGATCGAGAACGCCTTGTCGGATGCGGTGCTGCGCTTTGCCGCCGACGGCCGTCTTGTCTCGGCCTCGAAGGCGGCCGAAAGCCTTTTCGGCGGCGGACCGCTCGACGATGCCGCGATATTCCAGCAGCTGCACGTCACCGACCGCGTCCGCTACCTCAAGGCCTTCGGCGACATCAAGGCGGGTGCCGAGACGGTCTGCACCGAGCTGCGGCTGCAGCGCGCGACCGGCGGCGGGTTCTCCGACATCGTCCTGAAGCTGATCGCGCTGCGCGAGGCCGGTGCGCTGCAGGCAGTGCTGTGCCTGGCCCGCGACGTCACCGCCGACCGGCTGCGCACCGCCGAACTCAGCGACGCCCTGGCGCTGGCCAAGAAGAGCTCCGACGCCAAGAGCCAGTTCCTTGCCTCGGTCAGCCACGAGCTGCGCACCCCGCTCAACGCCATCATCGGCTTCTCCGATGTGCTCGACCAGGAGTTCTTCGGCAGTTTCGAAAATCCGCGGCAGAAGGAATATGTCGGGCTGATCCGCCAGTCGGGCGAGCATCTGCTCTCGGTGGTCAACAGCCTCCTCGACATCTCCAAGATCGAGGCCGGCCGTTACGAACTGCAGCACGAGCCTTTCGGCATCGAGTCCGCTTTGAAGGCGGCGGTCGACCTGATGCGGCCGGAAGCTGAGCGCAAGGGCCTGCGCTTCGACGTCAGGCTCGGATCGGGCGCGGCCGAGATGGTCGCAGATCCCCGTGCCTGCCACCAGATCCTCCTCAACCTCCTGTCGAACGCGGTGAAGTTCACCGACATCGGCAGCATCGCGCTCGAGGCAGAGCGGCGCGATGGCGCGCTTCTGGTCCGCGTCTCCGATACCGGCATCGGCATTGCCGACGCCGACATCCCGCGCCTCGGCCAGCCTTTCGTCCAGGCCTCCACCGGCCCGGCGCGGCGCTACCAAGGCACGGGTCTTGGCCTGTCGCTGGTGAAGGCGCTGAGCGAGTTGCACGGCGGCTCGATGGAGATCGCCAGTGCGCTCGGCCGCGGCACCACCGTCAGCGTCCGGATTCCGCTCGACTGTCCCGCCCGAATCGCAGAACTACAGACCTCCAACGACAAGATCGTAGCGCTCACCGATGCCCGCAAAAAAAGCCCAACCACCGCGCAGGACAACCGGCAGACGCGTCGTTCGGCCTAGCGTCTCGGCGCGGCTAATCGGCGGCTCGACCGCGCTCCTCGGCAAGATCGGTGCTCCGATCGCGGCCCGCCCCGTTCTGTCGGGCGGGATTGCCGGGGTCGCCGTGCTGTTCGCCTTCGTGGCCGGCAACGCCTTCTATTGGCAGCCGAGCCGGCATCCGCGGCCGATGATGGCGACGCGCGGCGGCCCGCTCGACATGGCGCCGCTCGTCACCAGCGATGCCGGGGTGGACGAGAGCCTGATGGCGGTGCCGCTGGTGCTGGAGGTGCAGAACCTCCTCGCGCGGACGGGGCACTATAGCGCCGCGCTCGACGGCAAGCCGGGCAAGGCGACCACCGCGGCGATCAAGGCCTTCCAGACGGAATACGCCTTGCGTGTCGACGGCGAGCCCTCGACGCAGCTCCTGCGGCAGATCGAGGCGCACATGCGGGTCGCCGACGCCGAGCCTTCGGCGGGCACCGTGCCGGTCGCGCAGCCCGCGCCCGAGCGCTATGCCAGCAACACCGCCGCGACCGCGAACGACGGCGAGGCGCGCGATCCCGGCACCACCGGCTCGCTGCCGGAGCGCGAGCTGGTGCGCCGGATCCAGAGCGGCCTGACCCATGCCGACGTCGCCAAGCTCGACGCCGATGGCATTCTCGGCGAGCGTACGCGCGAAGCGATCCGCACCTTCGAGGCGCTGGAAGGGCTCGACGTTACCGGCCAGCCCAACAAGCGAATCCTCGAGCGACTGGTCTCGATCGGCGCGGTGCAGTAGAGCGGGATGCTGAGGCCGGCGACGCCGGCACGGCAGGAGTGATCGCATGCGCGTGACCAGCGACCTCTACGTCTCGCAACTGCTGCGCCGGGTGTTCGCCGATGGCGGCTTTGCCGCGGTCGAGCGCCGGGGCGCCGAGGCGGCCGGGGCGATCTATATCATCGCCCGAAACCGGGACGGCTTGATCCGCCTTTTCGGTCCGGCCGTCCAGACGATGTCCTCCGGCGACGGCGACCGCAGCTTCATGACTGAAGCCGTGACGGACGACGCTGCGCTGACCCGCCGCTTCGAGCAGGAGGCGCGGTTCGATCCGGATTTCTGGGTGGTGGAGATCGAGACGGCGGCGCCGGAAACCTATCTGGAGATCATCGATCCCGACGCAGCGTAGGGCAGGGGTAGGGGGAGAGCCTTTGTCCAGACAATGAAACTCCTGTTGGCAAGCCCGTAGACACCCGCGCACGGGCTGTGAAACCTTTCCGCCCGCTCCTCCTGCGGAAACCGCGTCATGTTCAGCCTTCGGGATCGCAAATCGCCACGCGAGGAAACGGCTAAGCTGACGGCGGCCTATGGGAACGGCCTGGCGATCGGACTGACCATCGTCGGCGGCATCGGTCCCATCATCAACGTCGTGGTTTCCAACGCGTCTTCGCTGTCGGCGGCCAGCATATTGCTACTCATGCCCGTCGGTTGCATGGGCGGTAGCGTGGCGCTACATCTGTGTGCCAGAGCCTATCTCAAGCGGGAGCTCAGCCGATGACGCCCGATATGGCCGTCGTTTTCATAGGGCCTGTGGCCATCGTCGTGACGGGCCTTGCGGTGCTCTACTTCACGAGTAGCCCACGGCTGAAATAGGCTGTCAGTCGCCCGCTCCGCGGGCCTGCTGCCGTCTCGAAGAGACGTCGTGTCGACTTCAGTTTCTTGAGCAGCGCTTCCGCGATGTTTCCCGGTTTGCGATAACCTCAGGCCCTTTTGCTGCCCTTGTCGGTCTCGCCGGGGCGGCTGGCGCGGCGGCCGAAGATCGGGCGGGGGGCCTGACGCTCGAGCGGCTCGAGGTCCTGATATTGCGGCTCAAGGCTGGGGGCGGCGACGGTCTGGCGGCGCAGTGCGGCGCCGGTGGGAGAAGCGCAGTCCTCGACCTTCAGCGCGCGATAATACTTGGTCATCCGGCCGAAAGCCTCGACGTCGAGACCGATGCGCGGCTTCATCATCATCAGGATGGTGAGGGCGTCGGCAGCCCCGGCATTCATCGCCTTCAGCGCCACCGCAAGCCGGTCGCCGGTCTCGTCCTCGACGATCTTTCCCAGCATGTCCATCGGCAGCATCAGCTTGCGGCGCAGGCCGGTGTAGAAGCGGTCGGCGTCCTGCTGCACTGCGAGGGCGACGAGGTCCTCGAGCTTGGGCGCGGGATCGGCCGAAGGTCCGGCCTGGCGGCCGGCGAGCGCCAGGCGCCGCAGCGTCTCGCGCACCAGATCGGCGCGGGTGGCGGAGGGTGCGGGCGGCGTCGCGACGGGCGCGCTGCGGGCGCGCAGCAGCGGCGGGGCCGGCGTTGCCTCGACGGCTGGCACGGGTTGGGGGGAGGGCGCCACGGCTGGCGTGGCGGCGGCCGGGCGCAAGGCCGCCGAAGCTGCTGAAGCTGCCACGGGGGCGGCAGCCGGTGCGGCTACTGGCACAGCTTTTGCCGCCACTCGCACCGGCGTGGCGGGCGCTGCGGGCTCGTCGGCGACCGGCTCGGTCATGAAGGCGGGCGCTGCCGGGGCGATCGGATTGCGGCCCTCGACGATCCTTTGCATGCGCGTGTCGGGACTTGCCTTGAGGATGTCGAGGTCGGCGGGCTCCAGCACCGGGCTGGACATCAGGAAGGGGGCGGAAATCTCGATGGGCTCGGCGACGAGCCGGGCGACGATCGCCCGGGGAACGCGGCTGCTGTTGGACAGCGCGGCGGCGACGGAGCGGCGGGTCTCGGGGGTGATCTTCGTCCACAGCGGATCGACCAGACGGCCGAAATCGCGCACTTGCGTGTCATTCGGCAGGCGCAGCGAGCCGTAGGAAGCCACGGCCGCACCGACGATCGTGTCAAAGCCGTCCCGTCCGGCGGTCTTTTCAAGATTGCGGAAGATGCGCGGGCTCTTGTCCTTCATGGGACTCCGGTGGGCTTGTCAGAACGTCAGATGCAAACAATTAGCTAAGATGTCTTAGCAAGCTGTTAAGCATGATCGCTTTCCCGAGGGTTTCGGCCTGATGGCGCATCTCAGAGAGTTGCCGATACCGGGAAGCGATGGTGCAGTGTACGCATTGAGTGGGCGATACGCCCGGCTGGCACGGGGCGCACCGAGGCGACGTAGCGTTAGCTCCGCGAAAGGTAGGCTGCTCATAGTCTGCCGGAGGTCAGAGGCTGACGAGCATCCGTCAGGGGCAGGCAAGGGTTCGTAGCAATGGCAACCGTACTTCGCTTTCCGGAGCGCCCGCCGATGGCGACGCCGTCACGCCCCGCCGGCGCGACCGCCGAGGTGGTGATCCTGCCGTGCATCCGCCGCGAGCCAATGACCGGCGGCGCCAGGGCGGCGGGTGACCTGCTCGAGCAGCTTCAGGCCTGATTTTGCCGCTTCGGGCGATCCGCCCGCAGGCAGACCTCTCCACGCATCATTCGTCGCTCGGTGGCGGCACGGGATCGCAGGTGAGCGAGCGGACGAAGGCGTCGACTTCCGGCCGCTTGCTCTCTTCGTCGACCAGGATGCGCAGCGTCAGATAGCCCTCGTCGATGTCGACGCCGACGGGGATGGCGGTCTCGTCGCGTTCGTCTGAGGTTCCCGCTTCGGTCAGCTGCTCGGGCGTTGCCACCAGGAGATTGAACTGGCCCTCGACGGCCGAGCGATCGTTGATCGAATAGAGATTGTCGCCCGAGCGCGAGTAGATCGAGGCCGACCAGAAGTCGATCCGGCCGTTCGCCAGGAGCCGGACCGGCCCCTCGGCGAGGGAGAAGCGGCAGGCAGCGGTGACGAAGCTCGGGTCGATGAAGGCGAAATCGTGCGCGCCTGGCTTGTCGGTGGAGGCCGCTGCCTCGCCGCTGAGGGAATCGATGCGGGCCACCTGGTTGATCTCGGCGATGCGCGCGAGTCGGCCCCAGGCATTGTTCTCGGCGAGCTCCGGGATGGCGAAGATCGCCGCGATGTGGACCGCCGCCGCCCCGATGAGGCCGGCCACGATGGCGAAGAGCACTCTAACCATCGAGGCAGTCTCCGCGCACGAGGCTCGGCATGTCGAGCTGGCCGAGGCCACTCGAGGAGCTTGCCGGGGTGTCGTAGAGCGTCAGCGCCAGCACATAGGCGCCCCGCCCGGTGACGGCGAGCCAGTTGCCGGCCTGCGCGACCGGGGAGATCGCGATGCCGACGCTGTTGTCCTCCGCCCGCAGCAGGCCGCGCGAGCTCAGCCAGCCCGGCCGGTTCTCGCCGGCCGGCACCAGCTGCCCGGCCGGCGCGAAGGCGGCGAGGGTCCAGATGCGGGCGGGCGGCGTCTGGCCGGCCAGGACGTAGCTGCATTCGCGCCTGAGCACCTCGCCGCCGCTGTCGCGCGTGGCGCGGAACAGGATGCCCTCGCCGATGCCGAGCGTCAGATTGCCGATGCGGGCAAGGCGCGCCTTGGAATAGGGATCGGCATCGACCGAGCCGGCGAGCGGGTTGGCACGCCACGGGCCGACCTCGACGGCGCCGAAATCGGCGGCTTCCCCCAGCGCCCAGTTGGCGCTCCAGGTGCCGAGGCCGAGGGCGATCGCGATCGACACGGCGAGAAGGATCAGGAAGCGCATACGGTCTCGTTCCAAGGCGGGCCGATGCGGCTCATTTCACTTCCCGCCGCCGCTGGCAAGCCCGAAGCCGCTGGCCGAAGCCGTGCGGCGACGGCGCAGCGCCGGGCTTATTGCGGCGATGGCGCGGGGGAGGCCGGGCGGTTGGCGGCGACCTTTTCCGGCCCGAGCGGCGGGGCCGTCTCGAACTGGCGTCCGAGGTCGAGGAGCAGCTTCTGCGCCGCGTTGTTCAGCGACAGCGGGCGCACCGGCCGCGGGGCGGCATCGGGGGCCGCGGCGACCTTCTCGGTCGACGGCGCCGGCAAGGGATCCTTGATGAACGGGATCGGCTTCAGCTCGATGCCCTGGTGCGCCGCCTCCATGAAGCGATGCCAGGTCTGGACCGGCAGCGAACCGCCGGTCAGCTTGTTGGTCGGGCGGAAACTGTCATTGCCGTACCAGACGGCGGCGGTGAAGTTGCCGGTGTAGCCGACGAACCAGGCGTCACGGTAGCCTTGCGTGGTGCCGGTCTTGCCGGCGGCGCGCGTCATGGTGAGCTGCGCCTTGCGGGCGGTGCCCTTGATCGGCACCTGCACCAGCATCTCATTCATCGATTTCGCCGCCTGTTCGGAGAGGACGCGGTGGCGGGGGGGCATGTCGCGGTTGGCGTCCCACAGGATGTCGCCGCTGCCGTCGGCGAGCGACAGGATGGCATGGCGGTGCGAATCCATTCCGCCGGCGGGGAACACGGCGTAGCCGGTCGCCTGGTCGAGCACGGTGACCTCGGAGGTGCCGAGCGCCATGGTCTTGTCGCCGCGCAAGGGGCTCTCGACGCCCATCGCCTTGGCCAAAGCGGTGACCTTGGCCATGCCGATCTTCTGGCTGAGCCGGACCGGGACGGTGTTGATCGAGCGGGCGATCGCGTCTTCCAGCGTCACCCGGCCGGCAAACGAGCGGCCGTAGTTCTGCGGCGACCAGTTGCCAACGGTGATCGGGCCGTCGGAGATGACGTCGAGCGGCTTATAGCCGTTCTCCATCGCGGCGGCGTAGACGTAGCCCTTGAACGAGGAGCCGGGCTGGCGCAGCGCCTTGGTGGCGCGGTTGAACTGCGAGAGGCCGTAGTCGCGCCCGCCCACCATGGCGCGCACGCCGCCCTCGTCGTCGAGCACCACCATCGCCGCCTCGTCGACGCCGTAAGGCTTGCCGAACTGCTGCAGGTGATAGGAGACCGACTCGTCGGCAAGCTGCTGAAGGCCGGCGTCGAACGAGGTGCGCGCGACAAAATTGCGGTGCGGGATCTTCTCGGCGATGCGCTGCACCTCGGCGAAGGCGAAGTCGAGGAAATAGTCGGGCGAGGTAATGGCCGAGCGGTCGACGGCGGTGGCCGGCTGGCGGCGGGCGGCGACGACCTGGCCCTCGGTCATGAAGCCGGCCTGCACCATATTGGACAGGACCTCGTTGGCGCGGGCGCGCGCCGCCGGCAGGTTGATGTGGGGGGCGTATTTTGCCGGGGCCTTGAACAGGCCGGCGAGCATCGCCGCCTCGGCAAGGCTCACCTCGCGGATGTTCTTGGCAAAATAGAACTCGGCCGCCCCCGCCGCGCCAAAACTGCCGCCGCCCATATAGGCGCGGTCGAGATACATGCCGAGGATCTCGCGCTTGGTGAGATTGGATTCCAGCCAGAGCGACAGGAAGGCCTCGTTGATCTTGCGGTCGATGGTGCGCTCGTTCGACAGGAACAGGTTCTTGGCGAGCTGCTGGGTCAGCGTCGAGCCGCCCTGGACGACGCCGCCGGCCCGGGCGTTCTCGCTCAGCGCCCGCGCAAGGCCGAAGAAGTCGATGCCCCAATGGTCGAAGAAGCGGCGGTCCTCGGTGGCGAGCACCGCCTTGACGAACTGGTCGGGCATCTCGTCGATCGGGATGGCGTCCGAGCGAAGCACGCCGCGCCGGCCGATCTCATTGCCGTGACGGTCGAGGAACAACACGGAATAGTCGGTTTCGAGCGGCAGGCCATGGACCGTCAGCTTCATCGCCGGCTGGGCAAGGACGAGCATCATCACCATGCCGGCAAGGCCGAGCGTCAGCCCCTCGCAGGAGAGCTCGACGAGGAGGCGCTTGAAGCCGGTGGCGCGAAACCGCCGGGAGAAGATGGTAATGCTTTCCCAAATAGCGGAAAAGGCATGGAAAAACCGCCACAGGCTGGAGTCGATCCACGCGTCGAGCTCGATCAGCCGCGAGGGGTTCCAGCGTTTCGTGGGGGGTGACGATGATGGCACGTTCGACCTGTTCTCCAGCGGCCGGGGCCGTCTTTCGGACGGCTCTAGCACCGCAGTCCCTTCGATGAGATTAAGTGGCCGGATTATGCGGCGACAACAAGAAGACCTTGAGCTTATGAACGAAATTCCCCATGCGTGATTTCGGCAACAAACCGTTCTGGAAGGATACCACCCTCGAGGCGCTGAGCCCGGAGGAGTGGGAAAGCCTCTGCGACGGCTGCGGGCGCTGCTGCCTGAACAAGCTGGAGGACTGGGACACCGGCGAGATCGCCTGGACCAACGTCGCCTGCACGCTGCTCGACGGCCACAGCTGCCGCTGCTCGGATTACGAGAACCGCCGCGCCACCGTGCCCGACTGCATCGGCCTTGATGTCGAGGCGGTGAAGAAGATCGCCTGGCTGCCGCCGACCTGCGCCTACCGCCTGGTGCGCGAGGGCCGCGACCTCTACTGGTGGCACCACCTCGTCTCCGGCGATCCCGAGACCGTCCACCACGCCGGCATTTCCGTCCGCGACCGGACGATCTCCGAGGACGGGATGGAGATGGAGGATTTCGAGGAGCATCTTGCGGACTGGCCGGGGGACGATCCGGGGGAGGGGCGGTAGGCTCGGCCGAGAGTCCCCAAGCAGCCAGACACTGGCAGAGTAAGAATAATATCCTTCATAAGAAAATATGCCTTGACTGCGTGACGGTGATCGGGTAGCTCTAGGGTACAGTCGGAAAAGTGTGGCGGCGGGCTTTTGGTCCGGCCGCCTTTTTCATGTCCGGAGGGTGCGGGAATGGCGGAGGTGGCGGGTTCGTCCTTGTCGGAGCGGTTGCTGACGGTGCTGACGGGCGAGATGGCGGCGCTGGAGGCGGAGTGTGCGGGCGGGGACGGGCCGCCGGGCGGCGCCAAGGGGCGGATCGAGGCGGTCGGGCAGATGACGCGGACGCTGGAGAAGCTGCTGGAGCTGAAGCGCCTGGAGGCGCTGGAGGCGCGCGGCGGCGAGGATGGCGACGGCGAGACCGCGCGGCTGCGCGCCGAAATGCTGCGCCGGCTGCAGGCGCTCGATGCGCGGCGGCGCGGTGGGCCGGTGCTGTTCGACGGCGAGGGGCGGTTCGCGGGGGAGGGTGCCGGTCAGCCCGTCGCGGCTGCCGCCCGGGAACCGGCCTGACGAACCGGGCGGAAGGCATCGCGATGACGCTGGATGACGAGGCTTTCTGGGCGGCCGTCGGGGCGGCGATGGCGGACTGCCCGCCGGCGGTGCTCGCGGCGGCGATGCCGGGCTGGGCGAGCCTTGCCCGGCCGGAGCAATTGCCCCCGGCGGGCGACTGGCGGCAATGGCTGCTGATCGGCGGGCGCGGCTCGGGCAAGACGCGGGCGGGGGCGGAATGGGTGCGGGCGCTGGTCGAGGGGCATGCCGGGGCAAAACCCTATGGCCGGATCGCGCTGGTGGCGGAGACGCTGGGCGACGCCCGCGAGGTGATGATCGAGGGCGAGAGCGGGCTTCGGGCGAATGTCGGCGGGGTCCGCCCGGTCTATGAATCGACGCGGCGTCGGCTGGTGTTCGGCAATGGCGCGGTGGCGCAGGTGTTCTCCTCGGAGGATCCCGAGGCGTTGCGCGGCTACCAGTTCGACGCGGCCTGGGGCGACGAGCTGGCGAAATGGAAACATCCCGAGGCCTGTTTCGACAATCTGCAGATGGGCTTGCGGCTGGGCGACCAGGCGCGGGCGCTGTTCACGACGACGCCGCGGCCGGTGCCGCTGCTGAAACGGTTGCTGGTTGAGGCGGGGGTGCTGGGAGGCGGGATTGGTGGGGGGCTGGAGAGGGGCGGCAGCGGGGATCTGGTTACAGCATCAGGCGAGGCACCCCCCTCTGGCCATCCTGTATCCGGCTTGGCGGCCATCTCCCCCTCAAGGGCGGAGATCGGCGCGTCGGTGGCGCAGGCTATCCGGCGACCGTCCACGACGGTCGCGACGCGGATGCGGACGGCGGAGAATGCGGGGAATCTGGGGGCCGGTTTCGTCGAGGCGATGGCGCAGCGCTATGGCGGCTCGCGGCTGGCGCGGCAGGAACTGGAGGGCGAGTGGATCGCGGCGCGCGAGGATGCGCTGTTCGACCGCGCCGCGATCGACCGGCTGCGGGTGCGGGCGGCGCCGCCGCTGCGGCGGATCGTCGTCGGCGTCGATCCGCCGGCGACGGCCGGCAAGAACTCGGACGCCTGCGGCATCGTCGCGGCCGGGCGGGCGGCGGACGGGACGATCTACGTGCTCGCCGATGCCAGCCGGCAAGGCGCCAAGCCGCATGAATGGGCGGCGGCCGCGGTGGCGCTCTACGAGCGGCTGGAGGCCGACCGGATCGTCGCCGAGGTGAACCAGGGCGGCGACATGGTGGAGGCGGTGATCCGCACCGTCTCGCCGGCAGTGCCGGTGCGCAGCGTCCGGGCGACGCGCGGCAAATGGGTGCGGGCCGAGCCAGTGGCCGCCCTCTACGAGCAAGGCCGCGTCCGGCACGCCGGAAGCTTCGCGGCGCTGGAAGACGAGATGTGTGATTTCGGGCCGGACGGGCTGTCGAACGGGCGCTCGCCCGACCGGCTGGACGCGCTGGTCTGGGCGGTGACGGCGCTGCTCGCGCCGGTGGCCGAGCCGCGGGTGCGCGGGCTGTAGGCACGCGCTGCGGCTGATGAATGCGGCCGGTGCTTTCGTTGGTGGGGGCCTGCCGCTTTTCGTGCAGCGGGGCGGCGGTGCACCCCCCTCTGCCCTGCCGGGCATCTCCCCCTCATGGGGGGAGATCGATCGGTGGAGGCCGTCGCGGCTGTGCTCCGACGCTGAACCGCGGCGCTGGGCCGCGGCGCTGCCGAGGCAAAACCTCCCCGGCCGCAGGGCGAGGTCGACGGACCAAATGGGGCCGGCGCTGCGCCGTCTTCGACAATTCCGACATTACGGGGAGACCGACATGGGACTGCGATCGACGCTCGCGGGGATGATGACGCGCGCCTTGACGAACCCGCCGGCGGCCTTGGTGCGGCCGGCCGAGGGCAAGAGCGTCGGCGGCGGTACGCTGGTGTTCACCGACGCCTCGGACGGGGCTTTCGGGGAGCGGAGCTACCAGGGCCTGGCGAAGGCCGGGTTCATGCAGAACCCGGTGGTCTACCGCTCGATCCGGCTGATCGCCGAGAACGCCGCGGCGATCCCGCTGCTGCTCTACGAGGGCACGCGCGAGATTGAGGCGCATCCGCTGCTGTCGCTGTTGCGGCGGCCGAACGGGATGCAGGACGGCACAGGGCTGATCGAGACGCTGTGCGGGCATCTGCTGCTCGCCGGCGACGGCTTTCTCGAGGTGTCCGTGGTCGACCGGCCGCGCGCCCTCTTTGCGCTGAGGCCCGACCGGGTGCGGGTGGTGGAGGGGAGCGACGGCTGGCCGGAGGCCTACGAGTACAGGATCGGCAGCTATGTCCGGCGGATCGCGGCGGAGGGCGGGTCGGGGAGCATCGGCCCAGAGAGCGGGGGGCCGGATAGCGGCGGGGCGGAAGGCGGTGGCGGGGAGCGGCCGGGGCGGGTGCTGCACCTGAAGCTTTTCCATCCGCTGGCGGATGCGAACGGCTTTGCGCCGCTGTCGGCGGCCCGCAGCGCGCTCGACCTGCACAATGCGGCAGCGCGCTGGAACAAGGCGCTGCTCGACAATTCCGCGCGGCCGTCCGGCGCGCTGGTCTACCAGCCGGGCGAGGCGGGCAACCTCTCGCCGGACCAGTTCGACCGGCTGAAGGCCGAGCTCGAGGGCGGCTATACCGGGGCGGCGCGGGCCGGGCGGCCAATGCTGCTGGAGGGCGGGCTCGACTGGAAGGCGATGGGCCTGTCGCCGAAGGACATGGACTTCATCGAGGCCAAGAACCAGGCGGCGCGCGAGATCGCTTTGGCCTTCGGCGTGCCGCCGATGCTCATCGGCATCCCCGGCGACGCCACCTATTCCAACTATGCCGAGGCCAACCGCGCTTTCTACCGGCTGACCGTGCTGCCGCTGGTCCAGCGGCTCGCCGGCGCCATCGGCGACTGGCTGGGCGGACATTTCGGCGAGCCGGCGCTGCGCCTCGCTTTCGATGCCGACCGCATCGAGGGCCTCAGCGCCGAGCGCGAGGCGCGCTGGGCGCGGGTGAGCGCTGCGGACTTTCTCAGCGAGGACGAGAAGCGCGCGGCCGTCGGCTACGGGCCGCGGTGACGGGCGGCATTGGGCAGAAGAGCAAGGGGGAGAGCGGCCATGACGGCAGAACCGATCACCGCGGCGGCGGTGTGGGTGGCAAAGCTTGCGGGGGCGGCGGCGGGGTCGGCGATCTCGGTCGCCTATCTCCTGCCGCACGGGCGGCGCGAGGCGGGGGCGCGCTTCATGATCGGCGTCGTCACCGGTCTCGTCTTCGGCGCGCCGGCGGGCCTCGCGCTCGCCGCCTGGCTCGGCCTCGACGAGGCGCTGTCGGCCGGCGAGCGGATCATGATGGGCTCGGCGGCGGCGAGCCTCTGCGCCTGGTGGGCGCTCGGCATCCTCGCGCGCCTCGCGGCGCAGCTGGTGCCCGGCAAAGGCGGAACCGCCGCCGGCGGGGAGGGCTGAGCATGGCGAGCCCCGCGGGACCGCGACAGGGCGAACGCGAGACGCATGCCGCCCGGCCGCCAGAGACGGCGGCGGCACGGCCCGGCACGGCGGCAGCCGGCATGATCGCGGGACGGCCGGCGCCGCTGCAGACGAAGGCGGCCAGCGGCGTGCCGGTGCCGCTCCAAAGTAAGGCGGCTGGTGCGCTGGGCGTGGGTCTTCGCGGAAATGCCGGGATGGGCCGAGCCCTCGGAGGGGCACGGGGCGGCGGGATGGCGTCGGTCCCTGCGGCGGCGCGGGACGACAGTGCCGCCGCGGCGGCGGCCGGGACCGTGCAGGGCTATGCCGCGCTGTTCCACCAGGTGGATCTCGCCGGCGACCGCATCCTGCCGGGCGCCTTCGCCGCCTCGCTGGCGCGGCGGGGCGCGGGCGGCATCCGGATGCTCTGGCAGCATGAGCCGGGGCGGCCGATCGGGGTCTGGACCCGCGTTGCCGAGGATGGGCGGGGGCTCTTCGTCGAGGGCCGGCTGGCGATGGAGACGCGCGGCGGGCGCGAGGCTTTCCAGCTGATCGCGGCCGGGGCGGTCGACGGGCTGTCGATCGGTTTCCGGACGACGCGGGCGGCGCGCGAGACGGCGCCGGGCGGCGCCAGGCGGCGGCTGGTGGAGATCGACCTCTGGGAGATCTCGGTCGTCACCTTTCCGATGCAGCAAGGCGCCCGGGTGCGGGCGGTCGGCAACGAGGCCGCGCCCTTGGCGCTGCGGCTGCGTGCGGGCGCGCAGGAGATCGCGGGCGCCTAGCGGCGCTGGGCGGAAGAGCCGCTTGACGGTGCCGGCGCTTCGCCGGCGGCCGGGCGGCTTCAGGACAGTTTCAACCGAAGGAGGAGACGACATGCTGCAGACCATGAGCGCACCGGAGATCAAGGCCCTGACGGAGATGGGGCCCGCGACAGGCGAGGTCGGCCAGGCCTTCGACCAGTTCATGCAGGCCTTCGAGGGATTTCGCGAGGCGAACGACGGGCGCCTGTCGGAGATCGAGCGGCGGATGACGGCGGACGTCGTCAGCGAGGAGAAGGTCGACCGCATCGGCCGGGCGCTCGACGAGCAGGAGCGGCGGCTGGAGCGGCTGGTGCTGAAGCAGATGCGGCCGGCGCTCGGCGGCGCGGGCGGCGAAGGGCACGAGGCGCGGCCGAGCCAGCACAAGACGGCGTTCGAGGCCTATATCCGCGGCGGCGACGAGCGGCATGTGCGGCGCCTCGAGGAGAAGGCGATGTCGGGCGTCACCGGCGCCGATGGCGGCTTCCTGGTGCCGGCGGAGACGGAGACCGAGATCGGCCGGCGGCTGGCGGCGATCTCGCCGATCCGTGCCATTGCGAGCGTGCGCACCGTGTCTTCCTCGGTGCTGAAGAAGCCGTTCGCGGTGTCTGGCGCGCAGACCGGCTGGGTGGCCGAGACCGACATCCGCCCCGGCACCGCGGCGCCGACGCTGGCGGAGCTCAGCTTTCCGACGATGGAGCTCTACGCCATGCCGGCGGCGACCAATGCGCTGCTCGACGACAGCGCCGTCGATATCGACCGCTGGATCGGCGAGGAGGTGGAGCAGGCCTTCGCCGCGCAGGAATCCTTGGCCTTCGTCAGTGGCAACGGGGTCGCCAAGCCGAAAGGCTTCATGACCTACGACACCGTGGCGGAGAACGCCTGGACCTGGGGCAAGGTCGGCACCGTCTCGACCGGCCAGGCCGGCGGCTTCCTGCCGGGGCTCGGCGCCGACGCGTTGATCGACCTCGTCTACGCCGTGAAGGCCGGCTACCGGCAGAACGGCAACTTCGTGATGAACCGGCGCACGCAGAGCGCGGTGCGCAAGCTGAAGGACGCCGACGGCAACTATCTCTGGCTGCCACCGGCCGGCATCGGCGCGAAGGCGACGCTGATGGGCTTTCCGATGGTCGAGGCCGAGGACATGCCGGACATCGCGGCCGGCTCCAAGGCCATCGCCTTCGGCGACTTCCAGCGCTTCTACCTGATCGTCGACCGGCAGGGCGTGCGGGTGCTGCGCGACCCCTATTCGGCCAAGCCCTACGTCCTCTTCTACACCACCAAGCGGGTCGGCGGCGGGGTGCAGGATTTTGACGCGGTGAAGCTTTTGGCCTTCGCGGCATAGCCGGACGCGGCGCCGGCGGAAGGTGCCGGCGCGCCGGGCTCCGGGAACAGACGAGAGGAAAGGCCGGGCGGCAACGTCCGGCCTTTCGCATGTGGGGCCGTCAGAATTTTGGAAGGATGCAGGTGATGACGTTGATCGACCTCGGGGGCGTGCTGGCGGAGCCGGTGACGGTCGCCGATCTCAAGACCTTCTGCCGCATCGAGCGGGACGACGAGGACGGGCTGATCGCCGCTCTGGCGAAGGCCGCGCGCGAGACGATCGAGGCGGAGACGCGGCTGGTGCTGGTGCGGCGGTCGTTCCGGCTTGCCGTCGATCCCGTGCCGCGCGACGGCTGGATCGAGGTGGAGCGGCACCCGCTGCACGGGGTGAGCGGGATCACCGCTTTCGACGCGGCCGGGGTGCCGACGGTCTTCGGACCGGAGGAGGCGGTGATCGAGCGGGCGCTGGGCATCGAGGCGGTGCGGGTGTCGCGCCGCGTCGTGGCGGCCGCCGTGAACGGGGTGGAGATCGAGGTCGAGGCCGGCTTCGGTGCGGGCGAGGTGCCGGAGAACCTGCTTCTGGCGATCCGGCGGATCGTCGCGGTTTCCTACGAGCTGCGGGCGGCGGTGCCGGTGGCGATGCAGCCGGGGCTGGTGCCGCCTTCGGCACGGGCGCTGCTGCAGCCGTTCCGGCGGGTGCGGCTCTGATGGCGCTGAGCTTCATCGATCCCGGCCTCCTGCGCCGGCGCGCGGTGCTGCAGGCGGCCGAGCTCGTGCCGGATGACAGCGGCGGCGCGGTGGCCGCCTGGCACGAGGTGGCGGAGGTCTCGGTGCATGTCGAGCCGATCTCGGCCGAGCGCCAGCAACGCTTCGGGCAGAACGAGGTGGCGGTGACGCACCGGGTCACTTGCCGGGCGCGGGGCGACGTGGAGCGCGGGATGGCGTTCGCGATCGGGCCGCGGCAGCTGGTGGTCGAGGACGTCCGCGATCCCGACGAGAGCGGGCGCTATCTCGTCTGCCGCTGCCGGGAAGAGACGTGAGGATCGTCGTGCGGGTGCGCCTGCCCGAGCGGCAGTTGCGGGCGGCGATGCGGCGGGACGCGGCGCGGGCATCCGCCGGTGCTGGCATGGACGGCGGGGGCGTGGGCGGCGAGGGCTGGGGAGGCCGGTTGCCGGGAACGTCGATGCTGTCAGCGCTGCTGCGCCCTGTCGCCAGCGGACGGGCTAAAACGGCGGCAGAGACTGCATCCGGAAAGATTGACGAAAATTAACGGTTGGGCGCATCGACTTTCGACAGGCCTCACAGCATATTTTGATGCAACACGATGGGTGATGCCGGAGGTTTCTGACCATGATGCAGGCGAGCGCCGAGTTGCAGACGACCATTTTCCAGACCCTGACCGGTGATCCGGCGCTGACCGCGCTCCTCGGTGGGCCGAAAGTCTTCGATCATATTCCGGAAAAGGCGCGGTTTCCGTACCTGACCTTCGGCCGCACGACCGTGGTCGACTGGTCGACGGGAACGGAGGATGGCGCCGAGCACCTCCTGACGCTCCACGTCTGGGGCAAGGGCGGCGGCAAGGCCGAGACCTACGAGATCATGAACCAGGTCACCAACAAGCTGCACGACGCGCACCTGCCGGTTTCCGGCCACACGCTGGTGAATCTGCAGCTGCAGTTCGCCGAGGCGCGGCAAGAGCCGGAGTCGACGACCTATCACGGGATCCTGAGGTTCCGGGCGGTGACCGAGCCGGTGGCGTAAGCCGACGCCGGCGAGGCCGGACCGGCAGCGGACGGCTATCCGGCACAGACGACAGACGAGAGCACTGACAACAGGCGGTCCCCCCGGGGCCGCCTTTTTCTTTGGGAGAAGCTGAGATGGCGGCGCAGAGGGGCAAGGATCTTTTGCTGAGGCTCGACGCGGCGGGCGGCGGCACGTTCGAGACGGTGGCGGGGCTGCGGACGCGGCGGATCGCCTTCAACGCCGAGACGGTGGATGTGACCGATGCCGAGAGCGCCGGGCGGTGGCGCGAACTCCTCGGCGGCGCCGGCGTGCAGCGCGCGGCGCTGTCGGGCGCCGGGGTGTTCAAGGATTTGGCGTCCGACGCGGCGGTGCGGCAGATCTTCTTCGAGGCGCGGATTGCGGCCTTCCAGGCGGTGATCCCAGATTTCGGCCGGATCACCGGGCCGTTCCAGCTGACCGCGCTCGAATATGCCGGCGAGCACAATGGCGAGGTCAGCTTCGAGCTGACGCTGGAATCGGCGGGCGCGCTCGCCTTCGTGGCGCTGTGATGGCGAACCGGCGGCGCGGCGAGGTGGGCGTGCTGATCGACGGGCGCGAGCGGGTGCTCTGCCTGACGCTCGGGGCGCTGGCCGAACTCGAGGATGCGTTCGCGGTGGAGGACGTCGCGGCGCTGGTGCAGCGCTTCGGCTCGGGCCGGCTCGCGGCTCGCGACCTGATCCTGATCATTGCGGCGGGTCTTCGCGGCGGCGGCGAGAGCGCGAGCGCGGCGGAGGTGGCGGCGATGCGGATCGAGGGCGGCGTGGCGGGCGCGGCGCGGGTGGTGGCCGATCTCCTCGGTGCGGCTTTCGGCGAGGGCGACAACGCTGCGCCCCTTCGCCCGTGAGCGCGGCGCCGGACGAGGGCGGCACGGCGTTTCCCTGGGACGCGGTGATGGCGGTTGGGCTCGGGGTGCTGCAGCTGGCGCCCTCGGAGTTCTGGCGGATGACGCCGCGCGAGTTCGCCTCAGCGATCGCGCCCCTCCTGCCGGCGCGGCCCGTGCCGATCGGGCGCGCCGGGCTGGCGGCGCTGATGCAACAATTTCCCGATGAGGCGAGGTGAGCCATGGCCGACGAGACGCTGACGGTGGCGGTCGAGGCGGACACCGCCGCATTCGATAAGGCGCTGGGGGACCTGTCGGGCAAGGCGAACGCCTTCGGGGCGGCGCTGACCTCGGCGCTGCGCGGGGCGACGACCGGCGGCAAGTCGCTGGACGGGGTGCTGCAGCAGCTGGCGACGCGGCTCTCCTCGATCGCGCTCGGGGCGGCCCTGAAGCCGCTGGAGAACGCGCTCGGTGGCGTCGCCGGGCAGTTCTTCGGCGGGCTCGGCAGCCTGTTCGGCGGCGGGGGCGGGGCGGGTGCCACGGTGACGCCGTTCGCCAAGGGGGGCGTCGTGGCTTCGCCGAGCTATTTTCCGAGCGGCGGGCAGATCGGGTTGATGGGCGAGGCGGGGGCCGAGGCGATCCTGCCGCTGAAGCGCGGTGCCGACGGCTCGCTCGGCGTCGCCGCGGGCGGGGGAGGCGCGAAGGCGGCGCCGACGATCGTCTTCAACGTGACGGCGAGCGATGCGGCGAGCTTCCGCCGCTCCGAGGCGCAGATCCAGGCGATGCTCGCACGGGCGACGCAGCGCGGACGGCGGGGGCTTTGAGATGGAATCCTTCAGCGAAGAACGCTTTCCCCTGCGCATCGCCTTCGGCACGTCGGGCGGGCCGGAGCGGCGGACCGACGTCGTCCGGCTGTCGACGGGCTTCGAGACGCGCAACCAACGGCACCGGCACGCCTTTCGCCGCTACGATGCGGGATCGGGCGTCAGGAGCCTTGCCGACCTTTCGGCCGTGCTCGGCTTCTTCGAGGCGCGGCGGGGCAAGCTCGTCGGCTTCCGGTTCCGCGATCCGCTGGACCATGGGTCCGCCGCCTACGGCCACGCGCCGACGGCCTTCGACCAGGCGATCGGGACGGGCAACGGGACGGTGCGCAGCTTCGCGCTCTGCAAGCGCTACGGCACGGGAGGCGACGCCTATGTCCGGCCGATCGAGAAGCCGGTGGCGGAGAGCGTCGTCGTCGCGGTGAACGGGGCGGTGACGGCGGGTTTCACGGTCGATGCCGCGACCGGGATCGTCCAGCTGGCGACGGCGCCGGCGGCGGGGGGCGCGGTGACGGCGGGGTTCACCTTCGACGTGCCGGTGCGCTTCGACCTCGACCAGCTGGTGGTGAACCTTGCCGCTTTCGAGGCCGGCGAGATCCCGGCGATTCCCCTGGTGGAGATCCGGCCATGAGAGACGTATCCGAGGCGCTGAAGGCGCATCTGACGGGACAAGCGACGACCACGGCGCAGTGCTGGCGGCTGACCCGGACGGACGGGGTGGTGCTCGGCTTCACCGACCATGACGAGACGATCCGCTTCGACGGCACGGATTTTCAGGCGGCCACCGGGCTAACGGCGAGCGAGGCGGAGACCGCGCTCGGGCTGTCGGCGGGGACGCAGGAGGTGGAAGGGGCGCTGTCCTCGCTGGCGATCCACGAGGCCGACATTCTGGATGGGCGCTATGACGGGGCGGGGATCGAGGTGTTCCTCGTCAACTGGCAGGCGCCGGCGCAAAGGCTGCGGATCGATGCGGGGATGCTGGGCGAGGTGAAGCGCGGCGGTCAGGCTTTCACCGCCGAGCTGCGCGGCATCGCCAGCCGGCTCGACCGTCAGCGCGGCCGGCTCTACCGGCGCCGCTGCGACGCGGTGCTGGGCGATGCGCGCTGCCGGGTCGACCTCGCCGCCGCGGGCCGGTCCGTCGACACGGTGCTCTCCGCCCTGTCCGGCGGGGCGCTGATCGTGCCCGGCATCGACGGCGATCTCGAGCGCTTCGGGCAAGGGCATCTCCTCTGGCTCGGCGGGGCGGCAGCGGGGCTGAAGGCGGAGGTCTCGGCGGCGCAGCGGGGGCTGGACTTGAGGGTGCGGCTGTCGCTGGTTGGCGGGACGTCGGCGGGCATCGTCGCCGGCGATCCGCTGCGGCTGTTTGCCGGCTGCGACAAGAGTTTCGCCACCTGCAAGGCGCGCTTCGGCAATGGGCTGAACTTTCGCGGTTTTCCGCATCTGCCGGGCAATGACGCGGCGATGAACTATGCCCGCTCGGACGGCCGGCACGATGGCGGACCGGTGGTGCCATGAGCGGCGGGGAGGCGGATGGTGCTTTGCCGGAAACCGCTGCTGCGGTGCGGGGCAGCGGAAGCCAGGACGGCGCGGCGGGGCGGGAGCGGGTGCTGGCGGCGGGGGGTTCATCGGGACGCCCTATCGGCATCAGGGTAGCCGAAAGGGCATCGGCTGCGACTGTCTCGGCCTGATCAGGGGAATCTGGCGCGAGCTCTACGGGGAAGAGCCGGAGGATCCCGGCCCCTATACGCCCGATTGGGCCGAGCGATCGGTCGGCGAGCCGCTGATCGAGGCGGCAGGGCGGCACCTGCGGCCGATCGCGGTCGGCAACGCGCTGCCGGGGGATGTCGTGCTGTTCCGCTGGCGGACCGGGATGACGGCCAAGCATTGCGGCGTCCTCGACATCGGCGATGCCGGGGATGGCAGAGAGGGACCGCCCGGCGGGGGCATGCGCCTCATCCACGCCTACGAAGGCTCGGCCGTCCTGTCATCGCCGATGCCGTCGGCCTGGGTCCGCAAGATCGCGGCCGCTTTCAGATTTCCGGAGTAGGCCATGGCGACGATCCTTCTGCAGGCTGTGGGCGGCGCCGTCGGCGGGCTGATCGGCGGGCCTTTCGGCGCGGTTCTCGGTCGGGCGGTCGGCGGGCTCGGCGGCTATGCGCTCGACAGCGCGCTGTTCGGCACGACGCGGCGGAGCGAAGGCGCAAGGCTCGGCGCCAGCCGCATCATGGAAGCCGACGAGGGGGCGGGCGTCGCGCGGCTCTACGGCACGGCGCGGATCGCCGGCCAGGTGATCTGGGCGACGCGCTTCGAGGAGACCAGTCAGACCGAGCGGCAAGGCGGCAAGGGCGGCGGTCAGACCAGCGAGACGACGACCTACAGCTATGCCGGCAACTTCGCGGTCGGGCTCTGCGAGGGGCCGATCGCCGGCATCAGGCGGGTCTGGGCGGACGGCGAGGAACTCGACCTCACCGGCGTGACGCTGCGGGTCTACCGCGGCGGCGAGGACCAGATGCCCGACCCGCTGATCGAGGCGAAGCAAGGCATGGGCAACGCGCCGGCCTATCGGGGCCTGGCCTATGCCGTGTTCGAGCGGCTGGCGCTGGAGCCTTTCGGCAACCGCCTGCCGCAGATCGCCTGCGAGGTGATCCGGCCGGTCGGCACGCTGGAGGAGCGGGTGCGCGCGGTGACGCTGATCCCCGGCGCGACCGAGCACGGGCTGGACCCGGCGCCGGTGCGCGAAACCGTGCGCGGCGGTGAGGACGTGGTGCTGAACCGGCATGCGACAACCGCCGCGACGGATCTCGAGGCGGCGCTCGACGATCTCGAGGGGCTCTGCCCGAACCTTCGGCGCGTGGCGCTGGCGGTGACCTGGTTCGGCGACGACCTGCGCGCCGGGCACTGCCGGATCCGGCCGGCGGTCGAGGTGGCGCAGCGCGACGAGACGCGGGCGTGGCAGGTGAACGGCGTCGGGCGCGCCGAAGCGCCGCTGGTCAGCTGGAGCGGCGGCGGGCCGGCCTATGGCGGGACGCCGAACGATGCCGGCGTCGTCGACGCGATAAGGGCGCTTACCGCGCGCGGGCTGGCGGTGACCTATTACCCGTTCCTGCTGATGGACGTGCCGGCCGGCAACGGGCTGCCGGACCCCTATGGGGCCTTGCGCCAAGCGGACTATCCCTGGCGCGGGCGGATCAGCCTCGACGTCGCGGTCGGGCGGCCGGGCTCAGTGGACGGAAGCGCCGCGGCGGCCGCCGACATCGCCGGCTTCGTTGGCACCGCGCTGCCGGCGCATTTCAGCCTTGCCGGCGGGCGGGTCTCCTATAGCGGGCCGGCGGAATGGTCGTACCGGCGCATGGTGCTGCACCAGGCGTTCCTCGCCAAGCTCGCCGGCGGCGTCGACGCTTTCGTTATCGGGTCGGAAATGCGCGGGCTGACGCGGGTGCGCGATGGCGCCGGGGGCTTTCCCTTCGTCGCCGCGCTGATGGCGCTCGCCGCCGACGTGAAGACGGTGCTGCCGCAAGCAAAGCTCGGCTATGCCGCCGACTGGAGCGAGTATTTCGGCTACCAGCCGGCGGACGGCTCGGGCGACGTCTTCTACAATCTCGACCCGCTCTGGGCACATCCGGCGATCGCCTTCGTCGGCATCGACAACTATCTGCCGCTCGCCGACTGGCGGGCCGAGGATGCCGGCGGGGGCGGCCCGGACGGCGCGGGCTCGGCCTATGACCTCGATGCGCTGCGGCGGGGGATCGCCGGCGGAGAGCATGCCGACTGGTATTATCGCAGCGACGCCGACCGGGCGGCGCGGACCCGCACAGCGATCACCGATGGGGCCGCAAGCAAGCCCTGGGTCTACCGCGCCAAGGACATAGCGAGCTGGTGGGCGGAGCCGCATGTCGAGCGGCGCGGCGGGGTGGAGGTGGGCGGACAGACCGCCTGGGTGCCCTGCTCGAAGCCGATCTGGCTGACCGAGCTCGGCTGTCCCGCGGTCGACAAGGGGGCGAACCAGCCGAACGTCTTCGTCGACCCGAAATCCTCGGAGAGCTTCATCCCCTATTTCTCGACGGGGGCGCGGGACGATCTGATCCAGCGCCGGTTCCTCGACGCGCATCTCAGCTGGTGGGACCCGGCCGTGCCGGGCTTCGACGGGGCCGCCAACCCGCTATCGCCGGTCTATGGCGGGCGCATGGTGGAGCCCTCGGCGATCCATCTCTGGACCTGGGATGCGCGGCCCTATCCGGCGTTTCCCGGCCGCACCGATGTCTGGCGCGACGGCGACAACTGGCGGCTCGGCCATTGGCTGAACGGCCGGCTCGGCGCGGCGCCGGTCGGCGAGCTGATCCGGCGGCTGCTTGCCGACCACGGCTTCACCGATGTCGACGTCGCCGGCGTCGACGCGCTGGTCGGCGGCTATGTCGTCGGCGGCCCCGGCACGGCGCGGGCGCAGCTGGAGGACCTGCTACGGCTGACCGGCGTCGTCTGCCATGCCGACGGCACAAGGCTGGTGTTCCGCTCGCTCGCCAACCTGCCGGCAGGGCGGGAGATCTCAGTCTATGCCGAGGAGGAGGACGGGCCGCTGACCGAGTTCCGCCGCCGCGAGGCGAGCGAGATTCCGGACGAGGTGGTGGTCGGCTTTTCCGATCCCGGCCGCAGCTACCAGCCGGCGGCGGCCGAGGCGCTGCTGGCGCTGGCGGACAGCCCGCGGCAGGAGGCGATCGAGCTGCCGGTGACGCTGGAGGAGAGCCAGGCGCGGCGCTTCGCGGCCGATCTCCTCTCGGATCTCGCGGGGTCGCGGGAGACGGCGCGGTTTTCGCTGTCGCCGGCCGAGATCGCTGCCGAGGCTGGCGACGTGCTGCGGCTGGCGGACGTGCCGGGGCGCTGGCTGGTCACGCGGATCGAGAGCGGCGCGACGCGGCGCGTCGAGGCGCGGCGGCTGCCGGAGGCCGGGGAACGGGCGTCCGAGCGGACGGGGGCTGCGCTGCCGGTGCCGGTGCCGACGGGGCCGACGACGGCGTCGCGGCCGCTGGCGCATTTCCTCGATTTGCCGATGGGGACGGACAGCCTGCCGGAAGCAGCGCCGCGCCTTGCGGTCTTCGCTGCGCCGTTCCTGCCAGTGGTGGTCGAGGCGGCGGCGGGCGGCGGTTTCACCCGGCGGCTGGTGATCAGTGCCGCCGCGACGCTCGGCACGCTGACGGCCGCGCTGCTGCCGGGGCCGGAGGGGCGGATCGACGCGGCGAACAGCCTCACCGTCGATCTCTCGCGCGGCGCGCTCGCCTCGATCGGCCGGGATGCGCTGCTGTCCGGTGGCAATCTGTCGGCGGTGCTGTGCGCCAATGGCGAATGGGAGGTGTTGCAGTTCGAGGCCGCCGAGGAGGTGGCGCCGATGCGCTTTCGCCTGACGGGCCTGTTGCGGGCGCAAGGCGGGACCGAGGATGCGATGACCGCGGGCGCCGCGTCCGGCGCCGCCTTCGTGCTGCTCGACGGGGGGCCAGTGTCGCCGGGACTGCGGGCGGACGAGATCGGGCGGACGCTGGAGTGGCGCCTGTCGCCGGCCAGCCGGCCGCTCGACGACCCCGCGGTGCTCGTTCGGACCGTCACGCTTGGCCTGCGCGCGGTGCGGCCGCTGTCGCCGGTGCATCTGTCCGGGCGCTTCCTCGAAAATGGCGCGCTGGCGCTCGGCTGGATCCGGCGCACGCGGCTTGGCGGCGACGGTTGGGACGGGCTCGACGTGCCGCTCGGCGAGGAGATCGAGCGCTACCGGGTCGACCTCGTCGACGCCGCGGGGACGCGGCTGACGCTGGAGATGGCGGGGCCGGCGGCGACGGTCAGCCTTGCCGAGCAGGTCGCCGCCTTCGGCACGGCGCCGGCGGCGCTCGACCTGGCGGTGGCGCAGCTGTCGCTGACCTTCGGGGCCGGCACGGCCCGGCACGCGGCGGTGGTGCGCTCGTCCTGACACGGCACGGCGCCGGTGCTCGCGGGCAAGGCTTTCTCGGCGCCGCAGGCCCGCGCCGGAGATCTACGCCATCATCAACAGGGAAGGACGAGCAATGACGGACGAAAAGCACTGGTACCAGTCGAGGACCATCTGGGGTGGCCTTGTCGCCCTCGGTGCGGCGCTGGCGGGCATTGCCGGCATCGACATCGACGCCGCCACCAGCGACGCGCTGGCGCTCGGCCTCGCCAATGCGGCGGCCGCGGTCGGCGCTGTCGTGGCGATCCTCGGCCGGCTGGACGCGGTGAAGACGATCCGCTGAGGTCGGAGGAGGGGCGCGAAAGGTTGGCCGCGCCTCTTCATTCCGTTTGTGGACGGTCACGGCGGTGCTGGAAGATCCTGCCTTGTCCGGCCTCTCAAGGGGGATGTCGCCGTTCCGGCGGCATAAATGCGGTCTCGCACTTGGGTGAGAGGTGCGCGTCAGAGGCGATATCATTCGAGGCGTATTGGCTCGCTGTTCATTCGACATTCAGTGCGGGTACGATAGTGTTGCGAGGCTCTTACTGCGGACCTGACATGATCTTTCGCCCTTGCTCCCGTATCCTGCCTGTCGCCAGCCTTCTGGCGGCGCTGTGGAGTTGCGGGCCTGCGCTGGCGAGCGTCTCCGGCGGGACGGTCGCACCAACCGGCTTTTCCGCCCCTGTCGGGGAAGGACCGAGCGGCAGCGCGGCGGGCGCGGTCGATGCCCCGGTGCTGATGGCGGCGGCGGATTGCTCGGGGGCGGCGGCGCAGGCGGCGGCGGACAGCGGGGGGCAGGTGCTGTCGGTGTCGAGCCGGCAGCAGAACGGCCGGACGGTGTGCGTGGTGACGGTGCTGGTGCCCGGCTCCGACGGGGGCCGACCGCGCAAGCAGACGATCACCCTTCCGCAATAGCGCGCGCTCGCCGGAAACGGGAACGCCGGAGCGTTTCCGCGGACGGGCGTCGCGGACGAGACTGAACGGATACCCATGCGCATTCTCATCGTCGAGGACGATCCCAACCTCAACCGACAGCTGCACGAGGCGCTGATCGGCGCAGGCTATGTCGTCGACCGCGCCTTCGACGGCGAGGAGGGGCATTTCCTCGGCGACAGCGAGCCTTACGACGCGGTGATCCTCGACGTCGGCCTGCCGTCGATGGACGGGATCAGCGTGCTCGAGCGCTGGCGCCGTGACGGGCGGACAATGCCGGTGCTGATCTTGACCGCGCGCGACCGCTGGAGCGACAAAGTCGCCGGCATCGACGCCGGGGCCGACGATTACGTGACGAAACCCTTCCACATCGAGGAAGTGCTGGCGCGGCTGAGGGCGCTGATCCGCCGGGCGGCCGGGCATGCCTCGTCGGAGATCAACTGCGGGCCGCTGCGGCTCGACACCAAAGCCTCGAAGGCGACCGTCGACGGCACGCCGCTCAAACTCACCTCGCACGAGTACCGGCTGCTCGCCTATCTCATGCACCATCACGGCGAGATCGTCTCGCGCACCGAGCTGATCGAGCACCTCTACGACCAGGACTTCGACCGCGACTCCAACACGATCGAGGTCTTCGTCGGGCGCCTGCGCCGCAAGATCGGCATCGACCTCATCGAGACCGTGCGCGGCCTCGGCTACAGGATGCGGGATGAAGCTCCGGGCGTTTGATTCGCTCACCGTCCGCGTCATCGCCTTTTCCAGTTTCTGGGCGATCGCCGCGTTCACCGTGATCGGCGGGCTGATCTCGGCGCTCTACAGCCAGACGGCGTCGCGCGGCTTCGAGGAACTTTTGACGGCGCAGCTCTACAACATCGTCAACGCCGTTACCGTCACCCCCGAGGGCCAGCTCGCGGGGTCGCCCGACCTTGGCGACCTCCGCTATTCGCAGCCGCTGTCGGGCTGGTACTGGGAGGTGCTGCCGGCGAGCCCCAACACCAAGGGGCGGCTCGCCTCGGTGTCGATCGGGCCGGCCGACATCGCCGCGCCCGACCCCAAGGAAAAGCCCTTCGACCTCTACTATCGCCGCGACTACGAAGCGGTGGGGCTCGACGGCGAGACGCTGAAGGTGGTCGAGACGGAGATCGTGCTCGACCAGGAGAACCACATCGCCCGCTTCCGGGTGATGGGCAATGCAAGCCTCCTCAACGCCGACATCGCGCAGTTCGACTGGCGGCTCGGCTTCTATCTCGGCGGCTTCGGGCTCGGCTCGATCCTGATCAATGGCGGCGCCATCCTGTTCGGCCTGCGCCCGCTCGCGAAAGTGCGGCGGGCGCTCGGCGAAGTGCGGGCCGGGCGGGCGGAGCGGCTGCAAGGGCCGTTCCCGGCCGAGCTGCGCTCGCTGGCCTTCGAGATGAACGGGCTGATCGACAACAACCGCCGCATCGTCGAGCGCGCGCGCACGCAGGTCGGCAACCTCGCGCATTCGCTGAAGACGCCGATCGCGGTGCTGACCAACGAGGTGGCGGCGATCGGCGGCGAGAAGGGCCGGCTGGTCGGTGAACAGACCGAGCGCATGCGCCAGCAGGTGCAGCACCATCTCGACCGGGCCCAGGTCGCCGCGCAGAGCGAGGGCGTGGTGTTCCGCTCGCCGGTTCGGCCGGCGCTGGAGCGGCTGGTGCGGGTGATGGCGAAGCTGAACCCGGAGCTTCATCTCGACGGGCCGCATCTCGCCGGCGCGCCAATCTTCGCCGGCGAGCGCCAGGATTATGAGGAGATCGTCGGCAACCTTCTGGAGAACGCGGCGAAATGGGCGACGGGAACGATCCGCGTCTCGGCCGAGACTGCCGGCGACGGCCGTTTCCGGACGGTGATCGAGGATGACGGGCCGGGCCTGACCGAGGCCGAGATGGTGGAGGCGGTCAAACGCGGGCGGCGGCTGGACGAGAAGAAGCCCGGAAGCGGCCTCGGCCTGTCGATCGTTTCGGACACCGCACGGGAATACCGCGGCGCGCTGTTGCTCCAGCGCTCCACCCTCGGCGGCTTGAAGGCCGAGGTGGTTCTGCCGCTGGCTCTCGGCAGCGAGAGTCCATAGATAGGGAATGCGCGGGAACCACGGGTGCCCGGCGCGGTTTGCCGATGCCGGTGACGGATGGTCACGCTGGGAAAATGCCATGTCGAACGTTCTGCGCCCGCTCCTGATCGCCGCCCTTGCCGCCACGCTCGGCGGTTGCCTGACCGGCGGCACCAGCCGTCTTGCGCCGGCGTCGGAAGGCGTCGTGGCGCTCGGCGACGGCCTGGTCGGCCAGACACAGGTCCGCTTGCCGGGCGATGTCCGGGCGAAGGCGCTCGAGGCCGAGTTCCAGGCGCTGCAGTTCGCCCCGGCCGGCACGCCCGTCGACTGGACCGAAGACCGCTACCAGGGCTCGGTCGTCCCGACCCAGCTATACCGAATCGGCGAGAAGGACTGCCGTGGCTACGCGCACACGCTGGTTGCTAAGGGCGCCTCGACCAAGACGGTGGGCACCGCCTGCCGGGGCGAGGACGGCTTGTGGCGGCCGGTGGTCTGAGCGGCGTTTTTCCTCGACAGATGACCGGTAGAACCGGTGATCGCCATAAAGTGACGGGGTAGAGCCGCCTCCTGTTGCGGCATCTTCTCCTGACGGTGGCAGGGCCGCGCAGGGCTTGCTATGTCAACGCCCGGAAGAGTGGCATCGACCGGCCCTGCGCCGGGCGGCAAGTCACGGGCGCATGGCCCGCGGGAGGAATCGCATCGTTTTGTTCTGGATCATCGTCGTCCTCCTGACAATCATCGTGACGCTTTCCTCGGTCTGGCCGATCCTGCGGCGGCGGGACGCGTCGACACCGCTTCGGGCCGAGTACGACGTCGAGGTCTATTCCGCGCAGATGGGCGAGCTGAAGGCGGATCTGGCGCGCGGCACGATCTCGGCCGACGAGGCCGGAATTGCCCGCGCCGAGATCGGCCGCCGGCTGCTGAAAGCGACGGCGGAGGCCGAGACGACGGCCGGCGCGCCGAAGCGGACGCGCGTCAAAGTCCGGCGCTGGCTGGCGGCGGGGCTGGTCGGGGCCGCGATGCCGGTGGCGGCGGTGGTGTTCTACTTCGAAACCGGCTCGCCGGAGATGCCGGACCTGCCGCTGCAGGCGCGCCTCTCGGTCGATCCCGCGCGGGCGGATCTGCCGACGCTGGTGGCTCAGGCCGAGGCACGGCTGCGCAGCAATCCCAATGACGGCGCCGGCTGGGATCTGCTCGGCCCGATCTACCTGCGGAGCGGCCGCGCCGACGAGGCGGTCACGGCGATCCAGAACGCCATCCGGATCCTCGGCGACAGCCCGGAGCGCGAGGCGGGGCTCGGCGAGGCGCTGACCCAGGTGGCGTCGGGCGAGGTGACGGATCTCGCCAAGGCGAGCTTCGAGCGGGCGCTGGCGCTGAACGCCGACTATTTGCCGGCGAAATTCTTCCTGGCGCTCGACCTGTCGCAGGAGAATCGTTTCCAGGAAGCCGGGCCCGCCTGGCAGAAGCTGATCGCGGCGAGCCCGCCGGGTTCTCCCTGGCTGCAGCTCGCGGAAATGGCGCTGGCCGATGCGCAGCAGAAGATCGCCGCGGCCAACGGCGCGCCCGCAGGGAATGCGCAAGGTGCTCCCGCAGTCGCCGGGGCTCCCGCCGTCGCCGGAGCTCCCGAGGTTGCGAGCACGGCGCCGCGTGGGCCGAGCGGCAGCGACATCGCGGCGGCTTCTGGCATGAGCGAAGACGACCGCAAGGCGATGATCGAGGGGATGGTCTCGCAACTGGCCGAGCGCCTGAAAACCGCCCCGAACGACGTCGAGGGTTGGAAGCGGCTGATGCAATCCTATAGCGTGCTCGGCGATGGTGAGCGGGCTCGCGGTGCCTACGCCGAGGCGAGCGCGGCGTTTGCGCCTGGCACGCCGGAGCGGACGGCGATCGACGGGGTGGCGGCACAGCTGGGCGTGGCGCCCGCCGGGGGGGTGAAATGACGCGCAAGCAGAAGCGGCTGGGCTCCATCGGTGCCATCCTCGTCGTCATCGGCGGGGCGGTGGCGCTGGTTCTTTCGGCGATGTCGAGCAGCGTCGCCTACTTCAACTCGCCGACCGACATCATGGCGCATCAGGTCGACTCGACGCAGCGCATCCGGCTGGGCGGGCTGGTGGAGCAAGGCTCGGTCGACCGCGAGGCCGGCGAACTCGTCCGTTTTCGGGTGACCGACAGCGTCGAGAGCGTCGCGGTCGAGTATCACGGCCTGCTGCCGGACCTTTTTCGCGAGGGGCAAGGCGTGGTGACGGAGGGCGTGCTCGGGCCGGACCGGGTGTTCGTCGCAGATACGGTGCTGGCCAAGCACGACGAGACCTACATGCCGAAGGAAGTCGTCGACGACCTGAAGAAGCGTGGCCTCTGGGAGGACGGCAAGGGCAAGCCGATGCCGTCGAAGGCGATGGGCGCGGCGGCCGCGCCGACGGGAGCTGGAACATGATCGTCGAGATCGGCCATTACGCCCTGGTGCTGGCGCTTGCCACCGCCATCGTCCAGTCGATCCTGCCGCTGATCGGCGCGCGTACGGGCGACGGCCGGCTGATGGAGACCGGCGAGATCACCGCGATCGCTTGCTTCGCGCTGATCGGCCTGTCCTTCGGCGCGCTGACGGCGGCGCATGTGACCTCGGACTTCTCGGTCCGCAACGTCTTTGAGAACTCGCATTCCGCGATCCCAATGCTCTACCGCTTCACCGGCGTCTGGGGCAATCACGAGGGGTCGATGCTGCTCTGGGTGCTGATCCTCAGCCTGTTCAGCAGCCTCGTCGCGCTGTTCGGCCGCGATATTCCGGGCAGCCTGAAGGCGAATGTCCTGGCCGTGCAGGCCTGGATCACCGCGGCCTTCCTGCTGTTCATCCTGACGACGTCGAACCCGTTCCAGCGCCTGTCGCCGGCGCCGTTCGAGGGGCAGGACCTCAACCCGGTGCTGCAGGACATCGGGCTCGCGGTGCATCCGCCGATGCTCTACCTCGGCTATGTCGGCTTCTCCGTCGCCTTCTCCTTCGCGGTCGCTGCCCTCATCGACGGGCGGATCGACGCAGCCTGGGCGCGCTGGGTGCGGCCGTGGACGCTGACGGCGTGGATCTTCCTGACGCTCGGCATCGCGATGGGCTCCTACTGGGCCTATTACGAGCTCGGCTGGGGCGGCTGGTGGTTCTGGGACCCGGTCGAAAACGCCTCTTTCATGCCCTGGCTCTCCGGCACGGCGCTGTTGCACTCGGCGCTGGTGATGGAGAAGCGGGCGGCGCTGAAGATCTGGACAGTGCTGCTGGCGATCCTGACCTTCTCGCTGTCGCTGCTCGGCACGTTCCTCGTCCGCTCGGGCGTCCTGACCTCGGTGCACGCCTTCGCCACCGATCCGTCGCGCGGCGTCTTCATCCTCGCCATCCTGACGATCTTCATCGGCGGCTCGCTGGCGCTGTTCGCTATCCGCGCGCAGTCGCTGGAATTGGGCGGCCTGTTCGCGCCGATCTCGCGCGAGGGCGCGCTGGTGTTCAACAACCTGTTCCTGACCACCGCTTGCGCAACCGTGCTGATCGGCACGCTGTACCCTCTGGCGCTGGAAGTGCTGACCGGCGAGAAGATCTCGGTCGGCGCGCCGTTCTTCGACCTGACTTTCGGGCCGCTGATGGTGCCGCTGCTGCTGGCGGTGCCTTTCGGGCCGCTGATGGCATGGAAGCGCGGCGACCTTTTGGCGGCGGCGCAGCGGCTCTACTTCGCCGTCGGCGTGTCGCTGGCGGCTGTCATCATCACTTTGGCGATGACGCAGGGAACGCGGATTCTCGCCGCTTTCGGCTTCGGCCTCGCGGTCTGGCTGATCGCCGGCGCCGGCGTCGACCTCGCGCTGCGCTCCGGCCTGCCGAAGGCGAAGGCGGGCGTCGCGCTGCGGCGCTTTGCCGGACTGCCGCGCTCGGCTTTCGGCACGGCGCTGGCCCATTGCGGCCTCGGCGTCACGGTGCTCGGCATCGTCACCACCTCGGCCTTCCAAACTGAGACGATCACCACCATGCAGGCGGGCGAGGTGCGCGATGCCGGCGGCTACCAGATCCGCTTCGACGGGATCACGCCGCGGCAGGGACCGAACTACACCGAGGAAGTCGGCACCTTCGTCCTCAGCCAAGGTGGGGTGGCGCAGAAGACGCTGGAGAGCGCCAAGCGCTTCTATCCCGCGCGGCAGATGCCGACGACCGAGGCCGGGATCCACACCCACTGGTTCAGCCAGACCTATGTCTCGCTCGGCGATACCGTGGCCAATGGCGGCCGGACCGTCGTCCGGCTCTGGTACAAGCCGCTGATCACGCTGATCTGGCTCGGCGCGGTAATGATGGCGCTCGGCGGCACGGTGTCGCTGGCCGACCGCCGCCTGCGGGTCGGCGCGCCGGCACGGGCGAAGGCCCGGCCGAAACGCAGCCCGGAAGTGACGGCATGAAGCGGCTGGCGGAAATCGTCGTGGTGGCGGCGGGGCTCCTGATGGCGCCAGTGATGCTGCCGGCGATCCCCGCGGTGCCGTCCAACGGCCTCTTCGTCTCCGGCATGGCCTTTGCCGTTCAGCCGGACGAGGTGCTGCCGGATGCGGGGCTGGAAGGGCGGGCGCGAAAACTGTCGGAGGGGCTGCGGTGCCTCGTCTGCCAGAACCAGTCGATCGACGAGAGCGACGCGGCCCTTGCTAAGGACCTGCGCATCCTCGTGCGGGAGCGTCTGGTCGCCGGCGACAGCGACGAGGGCGTGATCAGCTATATTGTCGCGCGCTATGGCGAGTTCGTGCTGCTGAAGCCGCGGCTGTCGATGGCGACGGTGCTGCTCTGGTCGACGCCGGTCGCGCTGATCCTCGCGGGCGCCGCCTTTGCCCTGTTCGCCTCCCGCCGACGCCAGCGCGAAGGCGCAAGCGCCGGATTGACCGCGGATGAGGAGAATGCGGTCGAGCGGGCGCTGGCGGAGCGCGGCCTCTAGAAAGCCGCATGACAGTTAGCCGGACAGCTTGAAAACCGCAGGGTCCAGGACGCTGCCGGGCGGCTCTCCTGTTTTCCTTGCCCCTATCGACCGAAAGGGGCAGTTTTTCGCGCGTCGCTCGGACTGTCCGTCTTCCGTCCCATCGTTCCCCAACATTACCAAGCTTTCACGCATCCGAAGGGGTCCCGTAATCTGAACTCCCCTATCTCTATCTGCGAAGCGGGAGAGGCATCGACGATGCCGCCGCCAGAAAACTTGCGAAAAGGACGAAGCGCCGGTCAGGCAGCGTCGTTTTCGGGGACCTAGGGAAAAGGATGATTTCGATGCCAGACGTGATCCAGAAGTCCAAGCGCAATCGCCTCCTCGCCGCTGCCCTCGCCGCTGGCGTCGCCGGCTCCGCCTTCGCCGGTGGTGTGATGGTCAACATGGTGCCGAGCTATGCGGCGCCGGTGACCATCGAAGCGCCGATGACGAATTTCGGCTTTGCCGACGTCGTCGAGAAGGTGACGCCCGCCGTCGTGTCCGTCCGCGTCAAGGAAAAGGCGACGGTCGCGATGAACGACAGCGACAGCGACCAAGCCAATCCCTTCGAGAACCTCCCCGAAGACCACCCGATGCGCCGCTTCTTCGAGTTCGGCCAGCGCGGCCAGGACGCGCGGCCAGGCGCACCGAAAAAGATGGATCCCCGCCGCGAGAACCGCCAGGCGACCGCGCAGGGCTCGGGCTTCTTCGTCAGCGATGACGGCTTCCTCGTCACCAACAACCACGTGGTTGAGGGTGGTGAGAACTTCACCATCGTGATGAACGACGGCAAGGAGTACGACGCCAAGCTGATCGGCACCGACAAGCGGACCGATCTCGCGGTGCTGAAGGTCGATGCCAAGAACGTCAAGTTCACCTATGTCGAGTTCGGCGACGATGCGAAGGCGCGGGTCGGCGAGTGGGTCGTGGCGGTCGGCAATCCTTTCGGCCTCGGTGGCTCGGTGACGGCCGGCATCATCTCGGCGCGTGGCCGCGACATCGGCGCGGGTCCCTATGACGACTTCCTGCAGATCGACGCGGCGGTGAACCGCGGCAATTCCGGCGGCCCGGCCTTCGATCTTTCGGGCAAGGTGATCGGCGTCAACACCGCGATCTTCTCGCCGTCGGGCGGCAATGTCGGCATTGCCTTCGCCATCCCCGCCTCGACCGCCAAGGGCGTCGTCCAGTCGCTGCGCGACAAGGGCTCGGTGCAGCGCGGCTGGCTCGGCGTGCAGATCGCCTCGGTCACCGGCGACATTTCGGACGCGGTCGGCCTTGCCAACGAGGACGGCGCCATCGTGACGCTGCCGGACAATTCGACCCCGGCGTCGGAAGCGGGCATCAAGACCGGCGACGTCATCACCGCGGTGAACGGCGAGACGGTCAAGGGCCCGAAGGAGCTGGCACGCAAGGTCGCCGAGTTCGCGCCGAACACCTCGATCGACGTTACGGTGTGGCGCGACAATGCGGCCAAGACGATCGCGGTGAAGCTCGGCAACATCGCCAGCCTCGACGAGGCTTCCTCGGCTGCGGGCTCGAGCGACGGCGCCCCGGTCGATCCGTCGGCGCTGTCGGGCTACGGCCTGACGCTGACGCCGTCGGAAGACGGCAGCGGCGTCGTGGTCACCGAGGTCGACCCGTCCTCATCGGCCGCCGACAAGGGCGTGCAGGCCGGCGACATCATCGTCTCGGTCAACGGCAAGGCGGTGACCTCGCAGGCGCAGGTCCAGTCCGCGCTGAAGGAGGCCGACAAGGGCGGCCGCAAGGCGGCGCTGTTTCAGCTGCGCAATGGCGAGCAGAACCGCTTCGTCGCCTTGCCGATCGCCAAGGGCTAAGCGGCCGGGCGAAAGCCCGGTCGTTCGAACGGGGGCGGCGGCTTGGTCCGCCGCCCTTTTTCATGGGGCATGATGAAAGGAGCGCAGCGCCATGGCGTTGTCCGCTGAATCCGCTACATCCCAATCCATGCGAATTCTGATCATCGAAGACGATCGCGAGGCGGCGGCCTACCTCGTCAAGGCGCTGAAGGAAGCCGGGCACGTGCCGGACCATGCGGGCGACGGCGCGTCGGGCTTCCACATGGCCGACACCCGCGACTACGACGTGATGGTGGTCGACCGCATGCTGCCCGAGCGCGACGGGCTGTCGGTGGTCTCGGGCCTGCGCGAAAAGGGCAACGGCACGCCAGCGCTGATCCTCTCGGCGCTTGGCCAGGTGGACGACCGCGTGACCGGGCTTCGCGCCGGCGGCGACGATTATCTCGCCAAGCCCTATGCGATCGCCGAGTTGCTCGCCCGCGTCGAGGTGCTCGGCCGGCGCCGCGGCGGGCGGGATGTCGAGACCGCGTACAAGGTCGGCGATCTCGAGCTCGACCGGCTGTCGCACGAGGTCAAGCGCGGCGGCAAGCCGATCGTGCTGCAGCCGCGCGAGTTCCGACTGCTCGAATACATGATGAAGAATGCCGGCCAGGTGGTGACCCGCACCATGCTGCTGGAGAATGTCTGGGACTATCACTTCGACCCGCAGACCAACGTCATCGACGTGCACGTCTCGCGGCTGCGCTCGAAGATCGAGCGCGAGTTCGGCTCGCCGCTGCTGCATACGGTGCGCGGTGCCGGCTACATCATGCGCGCCGAGTAGGGCGCGCTACTTGGGTTCGCGCCGGTCGAAGTCGCGTTGCGCCTGCTGGACGTTCCCCGCGTGCTCCAGCGTCCAGACATAGAGGGCGGCGAAGGGGTCGCGCAGCGTCTGGCCGAGCGGGGTGATGGAGTACTCCACAGCCACCGGCGAGGAGGCGATCACCCGGCGCAGGATCAGGCCGTTCCGCTCCAGTCGCCGCAGCGCCTGCGTCAGCGCCTTTTGGGTGATGCCTTCCAACCGACGCCGCAGGGCGTTGAACCGTTGCGGCTGGGTGCAGAGCACGGACAGGATCATGATCGACCATTTGTTGGCGATCTCGTCGAGGATCGGCCGAGTTGCGGAGGCCAGAGCGAAGACGGGGTCCGTCGGGTCGTCAAAGGGGATGTGAACGTTCATCGCGGTATCCTCTGATATACCTAGGCGATATGAAGTGCCTAATTGACCCCAGATATACAGGATATACCTAGGAGCTCCACTCAAAATGGAGCATTGGCATGTCGAAACTGAACGGGAAGATCGCGGTCATCACAGGCGGCAGCAGCGGGATCGGACTGGCCACCGCAAAGCGGTTCGCTGCAGAGGGCGCCACCGTCCTGATCACCGGGCGCCGGCAGGCGGAACTCGACAGGGCGGTGACCGAGATCGGTGGGAAGGTCGAGGCGGTGCAGGGCGACGTGACGGTTGCCGCCGATCTGGACCGTCTCCGTATGGCGGTGGCAGCGAAAAGCGGCCGGCTCGACATCCTCGTCGTCAATTCCGGCCAGGCCGAGTATGCGGTGCTGGAAGACAACAGCGAGGAGCACGTCGACAAGATCTTCGGTCTCAACGTGCGGGGGCTGGTGTCCACGGTGCGGACGCTGGTTCCGTTGATGGGCGAGGGCAGTGCGATCGTGCTGATCGGCTCGATCGCCGACGTGATGGGCAATCCGGGCTACGGCACCTACAGTGCCAGCAAGGCGGCGGTGCGTTCCTATGCCCGGACGTGGACGGCCGAGCTTTCCGGCCGGGGGATCCGCGTCAACACGCTGAGCCCGGGGCCGATCGACACGCCGATGATGGCGGCGGCCTCCGAGGATATTCGGCAGAAGATCGAGTCGCGCATCCCGATGCGGCGGATGGGACGGCCGGAGGAGGTTGCGGCGGCCGCCCTCTTCCTTGCCTCGGACGAAAGCAGCTACATCGCCGGTGCGGAATTGTGCATCGATGGCGGGCTGACGCAGGTGTGAGGCGAGGGCAGGTGCCCGGTCTCGCGACAGAGAGAAGGGCGCTTGCCATGTTCGACAATTCCGCCGCCATCGCAGCCTCTGCGGCCGCCGTGCAAGCTGTCAGGGCCGATACCTGATGCGGCGGCTGCGGGCCTTGATGCGGATGACGGCCGTCCGGCTGTCGGCGGTCTATCTCGCGCTGTTTGCCATCTTTGCCGTGGTGCTGGTAGTTTACGTTACCGCGACGGCTGGCGGCATCCTGCAGAACCAGAGCCACGAGACCATTTCCGAGGAGATCGCTGAGCTCGGGCAGATCTACCAGAATGGCGGCATCGTAGGGCTGGTGCGGGCGATCGAGCGGCGCTCGCGGCAGCCGGGTGCCTCGCTCTACCTCGTCACCGACGCGACCGGGCGGATTCTTGCGGGCAATGTCGAGAGTCTCGAGCCCGGCGTCCTCGACGACAGCGGCTTTACCGAGAAGGCCTTCGGCTACGAGCGCTTCGCCGACGACGTCAACGACCGCTACCACATGGCGCTCGCTGAGATCGTGAGCCTGCCGAACGGCATGCGTGTGCTGGTCGGGCGTGACCAGAGCGAGCAGGAGCGGTTCCGCTTCATCGTGCAGCGGGCTCTGATCCTGGCGCTGGCGCTGATGGGGGCCGGGGCGCTGTTCGCCTGGTTCGTTGTCGGTCGCCGCGCGCTGCGCCGGCTGGACCAGATGTCGGCGTCGAGCGCGCGGATTCTGGCTGGCGACCTCGGCGAGCGGCTGCCGGTGACCGGCGCCGAGGACGAGTTCGACCGCCTGTCGGCCAACCTCAACACGCTGCTCGCCCGGATCGCTTTGCTGCAGGAGGGCTTGCGCCAGGTTTCCGACAACATCGCGCATGATCTGAAGACACCGCTGACCCGGCTGCGCAACCGCGCCGAAGGGGCACTGGCGGACGCTTCGTCCGGTGGCGATCCGCGGGCGGCGCTGGAGAGCAACATCGCCGAAGCCGACCAGATGATCCGCACCTTCGACGCGCTCCTGATGATTAGCCGCGTCGAGGCCGGCTTCCATCCCGCCGAGAAGGACGCGACGGACGTCGCCGCGATCGTCGCCGATGTCGCCGAGCTCTACGAGCCGCTGGCCGAGGATGCCGGCGGGCGCCTGGAGGTCCGGGTATCGGGGCCGGTCGAGGCGCATGCCAGCCGCGAGCTGATCAGCCAGGCGCTCTCGAACCTCATCGACAACGCCCTGAAATACGCGCCGCGGGAGGGTGCCGAGACCGTCGTGACCGTCGGCCTCGAGAAGCGGGGCGAGCGCTGCCTCCTCTCCGTCGCCGACAATGGTCCCGGCATTCCCGAGGACAAGCGCGGCCGCGTGCTGGAGCGGTTCTATAGGCTCGACGACAGCCGGTCCAAGCCGGGCTCCGGGCTCGGCCTGTCACTGGTCCAGGCGATCGCGCAATTGCATGGCGGGCATGTTTCGCTTGAGGATGCCGGCCCGGGCCTTAAGGTCGTGCTCGACTTCCCCCTCGACGGAAAGGCCCGCGACGATGCCAGAAGGACCGACGCCGGCTGACGGCCTGAGGATCGGCGGCACGGCGCCGCTGCTGCCGCTCGATGCCGCGCGCGCCGCGGCGTGGATCGACGACCTCCGCCGGCGGGCGGAAGAGGACGGCTGCGCGCGCCTGTCGGCGCTTCTCGCGGTGCCCGGAGCCGACCGCGACCGCCTCGGGGCGGTGCTGGATCTTTCCGGCCATCTCAACGCCATCCTGCTCGCGCGGCCGGACTGGCTGGAGCAGCTGTTCGACGGCGATGCGCGCGCGCGGATCCACGCGATCATCGCGGGCCTTAGCGCCTTGCCAGGCGAGGCCGCGACCGAGAGTTCGCTGATGACGCTGCTGCGCGAGGCCAAGCGCGAGGCCTCGATGCTGATCGCGCTGCGCGACCTCTTCGGCGCGGCGGACGGGCGCGAGACCACCGCCGACCTCTCGGGCCTGGCCGAGGCCGCGGTGCGGGCGGCGGTGCGCTTCCTGCTCCTGGATCTGCACGGGCGGGGCAAGCTGTCGCTGCCCGATCCGCTGCGGCCCGAAACCGGCTGCGGCTTGTTCGTCCTCGGCATGGGCAAGCTCGGCGGGGGCGAGCTCAACTATTCCAGCGACATCGACCTCATCGTCCTGTTCGATCCCGAGGCCCCGGCGATCCTAGACGCGGACGAGGCGATCGACCTCTTCTCGCGGTCGGTGCGGCGCTTGATCCGGATGATCGGCGAGCGGACCGGCGACGGCTACGTCTTCCGCACCGACCTCCGGCTGCGGCCGGACCCCGGCGCGATGCCGCTCGCCATCCCGGTGGCCGGGGCGATCGCCTATTACGAGGCGTCGGGCCGCAACTGGGAGAGGGCGGCGATGATCAAGGCGCGCTGCGTGGCCGGCGACGCCGCGGCCGCCGCTGCCTTCCTCGACGAGATGACGCCGTTCGTCTGGCGCAAATATCTCGACTTCGCCTCGATCGCCGAGATCCAGGCGATGAAGCACCGGATCGACCGGCACCGCGGCTTCGATGGCGTGGCGGTGGCCGGGCACAACGTCAAGCTCGGGCCGGGCGGCATCCGCGAGGTTGAGTTCTTCGCGCAGACCCAGCAGCTGATCGCCGGCGGAAGGGCGCCGGGGCTGAGGCTGCGGCGGACGGAGGAGACGCTGCTGGCGCTGGCCGGCGGCGGCTGGATCGACCGCGCGGTCGCCGACGAGCTGATCGAGGCCTACTGGTTCCTGCGCCGCGTCGAGCATGCCATCCAGATGGTCGCCGACGATCAGACCCACACGCTGCCCGAAGACGTGCCCGGCCTCGAGCGGGTCGCGCGGCTTTCGGGATTTGCCGATCTCGAAGGCTTCTCCGGCGCCTTGCTCGGCCGGATGCGGGCGGTGGAGCGGCGGTTCTCGCAGCTCTTCGCCGGCGAGGAGAGGGGATCGGACGCGCCGTCGGTCGACCGCCTGCTCGGCGGCGAGGAGGATGCGGCCTTGCTCGAACGCCTGGGGGCCCTCGGCTTCCAGCGCCCCGGGGACGTTGCGAGGATGCTGCGCAACTGGGGCGAGGGGCGCACGCGCGCGACCCGTGCGGAGGCGACGCGCCAGCATCTGGCGCGGGTGCTGCCGGCCTTGCTCGCGGCCTTCGCGAAGGCCGGCGACCCGGACGCGGCGATGGCGAGCTTCGACGGCTTTGTCGCCAAGCTCCCGGCCGGGCTGCAGTTCTTCTCGCTGATCGCCTCCAACCCACGGCTGCTCGATCTGCTGGCGCTGATCATGAGCGCGGCGCCGCGCCTGGCCGAGACGATCTCGCACCGGCCGCACGTCTTCGATGCGCTGCTGGAGCCGGCCTTCTTCCGCGAGATGCCGCGCGCCGCCGATCTCGCCGAGCGGCTCGCCGCCTTCCTCGCCGAGGCGGATGGGTATGAGGACCGGCTGATCCGGCTGCGAATCTTCACGTCGGAGCAGAAGTTCCTCGTCGGCGCGCGGCTTTTGGTGGGCGCGATCGAGGGTGAGGCGGCAGGCCGTGGATACTCGGCCATCGCCGACGTGGTGCTGGCGGCGGCGTTCGCGGCGGTTCAGGCGGATTTCGCCGAGCGACACGGGCGGGTGCCGGGCGGCCGCGTGGTGCTGCGCGGCATGGGCCGGCTTGGTAGCCGTGAGATGACGGCGGGCTCCGACCTCGATCTGCTGCTGCTCTACGACCACGACGCCGATGCCGAGGAGTCGGATGGGCAGAAGCCTTTGCCGGTCAGCGTCTACTACATCCGCCTGACGCAGCGGCTGATCGCGGCGCTGACGGCGCCGATGGGGGAGGGCGTGCTCTACGACGTCGACTTCCGCCTCCGCCCCTCCGGCAACAAGGGCCCGCTCGCCACCCATGTCGACGCCTTCCGGCGGTATCAGGAGACCGAGGCCTGGACCTGGGAGCGGATGGCGCTGACCCGCTCGCGCAACCTGGCCGGCGATGCGGCTCTCTGCGCGGCGGTGGACGAGACGGTGCGCGACGTCATCGCCGCGCCACGCGATGCCGACACCTTGCGGGCCGACGTCGCGGCGATGCGGGCGCGGCTGTTGCGGGACAAGCCGCCCCGGGGTGCCCTCGATCTGAAACGGCTTTCCGGCGGGCTGACGGACCTCGAATTCCTCGCGCAATGGGCCGTGCTCGACGGTCTCGTCGGCGCGGACATGGTCGGAGCGCCGACCGCGCAGGTGCTGGCCGCGCTCGATGATCTGCCAGCCTTACGGATTGGTAAGGCGGCAGTCAGTCTGCGTTCATCGATGGACGCCTACACCAGGGTCATTCAACTGACCCGGCTCGGCCCGTCCGATGTCCAGGGGATCGCCTCTTTTCCGCAAGGCCTGGCCGAGCGGGTGGCGAAAGCCCTCGGCGTCGACGGGTCCGAGGGGATCGAGCCGGTCATTGGAGAAACCGCAGCTCTCGTGCGTTCCACGTTCGAGCGGCTGCTTCCCCTGGTTTCCGAGGACGGCGTCTGAAGCCGCCCGGAGTGCACCCCGCGGTGCAGAAGGAGTTCACATGAACCGAATCAAGCAGCTCGCCCTGTGCGGCGTCGTCATGACCATCGGCGCGTCCGGCTTCGCTTACGCGCAGACCGCGACCCCGACGGCGCCACCGGCCGCCGCCGCCCCAGCGCCGGATGCCGCCGCGCCTGGCGCCACCGCGCCCAATGAGGCGATGTCCGACGAAGCGATGCCGGGCGACGAAATGCAAGGCGACGCCATGGCCGGCGATGATGACGACGACGCCGATGACGCGGACGTCCGGCCTATGCCGGGCCCGGGTGCTTCGGCCGAAGAGGGCCAGCGCGGCCGGCGTGGACCGATGGGCTGGATGGACAAGAACCAGGACGGCACCATCGACAAGGCAGAGTTCCAGGCCGGCAAGCTCGAGCGCCTGAAGGCGGCCGACACCAATGGCGACGGCACGCTGTCCGAGGACGAGCTCGAGGCCATGGTCCTGAAGCAGATGGCCGAGCGCCGCGCGGCGCGGATGATGAAGCGCCTCGACATTGACGGCGACGGCGTCGTCACGCTGGCCGAGAGCGAGGGCATGCGCGACAAGCGCTTTGCCGTTCTCGACCTCAACAATGACGGCAAGATCGACGCCCGCGAACTGCGCGAGGCGCACCGCGGCGTCGGCCCGTCCATGAAGGGTCACGGCTTGAAGGGCCATGGCAAGGGTCCGCACGGCGAGGGCCGCCATCACGGCGGGCGTCACGACGGCGGCATGGAAGGGCGTCACCACCACGGCAAGTCGATGGAAGGCCCGCGCGGCGAATAATCTGCCGGCCACCTAAGACAAGGACGACATGAGAAAGGCCCCGGAGCGATCCGGGGCCTTTTCTGCGGGCGGTCATTATTGGGGCGGTGGGGGGGGGCAGGTTTTTCCGGCGTCAGGCAGCTTCGGCGCGATAGCTGTCGACCGGGGCGACGAAGCGGGCATCCAGCGGCAGCCGGACCGACACCACGGTGCCGATGCCGACCTGCGAGGCGATGCGCATGGTGCCGCCGTGCAGCTCGACCAGCGAGCGAGCAATGGCGAGGCCAAGGCCGGTGCCCTTGTTGGTGCGCGTCAGCTCGTTTTCCACCTGCTCGAACGGGCGGCCGAGGCTGCCGAGGGCGGTGCGCGGGATGCCGATGCCGGAATCGCGGATGGTGATGACCGCCGTCTCGCCGATCTGGCGGGCCCTGAGATCGACGGTGCCGCCGGGATCGGTGAACTTCACCGCGTTGGCGAGGAGGTTGAGGAGGATCTGCTTGGTGGCGCGGCGGTCGGCGGCCAGATTCAGCTGGCGCGGCACGACGGTGCGCAAGGCCAGCCGCTTCTGCTCGGCCTGGATCTCGACGAAGCGCGTTGCCTCGACGATGATCTCGCTGAGGTCGATCGGCTCGGGCGAGAGCATCAGGCGTCCCGCCTCGATCTTCGACATGTCGAGGATGTCGTTGATCAGCTTCAGGAGGTAGTGGCCGCTGTCGTGGATGTCGGCGGCATATTCGGTGTATTTGGCCGAGCCGATCGGGCCGAAGGAGCCGTCGCGCATGATCTCGGAGAAGCCGATAATGGCGTTGAGCGGCGTGCGCAGCTCGTGGCTCATATTGGCGAGGAAGGTGGTCTTGGCGCGGTTGGCGCCTTCCGCGCGTTCCTTCTCGACGATGTAGGACTCGTTGACGTCGGACAGCTGGCGGGCCTTCGCCTCGGCATCGCGGCGGGCGGCGGAGAGATCGTTGATGGTCGCCATCAGGCGGCGCTCGGAATCGCTGAGGCGTTCCTGGTGGACCTTCAGCTGGGTGACGTCGGTGCCGATGGAGACGAAGCCACCATCGCTGGTGCGCCGCTCGGAGACCTGCAGCCAGCGCCCGTCGGCGAGCATCGCTTCTGCCGCACGCTCTCCGGCGACGAAGCTCGGGCTGGTCAGCTGGCGTGTCTCGATCGGCTTGCGCGCCCGGGCCATCACGGTCTCGTAGCTGGTGCCGGCGGTTACTTCGGCATCGGCCAAGCCGTAGACCTCCTGGTATTTCTTGTTGCACAAGACCAGGCGGCCACGGCTGTCCCAGAGGACGAAGCTCTCGGAAATGTTCTCGACCGCGTTCTGCAGGCGGGTGTTCGCCTCGTCGGTGCGCTTGGCCAGCGCATGCTGCTCGGAGACGTCGACGGCGACGCCGATGACGTGGATCTCGTTCTCGGCGTTGCGGGTGACCTCGGCACGGGCGCGCAGCCAGATGTACTGGCCGTCGCTGCGGCGCATGCGGAAGGAACGGTCGAGGTTCACGACCTTGCCGGAGGCCACGGCGCGGGCGACCTGGAACAGGCTGCCATCGTCGGGGTGGAGAAGCTGGGCAACCTCGGAGAAGGACAGGACGCCGTTCTTGGCGGGCATGCCGAGGATCTCGTACATCGAGCGCGACCAGTACATGCGGCCGCGGGCAAGATCCCAGTCCCAGAGGCCGCAGCGGCCGCGCGACAGAGCGGTGTCGACCCGCTGGTGCGCCATCATGTAGAGCGCGTCGGCCTCGCGCGCCCGGACGGTCTGGCGGAAGTAGGCGTAGAGCACGACCAGCATTACGAGGCTGGTGAGGGCGAAGAGGGTGACGTTGATCGAGACCGAGCGGCGCCAGTCGGCGTAGAGGTCGCTCTCCTTCTGGATGAAGGTGATCGAGCCGAGCGGGGCGGCGAGGGTGGCGCTGGAGACGAGGGCCGGCTCGCCCTCGAAGGTCGTCTCGATGACGCCGGCGCGTTCGCCGAACATCATCAGCGGCTGGATGCCGGACAGAAGCGTATCGAGGCTGGCGCCGAGGTGGCGCTCATAGCCCGGCAAGGCGCCGACGACGGTGCCGGCGGGATCGGCGATGATGGCGAAGCGGCCGTTCTCGATCAGCTCGCTCGGCAGAGCGCTAGTGAGGAGGGCGTCGGCTTCGTCGGCGAGCGTCGCGCCTTCCAGGGGGGCGGCGTTGACCAGCGCGGCGCGCTCGGCGCGCATCAGGCTGGCGCCGATCTTAAGGCTCTGGATCGCCTCGTCCTCGACCAGCCGCCGATCCTCGACCAGCGACAGGAAGCGGGCGATCGCGAGAACCGCGAGGAAGCAAACGATGAGGATGGGGATAGCGCGCCGCAGCGCCGGCTCCGCCGACATGAGGGTCCCGGTATGGCTGGGTCGAACGAGCTCCTTGGCCCGAAGGACGATGTCCGAAAAACGTTTCAGCAGACCCTCGAATCGGGACAAGCGTCCCCCTGCCGGTACGCTTGCTGCGTCCGCACCCATGCCGCCAAACCTTTGAAAGACCCCGTGGTGATCCGGCACGCCGCACATCCGAATCACCGCCACTTGATCAGACGCGAATCACCTTGTCCATACCTTGAGAAAAGGTGAATTTTTACCATTGACTTGGAGTCAATCAGCCCAAAGATCTATCCACAATATCGCGAAGATCCACCGAAAGGTTATTCTTTTCAGCCAGTTGAGCGAGGGCACTCCGGGCCTGCTCGCGGCGGCCCTGCTCGAAGCAACGCCATGACCGGAAGGCCGTGGCGAGGCGTGCCGAGATCTGCGGATTGAGTTCGTCGAGCGAGTGAATCATTTCGGCCACCCAGGCATATCCGGCCCCGTCGGCGCGGTTGAACCCGACCTGATTGCCGGCCGCGAAAGCACCGATCAGCGCCCGCGCCCGGTTGGGGTTGGCGAGCTGGAATTTCGGATGGGCGGCCAGCGCCTTCACTGTCTCGAGCGCCTCGGCGGTCGGTGCCGTCGCTTGCAGCGAGAACCATTTGTCGATGACCAGCGCATTGTTCTCGAAGCGGTCGTAGAAGTCGGCGAGCGCCTGGTGCGTCGCCGGGGCATCGGGGAAGCGGTGACAGAGGACGGTGAGGGCGACCAACCTGTCCGTCATGTTGCGCGCCTCTGCGTACTGTTCGGCAGCAAGGTCTGGCTGGCCGGCGGCGGCCGAGAGGAAGTCGAGCACGGCATTGCGCAGCGACCGGCGGCCGGCGCTCGCCGCGTCCGGCGCGAAGTCGGCGGCGTCGGTGAGCTCCGCCCGCAAGGCGGTGAAGGCAGTGCGGCCGCGCTCGCCGATGGCGCCAATGATCGCCATGCGCGCGGTGTGGATGACGTCGGGGTCGACGTTGTCGCCGATCAGCCGGGCGATGTCGGCCTCGCTCGGCAGCGCCAGCGTCTGCGCGCGCAAGGCTGGCTCGAGCGACGGGTCGGTGGCGGTGGCGACGAGCGCATCGACGATCGCCGGATCGATGGTCGGGGCGCGGCCGCCGCGGGCGTCGCGGGCCGCCGCCTCCAGCGCCTCGCCGGCGAGATCGGACAGCGCCCGCCAGCGGTTGAAGGGGTTGGGATCGAGCCGCGCCAGCGCCAGCCGGTCGGCGCCGCTCTGCTGAAAGCGCAAGGTCACCGGCGCTGAGAAGTCGCGCAGGATCGAGATGTAGGGCCGCTCGCCGAGCCCCTCGAACACCACGGTCTCCTCGGCTTCGCGCAGATGGATTACGTCGCCCTCGACCTCGGCGCCGTGCAGCGGCCGTGCCGCCATGTCCTGCCCGTTCGAGCCGACCAGTCCGAAGCGGACCGGCAGGTGCATCGGCTTCGTGCCGGTGCGGGCGGTGCCCTGGGCGAGGGACTGACCGAGCGTCAGGGTCAGCTGGCCGAGCGCTGCGTCATACTCCTCGCGCACCGACAAGGTCGGCGTGCCCGCCTGGTCGTACCAGAGCGCGAACTGGCTGAGGTCGGCGGAGGTCGCGTCCTCGAAGCAGCGGATGAAGTCCTCGATCGTCGCCGCATCGCCGTCGTGCCGCTCGAAATAGAGGTCCATGCCCTTTCGAAAGCCGTCGGCCCCGAGAATGGTCTCGATCATCCGCACGAGCTCTGCGCCCTTGTCGTAGATCGTCGCGGTATAGAAGTTGGAGATCTCGCGGTATTCCCGCGGCCGGACGGGGTGCTGCAGCGGCCCTTGGTCCTCCGGGAACTGGTGCGCCTTCAGGCCGCGCACCGAGGCGATGCGCTTGACCGCTGCCGAGCGCTCGTCGGCCGAGAACTCCTGGTCGCGGAAGACCGTAAGGCCTTCCTTCAAACAGAGCTGGAACCAGTCGCGGCAGGTGATGCGGTTGCCGGTCCAGTTGTGGAAGTATTCGTGCGCGATCACCGTCTCGACGCCGGCATAGTCGGCATCGGTGGCGCTCTCGGGGTCGAGCAGCACGTATTTATGGTTGAAGACGTTGAGCCCCTTGTTCTCCATGGCGCCCATGTTGAAGTCGGAGATCGCCACGATCGAGAACACGTCGAGATCGTATTCCCGGCCGAAACGCTGCTCGTCCCAGACCATCGAGCGCTTCAGCGCGTCCATGGCGTAGAGCGATTCGTGCGCGCGGCCCTTCTCGGTGTAGATCGCCAGCGCGACGCGGCGCCCCGAGGCGGTGGTGAAATGGTCGTCGAGCCGGTCGAGGTCGCCGGCGACGAGAGCGAAGAGGTAGGCGGGCTTCGGGTGCGGGTCGTCCCAGACGGCGAAGTGGCGGCCGTCCGCAAGCAGCCCGTGCTCGCCCGGATTGCCGTTCGACAAGAGCACCGGGACGCTCGCTTTGTCCGCCTCCAGCCGCACCCGGTAGGTGGCGAGGACGTCAGGCCGGTCGAGGAAATAGGTGATGCGGCGAAAGCCTTCGGCCTCGCACTGGGTGCACCAGACGCCGTTCGAGCGGTAGAGGCCCATCAGCTTGGTGTTGGCGGCCGGGTCGAGCCGGGTGCCGATGGCGAGCGAGAAGCGGCCGGCGGCCGGCAAGCCGGAGACCGACAGTTCGCGCGGGCTGGCGGCATAGGCCGACGGCGCAACCGCGACGCCGTCCAGCGTCAGCGAGGCCAGCGCCAGCTCGTCGCCGGCGAGCACCAGCGGTGCCGCTTCCGGCGTGCCGGCGCGCCGCTCCAGCACCAGCGTGGTCAGGACGTCGGTGTGCCCCTCGAACAAGTCCACGCGCATGTCGACCGTGTGCACGACGAAATCGGTCGGGCGATAGTCCTCGAGGCGAATGGCGAGGCCCTGTTCGGTGCGCAGCATGGAGAATCCTTTGGAGCGGCCAGCGTTTGGTCAGCCGGGATAGACTGCCCCGCGGGGTTTGCAAATGGCGCGCGGCGCCTGAGTAACTGTAAGCCTGCAATCTTCGGCTGTAACCGTCTTCCGCAGCTTCGGCCCGGCGGCCTTGATGACGAAGCGGCAAGGCGGGAGACAAATGGTGACGCCTGCGGCCGGCGACGACGGTTGCCACGGCCGGCGGCCTCGGCGACAAGGGACGCGGGCGCCAGCGCAGCCGGACTGGCCGGCATCACGCCGCGCCCGGCGAGAAGGCGGCGCGGACGTGCTGCCGAGAGGCATGAGCGGCATGAGCAGAGCAGTGGCGAGCGGGCTCCAATCGGACCCGGCGCGGGGCATCGGACTGAAGATCATCTCGGTGGTGGTCTTCGTCGGGATGCAGACCTTCATCAAGCTGTCGGGCTACGACATTCCCCCCGGCCAGATCGTCTTCTTCCGCTCGTTCTTCGCGCTCATCCCCGTCGTCGCCTATCTCGCCTGGCTCGGCGATCTCGGCACGGCGCTGAAGACCGACGACCTGCCGGGCCATGTCTGGCGCGGGGTGATCGGCGTCACCTCGATGTCGCTCGGCTTCTTCGCGCTGACGCGGCTGCCCTATCCCGAGTGGATTTCGATCTCCTACGCCTCGCCGCTGCTCACCGTCGTCTTCGCCGCGGTATTCCTGAAAGAGGTCGTGCGGCTCTACCGCTGGTCGGCGGTGCTGGTCGGCCTCATCGGGGTGCTGGTGGTGGCGCTGCCGAACCTCACCTTCTTCGAGGCCGGCTTCGACCGGGCGCAGGCGGTCGGCATCCTCGCTTCGCTGGGCTCTGCCGCCGTCGCCGCGGTGGCGATGATCCAGGTGCGGCGGCTGGTGCGGCACGAGAAGACGGCGACGATCGTCATCTATTTCTCGCTGACCTGCTCGGCGATCTCGCTGGTCAGCTTGCCCTTCGGGTGGGTCTGGCCGACGCCGGGCCAGGCCTGCGTCCTGGTGCTCGCCGGCCTCTGCGGCGGCGTCGGGCAGCTGCTCCTGACCGCCTGCTACCGCTACGCCGACGCCTCGACCATCGCGCCGTTCGAATACACCTCGCTGATCCTCGCGGTCGGGCTCGGCTACTTCCTGTTCGCCGAGGATGTCACCTGGACGACGCTCCTCGGCTCGCTGATCGTCGTCGGCGCCGGCATCTTCATCATCTACCGCGAGCACCGCCTCGGCATCGAGCGCAACAAGGCGCGCAAGGTCTCGCCGCCGGCGGGGTGAGCGTGACGGCGGTGCGCGGCTTGACGGAACCGCGTCCCAGCGGTTTCATCGGGCCATGACAGACCAGCCCGTCAAAGGTCCCGCCTCCTACTTCCCTTCGATCGAGAAGAAGTACGGCCGGCCTATCGCCGACTGGATCGGTCTCGTTCGCCAGCATTACCCGGCAAGGCACATGGAGCTCGTGGCCATGCTGAAGCGCGAGCACGGCATGGGGCACGGCCATGCGAATGCCGTGGTGGCGCATACCTGCGCCATGGACAAAGCCTGACGCACTATCTCCTGCAGAGACTGCCGGCCCGACCGCGCCTGCCGCTCAGGCGTTCTGCGGCGCGTTCTCGGCGCGCGGATCGAGCGCGAAGGAGGCGGGGGTCTGGGTCCGCGCCAGCGGCGTCGTCTGGAAGTCCGACCGCTCGGAGGCGGGCGGCGCGCTGCGGCGGAAGGTGCGGTAGTAGGCGTAGCCGGCGAAGATCGCATGCGCCGCCCCAGTGGCGGCGAAGATGCCGGAAGGGCCGAAAGTCTCCATCAGCCAGGCGGCGAGGAGCGGCCCGCCCATGGTGCCGAAGCCGTAGAGGATGAGAAGGCCGCCGGAGACCTTCACGAAGTCCTCCGGCCTTGCATAGTCGTTGGCGTGCGCGACCGTCAGCGAATAGGCGGGGTAGATGACGCCGCCGAGGATGAAGGCGGTGGCGAACAGCCAGTAGGCATTGCCGCTTTGCGACACGAGCGCGACGAGTGCGATGGCGACGCCGATGAGGCCGGCGACGGTCATCACGTAGCGACGGTCCATGCGGTCGGACATCCGCCCGAGCGGGTATTGGAAGACGATGCCGCCGGCCATGGTGGCGGCGAGGAGCGTCGCGATCTCGGTGTTGGAGAAGCCGAGGCGCTGGCCGAACACCGGCGACATGTTGTTCCAGGCGCCCGACAGGACACCGGCAAGGAACACCCCGACCGCTGCCGCCGGCGAGTTGCGGTAGATCAGCTTGAGGTCGAGGCTGGTCGTCGTCAGCGGCTTGGGGGAGGGCGCCTTTGACAACGCGGTCGGGATCACCGCCAGCGCGAACAGGATGGCGCAGATCATGAACGGCGTCGTCAGCTCGGGGCGCGAGAGCGGCATGATGTACTGGCCGCCGGCCATCGCGAGCATCGAGATGATCATGTAGAGCGAGAACACCCGGCCACGGGTGTCGTTGGTGACGCGCTCGTTCAGCCAGCTCTCGATGATCATGTAGCTGCCAGCCAATGCGAAGCCGGCAAGGCCCCGGATCAGGATCCAGGCGATCGGGTGCACGATCATCGCCAGCATCAGGACGCCAATGGCCAGCAGCGCGCAGAGGCTGGAAAAGGTCCGGACATGCCCGGCCTGGCGCACGATGCGCGGCACGACGAGGCAGCCGATGGTGAAGGCGATGGCGTAGCCAGTGCCGAGCAAGCCGATCTCATAGGTCGACCAGCCTTCGATCGCGCCGCGAACGGGGAGGAGAATGCCCTGCAGTCCTGCGCCCGCCATCAGGAAGAAGGTCGAGATCAGCAGCGAGACGATCGGCAGAAGGGAGGTCATGGCAGGCTTTCGACGGGGGCCGATGCGGCCCGGCGACCATAAGAGGTTCGCCGCCCCATCGACAGGCAGGATTGCGACTCCGGGTCGACCGTGAACCGACATCGCGGCCGGAAAGCTTCTTCGCGGGCGCAGCAAACCGGGCGGTCGTTCCCTAGCGCATGGCCGGTGATTTGGACAGCACCGTGTCAGCGGGCTCGGCCAAACTCCGCCAGGCGCTCGGGCTGGTGCCGGCGACGCGGCGGAATTCGCGGTTGAAGTTGGACTTGGTGAGGAATCCGACGTCGAGCATGATCTCAGTGACCGAGCGGTCCGTGCCCACCAGCATCCGGCAGGCCTCGGCGATGCGGAATTCATTGACGTATTGCGAGACGTTTCGGCCCGTCGCCCGGTTGATCGCGCCGGAAATGCGGCGCGCGGGAATGCCGGCCCGGCGCGCCAGCCGATCGAGGCTGAGCTCGGGATCGCGAAACAGCCGGCGCTCGACCATCATCGCCTCGACCCTCGCAAGGACCGCGGCGTCTTCGCCCGCGTCGACGGAGGGCGTTTCAGGCGAGGTCGTGACGGTTTCTGCCTGGGGCTGGCTGCGGCCGCCCACCAGCCCCGCAAAGCCGATGGCGATCAAACCGCCGAGATTGGCGATGGCGACGATCAAAGCCGCATGCGCGCCGCTGGACCATTCGAGGTCGATTGCCACGAGGAGGTCGGTGACGGCCGACGCCACCAAGGCACCGGCGGCCAGCAGCATGGCCCGATGGGCCGGGGCGGCACCCTCGAGCCGCGCCTGGCCGAGCCCGTCGGGCCCGGCGCGGGCAAGCTGCAGCAAGCTGCCGGCGTAGAAAAGAAAGATCAGGACCAGGGCTGCGTCGATCGCCGCGCGCCAGAACAGCACGAGCAGCGCGACGAACAGGGGCGGCAGGGCGTGCAGCCAGAGTTGTGGACCCTCCTGCCGCGACAGGCCGCCGAAACTGGCATAGACCAAGGCCGGGCCCGCGGCAGCGGTGACCGGCAGTATTGGCCGCACCCAGTCGATGCCATAACTCCAGCGCAGGCCGAGCAGCACCGATTGCAGGATGCAGGCTGCAATCAGGGCCAGAAAGACCGGCCGGCTGCCGTTCTCCTGCCGCACGAGCTCGCCGAGCAGCAGCGCCAGCAGGATGGCAATGACGAAAGGCAGCGGTATCGAAGGCATGACCAGCGTCTGCGAGGAATAGGCGCTGCCACATTGGCCTGTTTCACGATCCAGGACGACCTCGAACCGGTTTCAGGTCGCGGGATTTCCTGTCGCTGGCCATCATTCCCGGTGGGATCGGGCTTGGCCGATCAGGGATCGATGGCACAATGAGGATCTTCGAAACGTCTCTCGCCTTTCTGGCAGGCTGCTTTCTGGCGATGACGGCGATGACCGCGACCTCGAATGCCGCTGGCTTTCAATGGGCGGAGGCGGCCGATCCGGGCGACAGCCCGTTGGCGCTCGGCATCTGGTATCCGAGCGCTGCACCAGTGCCCGCGGTGCCGAACACGCCGTTCCGCCAGGCGTTGGCGATCGACGCTCCGGTCGCCGGTGAGAACCTGCCGGTCGTGGTGATCTCGCATGGCTATGGCGGCTGGCTCGGTGGCCACGCCGATACGGCGAAGGTGCTCGCCGAAGCGGGCTACGTCGTCGTCGCGATGACCCATACCGGCAACAACTACGAGGACAACGCCGCACCGGCTTTGCGCTGGATGATCGATCGGCCGCGTCACGTCGCCCGCACCGTCGACTTCATGCTGCGGGACTGGAAGGGCCGGGGGCATCTCGATGCCCGGCGCATCGGTCTGTTTGGTTTCTCCGCCGGCGGTTACACTGCACTTGTCTCCGTCGGCGGCGTTCCCGACATTGCCGGCGTGCCGGACTACTGCAACGCGCACCCTGCTGACTATGTCTGCGCCAGCGGGATCCTTGGCGACATCGCGAAGATCGGCGCGCCGAAGATGTCGGCATCCGCCTTCGTGAACGAGCCGCGGATCAGGGCGGCGGTGATCGCGGCACCGGGCCTTGGCTTTGCCTTTTATGCGGATGGGCTGAAAGAGGTGCGGGTGCCGATCCAACTCTGGTCGGGCGAGAATGACGATCGCGTGTCGACGGCCGAAAACGCTGCCCACGTGCGCGACGCCTTGCCGGTGGAGCCGGAGTTCCACGCGGTGCGTGGCGCGGGACATTTTGCCTTCATGGCGCCGTGCAAGCCGGAACTTCAGGCGCTGGAGCCCGCGGTCTGGGCGGAAATCTGCACGGACGGGGACTGGTTCGACCGCGCCTTGTTCAAGCAGCATTTCAACACGGCGGTCGTCGCCTTCTTTGGCAGGGCAATGCCGGCCGCCCCTGCCGTCAGCAGCGCGAGCCGCTGACGGCAGACCGGATGACAGGCGGCGCCGTCCGCTCCTTCTCCGCACTTGGCTCAGGCCGCGTAGTCCATCGCCGCAAGGTCGGCGAGAAGCCCGGGACCCGCGGGCTGCCAGCAGAGCGTTGTCCGGGTCTGCGCACTCGAGGCGGCAAGGTCTGCACCGGCGAACCGCGCCAGCCAGCCGAAATGCGCGTCGGCTTCGTCAGCCGAAAGCGAGACGGTCGGCACGCCGAGACCCGCGCCGATGGCGCCGGCGATCTCGCGGAGCGAAATGCCCTCCTCGGCGACGGCATGATAGCGCGCGCCGGCCTCCCCGCGCTCGAACGCCAGCCGGTAGAGGCGGGCGACGTCGAGGACATGGCCGGCCGACATCCGGTTGGTGCCGTCGCCGAGATAGGCCGACACGCCCCTCTGGCGGGCCAGCGCGATGAAGGAGGTGACGAGGCCTTGCTTCACCGTATTGTGGACCTGCGGAAGCCGCACCAAGGAGACGTTGACGCCGGCCGCTAGCATAGAGGCGCCTGCGCGCTCCGAGGCGGTACGCGGGTTCGGGTGGTCCGGGTCAAACCGGTCCTCCGTCGCCAGCTGCCCCGGCGCGCCGTTGCCCATGCCGGTGCTCGACGTGATGACCAGCGGACGCTCGGATCCGTTGAGCGCCGCGCCGAGGGCCGAGATCGCCCGGCGATCCTTTTCGCAATTGGCGGCGAAGTTCGTGAAGTCGTGGTCGAAGGCGGTGTGGATGACGCCGTCCGCTTGTGCGGCGCCGCTGCGCAGGCTCTCGAGGTCCTCGATGTCGCCGCGGTGGACTGTTGCGCCAGCCGCCTCGAGCGACGCCGCGCCGGCATCCGACCGCGTGAGGCCGAGCACCGCGTGGCCGGCACCGAGGAGTTCGGGAATGATGGCGGAGCCGATGAAGCCGGTCGCGCCGGTGAGGAAGATTTGCATGGTCGGGGTCTCCGGATTTGCTGGGACCCTCGGAGTGGGCTAACTCTTTATCCTGTTAAAGTAGTGACCTTATCCTGGTATAATGACTGACGGGATCGCGATGGCTGCTCTGTCCGACAATTTCCTCGGCGCCTATCTCCGCGACCGACGGGCGCGTCTCGATCCCGCGTCTTTCGGTTTTGCCGGGCGACGGCGCACGCCCGGCCTGCGGCGCGAGGAGGTGGCTCAGCGCGCCAATATCAGCGCCACCTGGTACACCTGGCTGGAGCAAGGGCGCGGCGGCGCGCCCTCGGCCGACGTCCTCAACCGCATCGCCGGCGGGCTGATGCTGACCGAGACGGAGAGAGAACATCTCTTCATGCTGGCGCTCGGGCGCCCGCCGGAGCGCCGCTATCACCCGGCATCCTCGGTGACGCCAAGGCTGCAGCGGCTGCTGGATTCGCTCGAGGCCAGCCCGGCGCTGGTCAAGACCGCGACCTGGGAGGTCGTCGCCTGGAACCGCGCCGCCGCGGTGGTGCTGACGGATTACGGCGCGCTGCCGCCGGGCGAGCGCAACATCCTGCGCCGGGTCTTCTGCGACCCCAAGGTGCGGGCCGCGCAGCACGACTGGGATGCCCTCGCGCGGTTCGTGGTGGGTGCGTTCCGCGCTGATGCCGCGCGGGCTGGGGCGGTGTCGGAGGTGGCCGATCTCGTCGATGAGCTTTGCCGGGTCAGCCCCGAGTTCGCCGCACTGTGGCGCGAGCACGACGTCCACGCCGAGGGGGAGGGGCTGAAGCGGCTGAACCATCCCGTCCTCGGTGCGATCGAGCTTGAATTCTCCGCCTTCGCTGTCGACGGGCGACCGGACCTCGGGATGATCGTCTATAACCCGGTGTCGCCATCCGTCGCCGCCGAGATCCGCGCGCTGACTGGCCGGCCGCAAGGCGTCGGCACCGACGCCTGAACCGGGGTCCCGCCGCTTATCGGCCGATGCCGCGCGGTGCAGCTTCGCACCCGGCGGAACGATTCTCAGCCTGCCGGCGCCATCAACTCGTCGAGCCGCGCTTTCACGGCCTGAAGATCGCGCCAGGCGAGCTTTTTCTGGTTCGGGTGCTTCAGCAGGTAGGTCGGGCTCAGCATGGGCAGCGCGGGGATCGATTCGTTGCAGTCCACGCCGAAACTGTAAGTCTGCCACTGACCGCGCAGGCGCAGGAAGCTTTCGTCGAGGTTCAGGATCGCCTTGGCGGCGTAGGGGCCGAAGCAGACGACGAGTTTCGGCTGCACGAGTTCGATCTGGCGGGCGATGAAGGGCTGGCAGATCTGCGTCTCGATCGGGGTCGGCGGGCGGTTGCCGGCCGGCCGCCACGGCACGGCATTGGCCAGCCGGACATCCTCGCGCGTGAGGCCGATCGCCAGGAGCATCCGGGTCAGCAGCTGGCCGGACTTGCCGACGAAGGGCTCGCCGGCGACATCCTCGTCGCGGTCCGGCGCCTCGCCGATGAGCATGATGTCGGCATCCTCGCGGCCGCTGCCGAAGACCAGCGAGCGGGCGGTGAGGCGCAGGTTGCAGCCCTGGAAACCCGCCAGGGCCGCTTCCAGTTCGGCCAGCGTCGCGGCGGAGGTGGCGCGCGCATGCGCGTCGGCGATGGCGATCTCGTCGGGGACAGCGATGCCGGCGGCGGGAAAGCTCTCGATCGGTGTCGGTCGCGGCGGCGGCGCGACCCGTTCTGCCGGTGCCGACGCAGCGCTTTTCGCCATGGCGGGCGCCTCGGCCAAACCCTGGCGTCGGCCGGCGCGGGCGGCGAGTTCCGCCTCGGTCTCGGCGAAGCGGTCGCGGGGCGTATCCAGCATCACCGTGTCGATGCCGGCAGCCGCGTACCAGTCGAGAAGGGCGGCCGCGGCGGCACGCATCTGGGCAGGGGTTCCGCTCGGCATCATGCGATCGTCTTAGCGCAAGCAGGGCCGACGGCAAAGCGCGACCGGGTGCGACCGGCGGCAAATGCACAAGGGGGCGGCGGCGGCTCTCGGCGCGCACGGACGCAATGCTGGGTGAGCCGAGCGCCCCGGCCGGTTGGCGGCGCGACGTCGGGGGTGCGAAAACGCTGATGGGGCCTCGCTTTGGGCAATTTTCGAGCTATTCTAAATGCGGCATCGGATGGAGCAGGAAACGCCGCCTCTCCCGGGCGACCGATGCATAGTCCGCCCCGCGCGGCACCACTTGCACAGCCTCGACCGACGGCCCGGACCCTCGCCCCCACCGGCGGGACCGGACGATTTTGCCGAATGACGATGGAGACGACATGAGCGAGACCCCCGAGCGCGAAAGCATGGAATTCGACGTGGTGATCGTCGGCGCAGGGCCGGCAGGGCTCGCCGCGGCGATCCGGCTGAAACAGCTCGATCCCGAGCGGACGGTCGTCGTCCTCGAAAAGGCGGCCGAGGTCGGCGCCCACATCCTATCCGGCTGCGTGCTCGATCCCTCGACGCTCGACGTCCTCCTGCCGGAATGGCGCGAGGAGGAGACGCCGATCCGCCAGGCGGTGACCGAGGACCGCTTCTACTTCTACGGCGCGCAAGGCGGGATGCGGCTGCCCAATGCGCTGATGCCGAAGCTCATGGACAACCACGGCAACTTCGTCGTCTCGCTCGGCCTCGTCTGCAAGTGGCTGGCGGAGAAGGCCGAGGCGCTCGGCGTCGAGATCTATCCGGGCTTTGCCGCGACGGAGATCCTCTACGACGAGTCCAATGCGGTGATCGGCGTCGCGACCGGCGACATGGGCATCGAGAAGTCGGGCGAGCCCGGCCCGATGCACCAGCGCGGCATGGCGCTCCTCGGCAAATACGTCTTCATCGGCGAGGGCGTGCGCGGCTCGCTCGCCAAGGAGCTGATCCGCACCTATGGCCTCGCCGAGGGGCGCGAGCCGCAAAAATTCGGCCTTGGCATCAAGGAGCTGTGGGAGATCGACCCAGCGAAGGCCAGGCCGGGCCTCGTGCAGCACTCGTTCGGCTGGCCGCTCGACATGAAGACCGGCGGTGGCTCGTTCCTGTACCACCTCGAAAACAACCAAGTGTATGTCGGCTTCGTCGTCCACCTCAACTACAAGAACCCGTACCTGTCGCCCTTCGACGAGTTCCAGCGCTACAAGACGCATCCCGACGTCGCGGCGCTGCTTGAGGGCGGCAAGCGCATCGCCTATGGCGCCCGCGCGATCACCGAGGGCGGCTGGCAGTCGGTGCCGAAGCTGGTCTTCCCCGGCGGCGCGCTGATCGGCTGCTCGGCCGGCTTCGTCAACGTGCCGCGGATCAAGGGCGTCCACAACGCCATCGCCTCGGGCATGCAGGCGGCGGAAGCGGCGCAAGGCGCGATCGCCTCGGGCCGCGCGCACGACCGGCTGTCGGACTACGAGGCGGGCTGGCGGACATCCTCGATCGGCCGCGACCTGAAGCGCGTGCGCAACGTCAAGCCGCTCTGGTCGAAGTTCGGCACGGCGCTGGGCGTTGCCCTCGGCGGCATCGACATGTGGACGCACCAGCTTCTCGGCGTGTCGTTGTTCGGGACGATGAAGCACGGCAAGCCGGACTACGCCTCGACCGAGCCCGCGGCCGAGCACAGCCCGATCGACTATCCCCGCCCGGACGGCAAGCTGACCTTCGACAAGCTGTCCTCGGTGTTCCTGTCGAACACCAACCACGAGGAAGATCAGCCGGTGCATCTCCAGGTGAGGGACATGGCGCTGCAGAAAATCTCGGAGCACGACGTCTATGCCGGGCTCTCGCAGCGCTACTGCCCGGCCGGCGTCTACGAGTGGGTCGAGACGGCGGGCGAGCCGGCCTACGTCATCAACGCGCAGAACTGCGTGCACTGCAAGACCTGCGACATCAAGGATCCCAACCAGAACATCAACTGGGTGCCGCCGCAGGGCGGCGAAGGGCCGGTCTACCAGACGATGTGACGGCGTGGCCGGCTCCGCAATCGCGGCTTGCCGGCCCCGCCGACGCGGGTGAGGATGGCGTCCATGCGCCGTCCCGACCTGCAGATGCTGGCCAAGGCCAAGATCGACGATGCCCGGCTGCTGGTTTCGCACCACCGCGCGGGCAACGCCTACTATCTGGCGGGCTATGCGGTGGAACTCGGGCTGAAGGCATGCATCGCCCGGCAGGTTCTGGCGGAGGTGATTCCGGACCGGCGGTTTTTGAGCACGGTGTACGACCACGATCTCGAACGCCTCGTGGTCGCCGCCGATCTCGCCGACAGGTTTGCGGAACGACGGCGCAGCGATCCCCCGTTTGCCGCCAGTTGGGTCATCGTGCGAGGATGGAGCCCGACAAGCCGCTACCAGGATGCGACGATCGAGCAGGCGCGAGAGATGGTGCTGGCCGTTGGCGACCCGGAGAGGGGAGTGCTGAAATGGATACAGATCTTCTGGTGAGAAAGGGTCACCAGCTTCTCGATGTCCTCGACCGCGACGGCGTCAATCCGCGTGCGGCCCTCTGGGTCTATGACGACACCTACGATCGCTGGACGCTCTGGCTCGTGCCGTCCGAGGACGGGCCGATCGACCGTTTCGCTTTCTACGTGCGGATGTGGGAAGTGTTTCGTGCGCATCCCGAACTCGGCATGACGGAAGGCGATGTCCGCGCCGTCGAGGCCGACCATCCCGCCATCGTCGAATTCGGCCGACGGTACGATCTCCGGGGACATGCCAGTCGCGGCTTTGCTCACACGATGCTCGGCGATGTTTTCGCCGCCAAGGGAATTATCATCAGGATGGCGATGCAGGCGCATTCCGACGCAGCCTGACACCGCGCCTTTGTCGGTCCGCGAGCCTGAAATGTCCCCGCCCGTCGGGGTTTGCCGAAACCCGGAGATAATGACATGCGCCTGTTCCTGCCTCTTCTCTTCCTGCCTCTTCTCTTCCTGCCCCTTCTCGCTGCGCCGGCTCTGGCGGATGAGAAATACGACGCCTGCGTCGGCGACGCCGATGCGACGATGGCGGACATGGGCGAATGCGGCGGGGCCTGGGTGGACCGGGAGGACGCCCGTCTCAGCGTCGCCTGGAAGAAGCTGATGGCGGGGATCGCCGAGGACAGCAAGCCTGCGCTGCTGGACGAGCAGCGGGCCTGGCTCGCCTACCGCGACACGTCCTGCCTCGTCTATCTCGACGATGCCGAATATGGCCAGAACGGCCGATATCTTTCCTATCCCGGCTGCCGCGCCGCGATCATCGAGCAGCGGACCGAGGCGCTGAAGGCTGTTCTGGAGGCCATCGAGCCGCAATAGCGGGCCGGCCGGCTGGCCAGCGCAGGCCGATTACCGCGCGACGGTCTGCACTTTCGGCTCTTCCGGATTGGCGAAGGGCAAAGTGAAGGTCAGGAGCACCGGCAGGTGGTCCGATGTGGTCGCTTCCGGGCGTTCGATCTTGAGGATCTCGATCCCGGCTGAAGTCAGGATGTTGTCGATCGGCAGCCCAATGAAGCGGGCGAAGACCGGCGGCAGAAAGTTGATGAACCAGGTCGGTCCGATGCCCGCGACGATCCGGGTTCCGCTGTTGGCCGCCATCGTGCGCACCGCTGCGCTCCAGGGCGCGGCATTGAAGTCGCCGGCGATCACCAGGGGATCGCCGAGCTTTGCCAGCGTCGGGGCCAGCCGCGCCACCTGGATCCACTGCCGCCCGGGCGAGGGCCAGCGCAGGTGCTGGGATCCGACGATCACCTGCAACCCGTTGAAGTCGACGCGCTTGGCCGTGAAGCCGCTGGTGGGATCGCAGACCCCGACATCGCCCTCGGCGAACGGCCGGCGCGACAGGATCGCGACGTCGCTCGAGCCGTCGGAATGGTTGCAGTAGAACTGGTAGGGATAACGCCCGGCAATGGCGTCGAAGACAGGCCGCCAGCCGTCGAAGACCTCCTGCACGGTGATCACGTCGGGCGAGAGCTTGCCGATCAGCCGCAGCGCCGCAGGCTTGTCCGGGGCGTCGAAGCGCAGGTTCATCTGCAGGAGTGTGTAGCGCGGGGTGCCGGCGGCGGCGGCGATGGTCGGCGGCGGCAGCATGTAGGGCAGGACGGTGGCGAGCCCCAGCAAAGCGGCGACGGCCGAGGCCAGCGCTGCCGCGTACAGCCGCGACCACACCAGGACGATGGCGACGAGAAACAGCAGGATTGCGGCATGCGCCCGGAAGTGCGCTGCGGTGTCGAATAGATGCACGCGGTCGCCGAAGAAGCCGGCGAGCAAGCCGAAACCGAGGCCGATGGCCGCAAACAAGGCGACGCCGCCGGCGATCTGCCGGCGCTGTGACAGGGGGGACATGCGGGCGCCTACTGGAACGCGGTTTCGAAGAAGGAGCGCAGCTTGCGCGAATGCAGGCGTTCGGGCGGCATGTCCGCCAGCTTCTCCATGGTTCGGATGCCGATTCGCAGGTGCTGGGCGATCTGCCGCTTGTAGAAGTCGGTCGCCATGCCCGGCAGTTTCAACTCGCCGTGCAGCGGCTTGTCGGAGACGCAGAGCAGCGTGCCGTAGGGCACGCGGAAGCGAAAGCCGTTGGCGGCGATCGTCGCCGATTCCATGTCGAGCGCGATCGCCCTCGACCGGGACAGCCGCTCAACCGGCTCCTTCTGGTCGCGAAGCTCCCAGTTGCGGTTGTCGATGGTGGCGACCGTGCCGGTGCGCATGATCTTCTTCAACTCGTAGCCCTCAAGGCCGGTGATCTCCTCGACCGCCTCCTCCAGCGCGACCTGGACCTCGGCGAGCGGCGGGATCGGCACCCAGACCGGCAGGTCGGCGTCGAGCACGTGATCCTCGCGGACATAAGCATGCGCCAGAACGTAGTCGCCGAGCGCCTGGGAATTGCGCAAGCCGGCGCAGTGGCCGAGCATCAGCCAGGCATGCGGGCGCAGCACGGCGATGTGGTCGGTAATGGTCTTGGCGTTGGACGGGCCGACGCCGATGTTGACCATGGTGATCCCGGCACCGCCCTCGCGCATCAGGTGATAGGCCGGCATCTGCGGCAGTCGGAGCGGTGCCATGCCGGTTTCCGGCGCATCATAGCCGGGGAGGGTCCGGATGTTGCCGGGTTCGATGAAGCCGGTATAGCCGCCACCGCCACGGCCCATCAGCTCGCGCGCCAGCATGCAGAACTCGTCGATGTAGAACTGGTAGTTGGTGAACAGCACGTAGTTCTGAAAATGCTTCGGGCTGGTGGCGGTGTAGTGCGCCAGGCGGTGCAGCGAGTAGTCGACGCGCTGGGCGGTGAAGGGCGCGAGCGGCATCGGCTCGCCCGGGCTCGGCTCGAAATTGCCGTTGACGATGCGGTCGTCGGTCGAGGCGAGATCCGGCACGTCGAAGATGTCGCGCAGCGGCTTGTCGAGCTTCTCGGCCGAAGCGCCGTCGACATAGGAGCCTTCGGGAAAGGCGAAGTGCAGCGGCATCGGGGTGCCGGAGTCGCCCACCGAGACCGGGACCCCGTGATTGCGGATGAGGAGGCCGATCTGCTCGGTGAGATAGGTCTCGAAGAGGTCGGGCCGGGTGATGCTGGCGGCATAGCTGCCGGGACCGGGGACATGGCCGAAAGAGAGGCGGCTGTCGACGCGGGCGTGGCTGTCGGTGACCAGCGAGACCTGCGGGTAATAGGCCCGGAAACGTCGCGTGGTATCGCCGCTCGCCAGTACTTCTTCAAAGCTCTCGCAGAGAAACGAGACGGCGCGCTGGTAGAGCCGCTGCAGTTCGGCGACTGCGGCTGCCGGGTCCTCGAAGACCTGCATCGGCGCGGCCGGCGGCGTGACGAGGATCGGGGCGGGGCGGGCGGTGAAGAACTTGGTCATGCCCTATCTCTAATCGCCGGGGGAAGCTGGCGGAAGCCGAGACGTCAAATATGCGCCGGAACGATGGCGGAGGCCTGCTTTACTCGCCTCCGAACATGAAGCGTCGATGACGCCGCCCTGTATGCGGCGGGCGCAAACCGCGCGGACCAACCGAGAGCATCGACATGACGGTCGAACGGTCCGTTCAGGCTGCAGCGATTGCGCCGCACAACAGCCGCCCTAGCTTAGCCCCATCTGCCATCCGCAAGAGGAAGCTGACATGACCACCCAGACCCAGCCCATCGAGCTGCACTACTGGCCGACCCCGAACGGCTGGAAGGTCTCGATCATGCTCGAGGAACTTGGCGTCCCCTACGAGATGCACTACGTCAACATCGGCACGGGCGAGCAGTTCGAGCCGGACTTCCTGAAGATCGCCCCGAACAACCGCATGCCGGCGATCGTCGATCCGGAAGGCCCGGGCGGCGCGCCGATCTCCGTCTTCGAGTCCGGCGCCATCCTGCAGTATCTCGGCCGCAAGTTCGGCCAGTTCTATCCGACCGATGAGCGCGCACGTGTCGCGACGGACGAGTGGCTGTTCTGGCAGGTCGGCGGCCTCGGCCCGATGGCCGGCCAGGCGCATCACTTCCGACAGTACGCGCCCGAGAAGATCGCCTACGGCATCGACCGCTACACCAACGAGGTGCATCGGCTCTACGGCGTGATGAACAAGCGCCTCGGCGCGGTGGAATATCTCGCCGGCGACTATTCGATCGCCGACATGGCCTCGATCGGCTGGATCGTCCCGCACGAGAACCAGGGGCAGACCCTCGAAGAGTTCCCGAACCTCAAGCGCTGGTTCGAAGCCGTAAAGGCGCGTCCTGCCGTCGAGAAAGGCCTCGCCATCGGGGCTGAGCACCGGAAGAACATCGCCAATGATGCCGATGCGCAGAAGGTGCTGTTCGGACAACGCGCGAAATAGAACTTCTCGGCATCTTATGAAGCTTGATTAGGCAGGATAGCTTACGATCAGACTCCGGCTCCAGCTTGGTACGTTCGCTACACTGTTATTGGGTGCGACGCGGAATATTGCTTCGCGGCGCACCCTCGGCAAATACTTCTTAGAGCAAACTTAGGTATCTCGGCCCATTGTGAACCCAACGGAAAGCCGGGGTGATCATGGTCAGGTTTGCGAGAGGTCTTCTTCTCTGGGTCGCCGCCTTGGCGTTTTTGCCGGCGGCGTGGGCCGGCGAACTGTCGGTGCCGAAAGGCGAGGTCATCCTCACCGTCGGGGGAAAGATCGAGAATAACAACGGGGAGGGCCAGGCCCGTTTCGACCTGGCCTCGCTCGAAGCGCTGGATGCGACCGAGATCGTCACCACGACCCCGTGGACCGAGGGCGAGCAGACCTTTGTCGGCGTCGATCTGCAGAAGCTGATGAAGGCGGTCGGCGCCAAGGGAGATACGCTCCTCGTCACGGCGCTGAACGACTACCAGGTCAGCGTGCCGATCTCCGATTTCACCAACTACCGCCCGATCCTGGCCTACCGGCGCAACGGCGCCCCGATGCCGGTCAGCGACAAGGGCCCGCTGTTTATCGTCTACCCCTATGACAGCGCTTCGAACCTGCGGAGCGACGTCTTTTACACGCGCTCGGTCTGGCAGGTCGCCAGCTTCATCGTCGAGTAAACATCGGCGGCATGCGACAGCTCAAGACCCTTCTTCTGGTGCTGGTGGCGGTCACGATCGCCGCCTTCGCCTATGTGTCGCTGATCATTGAGCGCCAGCATCTGGCCATCGCGCAGATCTCCAACAACAACACCGTCTTCATCGGCAGCCAGTCGGTGGCCGAGCTGCTGCGGTTTCGCGGCCAGTTGCGGGACTATGCGTCGACCCCGACGGATGCCTCCGTCCAGCAAATCCGCCTGCGTTTTGACATCCTGCTGAACCGGCTGGCTACGATTTCCAACGGCGAATTCGGCGCCTTCATGCGGGCCTCGCCCCGGCGCGACCTGCTGCTCGGATCCTACGCCGAGGCGATCGCCGAGGTCGGCGGCGTGATGGCGGAAGGGTTGTCGCCCGCCTCGGCCACCCGGATGAGCGACATGCTGGCGTTTTACGAGCGCCCGCTAATGGGCCTTGCCTCCGAGGCCAACCAATACGGGGCGCAGAAGGCGGCCGATGGGCAGCGCGACCTGCTCCGCCTGCAGGAAGCGTCAGTCTACATCACCCTCGCCCTTGTCGCCCTCGGCGCGCTGCTCCTCTCGATGGTCCTGCGGGCGAATGGGCTCCTGGCCAAGGCGCACGACGCGCGCCAGCTCCTGATGGAAGAACTGCGGGCGACCTCCGACAGGCTGACGCTGCGCAACCAGCAACTCGACCGCATGGCGCATTTCGATCCGCTGACGGGGCTTGCCAACCGGGCGCTGTTTGCGACTGAACTGACCCGGCAGATCGAACAGGTGCGCGGCGAGGGGCAAAGCTTCGCGCTGCTGCTGCTCGACCTCGACGGTTTCAAGGACATCAACGATACGCTCGGCCACTACGCCGGGGACGAGCTGCTCCGCCAGGTCGCCGATCGCATCCGGGCGCTGGCCCCGGCCGATGCCTTCTGCGCCCGGCTGGGCGGCGACGAGTTTGCTGTCCTCTGCAGCGACGCGCAGGAAGTCGGGTCGAGCGCTGCGCTGCTGGCCAGCACGATCGTCCGCGAGATCGCGGTGCCTTTTCTGATCGAAGGCACGGCCGCTGAGATCGGCGTCAGCATCGGCTTTGTCGGCTGCGACCGGGACAGCCTGGAGGGGCCCGACGATCTCATTCGGCATGCCGACGACGCGCTCTACGACGCCAAGCGCCGGGGCAAAGGGCGTTTCGAGCGGGCAGAGCGCCGGGCGGCCTGAGGATCGGACCGACCGCGGGCAAGCCCGCCACTGCGTCCTTCAGGCCGGCGCAGCCTGCCGGCTTCTGAGCGCCCCGACCGCGCCGGCAAGGACAGTCTCGAGCCGCGTGATTTCGTTCTCGCTCAGGCGATCGATGTCGATGAAGATGCGGGCGCCGTCGCTAAACTCGTCGATGACGCCGTTGGCGCTGGTGCTGGCGGCGGCGTCGTGGATGTTGTCGACGGCATAGGGGATGACGGGCCGGCTGATGCCCTTCAGGCTGATCGCCGCCAGCGGATGGGCGCGCACCCCGTCCTCGACCAGCGCGAAGGTCTCATAGCTCATCACGATGCCGCCGGGCTCGGCGATCTGCTCGAGCCGCGCGGCAAGGTTCGCCTCGGCGCCGATGATCGTATAGTCCATCCGGTCGACGCTGCCGAAATTGCCGACATTGCAGTAGCCGGTGTTGATGCCCATCCGCGCCTGGAAAGGCTTCTCGATGCCGCGGCGGCGCCATTCGGTGTTGAGCTGCACCATGCGCCGCTGCATGGCGATCGCCATGGCGACGCAGGCCTTGGCGTCCTCGGCCGCGCCGCGCGTTTCCGGATCGCCGAAGAAGGCGAGGATCGCGTCGCCGATGAACTTGTCCAGCGTTGCCCCATGCTCCAGCGCGATCGCCGACATCTCGGTGAAATACTCGTTCAGCAACCGCGTCAGTTCCTCCGGCTGCAATCGCTCGGAGGTGACGGTGAAGTCCTTGATGTCGGAGAAGAAGATGGTGAGCTTCTTGCGCTCGGTCGAGATCACCACGTCGCGCTCGCCGCTGAAAATGCTCTTGTAGACCTGCGGCGACAGGTATTTCGAGATCTTCAGCGAGATCGAGGCGAGGAAGGAGTTGGTTTCCTCGAGATCGGCATTCATCCGGCGAAACGCGTGCGCCTGTCGCCATTGCTGGGCGGCGAAGACGACGCCGAACAGCGCGGCGCCCGTGAAGTAGGCGAAGAGGTGCTTGAACGAGAAGAGGTTCGCCGCGATCGGCTGTTCGATCGAGACCTCCTGGATGCCGCGGACGTCGCCGACCTTCCAGTCCTGCTTCGGGCTCTCGGGATGGACGTTGTGGCAGGCGACGCAGGCCTCGGCCATGACCACGGGCGCGGCGAGGCGGATGCGCCGGTCGAAGATGGAGCCGGTGACCTCGGTGATCACCGGCCGGCTCTCCTGCGGCTCGGCCCGGAACGCCGCCAGCGCGCCGCGCTCGAAACCGTCGAGGACATGCGGCTCGCGGCTGGCGAAGACGAGATCGGAGACGAAGCGGTAGCCGATGTTCTCGCCGCGCTTGCCGATGACGTCGCCAAGCTCGAGCGACAGCGTCGCGGGGATGGGAATGGCGCCGGGAATGTCGGCGTAGTTGTGGGCCGTGACCGTCTTGCCGTCGAAGGCCAGGATGCGGCCGACGACGTTCTTGCTGTAGTAGCCGCGAATGTCGGTGATGATGGCGTTGAGGCTGGTCGCCTGCGAGCGCAGCGCGACGTCGGAGAGATGGCTGAGGTCGAGCCAGACCGCCACTGGCAGCAGCGCGAGGGCAAGGACGACGACGAGTGCGAACCAGATCGGCCGGGCCAACGGCACCTCTCCCTCTCGACCAGCAAAATCCCGACCAGCAGACTCTCGAGCCGCAAGGCGCGGCCTAATCGGCACGGCGTCACGCCGCCCGCGAGACCCACAGCGGGACGCAGCGCCCTTCCGGCCGAGGCTAGCACGGGACATTGCTGCTGCCAGTGGTTCCGGCGGGAAAGATTGGTGGCTGCGCTGCTGTCTGCCGGGGGTCACAGCCGCGACCAGGTCTGGCTCTTGCAGAAGATCTTCAGCGCGCAGCCGGTGAGCTTCAGCGAGGCGCCGCTGACCTTGGCGCTGCCGGAATAGGTCTTGTCCGCTTGCGGGTCGAGGATCTCGCCTGCGTAGTCCGCCCCCGCGCCGCTCATCTTGCCGATCTGCTTGCCCTTGAACTTGCCGGTAGTGACCGTGATGCAGTAGTCGCCGCCGCAAGGCGCGATCTTCGCGGTCTCGCCGCTGGCGGTCTTCCAATTGCCGACGACCGGCTCCGCGGCCACAGCGCTCCAGCTGATCATCGCGAGCGATGCGGCAGCGATCATGATGCGGTTCATTCTTATCCTCCCCAGCCGGAATGCGGCGCCGTGCCGGCGCTTGCGCGGTTCCCGCAGCCAAGACGTAAACCAGGCCAGTGGCGGTGGCAAAGCGGTGGTTTGGCCGCCGCGCAACAAGCCTTTTCGGTTTGGATCGGAATGGCTGAAGATGAGGGTCTGTTTCGCGGGATGGTTACGCAAGCGTTCACCGTCCGCCTGCCCGTATTCCGCCGCATTTGCTGTCAGCGCTGCCGTATAGGGGCTGCGGAAGAATGGATGGCCAAAGGTTAGTGAAAGATGAGCGTGGTGTTTAGTTCAAATTAGCCACGCCTTTTAAGCGGGTGTTGAAGCGAAGGGTGCATTCTCCAAGGCAGCAGAGAGCGGCCGGGGCAACCGGCGAACCGCACCATCAGGAGACCTTCGGACATGGCACGCTTCGATTTCTCGGATCACTCGACCGGCACCATCGGCGCCACCGTTTTCACCCCGTCGCCGGATGTCCTGTTCCAGATGGGCCTGCTCTGCGCGCTCGGCCGCGACGGCGCGGTCGATCTCGTGGCCGCCCACATGTACTTCAACCTCGCCGCCCGCGACGGTGTCGAGGATGCCGCCTTCCACCGCCAGGAAGTCGCGGACCAGATGTCGAAGGCAGACATCGCCAAGGCGCTGCGCGCCGCCCGCGACTGGATCGCCCGGCACTGATCGCCTGGGGCTGGTCTTACCGGACCCACGACGACAGCCGCATCAGCCGTTGCGGCCGAGCCCGTTCAGGACCCTGTGCAGCGCCTGTTCGAACAGAGCGAGGTCCGGCTCGCGGCCGACGGTGACGCGGATCATCCGGTCGAGCGGCGCGACGCCGGGCATGCGGATGAAGACGCCCTCCGCCAGAATGCCGGCGAGCACCGCTTTCGCGTAGGCCGCATCCCGGCCGCAGTCGATGGCGACGAAATTCGTCGCCGAGGGGAGCGGCGAAAGCCCTGCCGCCGTTGCGATCGAGGCCAGCCGCGCCCGTCCTGCCGCGACTTTTCCGACGACGTCAAAGAGAAACGCCTGGTCGCCGAGCGCTGCGAGCGCGCCGGCCTGGGCGATCCGCGACACGCCGAAATGATTGCGCACCTTGTCGAACTGGCGGATCGAGCCGGCATCGCCGATGGCGTAGCCGACCCGGACGCCCGCCATTCCGTAGGCCTTCGAGAAGGTGCGGAAGCGCAGGAGGTTCGGCCGGAGAAGGTCGATCGGCGGCAGCGCGGACGCCGGCGCGAAATCGCAATAGGCCTCGTCGAGCACCAGGATCGTTTCCTCCGGCGTCTCGGCGATCAGCCGCCCGACCGCTTCGGCCGAATGCCAGGAGCCCGTCGGGTTGTCCGGATTGGCGAAGTAGAGGAGGCGCGGCCGGGTCTCGCGGGCGCGCTCGATCAGTGCGTCGATGTCCTCGGCGATCTCCGGACGGGCGTCGCGGTAAGGCACCATGTCGAGCACCGCGCCATGGCCGGCGACGTGGTAGTTGAAGGTCGGGTACGCCCCGCGCGAGGTCAGCACAGCATCGCCCGGCTCGGTGGCGAGCTGCACCAGGAGGCCCAGCAGGCCGTCAATGCCCTCGCCGACGGTGATGTTCTCCGGCTTCAGCCCGTGATGCGCGGCGAGCGCCGCCTTCAATTCGGCCTGCTCGGGATCGCCATAGGCCCAGCTCTCCGCGGCCGCCGCGCGCATCGCCTCGATGGCGGCGGGGGAGGGGCCGAACACGCTCTCGTTCGCCCCGAGCCGGGCCTTGAAGGCCGTGCCGGCTTGGCGCTCCAGCGCTTCCGGCCCGACGAAGGGAATGCTGGCCGGCAGCGAGCGGGCGAGGGGCGAAAACAGCGTGCGCGTCATGGCGGGGTCCCGGTTGGCCGCCCCTTCTGCCGAATTTTTCGCGGGAGTGCCAGTTGTGGCGGGAGACGCAACGCTGCTGCGGCGCCGCCGGGCCACGTCGGGGTGCCGCGCCCCCTTGCGAAAAGCCCTTGTGCCCGACCTCCGCGGGGCGTAGACACGCCGTCACGACAGGGGTGCTCCGCAATGCCGGGGCTGAGACGAGGGCGCAGGCCTTCAAACCCTCAAGCTGATCTGGGTAATGCCAGCGGAGCGAGGCGAGCGATGTTTTCAGGCGCACAGATTTCCCTTTACCCGATGACCGACGATTTCGTCGCCGTCATCCTCGGTGCGCTCGGCGCGCTCGATCCCTACCGCCCGCGGTTCAGGATCGAGACCGACGACCTCTCGACGCTCCTCGTCGGCCCGCCGGAAGAGCTCTTCCCAGCAATGCGCGACCTCTTCGTTTCCGCCGCCCGCGGCGGGATGCACACGGTGCTGTCGGCCACGGTCTCGCGCGGCTGTCCCGGCGAGCCGGACGATGCGATCTGCTCGCCGCCCGAGGGAGGCTTCGCCCCGCTCGGTCCGCTGGACCAGCGCGTCGCCGCAAGCCTTGCCAAGGTCGCGGCCGCAGCCCCCACCGGCCAGACAATATCGGCGCAGTTCTCCTACTATCCGCTCGGCCGCGGCGAGCACATGGACGAGATCTACGCCTGCATCGACTTCCTCAAGCAGTCCGGCGTCTTCGACCGCTCGAAGAATTTCTGCACGAAACTGTCCGGCGATGCCGGGATGGTCTTCGCCACCCTGTCGGAAGCCTTTTTGCGCTTTGCGCCCGAGGGGGCCCACGTCGCCCTCGACGTGACCCTGTCGGCGAACAGCCCTTCGGCTGTTCGCCCGGTGTCCACCAGCCTTTCCTGACGTCCCCAGACTGACCCCTCACATCCGGAGAACTGCCATGCGAACAGGCTGGACCCTGCGCGAAACGCTCGTCGTCGCCGTCCTCGGCGCGGTTTTTGCCGTGCTCTATCTCGGCTGGGTGCAGATCTGGCTGATCGCCCAGGCCGCCCTCGGCGCCGTCTCGATGGACGTCTTCATGGGCTTCTGGTTCATCGCCTCGGTGGTCGCCGCGGCGATCATCCGCAAGCCCGGCGTCGCCTTCGCCGCCGAGGTGATGGCCGCGGCGGTCGAGATCCTTCTCGGCAGCCCCGGCGGCCTCCTTCTGATCCTCTCGGGCATGATCCAGGGCGCGGGGGCGGAAGCGGTGTTCGCCGCGACCCGCTGGCGCAACTACTCGCTGCCGGTGCTGATGGCGGCCGGCGTCGGCGCGGCGATCGCGAGCTTTATCTACACCTGGATCCGCTTCGACTACGGCGCGCTGGCGCCGGGCCTGCTGGTGGCCATGTTCGCGCTGCGCTGCCTGTCGGGCGCGCTGCTCGGCGGCTGGCTCGGCCACGCCATCGTCGCCGCGCTCTACCGGACCGGCGTGCTGCACGGGCTGAAGATCGACACCGACCGGCGGACGGCGCTTGCCTGACGCACGCCTCAGCAACGGCGGCACACCTTCCAGCGGCGGGGTGGCCGCGGCGGAATGGCGGCGGACGGCGATCACCTTCGCCGGCACGCCGACCATCGGCCCGGTCGATTTGCGGCTCCTGCCGGGCGAGCGGGTACTGCTGCTCGGCGCCTCCGGTTCCGGCAAGTCTTCGCTGCTGCTGGCGCTGACCGGGCTGGTGCCGGCGAACGTTCCCGCTGATGTCTCGGGCACGACGCGCCTGTTCGGCCGGCCCGGCGACAGCCGCTCGCCGGCCGAGTGGTCCGATACCGTCGGGCATTATTTCCAGGACGCCGACCAGGTGCTTTGCGGCATGCGTGTGCGCGACGAGATCGCCTTCGCCTGCGAGAACCTCGGCATGGCGCCGGCCGCGATCGAGGCGCGGGTGTCTGATGTGATGCAGCGGCTCGGTCTGCCCGCGGATTGGCGCGAGCGTCGCTCGCTCTCGATGTCCGGCGGCGAACGGCAGCTGGTGGCGCTCGCGGCCATCCTTGCCCAGAACGCTCCGATCCTCCTCGCCGATGAACCGACCGCGCACCTCTCGCCCGAGGCCGCGGCGCGGCTGCACGCGGTGCTCCACGACAGGACGGGCAACCGCGCCTGCCTCGTGGTCGACCACCGGCTGGACGGGCTGATCGACGCCATCGACCGCGTCGTCGTGCTCGGCCGATCCGGGCAGGTGATCGCCGAGGGGCCGCCGCGCCAGCTGTTCCGCGCAAGCCATGCCGTCCTTCGCGCGGAAGGTCTCTGGCAGCCGCTCGCCGCCCATCTCGACGCCGCGTTGATGGCGGCCGGCATCACGCTCGACCCGCCGCCGCTGACCCTCGCTGAAGCGCTCGCGCCGCTGCAGCGCCTGTCGCCTGAGCTTCAGGTGGCGGCCAGGGCTGCGGTGGCGGGTTTCGCTGCCGAGCGGCTGCCGCCGCAAGCGCGACCGCATCCGGGCGCGGACATCGCCCGCCTCGACAAGGCCGATTGCGCGCCGTTTCTCGGCCCCGTCGTGCTGCGGGAAATCTCCCTCGGGGTTCAAACCGGCGAGGTGCTGGTGCTTCTCGGGCGCAACGGGGCGGGGAAGTCGACGCTGGGTGCAAGCCTTGCCGGGTTGCTGCGCCTGAAAGGCGGCGCGCGGACCGGGGCGCCCGGCGCCATCGCCTTGCAGCATCCCGAGGACCAGTTCGCGACCGGCTCGGTCCGCGACGAGATCGACGCCATGCTGCCGTCGGCCATGCCCGCGGCGGAGCGGGCCGCGCGTCTGAACGTCGCCCTCGACCGCTTCGGCCTCGGCGGGCTCGAGGACCGTCATCCCTTCACGCTGTCCGAGGGCCAGAAGCGGCGGGTGGCGCTGGCGGCGATCGATGCCGCCGACCGCTGGCCGCTGCTGGTGCTGGACGAGCCGAGCGCCGGGCTCGACGCCGCCGGCACGGCGGACTTGACCGCGCGGATCGACGCGCTGCGCGCCCGCGATCGCGCCATCGTCGTCATCACCCACGACATGGACCTGGCGCTGCGGCTGGCCGACCGGGTGGCGATCCTCGGGGAGGGGTGCCTGAAGGCGATCGGGCCGGCGCGCGACCTCCTGCTGGATGCCCGGCTGATGGCGGAAAACGGCCTCGCCGAGCCGCTGCTCGCGCCGGCGCTGACCTGGCAGGCGGCCCGTTGATGGGCGCGGTCAACCCGCTGACGGTGCTCGGCGCTTGCCTCGCCTGGATCCTCGCGACGACCATGGTGTTCACCCCCGGCTTCCAGCTCTTCGCCATCCTGCTGTTTGCCGGGATGACAGTGGTGCTCACCCGCACGCGCGTTCTGGTGCTGCTTGGCCTGACCGTGCCCTTCGTGCTGTTCGGTTTTGGCTTCCTCACCACCAACATCCTCTTCCGGCAGGAGAACTCGGCAGTCGCGGTGTTCTCCGCCGACCTTGCGGCCTCCGAGGCCGGCCGGGCGGGGCTGGTGCTGTTTCTGCGCGCGATCGCCGGCGGGATGGTCTCGATCTTCTTTGCCCGGGCGATCGATCCCGGCGGCTTCGTGCGGGCGCTGATGGCCTATCTCCGGCTGCCCGCCGGCATCGCCTATGCGTTGTTTGCGGCCATGCAGATGGTGCCGGACCTTGCCGCCAAAGCGCAGCAGATCCGCATCGCCGACGCCATGCGGCGGGGTCGCCCGCTCCGCCGCTTTCCCTCGCCCGCCGCGATCCTGCGGCTGGTGATCCCGCTTCTCGCCTTCGCCATCCGCCGCGCCGGGCGCACCGCCATCGCCATGGAAGCCCGCGGCTTTTCGCCGGGCCGAGCGCGGACGCTGACCGACGTGCCCGGCTTTTCCGGGCGCGACGCCGGCTTCGCCGTGGCCAGCGCGCTGCTGCTCGGCGTCGCCTTCGCTATGTGGGGCTAGCCGACGTCCGAGGGTGCGCCGTCGATCCGCCTCAGGCCTTCAGCAAAGCGGCGGGCGTTGGCGACGTAGTGCGCGGCCGAGAGTTTCAGCGCGTCGGCAGTGGCGTCGTCGAGCTCGCGCACGACCTTGGCCGGCGAGCCGACAATCAGCGAATTGTCCGGAAACGCCTTGCCCTCGGTGACCAGGGCATTGGCACCGACGATCGAGTTGCGGCCGATGCTGGCGCCGTTGAGGATGGTCGCGCCCATGCCGACCAGCGTGTTGTCGCCGATCGTGCAGCCATGGACGATGGCGCTGTGGCCGATGGTGCAGCCGGCGCCGATGGTGAGCGGCAGGCCGGCATCGCTGTGCAAAATGGCATTGTCCTGGATGTTGGTCTCGGCGCCGATGGTCATCCACTCGTTGTCGCCGCGCAGGACGGCGCCGAACCAGATGCCGACGCCGCGCCCGAGCCGGACACGCCCAATCACCCGCGCGCCATCGGCGACGTAGACGCCCTCCGCCATCTCCGGTGCCGCGCCGTCGAGCGAATAGATCGCCATGCCGTTTCCTCCCGCGTGTCGCCCGGACCGTGCGGCAGCGGGGAGGGAGGGTCAAGCGCCCAGTTCCAGGCTGCGGGAAAGCGGTTGATATCCAAGGGTTGCAGGAGGGACGCCTTGCTTTTGCCCGCGCCGTTTCGCAGCAAGGTTGCTTGGCACAGCTTCAGATTGGGCGCCCGTGATCCGCTTCCTGCACACCGCCGACTGGCAGATCGGCAAGCCCTTCGGCGGCTACGAGGCCGATACCCGCGGCGAGCTGAAGGCCGAGCGTTTCCGCGCCGTCGAGCGCATCGCGCGGCTGGCCGCCGAGCGGGGCTGCGACGCCGTGCTGGTCGCCGGCGACGCCTTCGACGACAATACGGTGAGCGAGCGGGAAATCCGCCGGACGCTGGAGGCGATGGCAGGCTTTGCCGGGCCGTGGGTGATGCTGCCCGGCAATCACGATGCGGCGCTGAGCGTCTCGGTCTGGAGCCGGCTGCGCCGGATGGGGCCGCCGGCCAACCTTCTGATCGCCGATGCGCCGGTGCCGCTGACGCTCGCCGACGGTCGGCTCGTGGTGCTGCCCGCGCCGCTCACCCGCCGGCACGAGGGCGCCGACCTCACCGCCTGGTTCGACGAGGCCGAGACGCCGCCGGGTGCCGTGCGGGTCGGCCTTGCGCACGGCTCCGTCGCCAACCGCCTGCCGGAGAAGGCCGAGAGCGGCAATCCGATCGCCGACGACCGCGCCGTCCGGGCGCGGCTCGACTATCTCGCGCTTGGCGACTGGCATGGCTTCCTCGAGATCGCCGCGCGCACCTATTACAGCGGCACGCCCGAGCCCGAGCGCTATCCCGCCAACCGGCCGGGCTTCGTCGCTATTGTCGAGATCGGCGCACCGGGCGCCGCGCCGCGCGTCGAAGCCGTCGCCACCGGCCACTTCATCTGGATCTCGCGCGATCTGGTGCTGACGGAAGCCGCGGGTCTCGACGATGCGATGGCCGATCTGCGCCGGCCGAGCGACACGCTCCTCGACCTCCGCCTGTCCGGTGCCATGCCGCTGCGCGAGCGCGTGGTGCTCGACGAGCGCCTGGCGGCCCTTGGCGCCAGTGTTTTCGACCTCCGGGTTTCCGATGCCGGCCTCATCGACGCGCCGGACGAGGAGGATCTCGACCGCATCGACGTCGCCGGCTTCGTGCGCGTCGCCATCGACCGGCTGCGCCTTAAGGCCGCCGACCCCGCCGACCCGCAGCGCGCGGCGGCGGCGCTGGCTTTGCGGATGGCGTATATAGAACACGCGCGCGTAAGCGTCGCGGATGCGGGAGACGCCTGATGTATCTCGGCCATCTCACGCTCAAGGATTTTGCCGGGCTCGGCGCTGTCGATCTCGACGGCTTCGAGCCGGGGCTGAACATCATCGTCGGCGACAACGAGGCCGGCAAGTCGACCTTGCTGCTGGCGCTGCGCGCCGCCTTCTTCCAGAAGCACCGGGCGAGCGGCGAAGCGACAAAGGCCTTGGCGCCCTACGGCCGGACCGCGCGGCCCGAGATCTCGGTCGGCTTCAGCACCGGTGGGACCCCGTACCAGCTGCGAAAGAGTTTCCTCCAGCGGCCGGAAGCAGAGCTGTCCTGGCCGGGCGGCGCGCTGTCCGGTGATGCGGTGGAGGAGCGTCTCGCCGAGTTGCTGCGCTTTGCTCATCCCGGCAGCGGCCGCCCCAAGCTCGACGAGCACCAGGGCGCCTTCGGCCTGCTCTGGGTCGAACAGGGCCGCTCGCACGAGCACGACCTGAACCTCGGCGTCGGCAAGAACGCGGTGACCGCTTCGCTCGAGGGCGAGATCGGCCAGATCCTCGGCGGCGACCGGGGGCGGGCGCTGCTCGGGGCGGCAAAGGCGCTGCAGGACCGGTTCTTCACCACGACCGGCCGGATGGCGTCGTCGAGCCCGCTCGGCAAGGCCGAAGAGGCGCTCGCCGCGCTGCGAGCCGAGCTTTCGGAGAAACAGGCGCTGCGCCGCGACTACGAGGAGAAGATCGACCGGCTGCGCAGCCGGCGCGAAGTGCTCCACGCCTATCTCAGCGAGGACGCGATCGGCGCCGCGGAACGGACGGTCGAGGCCGGCGAGCGCCGCGCGCGCACCATCGAAGGCTATGAGCGCGAGCTGCAGGAGGCCCGGCGGGCACTCGACCACGCCGCCCTGCAGCGCCAGGCGGCGGGCGAGCGGCTGTCGGCGCGCGAGGACCTCGTCCGCCGCGTCCGGCTGGCGGGGACTGCGGCGCAGGAAGCGGCCGCCTCGCTCGCCGACAGCCGCAGCGCCGAAAGAGCGGGCCTTGAAGGGCTCGGCCGTCTCGAGGAAGAGCGCGTGAAAGCACGCGCAGATCTTGCGGCGGCGGAGGCTGGCGATGAGGCGGCGGCGGCCGGCGCCGAGCATCGCCGGCTGACCGCCGATATTCAGGCGCTGGAGACGCGGCTTGCCCAGGCGACAGCGCTCGCAGGGCAGCTCGCCGCCCTCTCGGCCGAGGATCTCGGTCCCGCGCTCGACGCCAAAGCGCTGCAGGCCCTTGAACAGGCCGAGCGAAAGCGCCGCGAGGCGGAGATCCTCGTCACGGCTGCCGCCCCGACGATCCGTTTCGCGCCCGAGGCGGGCAAGGGTGTGCAGACGCCGTCGGGCGCAGAGGTCGATGTGGCGGCGCCGCTGCCGGTTCTGACGCTCAGCACGTTCCTGCTCGAGGGTTTCGGCGCGGTGACGATCGAGCCGGGCGGCGATGCTGGCGAACTCCGTCGCGGTTTCGAGGCGGCGGATGCCGCCTTGAAGGCCTTGCTGACACGTCACCGCGTCGCCGATGTCGAAGCCGCGCGTCGCCGGTTGGCGCAGATCGAGGCGCGCCAGCGCGAGATCGTCCTGCTGCGGCGCCAGATCGAGACCATTCTGCCGGAGGGGGAGGCCACGGCCGCCAAGGCGCTCGCCGAAGCCCGCGCCAAGCTTTCCCGCCTGCCACCCCAGCCTGTCGGCGAAACCGCCGACGCCGGCCCCGATGCGGCCGAAGCCGCCCGCGCCCGGCGCAAGCAGGCGCAGTCCCGATCGGCCGCCGCCGATGCAGCTCTGGAGCTCGCCCGCAGCGAGGCATCCGCTCACACGGCGCGGCTCGCCAAGGCGGAAGCCGAGGCGGAGCACCTTGCCGAGGCAGCCGCCCGGTTGCAGCGCGCTCTCGCCGACGCGGAGGCCACGCGCGCGCTGGCGGCGCTGAACGAGGATCTGGCCGCCGCCGAGCTGGAGCGCAGCGCCAAGAACGCCGTGGTTGTTTTGCGCCAGCGCGATCTCGGCGAGGCCGACCCCGAGACCGCCGTCCGCTCGCTGCAGGCCAGCCGCCGGGCGCTCGAAGAAGTTCGCCGCGTCGTCGGCCAGCTGAAGGACGAGACGGCCGCCCTGGAAGGTGAGCTGCGGGCACAGGGCCTCAGCGCCCTCGGGGAGGATATCGAGCGCATCGGCGGCGAGATCGAGCGGCTCGACGCGCGCCGGCAGCGGCTGGCGCTGGAGGCGGAAGCGTCGCGGCTGCTGCACGAGACACTCGTCGGGGCCCAGCGCGATGCCCGCGAGCATTGGCTTGGGCCGATCAAGGCGCAGGTCGCGCCTTATCTTAAGCTGATCCACCCCGAGAGTGAGGTCGCCTTCGACGACGCGACGCTGGCGATCACCGGCCTTCACCGCCGCGGCGTGGCCGAGGAGTTCAAGCGGCTCTCGGCCGGCGCGCGCGAGCAGGTGGCGGTGGTCACCCGGCTGGCGCTCGCAAAAGTCCTGAAGTCCGGCGGCCACCCCGCTTTGGTGATTCTCGACGACGCGCTCGTCAACACAGACGAGCAGCGCCTTGCCCGGATGCACCTCGTCCTGCAGCTGGCAGCCGAGTCGATGCAGATCATCGTTCTGACCTGCCGCGAGCGCGACTTCCGTGGCCTCGGCGGCAAGATCTTCCGGATCTAGCCGGACGGAACCGGCAAACGACCAAATGAGGCCGTCTGCCAAGTTTGCCTGCCTTTGGCCGGATTCGGCGAAAGAACCCGCCTCATTTGCCCCGTCATTGCCGGTTCGGCGCCTAAATTAACCCTTTCTTCATCATGGTTAAGAGGGGGTGAACGAAATCGTGGCATTCACGCCACAGGGGTGTGTTCAATACGGCTCAGGACCCCCCGGAGCGCGATTGCGTGATTGCATCGAATCTCTCGCTGGGTGATGGTCATTTCAGAGAGAGACGGGGCGGTGCTTCGGACCTTTCAAATCAGGGGATGCGGCAGGGGCAGGTTTTGTCCTCGAAAAGCAAGGCCCAACCCTAACCTGTTAACTTGACTGGAGGTCAGGACATGAACATCAAGAGCATCCTGCTTGGATCCGCTGCGGCTCTCGTCGCAGTTTCCGGCGCCCGTGCTGCGGACGCTGTCGTAATGGTCGAGCCGGAGCCGGTTGAATACGTTCGCGTTTGCGACGTTTACGGCGCTGGCTTCTTCTACATCCCGGGCACCGAGACCTGCCTGAAGATCGGCGGCTACGTCCGCATGCGCGTTAACGCTGGCGACCACGCCAACATCGACGACCTCGACGACGACAGCGGCAACTCGGGCTTCAACAGCCGCGTTCGTGCCCGCCTCGACTTCGATGCCCGCGAAGAGACCGAGCTCGGCACCCTGCGCGCCAAGGTTCGCGTTCAGGCTACCAACCGCGGCGACGGCTTCGGCACCAACGACGCCGGCTACGGCATGGACGAAGCCTACATCCAGCTCGGCGGTCTGACCGTTGGTTACCTCGACTCGCTCTGGGCCGAGCGTGACGGCCTCTTCACCGACGCCGACTGGTCGGTTGGTGACTACCAGCAGAACCGCATTTCCTACACCTACACCGCGAACGGCTTCTCGGCCGCTCTCTCGCTCGAAGACGACGGCACGGGCGATTTCGTTCCTGACGTTGTTGCTCAGCTCGCCTACGAAGGCGCATGGGGCGAAATCTACGCTTCGGGCGTCTACGACGAGCAGGAATTCGGCAACACCTACGGCGATTTCAGCAACCAGATCGACTATGCTGACGGCAACCTGAACATCATCCGTACCCGTGATTTCCAGTCTGACAGCGACGCGTTCGCCATCAAGGCCGGCGTCACGCTCAAGGACATCTTCGTCGCCGACTCGCAGTTCAAGGTCGAAGGCCACTACGCCACCGACCCGACCGAGTACGCTGTCACCGACTACGTCTTCGGCGACAACTACGGCCTCGGCGTCAACACCTACGCTTCGAACCTGCCGAGCGAGTACCAGATCGGTGCTGGTTACCAGCAGCAGTTCGGCAAGGTCTTCGCTGCCATCTCCGGCGTCTACGGCAAGACCTTCGACCTGAACACCACCGTGTTCAACGTTGCTGGCGTCAACAGCTTCAACTCGAGCGGTGCTGACTACTACGGCGGTGCTGTCAACCTCGGCTACCAGATCACCACGAACCTCTCGGTTCTCGGCGAAGTCTCGTACCGCGACGTCGACCTGCCGGCTGGCATCGACAACTACGACCAGACCGGCGGCTTCCTGGAACTGAAGCGCACCTTCTAATCGATCCCAAAAGATCGATCTGACGAGAAGCCCGGCGGCAACGCCGGGCTTCTTGCGTTTCGGCTCCCGCGCTGGTCGGGTGGGTTGCCGCCTGTTGGTCCGGACGTGTCTGTCGACCCTGACAAATGTCGCGCCGCCGATCAGCGTCCCCGGTTCGCGAAAGGAGCCTTCCTTGCTGTCCTTGGCCGCCGATCTCTGGCTCTTCCTGATCATTGCCCTTGCCGCCGGCTTTTTCGTCGGCCGCTTCTTCTAGAGGGGGAAGCGCTGGGCCCGGACCGGGAGCTCTCCTTTTTCCTTCCATGCCTTCATGCTGGCGAACCGTTGCCGTCTGCCCGGCTGATGACGAGCCTCGGACGTGCTCCCCGTGAACGTCCGGACGTCCTTGAGGCAGACTTGCCGGCAGGAATGCCGCCCTCTGGTCGTGCGACTGCAATCGGTGTGCCGCGCCGGCGCTAGCGTTTCCCCTGCACCGCACTAGTTTCGGTGGACCAACGTCCGGCTTGCGGAGACGCCACGATGCTGACCTTCCTCACCCGAACCTTCCTGCTCCTCGCTGCTGCCTTCAGCCTCGGCCTCATCGGCGGGCGCGGAACGCGGGGAACACGCGGGCCGCGCGGGGGCGCCAGGTCTGACAATGCGGTTCCGAGTAGGGACGCCCGGCCCCGCGGCAATGAACAAACAGACGCGCGCCGGCCGGTCTCTGGTACGGCCGGTTCGGCAGGGGCGGCGGGGACGCCCTCCGGCCACGGAGCCGAGCCAGTCTCGGGGGCCTCGTTGCCGACTTTTGCGAGCTATGGCGGAAGTGGCTTCTCGGCCGCCGTTATTGTTGATGATGAGGCGGGAAGAGACGCCTCTTCGCTAAATTCCGACCCCGCGCTGCTCGCGTCACCCGACCCGCACGGCAGGACCGGCACTGCCGAGGCGCGCGCGGCTTTGCCGGACGATCCGCTGGCAAAGCGGCACGGCAGCGACGAACTGGATTTTCGGACGGTCGACTACGGCAATGCAAAGGCAGCAGAGCGATCGGCGGCGGAAGCGCGGTCGCGCGATGACGGCTGGACTGTCCCCGAGGAGACCACTGGCGAAAGCCGGCCCGTCTACGACGAGAGCTTGGCGGCCTTCAAGTCCGGCGGCGGCTCGGGTGCGGTTCACGGCGCGCCCGACCCCGACGCTCCCCGCAGTGACGCAGACGCCGCCGATGGCGCGGCAGCTGAAGCTGGCACGTCGGACACGCCATTGGCCTCGTCGGTGGCCAATCAGGAAACTCCGGCCCAGCTTGGGACGGCGCGTGACGGCGGTCCAGACGATCTGACCCGCATCGAGGGCATTGGCCCGTCGATCGAACGGCTGCTGTTCGACAATGGCGTCTTCCATTTCGACCAGATTGCCGGCTGGTCGACGGAGCAAGAGCACTGGGCGGATGATCTCACCGGCTTCCGCGGCCGGGCGGCGCGTGAGAAATGGGCCGAACAGGCCGCTCGGCTGAAGCAAGCGTCTCCGATGTAATTCAAGCCGTCCCGGTCAGTCGATTGTCGCGGGCTTCCTCGCCAATGCAGCACGGGCAGCCAAAGCCAGGATTGCCGAGGGCAGTTCGCCGGTCTCCAGCAAGGGCGCGTGGCCTTGACCCGCTACCTCAATCGCCCGTAGGGCCGGATGCTGTTCGCCCATCGTCTTGACCGTCTCGCGGCTGAGGAGACGGGAGTGCTCCCCGCGGATAACGAGGACCGGCACCGCGTGCAACGCCGCAAACGCGGGCCAAAGTTCAGGGAGAGGCTGGTCGAGATCCAGCAGAGCCAGCGCCTCGGTAAGACGCGGATCGTAGTCCCCGACGATGCCCGCCGCCGTCTCGGTGTGGCCGGCTATCGCATATTCCGCAAAATCCGCGTCCGTGAGAGCCGGAAACGTAGGGCTGAGCGCGGCGCGGACACGGGATATCGCGGTCTCCCAGTCCGGAGCGGGCGGCTGACCCGCGAGGTAGGCCCGGATCAATGCTAGGCCTTCGGCTTCGATCCTCGGCCCGGCATCGTTCAAGACGGCGCCAGCAATGAGCCTTGGCTGGAGCAAGGCCAGCACTTGGATGATCAAGGCCCCACGCGACGTCCCGACGAAGACCGCCCGCTTGATACCGAGATGCGCAAGGCCCGTCAGCACGTCGGCGGCTTCCCGCGGCACGGTGTAGGACGAAGGGTCCGCCGCCCAGGCGGAGCGGCCGCGGCCGCGATAGTCGAAGGCGATTAGCGGTGGTGAACCGGGCAAGCATGCGATTGCCTCGGCCAGAGCATCGAAATCGCGGGCATTGCGCGTCAGGCCGGGCAAGCAGACGACAGGGAGGGCATGCGAAAACGCACCGGGGTGACGCCGTCCCGACAGGCGGAGGCCGTCATCGCTCTCGAAGAAGAAGGTTTCGACGTCGGTCATGGGCTGCCGCCTTCGCTTGATCCGCCGGCGTCAGCCTATCACGCTGGTGGGCTCGGGGACGACAAGGCCTCTTCCAGCGCCGAAATCTCGGCCGCCGCGCCCGCCATGATCTTCGCCTCGGCGCATCGGTAGAGCGTGACGACGCTTTCGCCGAGTTCAGTCAGCACAGCTCCGCCGCCATTGCGACCACCGCCACGGGTTTCGACCACGGGTTCGCGGAACATCTTGTTCATCTCGTCGACCAGCAGCCAGGCGCGGCGGTAGGACATGCCAAAATCGCGTCCGGCGGCGGCGATCGAGCCATTGCGGCGGATCGCCTCGAGCAGCGAGACCTTGCCGTGGCCGAGGCGACGATCGGCAGCAAAGTCGAAGCGAAGCGTCACCTGCGCGGACATCGAAGGTCTCTCATTCTCTGCCGCCATACCGGAGGGCCGTGGCGACGATGGCCGGTCGCGGTTCTGCTCAACTTGGGTCTGATGTCGGACGATGCGGCGGGCGCGGCCAAGCCGCTGACAAAGTCGCGTTAGCGTCGCCTGCACTTCGAAACAGCTCGCTCGACTGAGCGATAATGTTCCGCATCACTGAGCTCGGACCCCTTGCGTCCGGTTTCACCCACGCTGCCTCAGTCAGCCATCGCGCTGTCGTGTTCCTCCGAGCGTGCCAGCCACTGCTCCTCCAGTTCGCCGATCGACTTGACGGCATCCGAGCGCTGCTTGGCGAGCTTGGCCGCCTGCGAGGGATCGCGGGTGTAGAGGGCGACGTCGGCAAGCTTCACGTCGAGGTCCGCGACGCTCGTCTGCAGCTTGGCCATCTTCGTCTCGATCGCCTTGATCTCCTTGCGCAAGGGGGCCAGCGTCTCGCGCTTCTGCGCGGCATCGCGGCGCTGGTCGACCTTGGTCGTCTTGCCCTCGTCGCCGGCATCCTTGGAGTCGCCGCCGCGGCGGGCGGAGAGGATCAGCTGCTTGTACTCGTCGAGGTCGCCCTCATAGCGCGTCACCGTTCCCTCGCCGACCAGCCAGAGCCGGTCGACGGTCGCCTCGACCATGTGGCGGTCATGGCTGATCAGGATGACGGCGCCGGGAAAGTCGTTCAGCGCATGCACCAGCGCCTCGCGCGAGTCGATGTCGAGATGGTTGGTCGGCTCGTCGAGGATCAAAAGGTTCGGCGAATCAAAGGTGGCAAGGCCCATCAGGAGCCGCGCCTTCTCGCCGCCGGACAGGGTGTCGGCGGGCGTGTCCATCTTCATGGTGGCGAGCCCCATGCGCGCGACGCGGGCGCGGACCTTCGCCTCAGGGGCTTCCGGCATCAGCCGGCGGACATGCTGGACGGCGCTCTCGGTCGGGCGCAGGTCGTCGATCTGGTGCTGGGCGAAGAAGGCGATCTTCAGCCCCGGCGCGCGCACGACGTCGCCCGACTGCGCCGTCAGCCGTTCGGCGAGGAGTTTGGCGAAGGTCGACTTGCCGTTGCCGTTGGCGCCGAGCAGCGCGATGCGGTCGTCGGTATCGATGCGCAGCGTCAGGTTGGACAGGATCGGCTTGGCGTCGCCATAGCCGACGGCGACCTTCTCCATGCGGATGATCGGCGAGGCCGGGCGTTTCTCCGGCGGCTCGAAATGGAAGGGCACGACGTTTTCCTCGATCACCGAGGCCAGAGGCTTCATCTTCTCCAGCGCCTTCAGCCGGCTTTGCGCCTGCCGTGCCTTGGTCGCCTTCGCGCGGAAGCGCTCGACGAAGGCCTCCATGTGCTTGCGCTCGGCGTCCTGCTTCACCTTGGCCTTGACGAGGTGCTCCATCTTCTCCGCCCGCTGACGCTCGAACTGGTCGTAGCTGCCGCGGTAGAAGACGAGTTTTTCCTGGTCGAGATGGACGATGGCGTTGACGGCGTTGTTGAGGACGTCGCGGTCGTGGCTGATGATGATGACGGTGTAGGGATAGCGGGCGACGAAGTTTTCGAGCCAGAGCGTGCCCTCGAGGTCGAGATAGTTGGTCGGCTCGTCGAGGAGGAGGAGGTCCGGCCGCGAGAACAAGACGGCGCCGAGCGCGACGCGCATGCGCCAGCCGCCGGAAAAGGACGAAGCCGGCCGCGCCTGCGCCGCCGCGTCGAAGCCGAGGCCGGACAGGATGGCGCTCGCCCGCGCCTCGGCCGAATGCGCCTCGATGTCGGTGAGGCGGATCTGGATGTCGGCGATGCGGTTGGCGTCGGTCGCCGTCTCGGCTTCGGCCAGCAGCGCCAGGCGCTCCTCGTCGGCCTTCAGCACGATCTCGATCAGCGATTCCTCGGTGCCCGGCGCCTCCTGCGCCACCTGCCCGATGCGGGTGTTGCGCGGCAGCGAGACGCTGCCGCTCTCGGAGGCGAGGTCGCCGGTGATCACCCGGAACAGCGTCGACTTGCCGGCGCCGTTCCGCCCGACCAGCCCGGCCTTGGTGCCCGCCGGCAGCGACAGGCTGGCATGGTCGATGAGAAGGCGTCCGGCGACGCGCGCGGAAAGGTCCGTGATCTGCAGCATGGAAAGGCTTCTGCCATGGCGGGGGACGGCGGGGAAGGGCGTTGTTGCCAAGCGCGGGCGGGCGCATGATGGACGAAGGCTTGTTGAAGGGCGCAGAGCATGGAGAAGATCGAGATCGACGAAGCGGTGGTCAGCGAACTGATGGAACTGACAGGGCTGACGACACGGCAGGCAGTGGTGAACAAGGCGCTGAGCGAGATGGCCGGCCGGCGGCGTGTCCAACGCAAACTATTTGAACTGGAGGGAAAGATTGAGTGGGATGGTGACCTCGACGCCATGCGGCGAAACAGGTGATCCTGCCCGACACCAGCGCTTGGATCGACTATCTCAATGGGCCACGAACCGAGGGTGCCGCAAGCCTTAAACGGGCGCTGGTATTTGAGGATGTTGTTGTCGGCGATCTTATTCTCGCGGAGGTACTTCAGGGCATCCGGCATGAACGCGACCTTCGGGCTGCCGCCGCCTTGCTCTACACTCACCCGGTGCTGACACTCTGTGGGGCTGCGATTGCCGAGGAGGCTGCCTACAACTATCGTTTCCTGCGTCGCCGGGGGATCACGATCCGCGGCACGATCGACGTGATCATCGCCACCTGGTGCCTCTCCGTCGGGCCCGCATCATCCACAATGATCGCGATTTCGGCCTGATGGAAGATGCCCTCGGCCTGAAGCGCTACGCGTAGTCTGCTTCCTCTTGCGGCGCCAGCCGTCAGCTCGCCACCTCCCGCTGGAACTGGATCAGGTCGAGGCTCGGCACCGCCTTGCCGAAGCCGGTGAGGATCGCGTGCGCTTGCCCCCGATGATGGGTCTGATGGTTGAAGAGATGCGCCAGCGCCGGGGCAAGCGGCTGGGTGATGTCGCGCGGATTGGTCACCGGCTGGTAGGTGAAGCTTGCGGCGAGTGCAGCCTCGTCGAGGCTGTCGACCCAGGCGATGATCCGGGCGTCCTCCGCCGCGCGGGCTTGCCGGAGTGGGGCGAAATCGGCGTGGAGGATGGCGTCGAGCGATGTCGGCGCGGTGCCGGCGCCGGTGAAGCGGCGCAGCCAGATGCGGTCGGTGGCGAGGAGATGGTTGAGCGTGCCCGAAAGGCTGCCGAAGAAGACGCCGCGGTCGACGGCGAACTCGTCGGGCGAGAGGCTTTCGGCTACCCCGTAGAGGCGGTCATTCGCCCATTCATTGTAGCCGGCGAACATTCGGCAAAGCGCGTGATACACCCCATCCCCCAAGCTGATTTCCGCCGCGCAAGGCACCGGCCGTCCTTCATGGCATGGCCGCCCGATCGCGCGAAAGTCATTGCTTGAAGCGCCTACGCGCAAATCCCCGGGCGATAGAGCGGTGAGGCCGAATCCTTACGTTTCCGGATAGGTCGCGCCTCAGCCACCCTATTGTTGCGCCGCAACCAAGCCGTAGTTCTGCCGTTCGCTGGAACTCCCAACAGCACCGGAAAAGCCCATGGTCCTTCCCGAATCCGCGCGTCTCGACCGCATGATCCACTACACCGGATGGCCGCTGGCGCTGCTGTTCGTCTGGGATGTGATCGTCACGCTCGCCTATGTCTACGTGCCGCATCCCGGCTTCGAACTGCCGTCGCTGCCGATGACGCTGCTCGGCTCGGCGCTGGCGCTGTTTCTCGGCTTCCGCAACAACAACGCCTATAACCGCTGGTGGGAGGCCCGGACCCTCTGGGGGGCCATGGTTAACGTGTCCCGCTCTTTCGGACGGGCCGCGTTTCATCTGGTCGACAACCGGCCGGAGAGCCACGAGCTGCGCCAGGCGCTCGTCCTGCGCCAGATCGCCTACGTCAACGCGCTGCGCTGCCATCTTCGGCGTCAACCGGCGCTGGAGGGGATCGCGGAGTTCCTGCCGGCCGACGAGATCTCGCGGCTGGAGGGCGTCGCCAATGTCCCGAACGCGATCCTTAACGAAACCGCGGCTCTGGTCAGGAGCGCGGCAGGGGAGGGCTGGATCGACCCCATCAGGCATGTGCATATCGAGAGCTTGCTGGTCGACATGAGCAATGCCCAAGGCGGCATGGAGCGGATCAAGAACACGCCGCTGCCGCGCGAGTACGGCTACTTCCCGACGCTGTTCGTCCACGTCTTCTGCATTCTCCTGCCCATCGGTCTCGTCGACAGCCTGACCATCTACACGCCGCTGGCATCGACCATCGTCGGCTTCATGCTGCTGGCCATGGACCGCGTCGGCAGCGACCTGCAGGATCCGTTCGAGAACCGCGCCCACGACGTGCCGCTGACCTCGATCTGCCGGACGATCCAGATCGATCTCGAACAGCTGCGCGGCGAGCGGGCAGCGCCCCAGCCCTTGCGGCCAGTGTCGGATGTGCTGTGGTAGCGGTTTCGCCCGTCTTGGGCTCTAAGGTCCTTTCCTCGAAATGCGAAGGCCGATCCATGAGCATTCTCCTCTACGAACTCGTCGGCGCCGATGCCGCTCGGCCTTTCTCGCCGCATTGCTGGAAGGCGCGGATGGCGCTCGCTCACAAGGGCCTCGCCTTCGAGACGGTCCCGGTTCCGTTCACCGAGGTGCCGCTGGTGGAGGACGGGTTCGCGACGATCGTCCCGGTGCTGCGCGATGGCGAGCACCGCGTCGCCGACTCTTTCAAGATCGCCGAGTATCTCGACGCCGCCTATCCCGATGCGCCGACGCTGTTCGGCGGCGAGGGCGGGCGGGCGCTGTCACGCTTCGTCGAAAGCTGGACGCAGCGCACCATCCATCCTTTCGTCTCCACCAGCCGGGCGCTCCTCGACATCCACGACAGCCTCGCGGCGCCCGACCAGGCCTATTTCCGCCAGAGCCGCGAGAAGGTTTTCGGCAAGCCGCTGGAGGCGGTGATCGTCGGCGACGAGGCGCGGCTGGAAGGGTTTCTCGACAAGCTGAAGCCGCTGCGCAGCCTCCTCGACGGGCAGAAGTTCCTGGGCGGCGCGACGCCGCTGTTTGCCGACTACATCGTTTTCGGCGCCTTCCAGTGGCTGCGCATCGTCTCGCCTTGGCAGGTCTTGCCGGCAGGCGATGCTGTGACCGACTGGTTCGAGCGCTGTCTCGACCTTCACGGGGGCGAGGGCCGCAAGGTCTCGGCCGCGGCCTGAGCCGAGAGGCGGCGCGGACGCCTTGCCGCCCGGAGGCGGCCCGGCTATAGAGCGCCATCCCTTTCCCTGGAAATCTGAGGACCACCAATGGCCGTCGAACGCACCTTCTCCATGATCAAGCCCGATGCGACCCGTCGCAACCTCACCGGCGCGATCACCAAGATCTTCGAAGAGTCGGGTCTTCGCATCGTTGCCTCGAAGCGTGTCTGGATGAGCCAGCGCGAGGCCGAGGGCTTCTACGCCGTGCACAAGGAGCGTCCGTTCTTCGGCGAGCTCGTCGAGTCCATGTGCGCCGGCCCGACCGTCGTTCAGGTGCTGGAAGGCGAGAACGCCATCGCCCGCAACCGCGAGATCATGGGCGCGACCAACCCGAAGGACGCCGCCGAGGGCACGATCCGCAAGGCGCACGCTCTGTCGATCGGCGAGAACTCGGTGCACGGCTCCGACGCTCCCGAGACCGCCAAGGAAGAGATCGCCTACTGGTTCTCGCAGACCGAAGTCGTCGGCTGAAATTTCTAGCTGAACTGATGTGAGAAGAGGGCGGTTGCTGCGGCGGCCGCCCTTTTTCGTTTCAGCTGCGGAGCACGCCAGGGCTGCGGAGCACGTCATCGCAAAAGCGTGCTGCTTCGTGAGGCGCCAACCCCTCAGATCGTCATCCTCGGCCGCAGGCCGGGGACCCATGCCGCCGCCTTCGCTCCGCCGCCTCGGTCCGGGAAGGGGCGTGAGACATCAACCGTTGACGTTGTTTTCTATGGAGAGGCATGGGTCCCCGCGCTGCGCGCGAGGATGACGAACCTTTAGGCGTTCGAACTCTTCAGAGATCGAAAGATCGCCAGTCCACCAGTCCGCCAGTCCGCCGTGGACCGGAGAATTACAGGCCCCAGCGGGCCGCGGCGGCATCGTCGCTTGCCTTGGCCTCGACCCATCCGCCAACGCTCCCATCGGCGAGATGCTCGCGCTTCCAGAAGGGCGCGCGGGTCTTGAGGTAGTCCATCAGGAAACTGGCGGCATCAAACGCCGCCTCACGGTGGGCGGAGGCGCAGGCGACGAGGACGATCTCCTCGCCGGGTGCGATCATGCCGTGGCGGTGGATGGCCCGGCAGGCGAGGAGCGGCCAGCGCCGGCACGCTTCCTCGGCGACCGCCGTCAGCTCGCGCGTCGCCATGCCGGGGTAATGCTCTAGCTCGAGGTTTGCGAGCCTGCCGCCTTCGTCGCGGCAGTAGCCGATGAAGGTGACGAGGCCGCCCATCGCACCGAGGGCTGCGGCCTCGATCGTGGCGGTTTCAGCGGCGAGGTCGATGCGGCCCGAGCGGATGTCGACGACAGGCGTGCAGCCCAAGGCTCAGCCTCCGGTCATCGGCGGGAAGAAGGCGATCTCGGTCGCACCGGCGATCGGCTCGGAATGGTCGACATGCTCCTGGTTGATCGCCACGCGGATCACTTCCGGTGCTTGCAACGCTTCCTCGTAGCCCTCGCCGCGGCCCTTCAGCCAATGCAGGAGGTCATCGACGGTGACGATGCCGGCGGGCAGAACGACGTCCTCCTCGGAAAGGCCAATCCGCTCGCGGACCCAGGCGAAATAGACGAGTTTCATCGGCGTGCTCCCCAGTGTACGGGCGTTGTCTCTCGGGGCTGAAACGTCTCAGTCCGGGATATGACGCACGCCGGCGCGGAAATAGTCGTAGCCGGTGTAGAGCGTCAGCACGGCCGAGATCCACAGCAGCACCAGCCCGGTCTCGGTGATGTAGGGCAGGATCTTGTCGCCGGCGGGTCCCGACAGCAGGAAGGCGACCGCGACCATCTGCACCGTCGTCTTCCACTTGGCGAGCTGGGTGACGGGAACGCTGACCTTCAGCCCGGCGAGATATTCCCTGAGACCCGAGACCAGGATCTCGCGGCAGAGGATGACGATGGCCGCCCAGAGCGTCCAGCCGACGATGGTGCCATCGGCCGAGAGCAGCAGCAGGCAAGCGGCAACGAGAAGCTTGTCGGCGATCGGGTCGAGCATGCGGCCGATCGTCGAGGTCTGCTGCCAGGCACGAGCGAGGTAGCCGTCGAAGAAGTCGGTGATGCTGGCGACGACGAAGATGCCGAAGGCCCACCAGCGCGCGTTGTCGTTGGCGACGAAGCTGCCGCCCCAGAAGAAGCAGATGACAACGAGCGGCACCGCGACGATGCGGGCGTAGGTCAACATGTTGGGGAGGCTGAGCGCCCGAGATGCCATAGGGAGTCCGGTCCGATAGTTTGGGGCTGCGCCTCTTGAACAGCGGCGCGGGAGCCGCGTCAACCGCCGAGTTCACGGGAAGGCGAGACGCGGCGCCTTTCTATCACCTGTCTTGGAAATGGTCGTAGACGAGCTTAGCCATCGCCTCAGAAATTCCCTCGACCTTTCTGAGATCGCCCAGCGCGGCGCGGCCGACTTCCTTGGCCGTGCCGAAGTGGTGCAGCAGCGCTCTTTTCCGCGAGGGGCCGATGCCGGCGATTTCGTCGAGCGGGTTCTTCACCAGCTCCTTCTTGCGCTTGGCGCGGTGGGTGCCGATGGCAAAACGGTGCGCCTCGTCCCGCAACCGCTGGACGAAATAAAGAACGGGATCGCGCGGCGGCAGAGAGAACGGCTCGCGCCCCGCGGTGATGAAGCGCTCGCGGCCGGCATCGCGGTCGACACCCTTGGCGATGCCGATGGTGGTCACCTTGTCGGCGATGCCGAGCTCTTCGAGGATTGCCTTCACCGCCGAGATCTGACCCTTGCCGCCGTCGATCAGCACGAGGTCCGGCCAGGCCGGCATCTCTGCCTCGTCGGCATCCTCGTCCGTCTCGGCCGATGTGATGGCCGGTTGCGGCCCTTCGGCGTGCTCCTTCTTCAAGCGCGAGAAGCGGCGCGTCATCACCTCGCGCATCATGCCGAAATCATCGCCCGGGGTGATGTCGGTGCCCTTGATGTTGAACTTGCGGTACTGGCTCTTGGCAAAGCCCAGTGGCCCGGCGACGACCATGGCGCCGACCGCAGCCGTGCCCATGATGTGCGAGTTGTCGTAGACCTCGATGCGGCGCGGCACCTGGACGAGGCCGAAAGTCTCGGCAAGACCCTTGAGCAGGCGGCCCTGCGAGGAGGTCTCGGCGAGCCGCCGTCCGAGCGCCTCGCGCGCGTTGGCGGTGGCGTGGTCGACGAGATCCTTCTTCTCGCCGCGCGCGGGCACGCCGATCACCACCCGCCGCTGCGCCCGCACGCCGAGCGCCTCGGCCAGGAGGACGCGGTCCTCGACCTCGATCGGAAGCAAGATCATCCGCGGGGCCGGCTTGTCGTCGTAGAACTGCGCGAGGAAGGCGCCGAGCACTTCCTGCGGCTCGAGCGAGGAATCGGCTTTCGGGAAATAGGCGCGGTTGCCCCAGTTCTGGCCGGTGCGGAAGAAGAACACCTGGATGCAGGTCAGCCCGCCTTCCTGGTGGATGGCGAAGACGTCGGCCTCCTCGGTGTTCTGCGGGTTGATGCCCTGGTGCGCCTGGATCTGGCTGAGCGACGTCAGGCGGTCGCGGTAGATTGCGGCGCGTTCGAACTCCATGTCCTCGGCGGCTTCCTGCATGGCGACCGCCATGTTCTGCTTCACCTGCGTCGACTTGCCCGAGAGGAACGCCTTCGCCTCCTCGACGAGGTTCGCATAGTCGGGGATGGCGATCTCGCCGGTGCAAGGGCCGGAGCACCGTTTGATCTGGTAGAGGAGGCACGGCCGGGTGCGGCTCTCGTAGACCGAGTCCGTGCAGGTGCGCAGCAGGAAGGCGCGCTGCAGCGAGTTGATGGTGCGGCCGACCGCGCCGGCCGAGGCGAAGGGGCCGAAATAATTGCCTTGGCGCGAACGGGCGCCGCGGTGCTTCATGATCGCCGGCGCCTCGTGTCCGCCGCTGACGACGATGTAGGGGAACGACTTGTCGTCCCGCATCAGGACGTTGTAGCGCGGCCGCATGCGCTTGATGAGGTTGGCCTCGAGCAGCAGCGCCTCAGTCTCGGTGCGCGTCGTCACGAACTCCATGTGCCGCGTCTCGCGGATCATCCGGGCGATGCGGTTGGTGTGGAGGCCGGTGCGGGTGTAGCTCGTCACCCGCTTCTTCAGCGACTTCGCCTTGCCGACGTAGAGGACGTCCTCGCTCGCACCGAACATGCGGTAGACGCCCGGGCCGTTCGGCAGGCGCTTGACGAAGGCCGAGATCAGCTCGGCCCCGACGAGGCCCTGTGCCTCCGGCGTGCCGGCATCGTCCCACTCGATCGCGGCGAGAAGGGCAGCCGTTGGCGAGGGCAGGGCGTCGGGTGCGGCGTCGCCATCCGCCTCGCTGTCGAGGTCGAAGTCGTCGTCGAGATCACTGTCGAGGGGAGTTGCGTCGGCGTCGGTCATGTCTGCTTCGTTGGGAGCGCCTAGGGCGCCTGGACTGTCGGGGAAATCCCGCGCTTCAATGTGCCTCAAGGCGCAGGCTGCGGCGGGATTCGTCGTTCCCTTATATGCGAACGCTGCGGCAAGAATGCAGCGTCAAAACCGCCGACCCGCAAAAGGTCGATGTGGCCGTTCCGCCATAGTGGCGAAAGAAAGGCAGCAGAACGAGCGCGGCGGTTCGATTATGGCGGATATGCGGCAGCGCGCCACTAGTCCGGTGGCGCCACCCGTGGCTAACCTTCTTCCCATGCGGCGCTTGCGCGATCTTGTCGTCAGCGCCATTTTATCGGTGACGTCACCCAGGAAGGAGTGTCGATCATGCCATCGTTTCGACGCTCCCTCGCTCTGGCGACGCTCCTGCTTCTTTCGGCGCCCATGCTGTCGTCACCGGGCGTTTCGGCCGATCTCGCGGTGGCCGAGCCCGCCGTCCCGCTGGCATCCGCGCCGTCCTACATCTGGTCCGGGCCCTATGCCGGCGGCTTCGTCGGCTACAACTTCGCCAATCTCGACCATGCCGGCGGCGCCGAGTTCGACGGCGAAGGTTTCGTCGGCGGCGTCTATACCGGCTACAACCTGCAGACCAACCAGTTCGTCTACGGCCTCGAGGCCGATCTCGGCGCCTCCGGACTGGACGCCGGCGGCTATGATGCGGTGACCGGCGCGCCGATCTCGGCCGACGCCAATGCCTTCGGCTCGCTGCGCGCGCGTGTCGGCGTCGCCTACGACCCGTTCCTCTTCTTCGCCACCGGCGGCGTCGCGGTGGCGGGCGCCGAGCTCTCGTCCAATGGCGCCGAGGACAGCAACACGCATCTCGGCTTCACCGTGGGCGCCGGCGTCGAGGCCCAGGTCGGCGGCAACGTCACCTCGCGCGTCGAGTACCGCTACTCCGACTTCGGCAGCAAGACGTACGATCTCGGCCCGGTCTCGACGTCGACCGGCTTCGACGAGCATTCGATCCGCGCGGGCGTGGCGCTGAAGTTTTAGGGCGTCGGGTGGGCCGGCGGCGGGACGGCCGACGTGGTTGTCATGCCGTTTTGTGCGGACCAGCAAAACGCTCGCAATTTGCGACTTACCTTTGAGCCTCGTCATCCCGGACTTGATCCGGGATCCATTCCTCAGCGCGTCGAAATGTGAGCCGGTTCAGAATCACAGGTCCGCGACGGGAAGGTCAGCCGTTCTCGGGCACGTTCAACGGTTTGGAATGGATCCCAGCGAAACCAACGGTTTCGCAGAGATCAAGTCCGGGATGACGAAGTTCGGAAGTTTGCTTTAACTACAACGCCGCCGCCCTCAACCCTGCGGCTTCAACGCCTCGTACTCCGGAAAAATCACTGGAAACGCCTCGATCCACGCGACGAGCTGGGGATGCTTGTCTTCCCACTGGCCCTTGAAGCGCAGGTCGAGGTAGCCGAGGAGGCTCGCCAGGGCAAAATGGGCAAGGTTCGGTTCATTGCCGAGCGAGGCGATGTTGGATTCCAGCACGGCCAGGCCGCGCCAGAGCTTGCCGAGCTGGCGGTCGACCCAAGGCTGGTGTCGCATCTCCTCGGGGCGCATGCGCGCCTCGTAGACGGTCAGCAGCGCGCTGTCGGCGACGCCGTCGGCGGTCGCGGCGATCCGCTTGACCAGCAGCCATTGCGGTCCGTCCTGTGGCACCAGGCGGTGGTCGCTGAGCCGGTCGAAATAGTCGCAGATGACATTGCTGTCGTAGAGCGGGGCGCCGTCTTCCGCGACAAGGGCCGGGATCTTGCCGAGCGGGTTGACCGCCAGGAGGTCGGCGGGCTCGGCGCCCGTATCGGTGGGGACCAGCGTCAGCGCGATGCCGCAATGGGCAGCGGCCATCCGGACCTTGGCGGCGAAGGGCGAGGCAGGTGCATAAAACAGCCGCATGAGGGCTCCCGTCGGTCTGGACGCAGCGCTCACGAAACACTGGTCGCGTGTCAAAGCCCGCGGGCGGCGGGCGTTTTCGTCAGAAACGGCGAAGCGACTGGCAGTTGGCGCCGTAGATCAGCCACTTGTCGAGGCCGAGCACGCAACCCTCGGCCTTCCAGCCGATCGAGGCATAACCGAGCGGATGGGAGACGGTGTAGTAGACCGTCCGCCGCTGGCCGTCGGAAATCATCGCTTCGCCCTGGCAGTAGCGGCGCTCGATCGGCCGGTCCTCGCTCAGCGGGAAATAGGCCTTCTCGGCCATGTCGCTGAATTCCTCGATGACGTAGCCGGTCTGCAGCATCTCGACGGCGCCGTGCTCGAACTGGTCCTCGACCTCGGCCAGCACTTTCGGGTTGTCGCAGGTCGGCACCAGCGCATCGGCGTAGATCTGCTGCGTCGGCGCCGGGCCGTAATAGTCGGCGCTCCAGGCGGGCAAAATGGCTGTGGTCGCAAGGGCTGCGCCCATCAACAGGCTGAGAAGACGGTCACGCATGGCTGTGGTCCTTCGCGGAGTCGGCGCCGCTGGCTCGGTATCACACCGGTTTAGGATCGCTCGCCCGAGATCGCAACCATCTCGACGCTGCCGCGGCCCTCTTTGCCGAGCACCTGTTTCAGAATTGCCATGACGCGGGCCGCCTCCTCGGCGAAGGTATAGGGTGGATTGATCACCACGAGCCCGGAGCCGACGAGGGTTTCCGTCGGCGTGAACGGCTCGCGGAAGAAGTCGGCGGCGACGATGTCGGGAATGCCGCTGGCCTTCAGGCCCGCATGCAGGCGGGCACGCTCGGCTTTGCGCTTGATCGGGTACCAGATGGCGTAGATGCCGCCCGGCCAGCGCTTGTAGGCAGCCGAGACCCCCGCGACGATGTCGTCGATCTCGCTCGTCTTCTCGAAAGGCGGGTCGATCAGCACCAGGCCGCGCTTTTCCTTCGGCGGCAGATGCGCCCCGAGCGCCAGCCAGGCGTCGAGGGCGATCACCTTGGTCTGGACGTCGCCGGCGAAGACATTCTTCAAGGCCTCGGCCTCGAACGGGTGTAGCTCATAGGCCGAGAGCCGGTCCTGGCGCCGCATCAGGCGACGCGCGATCAAGGGCGAGCCGGGATAGGAACCGGCGCCGTCCGCCCGCACGATGTCGAGATAGGCCTGCAGTTCGGGCGCCTCGGCCGCGGGCGAGGCGAGCAGCCGCGCGATGCCCTCCTGGTGCTCGCCGGTGCGCTGCGCCTCCTCGCTCGACAGGTCGTAGCGGCCGCGGCCGGCATGGGTGTCGATGACCCGGAATTTCTTGTCCTTGCGTTTCAGGTACTCAACGATCGACACCAGCAGCGCATGCTTCACGACATCGGCAAAATTCCCGGCGTGGAAGGCGTGGCGGTAATTCATGCGGTTCTCCTGATGCCGGCGGCAACGCAGCGTTCACACCTCTTGACCGCGCTGCAGCGAGGGCCAAGTTGCAGCGCGGCGTATGCGCATTACATGCGACATACACAGTGTTACCCCCCGAAAGGAATTGCCCGTCATGGCAAAATCTAAGCTCTTCGAAGCCTTCGACCTCGGCCCGACCCATCTGGCCAACCGTCTGGTGATGGCGCCGCTGACGCGCAGCCGCTCGGACGAGGAGGGCAACCTGCTCGACCGTCACGTCGAGTACTACCGCCAGCGCGCCGGCGCCGGCCTGATCATTTCCGAGGCCACCAACATCTCGCCCGAGGGCCGTGGCTACGCCTATACGCCGGGCATCTTCAACGATGCGCAGGTCGCCGGCTGGAAGAAGGTGACCGATGCCGTGCACGCTGCCGGTGGCAAGATCTTCCTGCAGCTCTGGCACGTCGGCCGAATCTCGCACCCCGACCTGCAGCCCGGCCATGCCGCGCCGGTCGCCCCTTCGGCCGTCAAGCCGGACGGCAAGGCCTTCACCGTCGAGGGCTTCAAGGACCATGAGATGCCGCGTGCGCTCGAGGAGAGCGAACTGCCGCGGGTGATCGAGGACTACGTCAAGGCGACGAAGAATTCCAAGGCTGCCGGCTTCGACGGCGTCGAGCTGCATTCGGCCAATGGCTACCTGCTCGACCAGTTCCTGCGCGATGGCACCAACCTTCGCACCGACCGGTACGGCGGCTCGATCGAGAACCGCATGCGCTTCCCGCTCGAGGTGCTGGATGCGGTGATCGGCGCCTGGGACGCCGAGCATGTGGGCGTCCGCATCTCGCCGGTGACGGTGATGGGCGGCTCCTTTGAGAGCAACCAGCAGGCGGTGTTCAACGCCTATGTCGAAGAGATCGACAAGCGCCATCCGGTCTATCTCCACGTCATCGAAGGCCAGACCGGCGGCGATCGCAACAAGGACAAGTTCGACTACAACGGCCTGCGCCAGCGCTTCCACGGCACCTACATGGGCAACAACAACTACGATACCGAGCTCGGCGTCGAGCGTGTCGACCAGGGCAAGGTCGATCTCGTCTGCTACGGCAAGCTGTTCATCTCCAATCCGGATCTGCCGGTCCGCATGCAGCTCGGCGCGCCGCTGCTGCCCTGGGACCAGGCGACCTTCTACGGCGGCGACGAGAAGGGGTACACCGACTATCCCGCGCTGACTCCTGAGGAGATCAGCCGCTACGCCGCCGCGGGCTGATCGCCCGCCAGCTGCATTGAGAGGGGCCGGAGCGAAAGCTTCGGCCCTTTTTGCTGGGGCGGCGTTCGCCAAATCGCATGACGGCGCGCGAAAAGCGCGCCTATACTGCCGGGATGAACGACCTGACCCCCCTTCGCACAGGCCACAGCGCCTGCCCGCACGATTGCCCGTCGACCTGTGCGCTCGACGTCGAACTGATCGGCAACAGCATCGGCCGCGTCCGTGGCGCCACCGGCAACAGCTACACGGCCGGCGTCATCTGCGCGAAGGTCGCGCGCTACGGCGAGCGCATCAACCACCCCGACCGCCTGCTGAAGCCGCTGCAGCGCACCGGGGCGAAGGGCGAGGGCGGCTGGCGCGAAATTGCCTGGGACGATGCGCTCGATCAGGTGGTGGAAGCCTTCGTCAAGGCCGAGGCCCGGCATGGCGCCGAGAGCGTTTGGCCGTACTACTACGCCGGCACCATGGGCCAGGTGCAGCGCGACGGCATCCACCGCCTGCGCCATGCCAAGCGCTACTCCAACCAGTTCGATTCGATCTGCACCAACATGGCCTGGAGCGGCTGGCACGCCGGCACCGGCAAGCTCGCCGGCGTCGATCCGCGCGAGATGGCGGAGGCCGACTGCGTGGTGATCTGGGGCACCAATGCGGTGGCGACGCAGGTCAACGTGATGACCCACGCCATCCGCGCCCGCAAGGAGCGCAAGGCGGCGATCGTCGTCATCGACATCTACGACAACGCGACGATGAAGCAGGCGGACATGGCGCTGAAGCTGCGACCAGGCAGCGACGGCGCGCTGGCCGCGGCGCTGATGCATGTCGGCTTTCGCGACGGCACCGCCGACCGCGCCTATATGGAGAAGTACACCGACGACCCGGCCGGGCTCGAGGCGCACCTCGCCACCCGGACGCCGGAATGGGCCGCGGGGATCACCGGGCTTTCCGTCGCCGAGATCGAGGCCTTCGCCGCCCTCATCGGCCGGACGCCCCGCACCTTCTTCCGCCTCGGCTACGGCTTCACCCGCCAGCGCAACGGCGCGCCGGCGATGCACGCGGCGCTCTCGGTGCCGGCGGTGTTCGGCCACTGGCAGCACCGCGGCGGCGGGGCGTTCCACACGAACTCCGACATCTTCCAGTTCGACAAGAGCCTGATCGTGGGCTCGGCGATGAAGGATCCGTCCGTCCGCTCGCTCGACCAGTCGCGTATCGGCAAGATCCTCGTCGGCGATCCCGGCGCGCTGCAAGGCGGCCCGCCGGTGACGGCGATGATCGTCCAGAACACCAATCCCGCCAACGTCGCGCCGGAGCAGCGGCTGGTGATCGAGGGGCTGCGGCGCGAAGACCTGTTCGTCTGCGTGCACGAGCAGTTCATGACCGACACGGCCAAGCTCGCCGACCTCGTGATCCCCGCCACGATGTTCCTCGAGCACGACGACATCTACCGCGCCGGCGGGCAGAGCCACATCCTGCTCGGGCCGAAGCTCGTCGAGCCGCCGGCGACGGTGCGCAGCAACCATTTCGTCGTCGAGGAACTCGGCAAGCGTCTCGGCGTCGGGGACCGTCCGGGCTTCGGCCTGACCGAGCGCGAGCTCATCGAGGATCTGCTGCAGCGCAGCGGCCGCGGGACGCTCGACGATCTCGAGGCCGGCCGCTGGCTCGACGCTCAGCCGGCCTTCGAGGATGCGCATTACCTCAACGGCTTCGGATGGCCGGACAAGAAGTTTCATTTCCGGCCGGACTGGGCGAACGCCTCCTCGCCGAACCGGCCGCCGGCCTCGATGGGCCCGCAAGGTCCGGTCGCCCGCCTGCCGGAATGGCCCGACCATGCCGGCCTCGAAGAGGCGAGCGACGACGCCCATCCGTTCAAGCTCGCGACTTCGCCGGCGCGCCAGTTCCTGAACTCGAGCTTTGCCGAGACTGCCGGCTCGCGCTCGCGCGAAAGGCGGCCGGAACTCCTGATGCACCCGGACGATGCCGCCACCCTCGGCGTCGAAACCGATGCGCTGGTCACCATCGGCAACCGCCGGGGCGAGATCCGTCTGCCGGTCGCGGTCTCCGATACCGTGCGGCCGGGCGTGCTGGTGCACGAGGGGCTGTGGGCGAACTCGGACTTCGAGAGCGGCGAGGGGATCAACACGCTTGTCGGCTCCGACCCGGTCGCCCCCTCCGGCGGGGCAGCTTTTCACGACACACAGGTCTGGGTGCGGGTTTAGCGCGGCTTTCGGTGGACGTAGCGGTGATGGGACCGCTGCCGATGCCGAGTGGCGCTTCGGTCGCTTGCGCCGCTGCGTCCTCTGACCGGCGATGACCGGACGCGCTATGAGATTCAAAGGTTAATCAGACGTTTACGTGAAGTTTCCCGACCAATTCGGTAAGCGTTTGAATCAATCTCTCAGCCTGATGATTCTGGGTCTGAACCCATGGGCCGGAGCCGTTGCATGGACTTGGCTTAAGGCCGTTCGAGGAGTGCAGGCGAACGCGCCGGGACTGCCGAGGGTCAGAGGGACGAATTGAAGCTGATGCGGTTGCGGCCGTTCGACTTGGCGTCGTAAAGGGCGAGGTCGGCGCGGTGGATCACGTCCTCGATCTCGCGATCGTCCGGCGCCATCGCGGTCGCGCCGATGCTGACCGTCACCTTCAGCGACTGGCCCTCCCAGACAATGACCGCCTCCTCGATCTGGCGGCGGATCCGCTTCGCCCAGGTGCCGATGACGGCCTCGTCGACATGGCGCAGCGAGACGACGAACTCCTCGCCGCCGAAGCGCGCAATGCGGTCGCTCGCCCGCAGCGAGCCGGCCAGCAGCCGTGCGATCTCGACGATGACCTTATCGCCGGCGGCATGGCCGTAGATGTCGTTGATCCGCTTGAAATGATCGATGTCGATCATCAGCACGCCGAGCTCTTGACGCTCGTGGCGCCCGAACACCCCAACCTTCGTCGCGAACTCCCGAAAGCCGCGGCGGTTCAGAAGGCCGGTCATCGGATCCGTGTTGGCGAGCGTCCGCAACTCGGCGATCGCTTCTTCCGACCGATCGGCCTCCAGCTTGGCGGCACTGAGATGCGCCTCGGCGAAATCGATCCGTCGCACCAGCGAGCGGAGGGAGTTGGTCAGGCGCACGATGTCCAGCGACCCCGACTGCCGGTGGATCAGGCCGATGTTCGGATCGCGGCCGATCTTGTCGGCATTGTCGGCCAGCATGGACAGCGGGCGTGTCACGCGTCCGGCGATCAGGGCGGCGGCCAGCGAGCTGGCAAGGGCCGCGATGGTGCCGATGAGGAAGATCACGAGGATCGTGCCATTGGCGCGCGTCAGCGCTGCGGTGACCGGGCGCCGTGCGACGACGCGCCAGCCAAGCCCGTCATAGGAGCGAAGGCCGCGCGTGCCAACGATGGCGACGAGATCGTCTCCCGTCTGCGAGGAGGCGACCGATCCGACCGTCGCGCCTTCGGCGGTGTCGGCGAGCTGCTGTGGTGTCAGCGCCGGCTTCACGAGCTTTGGGCCAAGGAGAATGTTGCCGTCCGCCGAGGTGATCCACAGCTCGGTCTTGAGGGCCGGATCGATGTCCGACAGGAGCGTGTCACGCATGTCGCGCGCCCAGGTCCAGCTGAGATGCGCGCCGAGGACACCGCCGACCCCGCCGCTGGCGTTGCGCACCGGCGCGGCGACGTCGACAAACCGGAAGGGCTCGCCGTCCACTGAGGCCGGGAGGAGCTTTTCCAGGAGCTTGGCCTGATGGACATCCTGGGTGATGGGACCGGCAAGGCCCGCCTTGAACCACGGCCGCTCGGCCACCGAGACGCCCTCCAGCATCCGCTGGGTGGCGGCCCGGACGGTTCCGTCCGCGGTGGCATAGCCGATCCAGGCGTAGTTCGGCAGCGTCGCCTGCGTCTCGTCGAGGAAACGTCCGATCGCGCCGGCATCGTCGGTCCAGGCTGCAGTGAGGGGCGCAAGGTTGGCGAGGTTGGTGATCTCGCGGTAGCGCTCGAACATCTGCCGGTCGAGTTGCCGCGCCATGGTCTGCGAGAGCTGGCGAAGATCGGCGTTTGCCGTATCGACCGCGTGCCGCCGCACGACGCTAGCCGTCGCCAGCGTCATGATCGCAACGGTCGCCAGCGCCAGCAAGACCGTCAGCGCTGCCGATTGCGCGCGGATACTGAGGCGGTCTCGCAGGCGTCCGAGCGCAATGCGCCATGGCATGTTGAGGTTTCCAATCGTTCCAGACCTTGCTGACGATAGGTCAAGAACACCCTTGGCGGCTAAGAAGTTAACACTGCCTTATCGTCCAGCATCACAACTCTGCCATCGAGGACCATGGCGAGCGCCTGCGGATAGAGCGCGTGCTCGGCGACCAGCACCCGTGCGGCCAGCGTCTCCGGCGTGTCTGATGGCTCCACCGGCACGGCGGCCTGGGCGATGATCGGGCCGCCATCCATGACGAAGGTGACGAAATGCACGGTGCAGCCATGCAGCTTCACGCCGGCCTCGATCGCCCGGCGGTGGGTCTCGAGGCCCGGGAACAACGGTAGCAGCGAGGGGTGGATGTTGATCATCCGGCCGGCGAAGCGGTCGACGAACTCGGCCGACAGGAGGCGCATGTAGCCGGCGAGGCAGATCACGTCGGGGCGCGCCGCCTCGATCGCCGCGATCATCGCGGCCTCGTGCGAGGCCTTGTCGGCATGCCCCTTGCGCGGCACCGCCTCGGCGTGGATGCCGGCAGTGCGCGCCGTATCGAGGCCGCCTGCATCGGCGCGGTCGGAAAGGACAGCGACGATCTCGCCGGGATAGTTGGCCGCCTCCGTCGCCGCGAGAAGGGCGCCCATGTTGGAGCCGCGGCCGGACAGGAGCACGACGACGCGCTTGCGGGGCTGGCTCATTGCGGCATCACAGCGCGCGCCAGCCTCACAGCGCGAGGTCGCCATTGAAGGTCACGGCGGCGCCGTCGCGGGAGAGGATGCGGCCGAGCGGCACGACCTCTTCGCCCTCGCTCTGCAGGATCGCCGACACCATCGCCGCCTCCGCCTCCGAGACGACGACGATCATGCCGATGCCGCAGTTGAAAGTGCGCAGCATTTCGTGCGCCTCGACGCCGCCGGCCTTGGCGAGCCAGCGGAACACCGGCGGGGTGTCGATGGCGAACAGATCGATGTCGGCGGCGAGATGCTCCGGCAGGACGCGCGGAATGTTTTCGACGAAACCGCCGCCGGTGATGTGCGCCAGCGCCTTGATGCCGTTGGACTGGCGGATCGCGGCGAGCAGCGGCTTCACGTAGATGCGGGTCGGGGCGATCAGCGCCTCGGCAAGGCTCGCCTTGTCGGTATCGAACGGGGCGGGGGCATCGTAGGCGGCGCCCGCGAGCTCGACGATCCGCCGCACCAGCGAATAGCCGTTGGAATGGACGCCGGAGGAGGCGAGGCCGAGGATCATGTCGCCGACGGCGAGCTCTGCGCTCGGCAGCAGCTGGCCGCGCTCGGCGGCGCCGACGGCGAAGCCCGCGAGGTCGTAGTCCTTCTCGGCGTAGAGGCCGGGCATTTCGGCGGTCTCGCCGCCGATCAGCGCGCAGCCGGCCTGGCGGCAGCCCTCGGCGATTCCCTTGACGATGGCCTCGCCTTGCGCCGGGTCGAGCTTTCCGGTGGCGAAGTAGTCGAGGAAGAACAGCGGCTCGGCGCCCTGAACAACGAGATCGTTGACGCACATGGCGACGAGGTCGATGCCGATGGTGTCGTGGATGCCGGTGTCGATGGCGATCTTCAGCTTGGTGCCGACGCCGTCGTTCGCCGCCACCAGCACTGGGTCGGTGAAGCCCGCGGCCTTGAGGTCGAACAGGCCGCCGAAGCCGCCGATCTCGCCGTCGGCGCCGGGCCGGCGGGTCGAGCGCACGTGCGGCTTAATCCGCTGCACCAGTTCATTGCCCGCATCGATGTCGACGCCGGCATCGCGGTAGGTCAGGTTGTTGGTCTTGTCGCTCATCGCCGTCATTCCCCTGGAAGCCCGCGAACTGACACGGATCGCCCCAAGCGGGCAAGGGGGAGCCCCGCCATTTGGCGGATGGCGGGGGAGCCGTCGCGTCCCTAGCGGCCGCCATCGGGTGCGGTGCGCGGAACCCTTGACCGCAAGGTGTTCGGCTGACTATCTCCCTTGCTGCCGCCGCGTGCGACAGGCCTGTAACTGAAGAATAGCAGCGGAGTCGCCTGAGATGACAACGGATCGGGGCCGGCTGCTGCGACGTCAGATCATGTTCTGGGGCCTGGCCTTTCTCTTTGCCATCGCCTTGCTGGTGGTGTTTTCCAGCATTCTCCTGCCGTTCGTCTTCGGCATGTCCATCGCCTATTTCCTCGACCCCGTCGCCGACTGGCTGGAGCGGCGCGGCCTGTCGCGGATGATGGCGAGCGTCGTCATCCTCGTGCTCTTCGTCGTCGTCTTCACTGCGGTCATCCTGATCGTGGTGCCGGTCGTCGGCGGGCAGATCGGGTCCTTCCTGCAGCGTCTGCCGGAATATCTCGACAAGCTGCAGTCGCTCGCCGCGCAGGCGCGGAGCGGGCCGCTCGCCTGGATGTTCGCCGGCGACGAGCAGTCGATGCGCGACGATTTCGGCAAGCTGGTGAGCCAGGGCTCGGCCTTCCTCACCACGCTCGCCGGCTCGCTGTGGACGTCGAGCCTTGCGGTGGTGAACTTCATCTCGATCTTCGTGGTGACGCCGGTGGTCGCCTTCTACCTGCTGCTCGACTGGGACCGGATGATCAGCAGGATCGACGAGTGGACGCCGCGCCAGCACGTCGACACCGTTAGGCGCCTCGCCCGCGAAATCGACCGCGCGGTCGCCGGCTTCATCCGCGGGCAGGGGAGCCTCTGCCTGATCCTCGGCAGCTATTATGCCATTGGCCTGTCGCTGATCGGGCTGAACTTCGGCCTGCTGATCGGCCTGTTCGCCGGCCTGATCTCGTTCATCCCCTATGTCGGCTCGACCCTCGGCCTCGTGCTCGCTGTCGGCGTGGCGCTGGTCCAGTTCTGGCCGGACTATGGCTGGATCATCGCGACCGTCGCGGTGTTCATGACCGGCCAGTTCATCGAGGGCAACATCTTGCAGCCCAAGCTCGTCGGTGCCTCTGTCGGGCTGCATCCGGTCTGGCTGATGTTCGCGCTCTTTGCCTTCGGCGCACTGTTCGGCTTCGTCGGCTTGCTGATTGCGGTCCCCGCTGCGGCCGCCATCGGCGTCCTCGTCCGCTTCGCCATCACCAAGTACCTGCAGAGCGAGCTCTATTACGGCCGCACCATCGGCCAGCCCGGCACCCGGATCGAGACGGTCGAGGGCAAGCCGATGCAGGAAATGCTGGAATCGGGTTTCCGTCCGGCGCCGAAGGAATAGCGGGCAAATCGCCGGTTCTGCGCTTGGCGGTGGCGGCGCCGACGGTTAGCCTTGCGATGCTGCCCCATGAATGAGCGCACGAGATGCGCTTTTTTGTGACAGAGGGCCGTGTTAGCCAAGCCTTCGCCGCGAGCCCGCCGCGAGTCCCAAGGATCGACCCCCGCGTGAACCCCGCCCAGCTCCCCTTCGATCTGCCGCACCGCGCCTCGCTGGCCCGGGACGATCTCATCGTCACCGACGCCAACCGGCTGGCCGTCGCCGCGATCGACAGCTGGCCGAACTGGCATCACCCGGTGCTGCTCGTCGTCGGCCCGCCCGGCTCGGGCAAGTCGCATCTGGCCGCTGCCTGGCAGGAGATGACGGGGGCGGTGCCGTTGCCGACGGAACTGTCGCGTCGCTTTGCCGTGGTGATCGACGATATCGACAGCGGCGCTCTGCCGGAGATCGAGATCTTCAAGGCGGTCAATGCCGCCCGCCTCGGCGGCGGCACGGTGCTGGCGACGGCGCGCACGCTGGCGCCGGCCATGGACCTCAAGCTTGCCGATCTCCGCTCGCGTCTGCGGGCCGCCACCACCGTGATGACGGGCACGCCCGACGAGGCGCTCCTGTCGGGCGTCCTGACCAAGCTGTTCTCCGACCGGCAGATCGCCGTCGATCCGCGCCTGGTGCAGTTCCTGGTGCTGCGGATGGAGCGCTCGCTGGAGGCGGCGAGCCGCCTGGTGGCCGCGATCGACCGCGAGGCGCTGGCATCGCGCGAGAAGATCTCGCGGGCTTTGGTGCAGCGGGTGCTCGACCGGGCGGAGTTTGCCGCAGGCCAGCGCCACATCGCCGAAACGCCGTTGGACCGCGCGAGCGAAGGCGGTCACGATGCCGTAGCGCCGCTCCGCGACATTCCGCGAATGGAGGACTGAGCCTTGGACGATCCCGTGACGCTCCCTGTCCCCAGACCCCGCATCCGTCGCCCGAGGGCTGCGACGCCCACCGTGAAACCAATAGCGGCCAAGGCGGCGCTCGGCGTCAAGCCGCGCGCCGCCGCGCGCGCCAAGGCCAAGGTGGTCGCCACCGCCAAGCGCGTCGCCGCCACGCCGAAGGCGCCGAAAGCCGAGAAGCCGGCCGCGCCGCCCCTGACGGCCTCCACCGAGATCCGTCTAGAGGATGACGCCACCGAGACGCCGAGCCCGATCGAGGTGCTGGCCGCCGTGACGGTGCCGGAGCCGGAGAAGGCGGCGGCCGAGCGGCCGCGCGCCAAGCCAAACTCGGTCGCGCGGATTGCCGAGCGGCTGGAAGCCAATTCTGCCGACGCGCTGCCGCTGATCGAGACCATCGTCTCGGCGCAGGACGAGGCGCTGCCGGCCGACCGTTTCATCAACCGCGAGATCTCCTGGTTGCAGTTCAACCGGCGGGTGCTCGACGAGTCGCAGAACACTGCCCATCCGCTGCTGGAGCGCGTGCGCTTCCTATCGATCTCGGCCGGCAATCTCGACGAGTTCTTCATGGTGCGCGTCGCCGCGATCGCCGCCCAGGTGCGCGAGAAGATCACGCTGCGCAGCGACGACGGCCTGACCCCGCAGGAGCAGCTCGACCATATCCTGCAGGAGGTCGGCCGGCTGCAGGAGGAGCAGCAGGCCTCGCTCGCCGATCTCGTCAAGGAACTGCGCGCCGAGAAGATCCTGATCGTCGGCGCGGGAGACCTGAAGAAGGACGACCGTGCCTGGCTGGAGCAGCACTTCGCCGACTCCATCTTCCCGGTGCTGACGCCGCTGTCGATCGACCCGGCGCACCCGTTCCCCTTCATTCCGAACCTCGGCTTCTCGATCGCGCTGGCGCTGGTGCGCGAGCGCGACTCGCAGCGGATGAATGCGCTGCTGCGCCTGCCGGTCGCGCTGCCGCGCTTCGTCGAGCTGCCGCCGAACGATCTCGGCCTGCGCTTCGTGCCGCTGGAAAGTGTCGTTGCGCTGTTCATCGGCCGGCTGTTCCCCGGCTACCGCGTGCGCGGCGCCGGCACCTTCCGGCTGATCCGCGATAGCGACATCGAGGTCGAGGAGGAGGCGGAAGACCTCGTGCGGCTGTTCGAATCCGCTCTGAAGCGCCGCCGCCGCGGCCAGGTGATCCGCATCGAGTTCGATTCGATCATGCCGGAGGACCTGCGCGCCTTCGTCGCCAACCAGCTGGAGGTTCCGGACAACCGCGTCTCGGTGATGGACGGCATGCTGGCGCTGGATTCGGTGTCGCAGATCGTCCGCTGTCCGCGCGAGGACCTGAAGTTCACGCCCTACATCCCGCGCTTCCCCGAGCGCATCCGCGAGCACAATGGCGACTGCTTCGCGGCCATCCGCGAGAAGGACATCATCGTCCACCACCCCTACGAATCCTTCGACGTGGTGGCGCAGTTCCTCCGGCAGGCGGCGCTCGACCCGAACGTCATCGCGATCAAGCAGACGCTCTACCGGACCTCGAACGACAGCCCGATCGTCCGGGCCCTGATCGATGCGGCCGAGTCCGGCAAGTCGGTGACGGCGCTGGTCGAGCTGAAGGCGCGCTTCGACGAGGAGGCCAACATCAAGTGGGCGCGCGATCTCGAGCGCGCCGGCGTCCAGGTCGTCTTCGGCTTCATCGAGAAGAAGACGCACGCGAAGCTCTCGCTCGTCGTGCGGCGCGAGGAGGGTAAGCTCGTCAACTTCGTCCACATCGGCACCGGCAACTACCACCCGATCACGGCGAAGATCTACACCGACCTCTCCTACTTCACGACCGACGCCGACATCGCGCACGACGTCCTTCTCGTGTTCAACTACATCACCGGCTATGCCGAGCCGCAGGACCTGCACAAGCTCGCCGTCTCGCCGCTGAACATGCGCAAGCGCATCCTCGACGGCATTGCCGCGGAGGTCGCGCATGTGAAGGCGGGGCGGACCGGCCAAATCTGGATGAAGATGAACTCGCTGGTCGATGCCAAGATCATCGACGCGCTCTACCGGGCGAGCCAGGCCGGCGTCGAGATCGACCTCATCGTGCGCGGCATCTGCTGCCTGCGGCCGCGCGTGCCGGGCCTCTCCGACAACATCCGCGTCAAGTCGATCGTCGGCCGCTTCCTCGAGCACAGCCGCATCTTCTGCTTCGGCAACGGCTTCGGCTTGCCGTCCGAACAGGCCCTCGTCTATATGGGCTCGGCCGACATGATGCCGCGCAACCTCGACCGGCGGGTCGAGACCATGGTGCCGATCACCAATCCAACGGTGCACAGCCAGATCCTGTCGCAGATCATGCTGGGCAACATCCTCGACAACCAGCAGAGCTGGTCGGTCCTGTCCGATGGAACCTCCCGCCGCATCGCCGTCGCCGATGGCGAGCAGCCCTTCAACACCCAGCGTTACTTCATGACCAATCCGAGCCTGTCCGGGCGCGGCAAGGCCTTGAAGTCGGACGCCCCGAGATTGATTGCCAGACAGCGTGCGGAACATTCCCGATTTGACTGATACCCCCGTCCAAGGCCGGCTTGCAGGGCGTGAGCCCGTGGGCGTGGTCGACATCGGCTCGAACTCCGTTCGCCTCGTGATCTACGAGGGCAACACCCGCTCGCTGACCGTGCTGTTCAACGAGAAGGTGCTGTCGGGGCTCGGCAAGGGCCTGGCGCAGAGCAAGCGGCTGGACGAGAAGTCGGTCGCGAGCGCCTTGTCGGCGCTGTCGCGCTTCCGCGCGCTGGCGGCGCAGGCGGGCGTCACCGCGCTCTACCCGATCGCCACTGCCGCCGCCCGCGAGGCGACCAATGGGCCGGACTTCATCGCCGCGGCGGAAGCGGCGATCGGCTGCCCGATCCGCATCCTCTCGGGTGCCGACGAGGCGCATTTCGCCGCCGAGGGCGTCATCGCCGGCTTCCACGCGCCGGATGGCATTGCCGGCGATCTCGGCGGCGGCAGCCTCGAGCTCGTCGACGTCGCCAATGGTGCGATCGGCAAGGGCCTGACGCTGCCGCTCGGCGGCCTTCGCCTGCAGGATCTCTCGGGCAACGACATCGCCAAGGCGCGCCGCATCGCGGACAAGGAGGTCGGCAACTCGGCGCTGGCCGGGGCCGGCGAGGGGCGCCCGTTCTTCGCCGTCGGCGGGACCTGGCGCAACCTCGCGAAACTCCACATGGAGCAGGCCCGCTACCCGCTGCACGTGATGCACGGCTACGAGATCCCGAGCGCCGACTGGACCGGCTTCCTCGAGGCCGTCGCCAAGGGAGACCCGGAGGCGCTGCCGGGCATCGCCGCCGTCTCCCGCAGCCGCCGTGCGCTGCTCGCTTTCGGCGCGGTGACGCTGCAGAGCGTCATCAAATACGTGAAGCCGTCGAGCATTATCCTCTCCGCCCTCGGCGTGCGCGAGGGTTTTCTGCATTCGCTGCTGCCGGATGCCGAGCGTTCCAAGGATCCGCTGATCGAGGCGGCGCTGGAGCTCGCAATCCTGCGCTCGCGCTCGCCGCGCCATTCCGTCGAGCTCGTCGACTGGAGCCGTCGCAGCTTCGAGACGCTCGGCATCGACGAGACGCCGCAGGAGGAACGCCTGCGCGAGGCGGCCTGTCTTCTCGCCGACATCGGCTGGCGGGCGCATCCCGACTATCGCGGCAAGCAGAGCCTGTCGATCATCGCCCACGCCGCCTTTCCGGCGATCGACCATCAGGGCCGCGCCTTCCTCGGCCTCACCAACTACTACCGGCACGAGGGCAATTTCGGCCCGCCCGGCATGCAGGAAATCGAGAACCTCCTGACGCCGCGGCTGCTGCAGCGCGCCCGCGTCCTCGCCGCGCTGTTCCGCGTGACCTACCTCCTCACCGCCTCGATGCCGGGCCTCCTGCCACGGCTGAACTGGACCCAGGATCCGCGTGGCGGCTTCGCGCTGATGCTGCCGGAAGACCTTGCCGGCCTGACCGGCGAGCGTCCTGAAGCGCGCCTCGATCACTTCGCCAAGGTCGTCGAGCGCACGCTCCGGCTCGACGTCCTGCGCTAGATCAGGGGGAGGGCGACGTGCTGAAGTTCCTGTCGCTAGCCGTCGGGGTGGGGATCGGCGTCGCGGTGTTCATGACCGCGCAGTGGTACTGGTACGTCACGCGCGGCGCGAACCCGCACGACGATACCGGAACGATGCTGAACGAGCTGATGCCGGGGCCGATGAACGAATGGGGGTGCGCGCAGCTGCAGCTGCGGTTTCCGCAGACGACGGCGCCGAAGGGGTGCCGGGCGGGTGATGGGGTGAGCTGGCGGGGGTAGTCTCGCGACGGCTTTCACGGTGAAGTTCGTCATCCTCGGCCGCAGGCCGGGGGGCCCATGCCGCAACTTTATTTGAGCCTCGTTCGGAGCCGGAATTGCCTTCACCATCGCATCGGCATGGGTCCCCGCGCTGCGCGCGAGGATGACGACGGGAGGGGCCTTGGCACCTCAAAGGTCAGCGTGGTGCCCCAAAGCCCAACCGTAAGTCCGCATTCTACCTCAGCGCGACCACCGCCACCTTGCGGTCCCGGAAGCAAAGCGCGGCCTTGCCATCCAGCAGCTCGAGCGCGCGATCGCCGAAGATCTTGCGGCGCCAGCCGGACATGGCGGGGATGTCGGCGTCGGCGCCCTTGGCAGCGAGATGCTCGAGGTCGTCGCCCGAGGCGATCATCTTGCCGGCCACGCCCTCCTGCTCGACGACGATTTTCAGCAGCACTTTCAGGAACTCGACCGCGGCGGCTGTGCCTTCCGGCAGGTTCGGCATCTTCGGCAGCGGCGGCAGGTCGGCTTTCGGGATCGCCATCGCCCGCTCGATCGCGGCGAGGATTTCCTTGCCGTTCGACGAGCGCTCGAAGCCTTTCGGGATGGTGCGCAAGCGGGCGAGCGTCTGCTCGTCGCGAGGCTGCTGCTGCGCGATCTCGAAGATCGTGTCGTCCTTCAGGATTCGCCCGCGCGGCTGGTCGCGGTTGCGCGCCTCGCGCTCGCGCCAGGCGGCAACTTCCTTCAGCACCGCGAGCTCGAGCGGCTTGCGGACCCGTAGCTTCAGGCGGCGCCAGGCGTCGTCCGGGTGGAGGTCGTAGGTCTCGGGGTTCGACAGCACCGCCATTTCCTCGTCGGCCCAGCGCTCGCGCCCTTCGGCGGTGATGCGGGCGACGAGCACCTTATAGACGTCGCGGAGATAGGTGACGTCGGCCAGCGCATAGTGCAGCTGCTGCTCGGACAGCGGCCGGCGGCGCCAGTCGGTGAAGCGGGAGGTCTTGTCGATCCGCCCGTCGCTGGTGCGCGCGACCAGCTGGTCGTAGGCGATCGATTCGCCGAAGCCGCAGACCATGGCGGCAATCTGGGTGTCGAACAGCGGCTTCGGCAAGAGGCCGCCGAGCTTGTAGACGATCTCCAGATCCTGCCGCGCGGCGTGGAAGACCTTGATGACGCGTTCGTCCCGCATCAGATCGAAGAACGGCGCGAGATCAATGCCGGGTGCCAGGGGGTCGACGATCACCGCCAGCGTGTCGGACGCCATCTGGATCAGGCAGAGCTCCGGCCAGAACGTCGTTTCCCGGATGAACTCGGTGTCGACGGTGACGAAGGGGGCTTCGGCAAGGATGCGGCAGGCCTCAGCAAGGCCCTCGGTCGTGGTAATAGGCTCCATGATCCTTGCATAGCCGAAGTACGGGCAAAGGCGAACCGATTCCGCGCGGTCATCCCGCCGCATGCCGGCGGCGCGAATCTTGACAGCGCTGGGGTGCCGTGCGCTTTTCCGCCGAAATCAGGACAAGCCCCCGATCGGGTCCGCCAGCGGCGGCGCAACGGCGCCCCCGTTCGGCAAAAGCCAGGAAGAACACGCCATGCACCGCTACCGCAGCCACACCTGCGCCGCCCTCCGCGAGGAGAATGTCGGCCAGACGGTCCGGCTCTCCGGCTGGGCTCACCGCGTCCGCGACCATGGCGGCCTGCTGTTCATCGACCTGCGCGACCATTACGGCCTGACCCAGATCGTCATCGATCCCGATTCGCCGGCCTTCGCCGTTGCCGAGACGATTCGCGCCGAATGGGTGGTGCGGGTGACCGGCACGGTGATGGCGCGCAGCCCCGAGACCGCCAACGCGAAGCTCCCGACCGGCCAGGTCGAGCTCTTCGCCGAGGACATCGAGGTGCTGTCGACCTCGAAGGAACTGCCGCTGCCGGTGTTCGGCGACCAGGACTACCCGGAAGACGTGCGCCTGAAGTACCGCTTCCTCGACCTCCGCCGCGAGACGCTGCACCGGAACATCATGCGCCGGACCCAGATCATCGCCGCCATGCGCCGGCGGATGACGGAGCAGGCCTTCACCGAATTCTCGACGCCGATCCTCACGGCCTCCTCGCCGGAGGGCGCGCGCGACTTCCTGGTGCCGAGCCGTATCCACCAGGGCAAGTTCTACGCGCTGCCGCAGGCGCCGCAGCAGTACAAGCAGCTGATCATGATGTCGGGCTTCGACCGCTACTTCCAGATCGCGCCCTGCTTCCGCGACGAGGACCCGCGCGCCGACCGTCTGCCGGGCGAGTTCTACCAGCTCGACGTCGAGATGAGCTTCGTCGAGCAGGAGGACATCTTCCAGACCATGGAGCCGGTGATCCGCGGCGTGTTCGAGGATTTCGCCGACGGCAAGCCGGTGACGCAGACCTTCGAGCGCATCCCCTATGCCGAGGCCATCCGCAAGTACGGCTCCGACAAGCCGGACCTGCGCAACCCGATCGAGATGTCGGCCGTCACCGAGCATTTCGCCGGCTCCGGCTTCAAGGTGTTCGCCGGCATGATCGCCGCCGACCCGGAAGTCGAGATCTGGGCGATCCCGGCCAAGACCGGCGGCAGCCGCGCCTTCTGCGACCGGATGAACTCCTGGGCGCAAGGCCAAGGCCAGCCGGGCCTTGGCTACATCTTCTGGCGCGAGGAAGAAGGCAAGATCAACGGTGCCGGCCCGCTCGCCAAGAACATCGGCGAGGAGCGCACCGAGGCGCTGCGCGTCCAGCTGGGCCTTGGCGCGGGCGACGCCTGCTTCTTCGTCGCCGGCAAGCCGAAGACCTTTGCCAGCTTTGCGGGCGCGGCGCGCACGCAGGTCGGCGAAGAGCTGAACCTCGTCGACCGCGACCAGTTCAAGCTCGCCTGGATCATCGACTTCCCGTTCTACGAATGGGACGAGGACAACAAGAAGGTCGACTTCGCGCACAACCCGTTCTCGATGCCGCAGGGCGGCATGGAGGCGCTGGAGACGCAGGAGCCGCTGAGCCTGAAGGCCTTCCAGTACGACATCGTCTGCAACGGCTTCGAGATCGCCTCGGGTGGCATCCGCAACCAGCAGACCGAGACCATGGTCAAGGCCTTCGAGATCGCCGGCTACAGCCGGGCCGAGGTCGAGGAGCGTTTTGGCGGCCTCTACCGCGCCTTCCAGTACGGCGCCCCGCCGCATGGCGGCATGGCGGCCGGTGTCGACCGCATCGTCATGCTTCTCTGCGGCGTCAAGAACCTCCGCGAAATCACCATGTTCCCGATGAATCAGCAGGCCTACGACCTCCTGATGAACGCGCCGAACGAAGCCTCGCCCACCCAGATGCGGGAACTCGGCCTGCGCGTGACAGCGCCGGCGAAGTAGGCGTCGACGGCGCCGCCCGGAGAGAGGTCCAGCGAAGGGAAAAGGTGCGACCGCTTCCTTAATAATAAGGATGATAGTTGTTCAGTGCGCCTTGCTGCGGCGCACAACGGCGACAACAGCGGGTGATGGACAGGGGCATGACGGCATTCCGGCAGGATGAAGGACAGGTGGTGCCCGAGGCACCCGACCTCGGCTTCATGGACATGACGCCGGTGCCGCTGTGGCTGGAGGACTTCTCCAAGGTCCGCGCGCTGTTCGACAGCTGGCGCGAGGAGGGCGTCGAGGATCTTGCGGCCTTCCTCGCCGAGGATCTCGACCGCGTCCGGCGCTGCATGGGGCTGATCGAGGTCGTCACGGTGAACCGGCGCACGCTGCAGCTGTTCGGCGCGCGGGACCTGCCGCATCTCGTCGAGAACCTTGCGAAGGTCTTTGCCGACGAGCATCCGGAGGTCCACATCCAGGAACTCCAGCAGCTCTGGAGCGGCGAGACCGACTTCATCAGTCGGGCCGTCAACTACACGCTCTCGGGACGGCGCCTCGACATCCAGCTGAAGGGCCAGATCCTGTCCGGCCACGAGCGCGACTGGCGCCGCATTCTCATCGCCACCGAGGACGTCACCGAGCGGGAGGAGGCGCGCCGCCTCGCCGATCTCAGCAAGAATTACGCGCGCGGCCTGTTCGACCATTCGCCGGTGTCGCTGTGGGTCGAGGACTTCTCCTCGGTGAAGAGCCTGATCGAGGGCGTGCGCGACCAGGGCGTCACCGACTTCCGCACCTTCGTCGACGTGCACCCGGAGTTCATCACCCGCTGCCTCAGCGAAATCCGCGTCATCGACGTCAACCGCCACACGCTCGAGCTGTTTCGCGCGCCCGACAAGGCGACGCTCTACAAGCGCCTCGGCGACGTCTTTCGCGACGCGATGACGCAACACTTCAAGGAGCAGCTGGTCGACCTCTGGCAAGGCAAGCTGTTCCAGCAGCGAGAGGTGGTAAACTACTCGCTGGACGGCGATGAGCTCTACCTCCACATGCAGTTCTCGGTGCTGCCAGGGCGCGAGCGCGACTGGTCGCAGGTGCAGGTGGCGCTGACCGACATCACCGCGCGCAAGAAGGCCGAGGCCTATCTCGAATATCTCGGCAAGCACGAAGTGCTGACCAAGCTCTTCAACCGCTCCTTCTTCGTCGACGAGATGAACCGGCTCGAGCGCATCGGACCCTACCCCGTGACCGTCCTCATCGCCGACATGAACGGGCTGAAGACGGTGAACGACGAGCTCGGGCACGCCGCCGGCGATGCCATGCTGCGCCGCGCCGGCGAGGTGCTGAACGAACTGGTGAAGAAGCCGCAGCATGCCTGCCGCATCGGCGGCGACGAGTTCGCCATCCTGATGCCAGGCTGCGACGAGAATGAAGGGCAGGCGATGATCGAGAACATCGAGAAGCTCGTTGCCGTCAACAACCAGTTCTATACCGGCAGCACGCTCTCCTTCGCCATCGGCGCGGCGACCGCCAAGGCCGGCGAGCGGCTGGAAGAGGCGGTGAAGCGCGCCGATCTCGAAATGTACCGGCAGAAGCGCGAGTTCTATTCCACCGAGGCGAGCGACCGGCGGAGCGGGGACGCGCCGAGAAGCCCGGGCATCGGCCTCATTCCCTGACGGCTGGCCGTGCTGCCGGACCCATCAGAGTGCAGAAGGCCGCCGCGGATCACCGCGGCGGCCTTCTTCGTTTCAGGTCTGCGTCGGACCTTTATTCGTCGACGCCATTGGCGACGACGCCGAGCGACAGCACGGTCGGCAGCGTCTGCGGCGCGCCCATGGCGGCACCCATGATCTGCGTGGCGGGGACCGGTGCGTCCGGATCGACCGAGATCGTCAGCGACTTCGGGTCCTTCAGGAAGGTGGTGACGGCGGTCGTCACCTCGTTCTGGAATTCCGGGTTCTGCAGCGAGGCGAGCACGGCCGGCATCATGCCGCTGATCCCGTCGATCAGCTGCTCCTTGGTCTGCCCGTTCTGCTTGGCGTAGTAGTCCAGCAGCTTGTTGGTCAGCGAATCGTCGGTGAAATCGAGCTGCATCGAGGCGATGCTGAGCTGCGAGACAAGGCCGATGATCGCCATGCCGGAGTTCTGCGCGCCCGCTGGATCCGCCGCCATTTGCTCCTGGATCTGCTGCAGCGATTTCGAGAAGGCCGAGGTGTAGCCGTTCAGCTGGAAGGCGAAGGACAGCTTGCCGGCGTTCTCGACGGTCAGCTCGAACGGGTCGAGGCTCAGCTCGCCGGTCTTCGGATCCCAGGAACTGTCGGTCGAGCCGTTGCCGCTGAGCTGCGAATAGCCGATCGCCTGCATCGTGCGGGTCGTGTCATCCGCCGGCATCCCGGCGAAATCGATCATGAAGTCGCCGAGGGTGAAGGACGAGGCGATCTCGCCGCTGTCCGCGGTCACCGAATTGGTGATGTCGGTGCCGCTCAGCGAGAACAGATTGTTGCCGCCTTCCGTGACCTTGACCGACTGGATCGACGCGCTGTCGAAATAGTACTGCGCCTCGCCCGGCAGCTTCGACGGCCCTTCCGATCCGGCGAGCTGCAAGCCCTCGACCACCATGCCGGTGACCGATGCTTCCTTGCTGCCCTCAGCCTTCTTGAAGTCGGCGAAGGGAACGCGCGCGACGGTCCAGCCCTCGGCGGAAGAGCCGGTGACGTTCTCGAAGGTGATGTCGCCGACATTGGCGGCGTCCGCGCCGGCGCCGAGCGTCACGCCCTTCAAGACGACATTCTCGCCGACCGATTCGGCCCCGGCGAAGTTGATCGGCGCACCGGTCTTGGCGCCGATCGCCTGAAGCCGATCGGCGAACGCCTGCGCGTCGGCGGCAAGCACGCTGGTCGAGCCGGCGAGCACGAGCGCGAGGCTGGCGATGAGCCGCTTGGAATGGGTGGCGATCATGGAAAACCTCTACATCGTTTGGGTTGGATGGGCTTCTGGGCGCCGATCGTGTCGGAGTGGCGGCATTGGCACGGGAAATGGCCGTCTGCGGGCAGGCGGCAAGGTTGTAAGGCGAAATCGCCGTCCTGACCATCGCGGCCACTGCGGCTATCGTGAGTTGTCGAACTCCGGAACTGCTGCTTCACCGGACGGCCCTCGAACCGTCAAGCCGCGATCCGTCTGCATGGCTAATTCTTTCAAACCGACTTGGCAGCAACCGACGGTGGATATTCGCTGTTCCGTTCTTGTTCTTGTCCAGCCGCTGCTCTAAAGGCGATGGCATGGGCAAGGCAGCGGATCCGCCAGCGGGCGGCGGCGATATCGAACCGGTCGACCTGAAGGTCGCTCTCGAGGAGCGGTACCTCGCCTATGCGCTGTCGACCATCATGGGCCGCGCGCTGCCGGATGTCCGCGATGGGCTGAAGCCGGTGCACCGCCGCATCGTTCACGCCATGCGCGTGCTGCGGCTCGACCCCGGTCAAGGCTACAAGAAGTCGGCGCGCATCGTCGGCGACGTCATGGGCAAGTTCCACCCGCACGGCGACGCCTCGATCTACGACGCGCTGGTGCGGCTCAGCCAGGATTTCGCGATCCGCTATCCGCTGATCGACGGCCAGGGCAATTTCGGCAATATCGACGGCGATAGCGCGGCGGCCATGCGCTACACCGAAGCGAGGATGACCGACGTCGCCATGCTGCTGCTGCGCGGCATCGATGAGAACGCCGTCGACTTCCGCCCGACCTACAACGAGGAGGACCAGGAGCCGATCGTGCTGCCGGGCGCCTTCCCGAACCTCCTCGCCAACGGCTCGGCCGGCATCGCCGTCGGCATGGCGACCTCGATCCCGCCGCACAACGCCGCCGAACTCTGCGAGGCAGCCCTCCGTCTGATCGACAAGCCCGATAGCGACATCGACGACCTCATGCGCTTCGTCGAGGGACCGGACTTCCCGACCGGCGGCATCATCGTCGACAGCCGGGCCTCGATCCGCGAGGCCTATGCCACCGGCCGCGGCTCGTTTCGCGTCCGCGCCCGCTGGGAGAAGGAAGACCAGGGGAGGGGCGGCTACGTCATCGTGGTCACCGAAATCCCCTACCAGGTGCAGAAGTCGCGGCTGATCGAGAAGATCGCCGACCTTCTGATGGCCAAGAAGCTGCCGCTCCTCGGCGACATCCGCGACGAGTCGGCGGAAGACGTGCGCGTGGTGATCGAGCCGAAGAGCCGCGGCGTGCCGCCCGAGCTTCTGATGGAATCGCTGTTCCGCCTCACCGATCTCGAGGCGCGTATTCCGCTCAACATGAACGTCCTCTCCGGCGGCAAGATTCCGCGGGTGATGAGTCTGCGCGACGTCTTGGTCGAATGGCTGGCGCACCAGCGCGAGGTGCTGCTGCGGCGCGCGCGCTTCCGGCTGGACCAGATCGAGCGGCGGCTGGAGATCCTCTCCGGCTACCTCATCGCCTTCCTCAACCTCGACGAGGTCATCCGCATCATCCGGACCGAGGACGAGCCGAAGCCGGTGCTGATCCAGACGTTCACGCTGACCGAGGTACAGGCCGAGGCGATCCTCAACATGCGCCTGCGCTCGCTGCGCAAGCTCGAGGAGTTCGAGCTGAAGCGCGAATACGATACGCTGGCCGAGGAAAAGGCCGCGAAGGAGGCACTGCTCGCCTCGCCCGAGCAGCAGTGGTCGGCCATTGCCGCGGAAGTGCGCGAGGTCGGCAAGACCTTCTCCAAGCGCACCAAGCTCGGCAAGCGCCGCACCACCTTCGCCGACGCGCCGGTCCACAATCTCGATGACCTCAACGTCGCCTTCATCGAGCGCGAGCCGGTCACCGTCGTCCTCTCGAAGAAGGGCTTTCTGCGCAGCCTGAAGGGGCACGTCACCGATCTCTCGACGCTGACCTTCAAGGAAGGCGACGGACTGAAGCTCGGCTTCCCCGCGCAGACGACGGACAAGATCGTGTTCCTCTCGACCGACGGGCGCGCCTACACCATCGGCGCCGACAAGCTCGCCGGTGGGCGCGGACAAGGCGAGCCCATCCGCCTCGCCTTCGAGCTGGAGGACGCCGCCGACATCGCGCTCGGCTTCGTCTCCGTCGCCAACCGTAACCGCTTGATGGTCTCGTCCGACGGCTACGGCTTCGTGGTGGCGGAGGGCGACATGCTGTCCTCGACCCGCAAGGGCAAGCAGCTCCTGAACCTTGCCGCGCCCGCGACCCTGGTGATGGCGCCGCCGGCCGAGGGCGACACGGTCGCGGTCGTCGGCGAGAACCGCAAGATGATCGTCTTCCCGTTGATCCAGGTGCCGGCCATGGTCCGCGGCAAGGGCGTCCGGCTACAGCGTTACAAGGAGGGCGGCCTCTCTGATCTCCGCGTCTTCACCCTCGCCGACGGCCTCACCTGGCAAGGCGCCGGCGGCCGCAGCTTCACCCGCACGCCGGAGGAGCTGTTCGAATGGCGGACGGACCGGGCGCTGGCCGGGCGGCTGGTGCCGAACGGGTTCCCGAAGAGCAATAAGTTCGGGTAGGCTTCCAAATGTCATTTTCGCGAAGGCTGGCGAGGCCCACCCCCCTCTGCCTGCCGGCATCTCCCCCTCAAGGGGGGAGATCGAGCACGTCACGGTTTCCGGTCACCGATCTCCCCACTTGAGGGGGAGATGCCCGGCAGGGCAGAGGGGGGCAGCTACCCCCGCTGCCTGCTTACCCCCGCCGTCCCATCACCAGATCCCGCTCGATGCTGGCATCAGCGCCGAGCCGCATCTTGTAGACCTGGTAGTTCTCCATCACGCGCTGGACGTAGTTGCGCGTCTCGGTGAAGGGGATGCGCTCGACCCAGTCGACGACCTCGTCGATCGACTTGCCGCGGGGGTCGCCGAAGCGCTCGACCCATTCGCGGGCGCGCCGTGGGCCGGCATTGTAGGCGATGAAGGTGAGGACGTAGGAGCCGGAGAAGTTGTCGATCTGCTCGCCGAGGAAGCGCGCGCCAAGCGTCGCGTTGTAGCCGGGATCGGTGGTGAGGCGGGCGAGCGAGAAGCCGAGGCCGGCCTTGGCGGCGACGGACTTCGCCGTGCCCGGCATCAGCTGGAGGAGGCCGAGCGCGCCGGCGCCGGACCGGGCGCCGGGGTTGAACTCGCTCTCCTGCCGCGCGATCGCATAGGCCAGCGCCTTGCCGGAGGCCGAGATGTTGGCGGTCTGCGGGATGACGCCGATCGGGAAGGCGAGCGCCGGCGCGTCGACGCCGCGGTTGTTGGCTTGCTTGCCGACCTTCAGCGCCATGTAGTAGTCGCCGCGCCGCTCGGCCATCGCGGCCAGCATCGCGAGCTCGCCCGGGCTGTCCAGCTCGTCGGCGAGCGCGCGGTAGAGGACATTGGCGCGGCTCTCGAGGTCGAGCTGCTCCAGCCGCTTGATCGCCCGCACCGGCTCGCGACTCTCGAAGCGCTGGCGCTCGGCGCCGGACGGCTTGGGATAGGACACCTGCTGCGGCCGCGCGCCGATCTTGGCGGTAGCGAGCTGGCCGTAATAGGTGCTGGGGTAGCTCGCCGCACGGCCGTAATACTTCGCGGCATTGCCGGAGCCGGCGGCTTCGGCGGTGCGGCCGAGCCAGTAATAGGCGCGCGACTGCGACAGCGGCCGATTGGACATTTCGGCGATGCGGGCGAAATGCTTGCCGGCGGTGCGAGTGTCTTTCAGGAAGCTGAGGGCGATCCAGCCGGCGTGGAACTCGGCCTCCGCCGCATCGGCGGGGTTCTCGGCCGAATGTGCCGAGGCAACGCGGTAGGCGTCCTTGGTGCGGCCAAGGTCGAGGAGATCGCGGGCGACGATGCGCCGCTCGTTCCACCAGGCGTCGGGATCGACCAGTGAGGCACTGTCCTGGGGTGCCGACAGCATGGTGGCGGCAGCCTGCTCGACCTTGCCTTGCTTCCGCAGCACCTCGACCAAAGCGTAGATATAGCCGGGATCGGAGCGCTGGCCGGCGGGAACCGCGGCCAGGAGCTTGCTGGCATTGACATCGCCGCGCACCGCCGCGGCGCGGGCGGCAAACAGCCGCTCGGAATTGGCCAGCGTCTTCATCCGCTCGGCGTCGGAGATCCACTCCTTGTAGAGCAGCATGTCCATGCGGCGCTTGTGGTCGGTCCGCGTCAGCAGCGGCCCGAACTGCGTCATGATCCGCCCCTCGAGGTTGCGGTCGAGACGCTCGGTCTGCCAGACGCGGGCGATGATCTTCTTGGCGTCGCCCGGACGACCGGTTTCGATCAGCGCGCGGGCGATCGCCATGGCGCCTTCCGGCGTCTCCGGCTGGCTGCCGGCGAAGGCGTTGATGACGTTCGAGGCGGAGGGCTGCTCGCGGTAGAGAGCGCGCTCGGAATTGGCGCGCAGCTTCTTCATGCCCGGCCAGCCCTTGAGCTCGGCCGAGGCACGGGCGATGTCGGCGGCCGGCACGTCCTTGCCGCCGTTCAGCGCGATCGCCCAGGTCAGGATCTGACGGTCGAGCGCACGGGCGGGCATGCCCTCGCGGATCGAACGTGCCTTGCGCAGATCGCCCGACGAGACAGCGGTGAGGCCGTCCTTCAGCTCGCCATTGATGGCGCGGATGTCGCTCGGGCGGGCCGAGATCGCGGAGATCGAGGCGGTGAAGGCGCTGGCGCTAGTGTCGACGTTCTCCGGCATCGCCGAGGGACGCGGCGCCAGCACCGGGTTGGGCGCACGGGCCGGGGTTCCGCCAAAGCGGGACGGATCCATCGCGACGCCGCTGTCGCGCCCCATCGGGCGCAGCGTCGGCATCGGACCGGCCGGCGGCAAGGTCTGGGCGACCGCCGCCTCGCAGAGCAGCGTGAGCATCAGCCCCTTGAGGATCAAGCTCTTGGCGAATGCCTGCGCGGTCATGGCAACCTTTCGAAGGGCGATCCTGTCAGGATCGGCCCCATCCCCGGGGGAGTAATGTTATGGTTGGTAAATCTCTCACGGACACGATGAAACAATCGTAAAGGCTTAGGTTAAACGAAGGACGGTTTTCCTCGGGCGTCTGCGCGTCGGCTTGTCTCCCCAACGCCCGTTCACTATGGTACCGGGCTTCGTGCGGGCGGATGCGGCCTATTTCGTGGCCGATTGGTCGAACGCACGATGACGTTATCTCAGCGACAAACGGGCAGGACGTCCGGCGCGGCAATAAGCCGACATGACGGACGGCGGGAGTGGGAATGTTCAAGGGTTCAATGCCGGCGTTGGTCACGCCCTTCACTGCTGACGGGTCGCTCGACGAGGCGGCGTTCCGCGCTTTCGTCGAATGGCAGATCGGGGAGGGCTCGCATGGCCTCGTGCCGGTCGGCACCACCGGCGAGAGCCCGACGCTGTCGCATGCCGAGCACAAGCATATCGTCGAGCTTTGCGTCGAGGTATCGGCGAAGCGCGTGCCGGTGATCGCCGGCGCCGGCTCGAACAACACGGCCGAGGCGATTGATCTCGCGCAGTTCGCCGAGAAGGCTGGGGCCGACGGCCTGCTGGTGGTCACGCCCTACTACAACAAGCCGAGCCAGAAGGGCCTCTACGCCCATTATTCGGCGATCGCCCAAGCGGTGTCGCTGCCGATCTTCATCTACAACATCCCGCCGCGCTCGGTGATCGACATGTCAGTCGAGACCATGGCGCGGCTGGCGGCGGACTTTCCGAACATCGTCGGCGTCAAGGATGCCACTGCCAAGCTCGACCGCGTCTCGGAGCAGCGTATGCTCTGCGGCAAGGATTTCATCCAGCTTTCCGGCGAGGATGCCACCGCGCTCGGCTTCAACGCACATGGCGGGTCCGGCTGCATCTCGGTGACGGCCAATGTCGCGCCGCGCCTCTGCGCCGACTTCCAGACCGCCAGCCTGTCCGGCGATTTCGCCGCCGCGCTGGAGATTCAGGACCGCTTGATGCCGCTCCACAAGGCGATGTTCATCGAGCCGAACCCTGGCGGCCCAAAATACGCGCTGTCGCGCCTCGGGCACATGGCAAACCACCTGCGCTCGCCGCTGACGACCATCGACAAGTCGACCGAGGAGGCGATCGACAGCGCGCTTCGCCATGCCGGCCTGCTGAACTAGGTCGGGCCTTTCCGCAAGCGGCCGGTGAGGATTCGCCGGCCGGGCGCTTGAACTGACGCGCACAATCCTCATTTCGGGGATCATCACAGCCGATGCCCGCCGCCCATGATGGCGGGCGCACAGGATCGTCCGACCCCGATGGCATCGATACCCCTCAGAACCAATTCCGGCATTGTCGCGGAAAACCGCAAGGCGCGGCACAATTACGCGATCATCGACACGCTGGAGACCGGCATCGTCCTGACCGGCACCGAGGTGAAGGCGCTTCGGCTCGGCCGCTCGACCATTGCCGAATCCTACGCGACGGAGGAGGGCGGTGAGCTGTGGCTGATCAACTCCTACGTCCCGGAATATCTGCAGGCCAACCGCAACAACCATGAGCCGCGGCGCCGCCGTAAGCTTTTGGTGCGTGCGACGCAGTTGAACCGGCTGGCAGGCGCCATCCAGCGCGACGGCATGACGCTGGTGCCGCTGAAGATCTATTTCAACGACCGCGGCATGGCCAAGCTCGAGCTCGCGGTCGCCAAGGGCAAGAACGCGCCGGACAAGCGCGAGGCCGAGAAGCAGAAGGACTGGAACCGCCAGAAGGAGCGGCTCCTCAAGGACAACCGCTAGCGCAGACTGTCTGCCAGCGGCGTGACGGAAGCCGGCAAGGTCAATCTCGACCGATTGCCGGCTTGCGTTTGCCAGGCTTTTTGCGTTCCATGGAACGAGCGATGCTGGGAGGCTTGCGATGTCCTTTGAAAACACACGACTGCCGGAAGGACTGCCGCCGGCGCAGGATGATGGTGGCGCACAGCATTTGACGGGCATGCGCTTGCCGCATGTCGTCTTGCCCGCGACGCAAGGCGGCGCCGTCGATCTCGCCCAGCTGCGGGGGACCCTTGTGGTCTTCGCCTATCCCATGACCGGCCGGCCCGGCCATCCCTTGCCCGGTGGATGGGACGAGATTCCCGGTGCCCGCGGCTGCACCCCTCAAGCCTGCGGTTTTCGCGATCTTTTCAGCGAGCTTCGGGCCCTTGGCGTCTCGCATGTCTTCGGCGTTTCCACCCAGACCACCGCCTACCAGAAGGAGGCGGCCGAACGCCTGCATCTGCCGTTCCCCTTGCTGTCGGATGCGAAGGGCGAGCTGACCGAGATGCTGGATCTCCCGACCTTCGAAGCCGACGGCGATCTGCTGCTCAAGCGGCTGACGCTCGTGGCGCGGGACGGGATGATCGAGAAGGTGTTCTATCCCGTCTTCCCGCCGGACCGGAATGCGGCGGACGTTTCGGACTATCTCGCCAGCCGCCGATAGCCGCGCCGCTGGCCGCTTTCAGCGGCCGAGGTGCTCGGCGACGCCGCGGAAGACGTCGAAGAACATCGCCTCCGTCAGGACTCCGGTATTGGTGTTGTAGCGCGAGCAGTGATAGCTCGACGTCAACCGGATGCCGCCGATCTCGTGCGTACCGCCATGCGAGAACGGCGCGTCTTTTAGCTTCAACCCGAGCGCCCGCACGGTCGATTCATGCGCGATCCGGCCGAGGGTCACGATCGCCCGCAGGTTCGGCAGGCCGGAAAGGGTCGGCGTCAGGAACTGCCGGCAGGTGTTGATCTCGAGCGGCACCGGCTTGTTCTGCGGCGGCACGCAGCGAACGGCGTTGATGATCGCCGTCCCGAAGAGCTCCAGCCCGTCGTCCGGGCGTGCCGCGAAACGGTCGTTGGCAAAGCCGAAGCTGTTCAGCGTCTTGTAGAGGAGGTCGCCGGCGAAATCGCCGGTGAACGGCCGTCCGGTCCTGTTGGCACCGCGCACGCCGGGCGCCAGCCCGACGACGAGAAGCTCCACCGCATCGGGGCCGCCGGCGGGAAAGAAGGTGGGGACGGGCGCGTTGTGCCAGCCGGGCTCGCGCAGCCGCCACTCCTCGCGGAAGGCGACGAGGCGGGGGCAGAGCGGGCAGTCGCGCGACGGCTCAATAATCTTCGTCGGCATCCGCATCCGTATCCGCCTCGGCGCGCCGGGCGAGCCGTGCCTCGCGCTCGGCCGGGCTGCGGCCGATCTCGCTGCGCAGGCTGACGAGGTCGATGAAATGATCCGCTTGGCGGCGCAGGTCGTCGGCGATCATCGGCGGGTTGGTCGACAGCGTCGACACCACGGACACCTTGCGGCCCTTGCGCTGCAGCGCCTCGACCAGCGAGCGGAAGTCGCCATCGCCAGAAAACAGCACGAAGTGGTCGACCGTATCGGACAGCTCCATCGCATCGACCGCCAGCTCGATGTCCATGTTGCCCTTCACCTTGCGCCGACCGCTGGCGTCGGTGAACTCCTTCGCCGGCTTGGTGACGAGCGTGTAGCCGTTATAGTCGAGCCAATCGATCAGCGGGCGGATCGAGGAGTATTCCTGATCCTCGAGCAGCGCGGTGTAGTAGTAGGCCCGCAAGAGGTAGCCGCGCTTCTGAAAGGCGGAGAGCAGCTTCTTGTAGTCAATGTCGAAGCCAAGGCTGCGGGACGCGGCGTAGAGATTGGCGCCGTCAATGAAGAGCGCGATCTTTTCGCGGGAATCGAACATGAACCTCTTTCGAACAGGGACTGAAAAGAGCTGCTTGAAAATCTGTCGCCCGAAGTCGGCCGCTGCAATGCTGGCTCGGTCGGGGCTTGGCCTACGATACGTGCCCGCCAGGCAATTGCCAACGGTGCATATGACGACAGGAAGAACGGTGCGGTAGCGGTGGATAAGCTTTCCAGACCCACTTTTTGTTTCCCAAAGCCGCAGCTCTTTCAAAACCTTCCGCGTTGCGCCCTTGTGCCAGTGGGATGAAACGGTTATGGAGCGCACTTCATAGCTTGCAAAGTCGTTGTTAGGAGACAGGCATGGCCCGCGTCACCGTGGAAGATTGCGTCGATAAGATCGAAAACCGTTTCGAGCTTGTCCTGCTTGCCAGTCATCGCGCCCGCCAGATCGCGCAGGGCCAGCAGATCACCATCGATCGCGACAACGACAAGAATCCCGTCGTCGCGCTGCGCGAGATCGCCGACGAGACGCTGTCGCCGGGCGACCTCAAGGAAGACCTGATCCACTCGCTGCAGAAGCATGTCGAGGTCGACGAGCCGGAGCCGCAGGCACCGCCCGCCGGCGCCATCGACGACAAGAGCGGCGACGACAGCGACGACAACGTCTCGTTCGACCGGATGAACGAGGACGAACTCCTCGCCGGCATCGAAGGCCTCATCGCCCCGGAAAAGAACGACGATTTCTGATGCCGCATCGCAGTCCGGCCTTTCGGTCGGACGCTTTACGTACTTATATGCAAAGGGCGCTTCGCAAGCTGCGAGGCGCCCTTTCTTTTGGCCGATGATCTCCCGAGAGGCCGGTTCCTGATCCCATGATGCGACAATATGAACTCGTCGAGCGCGTGGCGAGCTACAAGCCCGACGTCGATGAGGCGCTTCTCAACCGCGCCTATGTCTACGCCATGCAGAAGCATGGTGCGCAGAAGCGCGCCTCGGGCGACCCCTACTTCTCGCATCCGCTCGAAGTGGCGGCGATCCTCACCAACATGCGCCTCGACGAGGCAACCATCGCCGTCGCGCTGCTACACGACACGATCGAGGACACTGACGCTACCCGCAAGGAGATCGACCACCTCTTCGGCGCCAAGATCGGCCAGCTGGTCGAGGGCCTGACCAAGCTGAAGCGGCTCGACCTTGTCTCGAAGAAGGCCGAGCAGGCGGAGAACCTGCGCAAGCTGCTGCTGGCCATCGCCGACGATATTCGTGTGCTCCTCGTCAAGCTCGCCGACCGGCTGCACAACATGCGCACGCTTGGCCACATGCGCTCCGACAAGCAGGAGCGCATCGCCCAGGAGACGATGGACATCTATGCGCCGCTCGCCGGGCGCATGGGCATGCAGGACATGCGCGAGGAGCTGGAGGACCTGTCCTTCCGCTATGTCAACGGCGAGGCCTACCAGACCATCACCATGCGTCTTGCCGAACTGCGCGACAAACATGCCGGCACCATCGCCAAGATCGAGAGCGATCTGGCCGACCGGCTGCGCGAGAAGGGCATCGACGCCATCGTCAAGGGACGGCAGAAGAAGCCCTATTCAGTGTTCTCCAAGATGCAGCGCAAGGCGCTCTCGCTGGAGCAGCTGTCCGACATCTTCGGCTTCCGGGTTCTCGTGCCCACCGAGGACGACTGCTACCGCACGCTCGGCATCGTCCACCGCACCTGGCCGCTCGTGCCCGGCCGGTTCAAGGACTACATCTCGATCCCCAAGCAGAACGACTACCGCTCGATCCACACGACGATCGTCGGACCGTCCCGCCAGCGCGTCGAGCTGCAGATCCGCACCAAGGAAATGCACCAGATCGCCGAGCAGGGCGTCGCCGCGCACGCGCTCTACAAGGACGGCGCTTTCGCCGAGGAGGGGCATGACGGCCGCGTGGTGCTGTCGGCCGAGAGCAATGCCTATGGCTGGCTCCGGCGCACCATCGATCTGCTGGCCGAGGGCGACAATCCCGAAGAGTTCCTCGAGCACACCAAGCTCGAGCTGTTCCAGGACCAGGTGTTCTGCTTCACCCCGAAAGGCCGCCTGATCGCCTTGCCGCGCGGCGCGACGCCGATCGATTTTGCCTATGCCGTGCACACCGATGTCGGCGATACCTGCGTCGGCGCCAAGATCGACGGCCGCATCATGCCGGTGGTGACCGAGCTCACCAATGGCGACGAGGTCGAGATCATCCGCTCCAAGGGCGCGACGCCGCCGGCGTCCTGGGAGACGGTCGCCGTCACCGGCAAGGCGCGCTCGGCCATCCGGCGTGCCACCCGCCTCGCCATCCGCCGGCAGTATGCAGGTCTCGGCCAGCAGATGCTGGCACGCAGCTTCACGCGTTCCGGCAAGACGTTCAGCCGCGAGGGGCTGAAGCCCTATCTCGGCAAGCTCGGGCAGAAGGACGTCGACGATGCGATGGCCGCCGTCGGGCGCGGCGAGCTTGCGGCCGCCGACGTGCTGAAGGCGGTGCATCCGGACTTCCAGGACAGCCGGGTCACCAAGATCTCCAAGCGGACCGACGAGGAGGGCTGGTTCAACCTGCGCACCGGCATCGGCATGATGTTCCGCATTCCGAGCATCGCCGAAGCCGAGAAGCGCGGCCTTGCCATCCCCATCCGCGGCGCCGGCATCGACACGCCCGTGCAGTTCGGGCCGGATGGCGCTGTGCCGGGCGACCGAATCGTCGGCATCCTCGAGCCGGGCAAGGGCATCACCATTTACCCGATCCAGGCGCCGGCGCTGATGGCCTTCGACGACGAGCCGGACCGCTGGGTTGACGTGCGCTGGGAGATCGACGCGGAGATGAATGTCCGTTTTCCCGCCCGCATCCTCGTCGCCGTCTCGAACGAGCCCGGCACGCTTGCCGAGATCGCCGAGACGATCGCCGCCAACGACGCCAATATCCACAGCCTTTCGACCGTCAAGACGGCGCCGGACATCACTACCATGGTCATCGACCTCGAGGTATGGGACCTCCAGCACCTGACCCGTACGCTCAACCAGTTGCGCGCCAAGACCTGCGTGTCCGAAGCCGTGCGGATGAACGGCTGAGCCCCTTTCCCCTTCCGGCCCCGATGGATCCCGAGATGACCGACACCGCGATGACCAGCCAGGACGTGCTCGACGTGTTCCGCGAGGCCGGCGCCTATCTCGAAGGCCATTTCATCCTGACCTCCGGCCTGCGCAGCCCGATCTTCCTGCAGAAGGCGCGCGTTTTCATGCATGCCGACCTGACGGAGAAGCTCTGCCGCGCGCTGGCGGCGCGGATCGCGGCCGAGGTGCCGGGGGACATCGACTACGTCGTCGGCCCTGCCGTCGGCGGGCTGATCCCGGCCTACGAGACGTCGCGCCACCTCAAGGTGCCGGCGATCTGGGTCGAGCGCGAGAACGGCCAGTTCCGCTTGCGCCGCTTCGAGGTCGAGCCGGGCGCGCGCGTCGTGATCGTCGAGGACATCGTCACCACCGGCCTGTCGATCCGAGAGACCATCGTCTGCATGCGCGAGCTCGGCGCCGAGGTCGTGGCGGCCGCTTGCCTGATCGACCGCTCGGCGGGGAAGGCCGATGTCGGCGTACCGTTGATCGCGCTGGCGGAAGTCGCGGTTCCCGCCTATCCCGCCGACGCCTTGCCGCCGGAGCTCGCCGCAATTCCGCCGATCAAACCGGGTAGCCGCTCTCTCTGATCGGGCTGCCGATTTTTCCGCTGACCACGGCAGCCGTCACGCCTTCCGCACGGCGCCGGGAAGCCCAATCGCTGTAGCATGCAACCCCCGCCGGGCCGGCGCACTGAAGGATCGACATGCTGTTTCGCCGGCGGGAAAAGCTCGGCTTCATCGCCCGGATGCGCAGCCTCTGGCCGCGCCGGTCCTGGAGCCGTTCGCTGCGGTACCTGCAGAAGCGCGTGCTGCGGCTGCGGGCGAGCCCGCATGCGATCGCCGCCGGCTTTGCCGCGGGCATCTTCGCCTCGTTCACGCCCTTCCTTGGCTTCCACATCATCCTCGCCTTCGCCATCGCCTACCTCATCGCCGGCAATCTCGCCGCGGTGGTGCTGGGCTGCACGGTCTGCGGCAATCCTTTGACCTACCCGTTCATCTGGGCCTCGACCTACGAGCTCGGCCGCTACTTCGTGCAAGCGCCGGCGCTCGGTGGCCCGCCGCCGGAATCGCTCGGTCATGCGCTGGAGCACATGAACCTCGCGGCGATCTGGGAGCCGGTGCTGAAGCCGATGCTGATCGGCTCGCTGCCGCTCGGCATCGCGTTCGCGCTGGCCGGCTACGGGCTCGTCTTCGCCACCGCGCGCAGCTTCCAGCAGCGCCGCGCACGCCAGCTGCTGCAGCGGGTCGAGGCGGCCCATGCCGGCCGGGCCGGTGCGGCCGGGGAGGCATCATGATCATCGGCGTCGGCAGCGACCTTATTGACATCCGCCGCATCGAGAAGACGCTGGAGCGCCACGGCGCCCGCTTCATCGACCGCATCTATACGCCGATCGAGAAGGCGAAGTCCGAGCGACGCAACCAGCGCGCGGCCTCCTACGCCAAGCGCTTCGCCGCGAAGGAAGCCTGCGCCAAGGCGCTGGGGACGGGCCTTGCCCAGGGCGTTTTCTGGCGCGACATGGGCGTCGTCAACCTGCCGAGCGGCGCGCCGACTATGGCGCTGAGCGGCGGTGCCGCCGCGCGCCTCGCCAGGCTGATGCCGGCCGGCCATCAGCCGTATATTCACGTGACCATCACCGACGACTACCCGCTCGCCCAAGCCTTCGTGATCATCGAGGCGCGCCCAGGCGCGGCGCCAGCGGCCGGCGCCTTGCCCTGACAAGCCGCTGGCAGAGGGCGTCCGGCTTGGGGTTCGGTCTTTGTTCGCCCGGGCCAATTGCTCCGGCGGGGCATAGCCGCTAGTAAGGCCGCTGCGGTCCCGGCCGCGCATTTCCAGACACACTGCGTTTTCGCGATCTCTGAAGGAACGGGCATGGGCGATCGGGCCGAAGCAAAGGCAAGCGGCGGTTTCGGCGAAACGGTCAAGGTCATCGTGCAGGCGCTGCTGCTGGCGCTGGTGATCCGCACCGTGCTGTTCCAGCCGTTCTCGATCCCCTCGGGCTCGATGATGCCGACGCTGGTCGAGGGCGACTACCTCTTCGTGTCGAAGTGGAGCTACGGCTACAGCAAGTATTCGCTGCCCTCGCTGCCGCCCTATGTCGGCTACCTCCCGACCGAGGGAAGGGTGCTCGCCTTCACGCCGACCCGTGGCGACGTCGTCGTCTTCCGCAAGCCGCACGAGGAAGAGACAGACTACATCAAGCGCCTGATCGGCCTTCCGGGCGACCGCATCCAGGTCCGGGACGGCGTCCTCTTCATCAACGACGTCGCCGTGCCGCGCGTGCCGGAGGGCGACTTCACCGCCGAGGACGGCAGCAAGGTGCCGCAGTTCCGAGAGACGCTGCCGAACGGCGTGACCTACCTGACCCTCGACCTCAACCCGAACTCCTCCGGCGACAACACCCGCGAGTTCGTGGTGCCGCCGGACCATTACTTCATGATGGGCGACAACCGCGACAACTCGCTGGATAGCCGCTTCGACGTCGGCTACGTGCCCGCGGAGAACCTCGTCGGCAAGGCGCAGGTGATCTTCTTCTCGATCGGCGGCGGCGAGTCGCCCCTGAAGATCTGGCGCTGGCCGACGGAGCTTCGGCTGGACCGCGTCGCCACATGGCTAAGCTAAGGCCGGACCGCTCGCTCGACGAACTCGAACGCCGCATCGGGGTGAAGCTTTCCGACCGCGCGCGGCTCGAGCGGGCGGTGACCCATTCGAGCCTCCGCGGCGGCGGCACGGCGTCGAGCTACGAGCGGCTCGAATTCCTCGGCGACCGCGTTCTCGGACTGGTCATCGCCGAGAAGCTGTTCGAGATGTTTCCTAAAGCCAGTGAGGGCGAGATGTCGCTGCGGCTGAACTCGCTGGTCTCGGCCGAGGCCTGCGCCGAGATCGCCGACGAGATCGGCCTTGCCGACTTCATCCGCCACGGCGGCGACGTCAAGAAGGTCAAGGACGAGAAGAGCCGCAACATCCGCGCCGATGTGATAGAATCGCTGATCGCCGCGATCTATCTCGGCAACGGGCTGTCGGATGCGCGCGACTTCATCCACCGGCTCTGGGGCGACAAGCTGGGCAGCGCCGTCTCCGCACGCCGCGACGCCAAGACCGCCCTGCAGGAATGGGTGCACACCCGCACCACTGTGGCGCCGCGCTACGAGATCGTCGAGCGCACCGGCCCCGACCACGACCCGGTCTTCACCGTGCGCGCGGTGATCGAGAATGTTGAGCCCGCCGAGGGCACCGGCCGCTCCAAGCGGCTGGCGGAGCAGGAAGCGGCAAGCGCGGTCCTCTTGCGCGAAGGTATCTGGAAGGACGAGAGTTGAGCGACGAGACCCCCAAGGGGGATAACCCCGAGATCGAGCCCACCGCTGAGACCGAGGCGGCCAAGACGGCTGCGACCCCCGAGACGAGCGAGAACCCTGCCGTCGAGACGCGGGCCGAGGCGGCCAATGCCGCGGCCGTCGAGGCCGGCACCCGCTCGGGCTTCGTCTCGCTGCTCGGCGCGCCGAATGCCGGCAAGTCGACGCTGGTCAACAAGCTCGTCGGCACCAAGGTCTCGATCGTCACCCACAAGGTCCAGACGACGCGGGCGTTGGTGCGCGGCATCGCCATCGAGGACAAGACGCAGATCGTCTTTGTCGACACCCCCGGCGTCTTCGCGCCGAAGCGCCGGCTCGACCGCGCTATGGTGAAGACCGCCTGGACTGGCGCGCGCGACGCCGACGTGGTGCTTGCCATCATCGACGTCGAGCGGGGCCTGACCGAGGAGGTCGAAGCGATTCTCGAGCGCCTGAAGGAAAGCCCGCTGCCGGTGGTGCTGCTCCTCAACAAGGTGGACCTCATCCAGCGCGACAGGCTGCTTGGCCTCACCAAGGACATCACCGAGCGCGGCATCGCCTTCGAGAAGGTGTTCATGATCTCGGCGCTGAAGGGCTCGGGCTGTCCCGACCTGATGGAATGGCTCGCGCAGCGCCTGCCGGCCGGCCCCTGGTACTATCCCGAGGACCAGATCACCGACCTGCCGATCCGCCAGCTCGCCGCCGAGATCACCCGCGAGAAGCTGTTCCTGCGCCTGCACCAGGAACTGCCCTATGCCAGCCACGTCGAGACCGAGCTCTGGCTGAAGCGAGAGGACGGCTCGATCCGCATCGAGCAGACCATCTTCGTCGAGCGCGAGAGCCAGAAGAAGATCGTCATCGGCCACAAGGGGGAGACCATCAAGGCGATTGGCCAGTCCGCCCGCCGCGAGATCTCCGAGGCCGCCGAAGAGACCTGCCACCTCTTCCTGTTCGTGAAGGTCCGGCAGAACTGGGGAGACGACCCCGAGCGCTACCGCGAGATGGGCCTCGACTTCTCAAGCTGATCCCGGAGCCCGCGTGCCGCCGCGCCATTCCGCCATTCCGTCCGCCACGGCACCGACGTCGATCGGAGCCAGCTGATGGAGTGGCGCGAGGAAGGCATCGTGCTCGGCGTGCGCCGGCACGGCGAGACCTCCGCGATGGTCGAGCTGGTCACGCGCGACCGCGGCCGGCAAATGGGTATCGTCCGCGGCGGCCGATCGCGCAAGCAGCAGCCGGTGCTGCAGCCCGGCAACCAGGTCGAGGTAACCTGCCGCGCCCGGCTCGATGAGCACATGGGCACGATGACGCTGGAGCCGGTCGAGCTGCGCGCCGCCCGGCTGATGGAGAGCCCGGTCGGCCTGCACGGCATCCAGCTCTTGGCCGCCTACATCCGCCTCCTGCCGGAACGCGACCCGCATCCCCGGCTCTATGATGGCCTGAAGATCATCGTCTCGCACTTCAGCGACCCGCTCACCGCCGGCGAACTGGTGCTGCGCTTCGAGATCGCGCTGCTCGAAGAACTCGGCTTCGGCCTCGACCTCGACACCTGTGTCGCCACCGGCGTGCGCGAGAACCTCGTCTACGTCTCCCCGAAATCCGGCCGCGCCGTCAGCGCCGCGGCGGGGCTTCCCTGGCACGACAAGATGCTGGCCTTGCCGGCCTTCCTCGGCACCCTCGGCGCCCGTGCCGACGAAGCCGCGCTCGCCGATGGCTTTCGCCTGACGCGCTATTTCCTCGCCCGCCACGTCTGGTCGCCGCGCGGCCTCGACGAGCCCGCCGCCCGCGAGGCGATGATCGCGGCGATCGCCAAGGGGTTAGGGGAGGGTGCCGCACGTTGAGGACATTGCGCTGCACTCACCTCTGCGGTTCGTCATCCCGGACTTGATCCGGTCCACTTGGCTCTTCGTCATCCCGGGCTTGACCTCTGCGAAACCCTTAATTTCGCTGGGATCCATTCCTCAACGTCGAGGTTTGCAGTCCGCATCAGGCACGGCGGCAGCGGTCGGCCTGAGTGGATTTCTGCAGCGATTTGGAATGGATCCCGGATCAAGTCCGGGATGACGACCCGCAGAAGTGGCACCACGATGAAGCGCGACCAGGCTACGCCGCACTCCACACATCCCAATCACCCGATACACCCCGAACACCCCATGCAGCCCGCGCATATCACCTTGTGGCTTTCGCCAGAGACCACCATTTTTCCGTGACCTCCGCCGGTAAAAGTGGCAAAGCGTGCGCAAGAGATGGGCAGGTGGGCACCTTGAAACTGATCCGTACGATTTCCGAACTCCGCCAGGCGCTCGGACCGGAGCGGCGCGCCGGACGCTCGATCGGCCTGGTGCCGACCATGGGCTATCTGCACGGCGGCCACATGGCGCTGGTGGACCGCGCCAAGGCGGCGTGCGATCTCGTCGTCGTCAGCATCTTCGTCAACCCGACGCAGTTCGGGCCGAACGAGGATCTCGCCAGCTATCCGCGCGACCTCGAAGCCGACCTCGCGCTCTGCCGCGCGCACGGCGTCGACGTCGTCTTCGCGCCGGATGTCGCGGAAATGTACCCCGAGCCGATGCAGACGACGATTGACGTCTCGTCGCTGTCGTCCATTCTCATCGGCATCGATCGTCCCGGCCATTTCCAGGGCGTCGCGACCGTCGTCGCCAAGCTTTTGAACATTGCCCAGCCCGATCGCGCCTTCTTCGGCAAGAAGGATTTCCAGCAGCTCGCGGTCGTCAGCCGGATGGTGCAGGACCTGTCGCTGCCGGTCGAGATCGTCGGCGTCGAGACCGTGCGCGAGGCCGATGGCCTAGCCGCGTCGTCGCGCAATGTCCGCCTGTCGACGGAAGACCGCGCCGCCGCCGCGGTCATCTCGCAGGCGCTGGACAAGGCGGAGGCGATGGTCGCGGCCGGTGAGGGGGATCCGCGCAAGGTGGTGGCGATGGTGCGCGAGATTATCTCGGACGAGCCGCGCGCCACCGTCCGCTCGGTTGATCTCCGCAGGTCCGCAACGCTCGGCACGGTCGACCGCATCGACGCGGATACGCTCGCCGGTGCGCCTGTGGTGGTGCTCGTCACCGTCCGGTTCGGCGAGGTTCTCCTCATCGACCAGCGCGAGATCACCGGCACCCCGCTTGCATCAGGAGACCGCCGATGAGCGCCCAGACCAGCATCAAGCGGATGACCGCTCCCGGCATTCTCGCCCGCAAGGGTGGCGATCCGATTGTCGCGCTGACGGCCTACAGCGCGCTGACGGCGCGGCTGGTCGATCCGCATGCCGACTTCCTGCTGGTCGGCGACAGCCTCGCCATGGTCGAGCACGGCATGGACTCGACGGTCGGCGCGACGCTGGAGATGATGATTCTGCATGGCGCGAGCGTCGTGCGTGGCTCCTCGACGGCGCTCGTCGTCGTCGACCTGCCTTTCGGCAGCTATGAGGAGAGCCCCGCCGTCGCCTTTCGCAACGCGGCAAGGCTGATGGCCGAGACCGGCTGCGGCGCGGTGAAGCTCGAGGGCGGCGTCCTGATGGCCGAGACCATCGCCTTCCTCACCAGCCGCGGCATTCCGGTGATGGCGCATATCGGCCTGACGCCGCAGGCGGTGAACACGTTCGGCGGCTTCAAGACGCAAGGCCGCGACCGCGCCGGCTGGGACGCGATCAAGGCCGATGCCGTCGCCGTCGCCGAGGCCGGCGCCTTTGCCGTCGTGGTCGAGGGCGTCGTCGAGCCGCTGAGCGTCGAACTCACCGCCGCCATCGCGGTGCCCACCATCGGCATCGGCGCCTCGGCAAAGTGCGACGGCCAGATCCTGGTGCTGGAAGACATGCTCGGCTTCTCGCCGCGGGTGCCGCGCTTTGTCCGCAAATTCGGCGATCTGGGGCAAGGGGTGACGGACGCGGTGGCGGCCTATGCGGCGGCCGTGAAAGACCGGTCGTTTCCGGGGGCGGAGAACGTGTACCTGCCGAAGGACTGAGGGGATCGAGCGACTAGCCGGCGACGACTACTGCCGACATAGAGCTCAGCTGCCCAGCCGGCTCGCAGTTTGTCCCATGGATCGCGGCAGCTCACCCCCCTCTGCCTGCCAGCATCTCCTCCTCAAGGGGGGAGATCGAAGGTTGCGGCGCTGGCGACTTGCCGATCTCCCCACCCGAGGGGGAGATGGCCGGCAGGCCAAAGGGGGACGCCATAGGGTGCCGCTTCTGCCCAAGCTCTCTTACACGGACGTCGAGAGAACCGCGTCGCCACTGCTCGTCTCGAGCGTCAGCGGCAGCACGAACGGCGTGCCGGCGAAGGCGTCGGCGCCGCGGCCGATGGCCTTGATGGCGGCGACCATGCGCCCGCCGCGGCCGAGCTTTCCATCGGCCAGCGCGACCAGCCGGGCATTGGGCGTCGCCGAGGGCGCCCGGCGCCTCAGCTCGTTCGCCAGAGCGGCCTCGTCGAGCTCGGGATTGATCGCGATGGCGAGGATATAGGCGGCGGCGGTCGAGCGGCTGATGCCGGCCCAGCAGTGGATGGCGAGCGGCGTCTGGCGGTCCCAGCGCGCGCCGAAAGCGAGGAGTTCGTCGAGATGCGTCTCGGCGGGCGCGACCATGCCGTCGAGTTCGGCGACGATGTCGTTCATCCCGAGGAAAAGGTGCCGGTCGGCCGCGACGTCGGCGGGGCGCTCGACCACGGTGTTGACGTTGATCAGCGTGATGAGATCCCGCGCGCCATGCGCGGCGACGGTGGCCGGCAGTTCGGCAAGGGAGGAGACGACGAGATAGCTCATGCCGGACTTTCGAGCGCGTTCTTCGATGGGGTGGAAGGGTGAAGCAGGCGGTCGAGTTCCTCGAACCGGGCGATGAACAGGCGTTCCACCTCGCCGGCCGGCCAGGGCTGGAACACCGCGGCGTCGGCCACGTCGCTCGTCGGCGCGCCGAAGAAGGCGGCGGCCTCCGCCGGCTTGAAGCCCGCGAGCAGCGTCGCCTCGCGATAGGCCGACAGGCGGTCGGCGGCCTTGATCGCCTTCTCCACCGGCTTCGGCAGGTCCGCGGGCAAGCCAAAACGCCGGTGGATCGCCGTCTGCAGGCGCTTCTCCACCAGCCGGTAGTCGCCGCCCATGACGCTCTTGAACGGCGAGATCATGTCGCCGATGACGTATTCGGGCCCGTCATGCAGGAGCGCTGCCATCCGCCAGCGCGGGTCGGGCTCGCTCGCCGCCACCACCGCCTCGACGATCAGCGAATGCTGCGCCACCGAGAAGGCGTGTTCGCCCGAGGTCTGGCCGTTCCAGCGGGCGACGCGGGCAAGGCCATGCGCGATGTCCTCGATCTCGACGTCGAGCGGCGAGGGGTCGAGGAGGTCGAGCCGCCGTCCGGACAGCATGCGCTGCCAGACGCGGGGCGGTGCCGCCGCCTTGGTGCGGCTCATTCGCCGTCCTCCGCCACCGCCGTGACCTCGGGCAGCGCATAGCCGGCCCAGGCGGGGATGGTGACGTCCACCGGCACGCCGTCGACCGAGAGCACGGCATCCTGGGAAAGGGCGAGGGCCAGCCGGTCGATCCGCACCAGCGCCATGCCGTCGCCACCGTCGCCGGCAAGGCCCGGAATCGCCGACAGTACGGTGCCGATCAGCTTGTCGCCGGCCATTAGGGTTGCGCCCGGCGACAAATGGCCCTCCGCTTGCACCAGCACGATCCGCCGCCGCGCGGTGCCGCGGTGCTGCATGCGCGAGACGACCTCCTGGCCGACATAGCAGCCCTTCTTGAACGAGACGCCGCCGTTCTGGTCGAGCAGGACGTCGTGCGGAAAGACGTCCGAGGCCGGAAAGTCCTTCTCCGCCTCGGCGATCCCTGCGCGAATCCGCAGCCCCTCAAAGGCTGCCGCGGGCGCCTCCTCGCCGTCGGGCGGGGTCGCGCCATAGGCCCGGCGGACGGTCTCGTCGGAAAACCGCCGGTCGATCGGCCAGTCGCCTTGAACTGCGCGGTCGACGATGGCGAAGACCCTGTCCGGACTGGCGGTAACCGTCACCTTGGCCCGCAGCTTGTAAAGCGCCAGTCGCTTGGCGAGGGCATCGCGCGCCGCTGCTGCCACGTCGAGCCGAAGGCCGCCCTCGATGCGGCTGACGAGGAAGTCGAACAGGATTTTCCCCTGCGGCGTCAGCAGCGCCGAGGGGCGCGACTCGCCGGGGCCGAGCAGATCGAGATCGGAGGTGACGAGGTTCTGTAAAAAGCTTTCGGCGTCCTCGTCCGTCACGTCGAGAACGGACCGGTCGGTCAGGCTGATATAGGACATGCCGTTCGCTTTCGATCGCTTGTCAGGGGCGTCAGGGTTACGTAAGCCGCAAGCCATGCAGGAACAAGCGAGGAGCCGCCTCTTGTCCACCACCCCCACCTACGATCTCGTTCTCAAGGGCGGCACCGTCGTCAATCAGGACGGCGAAGGCATCAGAGACGTTGGCGTCACCGCAGGCCGCATCGCCTTCATCGGGTCGATCGACGCCGCCTCGGCCGGCGAGGTCGTCGACTGCACCGGTCTCCACATCCTGCCGGGCGTCATCGACAGCCAGGTGCACTTTCGCGAGCCTGGCCCGACCCATAAGGAAGACCTCGAATCGGGCTCTCGCGCGGCCGTGCTCGGCGGCGTCACCGCGGTGTTCGAGATGCCGAACACAGATCCGCTGACGACGAGCGAGGCGGCGCTCGCCGACAAGGTGGCGCGGGGCCATCACCGCATGCACTGCGACTTCGCCTTCTGGGTCGGCGGCACGCGCGAGAACGCAGGCGATGTCGCCGAGCTCGAGCGCCTGCCGGGCGCTGCCGGCATCAAGGTGTTCATGGGCTCCTCCACCGGCTCCTTGCTGGTCGAGGACGATTCGGGCGTGCGCGAGATCCTGAAGCGCACCCGCCGGCGCACCGCTTTCCACTCCGAGGACGAGTTCCGGCTGCGCGAGCGGATGGACTTCCGCATTCCGGGCGATCCGTCCTCGCACCCGGTCTGGCGCGACGCCGAGGCGGCGCTCCTGTGCACGCAGCGCCTCGTCGGGATCGCCGAAGAGGTCGGCGCGCGCATCCACGTCCTCCACATCTCGACCGCCGCGGAGATCGACTACCTGCAGGCGCATAAGGACGTCGCCACCGCCGAGGCGACGCCGCACCACCTCACGATGACCGCCGACGACTATGCCCGGCTCGGCACCCTGTTGCAGATGAACCCGCCGGTGCGTTCCGCCGAGCACCGCGACCGGATCTGGCATGGCATCGCGCAGGGCGTGATCGACGTCCTCGGCTCCGACCACGCGCCGCATACGCTGGAGGAGAAGGCGAAGCCCTATCCGGCCTCGCCGTCGGGCATGACCGGCGTGCAGACGCTGGTGCCGATCATGCTCGACCACGTCGCCAACGGCCGCCTGTCGCTGCAGCGCTTCGTCGACCTAACCTCCGCCGGCCCGCAGCGCATCTTCGGCATCGCCAACAAAGGCCGAATCGCCTGCGGCTACGACGCCGACTTCACCGTCGTCGACTTGCAGCGCAACACGACGATCGAGAACGCCTGGATCGGCTCGAAGTCGCAGTGGACGCCCTATGACGGCAAGGCCGTCACCGGCTGGCCGGTCGGCACCGTGGTCCGCGGGCGGCGGGTGATGTGGGAGGGGGAGATCCTCGCCGCCAGCACGGGCGAGGCGGTGCGGTTCGGCGAGGCGCTGCGGCGCAAGTAAGATTGTATCCAGGGATTGGATACAATCGCTAGCCCCGCTCGCTACCGCTTCGAGGCATCGTCGACATAGCCGCGAAGCACGCGGCTGATCTCGGCCTGGTATCCCCCCTTGGAGGCATGGGCGCGAAACCAGGCGACGATGTCGGGATCGAGCTGAATCATGACCGCCTGCTGAAGCGCATGCCCGGCAGGCGGGCGCCGGCCTCGAAGCCAATTCTCCGACAGTGTCTCCGGGATGTCGTGCGTGTCGATCTGCTCGTCGGGGAGCGCCTTCAGCGCATCGATCTCTGCACGCTCGCCCTCAGTCAAATCCTTGCTCATACATCCTCCTTTCCTGCGGTGTGGCCTTTCGTGCGCCGATGATCCTGATGGAACTCCCATCGTCGCCATCAGGGTATGTATGGACGACGAGAAGGACAAGAAGGCTTCCGACGACGCCGAGCGCGTGCCAACGCTCCTCACCGTCGACGACCCGGTCGAAGACGACGATATGCAACGGATCGTCGAACACGCGCTCCGCCAAAGCAAACGATACGTGATGCTTGGAGAGGTTGCTCTGTGCCTTGCCGGGATCCCATACGAACTGCATCGTCTGTGATCCCGATTTGCGGCAAATGCTAACTGAACCGAAGCGGAAGCGAAGCTGCGCGGCGATGGCGCTGCCGTCAGAATGGCACAGGTCGGACAGGTCTGCATCGGAGGTCTTCGCCCCGCACTTATAGGCGTTCAGCCTTCCGCTTCGCCCTGCGCGACATCTCCTGCTTTCATCCGTACCTGCGAGGTTCGTCATCCCGGATTTGATCTCGGCGAAACCAAAGGTTTTGCCGGGGATCCATGCGTAATCGCTGAACGAACGGGGTAACCGGCGACATGCCCCCATTCTGAAGCGGATCGACGTTGACCCGTTGAGGAATGGATCCCGGCTTAAGACCGGGATGACGACGCTGGAGGGACGTTCGCGGCGGACACGATGTCGCTGCAGGAGACGTTGCGGCGGCCGCGCCGTCGCTGCAGGCGAGGACGCCTTTTTGGCGTCCTACCGTTTAACCTCCCACGTCGTCACGCGCTCGCCTGCTGCGTCCTTGCCGTCCTTCAGCTGGATGCCCTCGGCGAGCAGTTCCGCCCGGATCGCATCGGCGCCGGCGAAATCCTTCGCCTTCAATAGCGCCAGACGATCGGCCACCCGGGCCGCGATCGCCGGGTCTGGCGCTGCGGTCTCCGTCGGCGCGACCGCCAGCGCCAGGCCGATCAGCTCGGCCGAGGCCCGGAGCGCTGCCGGGTCGGATTTGCGCAGGGCGTGCAGCTCCGCGATGGCGGCCGAGCCGCCAAGATCGTCGGACCAAGCGTCGATGAAGCGCTGCGAGGGCTGGCTCGGGGTGACGCCGTCGGCGGCGCGGCTCCAGGCGGCCAGTGATTCTTCGGCCTCCTCCAGCCGCCTCACGGAGAAGTCGATCGGCTCCTTGTAGTGGGTCATCAGCATGGCGAGGCGCAGCACCGCGCCGTCCCACTTCCGGCCGCCGAAGGTCTCGGTCTCCAGAAGCTCGGAGATGGTGATGAAGTTGCCGTCGGACTTCGACATCTTCTTGCCCTCGAGCTGCAGGAAGCCGTTGTGCATCCAGATCGACGCCATCTCGTGGGTGCCGTGGGCGCAGCGCGACTGGGCGATCTCGTTCTCGTGGTGCGGGAAGATCAGGTCAAGACCGCCGCCATGTATGTCGAAGACCTCGCCGAGATAGGCCTCCGACATCACGGAGCACTCGATGTGCCAGCCCGGCCGGCCGCGGCCCCAAGGGCTGTCCCAGCCGGGCTCGTTGTCGTCCGAGAGCTTCCAGAGGACGAAGTCGCCGGGGCTCTTCTTGTGGCTCTCGACCGCGACGCGGGCGCCGGCCTGCTGGTCCTCGAGCTTGCGGTTGGAGAGCTTGCCGTAGTCCGGCATCGAGGTGACGTCGAACAGCACCTCGCCCCCCGCGACATAGGCGTGGCCGTGGGCGATGAGGGTGGAGATCATCGACACCATGTCCGGCTTGCCGTCGCTGCGGGCGCCGACGAAGTCGGTGGCGCGGGGCTGGTGCGTCGGGGGCAAGGCGCCGAGTGCGGTAGCGTCCTTCTGGAACTGGGCCGCCGTCGTCTCGGTGACCCGGCGAATCGCCTCGTTCAGCGGCAGGCCGGGAAAGTCGCGCGTGGCCCGCGCGTTGATCTTGTCGTCGACGTCGGTGATGTTCCGGACATAGGTCACGTGTTCGGCGCCGTAGAGATGGCGCAGCAGCCGGAACAGGACGTCGAACACGATCACCGGCCGCGCATTGCCGATATGGGCGAAGTCGTAGACCGTCGGCCCGCAGACATACATGCGAACCTTTTTTTCCGCGTCGGGAATGGCGGGGTTCGACCAGTCGAGCGGGCGGAATTCCTGCCTGGCGCGGGTCATGGTGTTGGTGAGCCGGAGGCCTTTGTATCCGTCGTCCATCGCGTGTCCTTCCCGTCTGCCGGGCATCATTCCGTCAATGCTGCAGTGCAGCGGGTACCTGCAATTTACCGCCAAGACAAATCAGGGTGTTCGCATAGGTGAAGCAAGTTAAGCTTTGATTTACCATGCTGCAGTGCATCTTGTGTCTTCTCCGCCACTTCTGTGAAGTAATACCGAATGATAAGAAACGTGTTTAAGTTTGGGTTAGGTTCGGTCGCTAAACTGACTCAATCGCGGCTATCTTCCAGCTTGCATCGAGCCTCACAGGAAACACCATGTCCGAGAATTCCGCCAAGTTCCGTTCCAAGAGCGACCGCGCCAACGAAGTCGACCTGCTCGCCAAGTACCGCGAGATCGGCATCGCCGCCATCGCTGCCGCGAACCAGACCTTCCGTAAGAAGACCCAGAAGACCGAGCCGCGCCGCCAGCAGATCGTCGCCTACGCCGACTAAGTTGCCATCCGCCGGCCCGCTCGAGGATTGCCTCGACAGGACGCTGGCGCGCCAGCGTCACACGAGGCTGGCGAGAAGGCTGAGTGACAGGGCTGCCATCACGGCCGCGATAAGCCCATCGAGAACACGCCAGGCTGCGGGTCTGGCGAACAGCGGCGCGAGAAGCCTTGCGCCGTAGCCAAGCGCGAAGAACCAGACGAACGAGGCCAGCATCGCCCCGCCGGCATAGGCGACGCGTTGATCGAGCCCGTCATAGCGCGCCGACAGGCTGCCGAGCAGCACCACGGTGTCGAGATAGACATGCGGGTTGAGAAAGGTCAGCCCGAGGACCGTGCCGAGCGCCGCCTTCAGCGACAGCTGCCGGTCGCCGCGCACCGCCATTGCCGCCGGCCTCAGCGCCCGCCGCAGGGCGATCGCCGCATAGGCCGCCAGGAACACCGCGCCGGCCAGCGTTACCACCAAGATTAGCGTCGGATGTGCCGAGATCGCGGCGCCGAGACCCGCGACGCCCGCCGCGATCAGCAGCGCGTCGCTGAGCGCGCACACCAGGCACAGAACGAAGACGTGATTGCGCACCAGTCCGCGTTCGAGGATGAACGCGTTCTGCGCACCGATCGCGACGATGAGGCTGAGGCCGAGGACAAAGCCGCGGAGGGCGGGTTCGATCATTTTAGGTGTTCCGTGGTCGCGCGGGCTCCGGGATGGGGATGCCGCACTTTTGGGGAGGGGGCGGCAGTCCACCCCCCTCTGTCCTGCCGGACATCTCCCCCTCAAGGGGGGAGATCGGATGGTCGCCGCCGGTAACGCGCTTAATCTCCCCCCTTGAGGGGGAGATGCCGGCAGGCAGAGGGGGGTGGGAGCCCCGCCGAGCCCGCTACTGCCCGCCTCAGTGCTTGGCGATGAACGCCGCCAGCAGATCGCGCGCCGCTTTCAAATCGGTCTTGTCGATCATCTCGACGACGGTGTGGATGTAGCGGGTGCCGACGACGATGCCGATGGCGCGCGCGCCTGAAGCCGCCTGTTGCAAGGCCGCGCCGTCCTGGCCGCCGCTGGCGAGCACGGTGCGCTGGAACGGGATCTCCTTTGCCACGGCGATCGCCTCGAACTCGGCGACGAGGCCCCGGTCGGAGATGAACGAGCCGTCCTTCAGGTGGATGCCGACGCCGGCACCCTGCACCGTGGTGCGGTCCTTTTCCGGCACGCCGGGTGTGTCGCAGCAGAGCGTGGTGTCGACGCCGATGCCGATGTCGGGCTTCACCGCGAAGGCGACGGTGCGCGCGCCGCGCAGGCCGATCTCCTCCTGCACGGTGAAGGCGACGGTCAGCTCGCAATCGTGCGACCAGCCCTTGTCGATCATCCGCCGGACGGCCTCGAGGCCGAGCCAACAAGCGATGCGGTTGTCGAGCGCCTTGGAGACGATCTTGCCGCCCATTTCGGTGAAGGGCTCGTCCATGACGACGCTGTCGCCGATCTTGAAGATGTCCTTGGCCGCCGCGCCGTGGCCGGTGTCGATGATGAAGTCGGCGGGCTCGGGCACCTTCTTGCGGTCTTCCGGCGACTGGATGTGGATCGGCTTCCCCTCGGCGTTCATCACGCCCTTATGGTCGCCGGTCTCGCTGCAGACGAGGACGCGGCGCGAGAACAGGTTGCGCGGGTCGAAGCCGCCAAGCGGCTGGACATGCAGGAAACCCTTGTCGGTGACGTGGCTGACGATGAAGCCGATCTCGTCCATGTGGCAGGCCAGCATGATCTTCTCGGGGTTCTTGCCCTTGCCTTTCCGGGTGCAGACGAGCGAGCCCATCGCGTCCACGGCGATCTCGTCGAACAGGAGTTTTGCCTCCGTCTCGATCAGCGCGCGCACGCGCTCCTCCCGGCCGGGAATGCCGGGCGTTTCGCACAGGCGCTTGAGAAGATCGAGGTTCACGGGCGAGCTCCTGGGAAGGGATCAGAACAGGCTTCGCTGGGCGGGCCCCTCGTCGAGGTCCGGCGCAACGTTGTCGCCTCCCTTATCCCCGGGCCGGGGACGGGCCGCAAGCGCGATCGGCGCCTGGACGTCGGGCGTGACGTTCGCGACCTTGTTGACCTTGTCGGAGACGGCGATGGCCTCGAACACGTCCTCGTTGGCGCGCCCCGTCAGGCCGGCGACGTCTGGTGGCGCATAGTCGCGGCAGTTCAGCCACATCTCGAAGCCGCCTTCGGGAATCACCACCGGCATGCGGTCGTGGATCGGGCGCAGCGTCTGGTTGGCGGCCGTGGTGAGAATGGCCGCCGTATCGATCTCCGAGCCGTCCGGCGCGTGCCAGGTTTCCATGACGCCGGCAAAGGCGATCGGCCGGCCGGAACGGGGTTTCAGGAAGTAGGCCTGCACCGGCTTGCCCTTGGCATCGCGTTGCCACTCGTAGAAGCCGCTCGCCGGGATCAGGCAGCGCCGGTACTTCATCGCCGCCTTGAACGCGTTCTTCTCCGCCGCGGTCTCGGCGCGGGCATTGTTGAGAAGCGGAAAGCCCTTCAGCTCCTTCACCCAGCTCGGAATGAAGCCCCAGCGCACCAGCCGCGCCTCGCGCCCCGGTCGGTTGGCGTCCGGCCTCGCCTCTGTGCCGCCAAGGGCGATGAGGATCGGCTGCGTCGGCGCGATGTTGTAACGCGGCGGAAACTCCTCGAGCTCGAGGAGGGCCAGCATGTCGGCGACCTCACGGGGCGCCGCCGTCAAGGTGAAGCGACCGCACATGGGCTGGATGAGCCCGAGCGCTTCGGCCATGTCAAGCGCCGCGCGGGCAGCTTAACGGTCCTTGTGGTGACCGGCGGGAAAGCCAGGAAGCGGCGCGGCCGCCGTTCACGGCGGGGAGGGCCTTGCCAAGCCCCGCCGGGATGTTAGGTCTCAACGCCATGAGCGATCTTCCCCTTCTCGCCGTCTCCGCCTGTCTTTTCCGCGCCGGCAAGGTGCTTCTCGTCGAACGCGGCCGGGAGCCGTTCGCCGGAAAGTTCTCGCTGCCCGGCGGCAAGGTGCGCTTCGGCGAGCAACTGGCCGAGGCAGTGGCGCGCGAGGTGCGGGAGGAGACCGGCCTTACGGTGCCGAGCTATCCCTTCTTCTGCCTGCACGAGGTGATCGAAGACGGGATGCACGTCGTCATCGCCGTTCATCGCGGGGTGCGGGAAGTGCCGGTGGGCGAGGATCCGGTAGCTTCGGACGACGTCAAATCCTGTCACTTCGTCGAGGTCTCCGACCTGCCAGGGCTCGCGGAGCAAGGTATCCTGACGACGGGTCTCGTGCCGCTGGTGGAGAGCGCCCACCGGTCGCACCTTTTGGGGCTCTGACCTTCGCCAATCCATCGCCGCGCGGAGGGTGAATCGGCGGGCCTGCTTGTTGCGGGAATGGCGCAGCGGAAAACCATTCCGGCGCTCACCTGCGCCGTTTCTTGCAATTTTCTTAACGTGCCGGCAGACCTGCGGCATGAAGTGCTCGATTCCCGCCCGCCTGCCCTTGTTCGGCGCGATGCTGCTGTGTGCCGCCGTCATCGGGAGCACCGGTGCTGTTGCGCAAAGCAAGGCGCCAGCGGCCGAGATCGCAGTGCCGGACACGGCGGCGACGCCGGGACGGGCGAGCGGCGCGGCTTTCATGAAGCCGCTCGGCCGCCTGTCGTCGATTCTGGGGTCGGTGCATTTCCTGCGCAAGCTTTGCGGCGACGAGAACGCCAATGTCTGGCGCGCCAAGATGAGCGACCTCCTGACGGCGCAGTCGCCGAGCCCAGCCGACCGGGAAATTCTGGTCGCCGCCTTCAACAGCGGGTACCGCGCGTTCGAATCGACCTACCGCAAATGCACCCCGGCGGCGCGCGTGGCAGTGGCCCGATATCAGGAAGAGGGTGCGACCCTCAGCCGCGAGATCAGCGCAAGGTACGGAAATTAACGATTTGCTAATGATGCAGCAGAAACCAGTGATTTGCCGCCAGCGGATCGTGTTAGGACCTTAACGACACGTGAAGCCGAAAGGCTAAATGAGAGGATTTGCGATGGTCGATTTGCCGAATGCCGAACTCGACGCGATGATCGAAGCCGAGAAGAAGCAGGTCGCGTTCGAGTATCACAATGAAGCTTGGGCAGACGGAATTTCCGACGGCATCGAAGCGGAAATCCTGGCCGAGACGGCGATCTCGACGGCGCTGACCGAACTCGTGCGGCTGCATGGCGAAGAGGAAGTCCTGCAGCTGCTCGACGGCCTGCGCGACCGCATCCGTTTCGGCGAGTTCCGTGCCGATCGCGGCCTTCACTAGGCCCATCTTCACCGCCATCGTCCGGCGGATGTCACGAGGACGCACATCATGTCAGCTGACGAACTTCGGCGGCCCCGGCCGCATACCCTTTCCTTGCCGAGGCTGATTCGCCCGGCACGGTTTTCGGCAGGGCTTGCGGCCGCCGTCTGGCTGCTCGCCGCGCCCATGCCGGCTGCCGCCTTCTCCCAGATCGGATCGCAGGACGGCTCTGACCGTCAGAAGGACGGGATCGTCTCCGTGCCGCTCCCGCCGCTGCCCGGTGCGCCGACTCCGCCCGTGGCGGAAAGCCCGGCCGTGACGCCGTCCAACGCCGCGCCGACGGGTGTCGCCCCGGCCGCCACCACCCCGGCGAGCCCTGAAGCGGCGAGCCCGGCCGGGCCGGCTACGGCACCGACCGCGCCAGCGCCGCCGCCCTCGACAGGCGCGCCGGCTGCCTCGCCGCTGACCGCTCCCGCACCACCCTCGGCCGAGCCCGCACCGGACGACGGCTCGACCGACGAGGGCGAGGCGCCGGCCGAGACCGACGATCCCGGCGAAGGCGCCGCTGATCCCGCGGCGGCGGGGCCGGACGGCGATCCGGCCGCGGCGGCCAGCGCCAACACGCCGCCGGCGCAGATCTTCTACGGCGATGACGGCCTTCCGCCGGCGGTGCGCGATCTCCGCCAGAAGCTGATCGAGATCTGCCGCAGCGGCGATATCGAGGCGCTCCGCCCCTATCTGCAGACTGGGGAGGACGCGACGGTCCTGACGTTCGGCGGCGCCGAGGGCGATCCGATCACGCTGTTGAAGTCGGCCTCCGGCGACGGCGAGGGCGTCGAGATGCTGGCGATCCTGCTCGAGGTGCTGCAGGCGGGGCACGTGCACAGCGAGCCCGATAGCGATGGCGAGATCTTCGTCTGGCCGTATTTCACCGGCGTTCCCATCGACAAGCTGACCAATCCGCAGAAGGTCGAGCTGTTCGAGCTCGTCACCGCTGGCGACTACCAGGAAATGCTGGGCTTCGGCGCCTACAACTTCTACCGCGTCGGCATCTCTCCCGACGGCAAGCTGCAGTTCTTCGTCGCCGGCGATTGATCCGCGGGGCTGGTGCCTTGCCACCCGCCGCCTGATCCGCGAAGACAGCGGCATGATCCATGCTGCATCCTTCGCCCCGGCCTGTCCGTGAACCAGCCCTATCCCCCGATCGAGCCCTATGCCACCGGCCGCCTCGACGTCGGTGACGGCCATGAACTCTACTGGGAGCTCTGCGGCAATCCCGACGGCCAGCCGGCGGTGTTCCTGCATGGCGGTCCCGGCAGCGGTTCGGGCGCGCACCACCGCCGCCTGTTCGATCCGGCCCGTTACAAGATCCTCCTCTTCGACCAGCGCGGCGCCGGCCGCTCGACGCCGCAAGGCGGGCTCGAGGCCAACACCACCTGGCACCTCGTCGCCGACCTAGAGCGGCTGCGCGCGATGATCGGCGCCGAGACCTGGCTGCTGTTCGGCGGGTCCTGGGGCGCGACGCTGGCGCTGGCCTATGCCGAGACCCATCCGGAACGGGTGTCTGCGATGATCCTGCGCGGCGTCTTCTCCGGCCGGCAGCGGGAGGTCGACTGGTTCTACCAAGGCGGCGCGAGCCTGCTGTTTCCCGACTGCTGGGAGGATTTCCTCCGCCCGATCCCCGAGGCCGAGCGGGGCGATCTCGTCACCGCCTACCGGTCGCGGCTGACCGATCCCGACCGGGCCATTCGTGCCCGCGCCGCCAGCGCCTGGGCCGGCTGGGAAGCGCGCACGGTGAGCCTGCGTGGCAGCGGCGGCCATGGCGGCGGGGACACGGCCAGCGACGGCACCATCGCCTTTGCCCGGATCGAGAACCACTACTTCCTGCACAAGCTCTGGCTCGAGGAGGGGCAGCTCATCCGCGACGCCGGACGGCTGAACGGCATCCCCGGGGTGATCATTCAGGGGCGCTACGACGTGGTGACGCCGGCCCACACCAGCTGGGCCTTGCACAAGGCGTGGCACCAAGCCGACTATCGCCTCGTGGAGGGTGCGGGCCATGGATTCTCCGAGCCCGGGATCCTCGTTGAACTCGTCGCGGCCACCAACCGCTTCGCCGATCCGGAGGTCTGACATGACGCTCGACAACAGGCCCGTCTACAGCGGCGGCTGCCAGTGTGGCGCGGTGCGCTTTCGCATCGAGGGCGCGCTCGGCCGCGCCTCCGTCTGCCATTGCCGCATGTGCCAGAAGGCCTTCGGCGGCCTCTACGCGCCACTGGTCTCGCTCGGCGACGCGACGCTCACCTGGACGCGCGGCGAGCGGGCGCTGTTCCAGTCATCGAACCATGTCCGCCGCGGCTTTTGCGCCACCTGCGGCACGCCGCTGACCTACGAGGAGCCAACGGGCTCGGCGCTCGCCATCGGCGCCTTCGACGATCCCTCGGCGCTCGCCCCGATGATCCAGTTCGGCGTCGAGGGCAAGCTGCCCTATGCCGACCGGATCCCGTCCTTGCCGGTGCGAGAGACGCTGGAGGATGCAGCCAGCGCCGGCTTCCTTGCGACGCTGGTCTCCTACCAGCATCCCGACCACGACACCGACGATACCGACGTCGCCAAAGGTTTTGCCCGATGACCGAAAACCGCAAGCTCTATCCCGAGATCGAGCCCTATGCCTCCGGCCATCTCGACGTCGGCGACGGGCACCGCGTCTACTGGGAGCGCGTCGGCACCCCGGGTGGCAAGCCCGCGGTCTTCCTGCATGGCGGTCCGGGGGGCGGCTGCGCGCCGAGCCACCGCCGGCTGTTCGATCCAGCCCGCTACGACGTGCTGCTGTTCGACCAGCGCGGCTGTGGCCGCTCGACGCCGCATGCCGAGCTCGAGGCCAACACGACCTGGCACCTCGTCGCCGACATCGAACGGCTGCGGGAGATGGCGGGCGTAGAGCGCTGGCTGGTGTTCGGGGGTTCCTGGGGCTCGACGCTCGGGCTCGCCTATGCCGAGGCGCATCCGGACCGGGTCAGCGAGATCGTATTGCGCGGCATCTTCCTGCTGCGTGCCTTCGAGCTGCACTGGTACTATCAGGAAGGCGCCTCGCTGCTCTTTCCCGACAAGTGGGAGCGGTTTCTGGCGGCGATTCCCGAGGCCGAGCAAGGCGACCTCGTCACCGCCTACCGCAACCGACTGGTCGACGCCGACCCGGCCGTCCGCATTGCCGCGGCGCGCGCCTGGAGCCAGTGGGAGGGCGAGACGATCACGCTGCTGCCGGAGCCGGCGACCAGCGACAAGTTTCACGAGGATGAGTTCGCGCTGGCCTTCGCCCGTATCGAGAATCACTACTTCGTTCACCAGGGCTGGCTGGAGGAGGCGCAGCTATTGCGCGATGTCGGGCGGCTGCGCGGCATTCCCGCGGTGATCGTCCAGGGCCGCTACGATATTGCGACGCCGGTGGTCTCGGCCTGGGACCTCCACAAGGCATGGCCGGAGGCGGAATTCCACCTCGTCGAAGGCGCCGGCCACGCTTATTCGGAACCCGGCATCCTCGACCAGCTGATGGCGGCGACCGATCGGTTTGCCGGGACAGTGCCGACGGCTTGACCTTGGGGGAGCCAGGCTCCATGCCTCGGCGCCTCCAGCGCAGCGGCGATGACGGCGCCGCTCGCCCCTGACGGACGATACGCCATGGCATCCCACTCCCCCGAGACGTCCCGCGGCTTCGTGATGGCGACGTCGGCCTTCCTGATCTGGGGGCTGGTCCTGCCGGTCTACATGAAGCTCCTCGCCGGTGTGCCGGCGCTGGAGATCATCGCGCACCGGATCGTCTGGGCGGTGCCGTTCACCGCCGTGGTGCTGGCCTTCCTCGGCGGATTCAAGGGGCTCGGGCCGGTGTTCCGCTCGCCGAAGACGCTGGCTTTCGCGGCATTGACGGCCAGCATCATCTCGGTCAACTGGGGGCTCTACGTCTACGCCATCATTTCCGGTCATGCGATCGACGCCGCGCTCGGCTACTACATCAACCCGCTGGTCAACGTGCTGATGGGGGCGATCTTCCTCGGTGAGCGTCCGACCCGGGCGCAGATCGGCGCGATCCTGCTGGCGGTGCTGGCGGTGGCGGTGCTGACCTTCCAGGCCGGCGGCCTGCCGTGGATCTCGCTCGTTCTTGCCTTTTCGTTCGCGACCTACGGCCTTTTGCGCAAGGTGCTGCCGATCGGCGCGGCGGAAGGCTTCTTCCTGGAAGTCGTGCTGCTGACGGCGCCGTGCCTTGCGGTGATCGCCTGGACCATCGCCCGGGGCACGCAGCATTTCGGCGTCGACCCGTCCGAGACATGGCTGCTGATCGGCGCGGGTCCCTTGACCGCCATTCCGCTGATCCTGTTCGCCGCCGGCGCGCGAGCGCTCGACTATTCGACGATCGGCATCCTGCAGTACATCGCCCCGACGATGATCTTCGTCACCGCCGTCTTCTTCTTCGGCGAGCCGTTCTCGGCCGTCGATCTCGGCGCTTTCGCGCTGATCTGGCTGGCCGTCGGGATCTATGTCTGGTCGATGCTGCGCGAGAGCCGCGTTCGGCGCCGGCAGGCGGCCCTCGCCGCCGAGACCGGCTGCCTGTCATAGGCCAGCCAGGAGCGGGCGCAACGCCAGCTCCCGGCTCGCCGGAAGCGCTCGCGCTAAAGCCGCTGGATGATCGCGGCCTGCCCGTCGTCATTGTCGGCCGGCGCGTTGTGCCGCAACTGCGGGATGATGTCCTCGGCCTGATCGATCACCAGCGGCCGAACCTGGTGGCCGGTGTGGATGTAGCCTTCGCCGCGCATATGATCGAGCAGCGCCGAGAGCGGGTCCCAGAAACCGGCGATGTTGGCGATGGCGATCGGCTTCACGTGGCGGCCGAGCTGGCCCCAGGTCATGATCTCGATCAGCTCCTCCAGCGTGCCGATGCCGCCGGGCAGCGCCACGAAGGCGTCCGAGCGCTCGAACATGATGTGCTTGCGCTGGTGCATGTCCTCGGTGACGATCAGCTCGTCCAGCCGCTTCAGCTCGCTCTCGGTCGCCTCCATGTCGATGAGGAAGCGCGGGATGACACCGGTAACCTTGCCGCCGGCGGCGATCACCGCGTCGGACACGGCACCCATGATGCCGCGCGTGCCGCCGCCGTAGATCAGCCGGATGCCGGCCTTTCCGATCGCGGTGCCGAGGATTTCGGCGGCCTGGAGATGGGAGGGATCGCGGCCGGGAGACGAACCGCAATAGACGCAGATGGATTGAATCGAGCTCATTGCCGCAAATTCGGCTGTGCGGGGCGGGAGGTCAAGCGTGAAGCGTGCAAGGCGGGTATGCGACGGCGGAGGGCTGTCGAAAAAAATGGCAGGTGAACATAAGTCAGTAGTAGTTTCAAATTAACAACTCAGGGAAGGGGTGTGAGTTATCTATTCGCCAAAATCGATATGCGATATTGGCAGTACATGTATCTTGACGGAATTTTTATTGCTTGTTTCAAGAATCATCAGTAAAGTTAAATATGATTTAGGCGTCTAAACTAAATTAGATAACTAATAATTTGTGGAGGCTTCGTTGACTAAAGCCGGCTGGTTGCGCGCCTGTGTGGCGCTGTCTGTGGTTTTGCTTCTATCAGGGTTTGCGGTGTACGGGGCGATCGGCGACAAGTACGCTGCGCTGCAACGCGAGGCGGGGCCGCTCGGGCCGCCATTGAGCGACGAGGCCGATGCGCCGGGCGGTGGTCGCTTCAATAACTTCAAGTGGGGCGCGATCTACTGGCATCCGTCGATCGGTGCCTTTGCTGTATACGGTGATATATTCTCCCTCTGGAATGCTATCGGCCGAACGAATTATGGGTATCCTCTGAACGACGAGACGGGAACGCCGGATGGACGCGGACGATACAATCATTTCCGCAGTCTAGATCTCCCAAACCATCCCGAAGCGTCGATCTATTGGACGCCGCAGACCGGCGCGCACGAAATCTACGGGGCCATTCGGGACACCTGGGCATCGCGGGGTTGGGAGCGTGGCCCGTTCGGCTACCCCGTCACCGGCGAGTTTCAGGACGGCCAATACCGCCGTTCGAACTTCGAGCGCGGGACGATTCGCTGGACCTCTCGGTGTGGTACAGAGGAAATACCTGCAGGAGTGGCCAGCATCAAGCTGGCAATAAACGGAAATAAGATCAAAGTGTTTGGCGAAAACTTTAATCCAGACTCTTTTGTAAAACTAACTTTTCAAATCAAGGTTGCGGATACCTTTAGCGAGACGAGCGATACCTGGCTAGTCGTGTCGACTGGTGGATTTGCCGGAGAAAAGAGCACCAATCTGGTTGGAGGGATCAAGGAGGCGCGTGTCAAAGCTGAAGGCGTTGGATATTCAAAGTCTGCAATAGCGTGCATGTAAAATTTCGACGAAGCGGCGCCGGGACAATTTCGCTTCGACTCGAGGGCATGTAACGGCGAGTGCCATTGCCTTCCCTAGAGTACGCCCGGAAACAGCGCGTCCACCTCGGCCACCACGCGCATGCGCCAGGCGGCGTTGCGCTCGGCGCGGGGTGTCGGCAGGTCGAAGATGCCGCGGATGCGGGCGGGGCGGGGGGTCAGCAGCACCAAGCGGTCGGCGAGGTCGACGGCTTCGCGGAGATTGTGGGTGACCATGACCGCGGTCGTCGGCCTGGCCGACCAGACCTGCAGCAGCAGCGCCCGCAGCTTGGCGGCCGTCGTCTCGTCGAGCGAGACGAAGGGCTCGTCGAGAAGCAGCAGCGAGGGCTGGATGGCGAAGGCGCGGGCGAGCGCGACGCGGCGTGCAAGGCCGAGCGACAGCTCGCCGGGATAGCGCGTGCGCAGCTCGGACAAGCCGAGCGCTTCGAACAGCGGTGCGAGCTCAAGGTGCCGCAGCTCCAGCGGCAGCGCCAGCCGGACGTTGGTTTCCACGTCGCGCCACGGCAGCAGCCGCGGCTCCTGGAACACCGCGGCGACGCGGCCTTCGGGCAGGCGGGCATGGCCGTCGACGTCGGTGTCGAGGCCGAGGAGGATGCGCAAAGTGGTCGTCTTGCCGCAGCCGGACGGGCCAATCAGCGCGGTGAAGCTGCCGGGCGGCGCGCAAAAGGCGATGTCGTCGATCGCGAGGAGCTCTTCCCCGTCGGCCGAGCGGAAGCGTTTCTGCCGGATGCTGACGTCGAGCCCCTCAGCCATGCCGCATCCGCCAGCGGGTGGCATGCGCCTCGATCGGCTGCACGAGGAGCACTTCGATCACCAGCATGACGGCGACGAAGGAGAGCGAGTAGGCGAGAATCGCCGCGACGTTGGAGAGCGAGAAGTAGAGCGCGATCTGGAAGCCGACGCCGCTCGACAGGCCGAACAGCTCCACCACCAGCGCGATCTTCCAGATCAGCGACAGGCCGGAGCGGGTGGCGGCGGCGAGATAGGGCTGCAGCTGCGGCAGGATCACATGGCGCAGCCGGTCGAGCCGGCTGAGGCGGTAGACGGTGGCCATCTCCGCCAGCGGTCGGTCGAGCGCCCGCGTGCCCTCGCGCAGCGTCACCACGACGTTCGGGATCTTGTTGATGGCGATCGCGAGGATCGCTGCGGTCTCGTTGGTGCCGATCCAGATGAACAGGAGGAAGATCACCACCAGCGCCGGCAGGTTGAGAAAGAGGATGAGCCAGGGATCGAAGAAGCGGTTGGCGCCCCGGCTGGCGCCGAGAAGAATGCCGATCGCCGTGCCGATGCCCATCGCCAGCACGAAGGCGGCGGCAACGCGCATCAGCGTCATCGCGAGGTGGTAGGGTAATTCGCCCGTCCGCGCATCCTTCCAGAACGCCGCGAGGACCGCGGGCGGGCCCGGGAACAGGCGGGACCCCGCAAGGTCCGCCGCCAGCCACCAGAGGGCGAGGAGGCTCGCGATCGAGCCGGCGGTGACGAGGAAAGCCGATCGGCGCCCGCCCGTGCCGGCACGCTGTCTCTGCATATCAGGTGCCACGCTTCAGGCCGGCCCAGTAGGTGCCGGGGTCAAGCGTCTTGCCCGGCCCGACCAGCTTCTCGCCGGCGAGCCTCTCCAGCACCCCGTAGAGCGTCGCGGCATCCTTCTCCTCGTCCTCGACGGGGCGCGCCGGAATGCCGTCGCGGTAGCGCTGGCGCAGGACCGCCAGCGTCTTGTCGTCCTCGGCCTGCACCAGCGGCTGCAGCGCCGTCCACTCGGCGTCGCTGTCCTTCAGCAGCGCCTTGGTCTCGCGGGAGGCTGCGAGGAAGCCTGTCGCGGCCGCGGGGTGCGCGGCGGCCCAGGTCTCGTCGAAGACATAGCCGATCGCGGCGATCGGCCCACTTGCGCCGGCGGCCACGGCGGCCTCCTCGCCGGAGACCAGCCGGCGGAACCCCTCGGCCTCGAGGCGGGCGGCATAGTTCCAGTAGATGAGGACGGCATCGAGTTCGCCGCCCCGCGCCTTTTCGGCGAGCAGCGGCGGCGCGCCATAGACGATGGTGGCATCGGTCGTGAGATCGAGCCCGGCATCGCGGGTGGCCAGCGCCCGGATCAGCAGGAAGTTCTTGTCGAGCGGCCCGCCGGCGACGCCAAGCGACCGGCCTTTGAGGTCGGCGAGCGTCCTGATCGGGCTGTCCTTTGGCACCATGATCGCGCCGACCGAGGTGGAATAGGGGGCAAAGACGTAGCGGCCGCCCTCAGCGCGCTGGCGCGAGACGAACAGCCAGTCGGAGACGATCATGTCGACACTGCCGCCCTGCAAGGCGGTCGTCGTCGCGTTGTCGCCGGCGAAGGGCAGCATCTCGACGGTGACGCCGTGCTTCTTGTCGATGCCATGCCGCTGCATGGCGTCGAGCTCCCAGCTGACGGTGCCGAACTTCAGGACGCCGATCCGCACGGTTTCCGTGGCCGACGCCACGCCCGTCCAGCCGAAAGCCATCGCCGCCGCGCACAGCGCTGCCCGCCAGATCCTGCCCATGCCGTTTCTCCCGAATCCGGTCGTCACGGCGCCCACGGGGCGAGCATAGCAGGTCTCGCACCGGCGTCACCGCCGGGGACGCACTCCGTCACGAGCGGGCGTCGATCGCCTCGGCGATCTCGTCGGCCATCTTCAGCGTGCGCACGACCACCGGCACCGCTATCCGGAACAGGCTGGCGTTCTGCCCGCGGGCCGACTGCGCCTCGCGCACCTCGGCGGCGACGCTCTGGATCACCGGGATGAAGCGGATCACCAGCGAGATCGCGAGGCTCAGCTTTTCCGCGTCGACGCCGAGAAAAGCGAAGCGGCGGAAGAAGCTCTCCAGCGCGGCGATCATCGCGCCCGTGCGCGTCGTCAGCGTCACCAGCGACGCCGCCAGAATCAGCGCGAGGAAGCGCAGGCTGACGAGCGTGGCCACCGTCCAGCCGCCGAACCAGAGCTGGAGCAGGAAGATCATGCCGATGGCGATCGCGGCCGGACGCAGCTGGCGCAGGAGAACGGCGGCCGGGACTTTTGCCAAAGCGAAGACGGCGAGCACCAGGAGAAGGCCAGCGGCCACCAGCCAGAGGTTTGCGGTGGCGAACAGCGCGGTGGCGAAGACCGGCAGCAGCAGGAGCTTCACGCCGGGACGGAGCCGGTGCACGGGGCTGTCGATGGCGATGTAGAGCGCCTGGATCACCGGCAGAGATCGAGATAGGCGGCGATGGCCGCGTCGGGCAGCGCGTCGGCCTGCAGCCGGCCGGCATCGAAGACCAGCACCCGGTCGAAGCCCGAGAGGAGGCCGAGATCGTGGGTGACCATCACCACCTGGCTCTCGCTTGCTTCGACTGCGGCCATGATGCGGCGGGTATTGCGGAGGTCGAGGAGGGTCGTCGGCTCGTCGAGCACCAGCACCTCGGGCTGCATCACCATGACCCCGGCCAGCGCCACCAGCTGGCGTTCGCCGCCGGAGAGCTCGTGGATCAGGCGATCCTCGAAGCCCGCAAGGCCGTGGCGGGCGAGGGCGGCAGCGGTGCGCGCCGCGATCTCCGGCTTGCCGAGGCCGCGGTGCTTCAGTCCGAAAGCGATGTCCTCGCCGACGGTCGGGTAGACGATCTGGCTGTCGGGGTTCTGGAAGACGAAGCCGACCTTCCGCCGCAACGCTTTGGCATCAGTGCGGGTGTCGATGCCGTCGACCGTGACGCTTCCCCTGGTCGGCAGAATCAGCCCGTTGAGCAGGCGGACAAAGGTGCTCTTGCCCGAGCCATTGGCGCCGATGACGCCGATGCGCCGCTCGCCGAGCGTCAGCGTCAGGTCCGACAGCACCGCACGCCCACCGCGCGATACCGAGACCGCCGAGAGCGAGATCATTCCGGTCGGGCGATCGGGCGGCTGGCGGTCACGCCCGCTGCAGCCGGGGGGCGATCAGCGGATAGGCGCGCTTGACCGTGACGATGACGGCGGCGGCGATGCCGGCCTTGATGATATCGCCGGGGATGAAAGCGATGCCGGAGGCGATGAAGGCGTCGAGGAGGCTCATCGTCGGCGCCGAGGCGTTCGCGGTCGACATCCACCAGAACCAGGGAACGCCGATGCCGTAGACGACGCCGATGCCGCCGACGAGCGCGATGGCGAAGGCCGAGACGAAGGAGAGGCGGGTCCAGAAGCGTTCGGTCAGCCAGCCGATGACGAAGGCCGAGGCGATCCAGCCGTAGATGAAGCCCGACCAAGGCCCGACCAGCGCGCCGATGCCGCCTCGCCCGCCCGACAGCAAGGGCAGGCCGATCGCCACCAGCGCCACGAAGAGCAGCATCGACAGCCCGCCGCGCCGCGCGCCAAGGACGCCTCCGGCCAGCATCGGCCCCATCGACTGCGCGGTGATCGGCACGCCAAGGGCCGGGATGATCAGCGGCGGGAAGACTGCCAGCACCGCCATCACGGCGGCGAAGAGGGCGATGTAGACGATATCGCGTGTGGTCATGGACGGTTTTCCCGCATCGGCCTCGAAGTGTTTCCTGAAACCGCATCCGGCGGGAAAGGTCAATCGACCTCAGGCTGCGGGTTGGCGTTCCCGCTCACGCCGGGGTCAGCGTCCGCCGTACTGCATCGCGCCAGCCGCCGAGCTTGCGCGTGCGCTCGTCCGCCGTCATGTCCGGCTCGAACCGGCGCTCCAGCCGCCAGCGTTCGGCAAAGCCTTCCTGGCCCGGCCAGACGCCGGCCTTGTGCCCGGCAAGCCATGCGGCGCCGAGCGCCGTCGTCTCCAGCACCACCGGCCGGTCGACCGGGGCGGCGAGGAGGTCGGCGAGGCGCTGCATCGTCCAGTCGGAGGCGACCATGCCGCCGTCGACGCGCAGCACGGTGCCGCCATCCGCCGTCCAGTCAAGGCGCATGGCCTCAAGAAGGTCCGCGGTCTGGAAGCACACCGCCTCCAAAGCCGCGCGGGCGATCTCGTTCGGGCCGGTATTGCGGGTAAGGCCGTACATCGCGCCGCGTGCCTCGGCATCCCACCAGGGCGCGCCGAGACCGGTGAAGGCGGGGACGAGATAGACCTCCTCGGCCGGGTTGGCCTGCGCGGCCATCGCGCCAGACACGTCGGCGCGGTCCATCAGCTTCAACCCGTCGCGCAGCCATTGCACGGCGGCGCCGGCTATGAAGATCGAGCCCTCCAGCGCATAGGTGGTGACGCCATCCAGCCGGTAGGCAATGGTGGTCAGCAGGCGGTTCTGCGACGTCACCTTGGTCGCGCCGGTGTTCATGACCGCAAAGCAGCCGGTGCCGTAGGTTGATTTCAGCATGCCCGGCTGGAAACAGGCCTGTCCGAGCGTTGCCGCATGCTGGTCGCCGGCCATGCCGAGGATCGGGACGCCGACCCCGAGCAGCGAGGGCTCGGTGACGCCAAAATCGGCGGCGCAGTCCTTCACTTCCGGCAGTAGCGAGCGGGGAATGCCGAGCAGCGCCAGCAGCTCCTCGCTCCACTCGTTGCGGGCGATGTCGAACAGCAGCGTGCGGCTGGCATTGGTCGCGTCGGTCGCGTGCACCCGCCCGCCGGTCAGGCGCCAGAGGAGAAAACTGTCGACGGTGCCGAAAGCGAGCTTGCCCGCCTCCGCATCGGCCCGCGCGCCCTCGACGTTGTCGAGTAGCCAGCGCAGCTTGGTGCCGGAAAAATAGGGATCGGCGATGAGGCCGGTCTTCTCGGTCAGCATTGGTTCGGCGCCGTCGGCGACCAGCTGGCGGCAGAACTCGGCGGTTCGGCGATCCTGCCAGACGATGGCGTTGTAGATCGGCTTGCCGGTCGCGCGGTCCCAGACGATCGTCGTCTCACGCTGGTTGGTGATGCCGATGCCGGCAATGTCGGAGGCCGACAGCGAGGCGTCGCCGAGCGCCGCCCGGACGGTGGCGAGGACGGACGACCAGATCGCCTCCGGATCGTGCTCGACCCAGCCGGAGCGCGGAAAGATCTGCGGAAATTCCTGCTGGCCGATGCCGACGATGCGGTAGGCATCGTCGAACACGATGGCGCGGGTCGAGGTCGTGCCCTGATCGATGGCGAGAACGTAACCGGACATGGCAAGCTCCTGGATGATAGCGGACGCGGCGATAGCGAGGTGCTGATCCCCCCCTTGAGGGGGAGATGCCAGCAGGCAGAGGGGGGTGCGCGGTACGGCGCCTGTTTCTTGGGGTAGTCTTTGGCGAAGTCAGCGCTTCACGGCGCCCCCCTCTGGCCTGCCGGCCATCTCCCCCTCGGGTGGGGAGATCGGCGCGTCGCCGTTGCATCGCAGGTAGGCCGCATCGCAACTAAAAAGGCCGGGAATGCCCCGGCCTCTCTTTCTTCAGGACGATAGCCTTACTGCTTGGCGTCGGCCCAGCTCTTGACCAGTTCGTCGTAGTTGACGGTCTGGGGCTTTTCCTTCTCGTTCTCGATCTTCGGCTGCGGCGCAAGGGTGCCGTTCTTCTTGGCCTCGGCGACCCAGTAGTCGAGGTCGTGCTCCTCGTTCATCTTCGGGCCCTTCTCGCCCTGGATGCCGGCGCGCTCGAGGCGCTCCATGACCTTCTCCTGCTCGGCGCAGAGCGAGTCCATGGCTTCCTGCGGGGTCTTGTCGCCCGAGGACGCATCACCGATCGCCTGCCACCAGAGCTGGGCGAGCTTCGGATAATCCGGGACGTTGGTGCCGGTCGGCGACCACTGAACGCGGGCCGGCGAGCGGTAGAACTCGATGAGACCGCCAAGGTCCTTGGCGCGCTCGGTAAAGCTCTTGTCGCGGATCGTCGATTCACGCACGAAGGTCAGGCCGACATGGGCCTTCTTCACGTCGACGGTCTTGGAGGTGATGAACTGGGCATAGAGCCAGGCCGCCTGGGCGCGGTCGACCGGGGTCGACTGCATCAGGGTCCAGGCGCCGACGTCCTGGTAGCCGAGCTTCATGCCTTCCTTCCAGTAGACGCCGTGCGGCGAGGGGGCCATGCGCCATTTCGGCGTGCCGTCCTCGTTGACGACCGGCAGGCCCTTCTTGACGGCATCCGCGGTGAAGGCGGTGTACCAGAAGATCTGCTGGGCGACTTCGCCCTGCGCCGGCACCGGTCCGGATTCCGAGAAGTTCATGCCCTGGGCGGTCGGCGGCGCATAGGCCTTCATCCAGTCGAGATATTTCTGGATGGAGTAAACGGCCGCGGGACCATTGGTGTCGCCGCCACGCGCGACGCAGGAGCCGACCGGCTGGCTCTGTTCGTTGACGCGGATGCCCCACTCGTCGACCGGAACGCCGTTCGGCAGGCCCTTGTCGCCATTGCCGGCCATCGACAGCCAGGCATCGGTGAAGCGCCAGCCGAGCGAGGGGTCCTTCTTGCCGTAGTCCATGTGGCCATAGACCTTCTTCCCGTCGATCTCGCGACCGGTGAAGAATTCGGCGATGTCCTCATAGGCGGACCAGTTGACGGGGACGCCGAGGTCGTAGCCGTACTTTGCCTTGAAGTCGGCCTTGTTCTTCTCGTCGTTGAACCAGTCGTAGCGGAACCAGTAGAGGTTCGCGAACTGCTGGTCGGGCAGCTGGTAGAGCTTCTTGTCCGGCGCGGTGGTGAAAGAGGTGCCGATATAGTCGGCGATGTCGAGCGTCGGCGAGGTCACGTCCTTGCCTTCGCCGGCCATCCAGTCGGTGAGGTTGCGGACCTGATTGTAGCGCCAGTGGGTGCCGATGAGGTCGGAATCGTTGACGTAGGCGTCGTAGATGTTCTCGCCCGACTGCATCTGCGTCTGCAGCTTCTCGACGACGTCGCCCTCGCCGATGAGGTCGTGGGTGACCTTGATGCCGGTGATCGCGGTGAAGGCGGGTGCCAGCACCTTGGATTCATATTCATGCGTGGTCAGCGTCTCGGAGACGACTTTGATCTCCATGCCGGAGAACGGCTTGGCGGCATCGATGTACCACTGCATTTCCTTTTCCTGGTCGGCGCGCGGCAGCGTCGAGAGATCCTTGATCTCGGCATCCAGGAACTTCGTCGCCGCGGCCATGTCGGCGAAGGCGGGGCCGGTGGCAATCGTCATCGCGATCGCGGCGGCCGAAACCATCCAATGTCTCTTCACGTGTTCTCCTCCCAGAGGTGTACGGCCGGTCGGTGAGGGGCGCTTGTCGCGTCGACCGGCAAGGATCGCGCGCGCCGTATCCCGCCCCGTTCCCCCGGGGCGAAACTGTTCGCTTCAGACGAAGCGGAAAACCAGAACCGCATAGGCGGCGCAGACGATCAGCGCGTACCAGAGCGGCGCCTCGGTGAAGCCGAGCCAGCCGAGGCAAATGAAGGCAGAGCCCAGCAGCGACAGGAACAGCCGGTCGCCGCGCGTCGTCTCGAAGCGCAGGATGCCAAAGCGCGGATTGCCGCCGGGCGAAGCGTATTCCCAGACGCCCATCAGCGCGATCAGAGAGAAGATCGCCAGGAAGAAGATCGCCGTCGGCCAGGTCCAAGCCATCCAGGAGAGGTTGATCATCGCCGTCCTCCGTTGTCTCTATCGAGGAACCAGGCGAGGGGATCCTCGCGGCTCAAAAGTCTGTCTGACGCGCCGGTCGTGGCCGGCACTGCGCTTCGTCTTGCCCAGAAACTGACGATGGCCATCACACCCTCCCGAGGGCAAAGCCCTTGGCGATGTAGTTGCGCACGAACCAGATGACGATGGCGCCGGGGATGATCGTCAGGACACCGGCGGCGGCGAGCACGCCCCAGTCCATGCCGGACGCCGAGACGGTGCGGGTCATGATCGCGGCGATCGGCTTGGCGTCGGTCACGGTCAGCGTGCGGGCGATCAGGAGCTCGACCCATGAGAACATGAAGCAGAAGAAGGCGGCGACGCCGATGCCGGAGGCGATCAGCGGCGTGAAGATCTTGAAGAAGAACTTCGGGAAGGAATAGCCGTCGATGTAGGCGGTCTCGTCGATCTCCTTCGGCACGCCCGACATGAAGCCCTCGAGAATCCACACCGCCAGCGGCACGTTGAACAGGCAGTGCGCGAGCGCCACGGCGATGTGCGTGTCGATCAGCCCGAAAGCCGAGTAGAGCTGGAAGAAGGGCAGCGCGAACACCGCGGGCGGCGCCATGCGATTGGTCAGCAGCCAGAAGAACAGGTGCTTGTCGCCGAGGAAGCGGTAGCGCGAGAAGGCGTAGGCCGCCGGCAGCGCGACCGCCACCGAGATCACCATGTTCATGACGACGTAGATGATCGAGTTGATGTAGCCGTTGTACCAGGACGGATCGGTGAAGATCACGCGGTAGTTCGCCAGCGTCGGCTCGGCCGGAAACAGCGTGAACTGGTTCAGGATCTCGTTGTTCGTCTTGAAGCTCATGTTGACCAGCCAGTAGATCGGCAGCAACAGGAACAGGATGTAGAGGATCGGGATCAGCGCCTTCGGCTTGAAGCTCCCGGACTTGCGGCGGGCGCGCTCCTTGAGGGCGGTTTCCGAATGGGCCGCGGACGGGATGCCGCCGGCCGGCACCCGGGCGTTGAACGTTGCTTCGGTGCTCATTCCACCGGCTCCTTCACGTCGCGGTCGCGGCCCGCATTCTCCATGACCGTGTAGAAAATCCAGGACATCAAAAGGATGATCAGGAAGTAGATCAGGCTCATCGCCGCTGCCGGACCGAGGTCGAACTGCCCGACCGCCATCTTGACGAGGTCGATCGACAGGAAAGTGGTCGAGTTGCCGGGGCCGCCGCCGGTGACGACGAAGGGCTCGGTGTAGATCATGAAACTGTCCATGAAGCGCAGCAGCACGGCGATCAAAAGGACGCGGCCCATCTTCGGCAGTTGGATGTAGCGGAAGACGGCCCAGCGCGAGGCGCCGTCGATCTTGGCGGCCTGGTAGTAGGCGTCGGGGATCGAGACGAGTCCGGCATAGCAGAGCAGCACGACGAGGCTCGTCCAGTGCCAAACATCCATGACGATGAGCGTTGCCCAGGCGTCGAAGGCGTTCTGCACGTAGTTGTAGTTGAAGCCGAGGCCCGACAGGAACCGGCCGAGGAGGCCGATGTCGGTGCGGCCGAACACCTGCCAGATCGTCCCGACGACGTTCCACGGGATCAGCAGCGGCAGCGCCATCAAGACGAGGCAGACCGGCACCCAGATGCCCTTCTTCGGCATGGCGAGCGCGACGAGGATACCGAGCGGGATCTCGATGGCGAGGATGATCGCGGAGAAGGCGAGGTTGCGCAGGAGCGCGGCGTGGAAGCGCGGCGACTGCAGCGTGTCGACGAACCAGCTCGTGCCGTTCCAGAAGAACTGGTTGTTGCCGAACGTGTCCTGGACGGAATAGTTGACCACCGTCATCAGCGGAATCACCGCCGAGAAGGCGACGAGCACCAGCACCGGCAGGACGAAGAACCAGGCCTTGTTGTCGAAGGTCTTGTTCATGCCGCTCTCCCCTGGATCGGCGTGCCGGCCGAGCGGTCGACCAGCCATGAATCGGCGTAGAGGTTAAGGGCCGACGGGTCGAAGACGACGTCGACATCCGTCGCCAGAGCCTCGCCCTCGGCGATCACCGAGACGAGCTTCTGGCCCTGGAAGTCGGCCCGCACGATGCGCTCGGACCCGATGTCCTCGACCCGGGTCACGGCGATCGGCATGCCCTGGCCGCGCGGGACGATCTTCACGAACTCCGGCCGGATGCCGAGTTCAGTCTTGGCCGCGCCGCCGGTCGGACGGACCCCGCCAGGCAAAGCAATGCGCGTGCCCGAGATCACAGCATCGGTCCCTTCGACCTCGCAGGCGAGAACGTTCATGCCGGGCGAGCCGATGAAGTAGCCGACGAAAGTGTGCTGCGGGCGCTCGAAGAGTTCCTCGGGCGTGCCGATCTGGACCACTTCGCCATCATACATCACCACCACCTTGTCGGCGAAGGTCAGCGCCTCCGTCTGGTCGTGCGTGACATAGACCATGGTCATGGCGAACTGCCGGTGCAGTTCCTTCAGCTGCGAGCGCAGCTGCCACTTCATGTGCGGGTCGATCACCGTCAGCGGCTCGTCGAACAGGATGGCGTTGACGTCGGGGCGCACGAGGCCGCGGCCGAGCGAGATCTTCTGCTTCTCGTCGGCCGTCAGCCCTTGCGCCTTGCGATCGGCCTTCGTCTCGAGACCGAGGCGGACCAGCATGTCGTCGACCCGGCGGGTGATCTCGTCTCTCGGCACCTTGCGGTTCTTCAGCGGGAAGGCGAGGTTTTCGCGCACCGTCATGGTGTCGTAGATCACTGGGAACTGGAAGACCTGGGCGATGTTGCGCGCTTCCGGCGTCAGCATCGTCATGTCCTTGTCGCCGAACAGGACGCGGCCTTCGGACGGCGTCAAGAGGCCGGAGATGATGTTGAGGAGCGTGGTCTTGCCGCAGCCGGACGGCCCCAGCAACGCATAGGCGCCGCCGTCGTCGAAGCTGTGGTCGACCTCGCGCAGGGCGTAATTGCCGGCACGGGCGAGATCGGGGGTGTAGGCGTGGCGGATGTGGTCGAGGCGGATACGGGCCATGCTCTCTCCTCAGGCTGCGAGCGCAGTCGGCGGCGCGACGGCGCGGCCGGAGGCATCGAATATCTGCATGTCGGTGGGGTCGAAGCCGAGCTCGACGGCATCGCCGGGCTCGACCCGGTGGATGCCGGAAAGGAGCGCCACGATGCGCGACGCATCCCAGTCGACGTGCAGGAAGGTTTCCGACCCCGTCACCTCGGAGATCACGACCTTGCCGCGCAGCCGCGTCGCGCCGGCACCGCCGAGCGACAGATGGTGCGGGCGAAGGCCGACCTGGTACGGGCCGTCCGCGAGGTAGCCGAAGCGGCCGGGCACGGGCACCCGCAGGCCGGAGGCGGAGGTGAGGAGGTCGCCTTGCTTGGTGAGCGAGAGGACGTTGAGCGGCGGGTCCGAGAAGGTGCGGGCGGTGACGAGGTCGGCAGGGCGGCGGTAGACGTCGGGCGTCGCGCCGAACTGCGTGACGCGGCCCTCCGACAGCGTCGCCGTGTTGCCGCCGAGGAGCAGCGCCTCGGTCGGCTCGGTCGTGGCATAGACGAAGACGGCGCCGGCCTCGGCGAAGAGACGTGGCAATTCCTCGCGCAGTTCCTCGCGCAGCTTGTAGTCGAGATTGGCGAGCGGCTCGTCGAGCAGCACCAGTTCGGCGTTCTTGACGAGGGCGCGGGCGAGCGCGGTGCGCTGCTGTTGGCCGCCAGAGAGCGTCAGCGGCGTGCGCTGGAGGTAGGGGCCGAGCTTCATCAGCGCCGCCGCCTTCTGCACGGCCGCATCGATCTCGGCGCCGGACTTGCCGGCGACCCGCAGCGGCGAGGCGATGTTCTCGTAGACGGTCATGGCGGGATAATTGATGAACTGCTGGTAGACCATGGCGACGTTGCGCCGGCGCACCGGCATGCCGGTGACGTCCTTGCCGTCCATCAGAATGCGGCCGGATGTCGGCCGGTCGAGCCCGGCCATCAGGCGCATCAGGCTGGTCTTGCCGGCGAGCGTCGGGCCGAGCAGCACGTTCAGCGATCCCCGGGCCAGCCGAAGCGAGACGTCGGCGATGTGCCGATCGGCTCCTACGCTTCTGCTGACATCGATAAGTTCGAGCACGAAACTAACCCTCCCAGGTCGCAACCTTGTCGTTCATTCTCAGCAGAACCCTCGGCGTCCACGGACGCCGCCGGGTGTGTCAGGCCGCGGCGATCCGCTGCGGCACTGCCTCCGCCATGTAATCCTTCAGGCGCTCTTCCCCTCCCTGGGAAAAACGCAGGCCGAGCTTGGTCCGCCGCCAGAGGATGTCCTCGGCAGTATGGGCCCATTCCCGGGCGATGAGCCAGTCGACCTCGGTCTGAAAAAGCCCATGGCCGAAATCTTCGCCGAGCGGTCCGGCGCGGTATGTCTTGCCGCCGAGAATCGACAGCGTGTCGAGCCCGTAGCTGCGCACCAGCCGGCGCACGGTGCGGGCGTCGAGCGTCGGCGCGGCCGCCTGCACCCTGGCTTCCAGCGCGGGCACGCCGTCGATCGCAAAGGCGCCGCCCGGCAGCGGCTCGGTGCCGGTCCAGGATTTTCCGCGGGCGCCGATGCGCTCGCCGATCTTCTCCAGCACTTCCTCCGACAGCTTGCGGTAGGTGGTGATCTTGCCGCCGAAGGCGTTCAGTACTGCCGGCTGGCCGGCCTCGCCCTCGACCTTCAGCACGTAGTCGCGCGTCGCCTCCTGCGCCTTCGAGGCGCCGTCGTCGTAGAGCGGGCGCACGCCCGAATAGGTCCAGACGATCTGGTCGGCGGTGACCGGCGTCTCGAAGTATTCGCTCGCGGCCTTCAGGAGGTAGTCGGTCTCGGCCGGCGTGATCTTTGCCGCCCCCGGCTCGCCCTCGAAATCCTGGTCGGTGGTGCCGATCAGGGTGAAGTCGTCCTCGTAGGGGATCGCGAAGATGATGCGGTTGTCGGCGTTCTGGAAGATGTAGGCGCGGTCGTGGTCGTAGAGCTTGCGCGTGACAATGTGTGAGCCCTGCACGAGGCGGATGTGGCGCGCCTCGTTGCGGCCCATCGCCTGCTGGATGATCCGGTCGACCCAGGGGCCGCCGACATTCACCAGGAAGCGCGCGGTGACCGTGCGGGTCACGCCGCTGTCCTTCTCGCGCAAAGTAATCCGCCACATGCCGTTTTCGCGTCTCGCCTCGGTGACCATGGTGCGCACCATGAACTCGGCGCCGCGGGCGAGCGCGTCGCGGGCGTTCAGCACCACCAGCCGGGCGTCGTCGACCCGCGCGTCGGAATATTCGAAGCCCTTGGCATAGCCCTTCTTCAGCGGCGCACCGAGCGGGCCGGACTCCAGATCGACCGTCTCGGTCGCCTTCAGATCCTTGCGGCCGCCAAGGTGGTCGTAGAGGAACAGGCCGAGCCGCAGCAGCCAGGCCGGGCGCAGGCCCTTGTGGTGCGGCAGGACGAAGCGCAGTGGGCGGATGATGTGCGGCGCGATGCGCCAGAGCACCTCGCGCTCCATCAGCGACTCGCGCACCAGGCGGAACTCGTAGTGCTCGAGATAGCGCAGGCCGCCGTGCACCAGCTTGGTCGACCAGGACGAGGTGCCGGAGGCGAGATCGTTCATCTCGGCAAGGCCCACCGCATAGCCGCGCCCGGCTGCGTCGCGGGCGATGCCGCAGCCGTTGATGCCGCCGCCGATGATAAAGATGTCGAAGGTATCCATACCGTCCCTTTTCGCATTGCAGCATAAAACTTGCGCTTGCGAAACTTAGGCGATGTTCTGCGAAGGTAAAACGAAAGTCAATCGCAATTCACGCGCGGTCTTCCCCGCCTGTGGAAGACGCGGCCGCAGGGGCGGCTTCGACAAGGCGGATCTGCGCCTCGGTGCAGATTTGGCGAATCTGCGGCACCGGGCAGTGATCGGTGACAAAGCTGTCGATCTGGCTGAGATGGCCGACGCGCACCGGCGCGCTGCGCTCGAACTTGGTCGCGTCGGCGGCGAGAATCACGTGCCGGGCGTTGGATATGATCGCCTGCGCGACGCGGACTTCGCGGTAGTCGTAGTCGAGGAGGGAGCCGTCGGCATCGATCGCCGAGACGCCAATGACGGCGAAGTCGACGCGAAACTGCTTGATGAAGTCGACGGCGGCCTCGCCGACGATGCCCCCGTCCGAGCGCCGGACGACGCCGCCGGCGATCACCACCTCGATCTCCGGATACGGCCGCAGAATGGTGGCGACGTTGATGTTGTTGGTGATCACCATCAGCCCCGCATGGCGCAGCAAGGCCTGCGCCACCGCCTCGGTCGTGGTGCCGATGTTGACGAAGAGCGAAGCGCGGTCGGGGATAAGGTCGGCGACGGCCCGACCGATCGCCGCCTTCTCGGTGGCCGCGATCGTCCGGCGGGCATCGTAGCCGACATTCTCGACCCCAGAGGACAGTACCGCGCCCCCGTGCACCCGGGCCAGCAGCCGTTGGTCGCAGAGCTCGTTCAGATCCTTGCGGATGGTCTGCACCGAGACCTCGAAACGCTGCGATAGCTCCTCGACCTGCACGCGGCCCTGACGCTTGGCGATTTCGAGGATCAGCAGCTGGCGATCAGAAAGCATGGAGGGCCCTGGCAACGAAAGGTTGTCTTGCTTAAAGCGAAAGCGGTTCGATGAAAAGCGAAAGCGCACTGCAGCAAACGAGCGTTTCGTGCTGCCGAAGCTCCACACAGCGGTAACTTGGACCCGAACGTCGCTACTGAGGCGCTCTCCTCGCGTCCTTTGCCGTTGGAAGCAGGGCACCAACAATTTGAGGGAGCGCGCCGCTCCCGGCTGGGAGGTTGAGGAAGAGCATCGCCCTGAGCGCGATGGTGGTTAGGCAGGTAACTTTATTTAGATATGTCCCTGACTATAAGGACGAAAACGAGAGCGGGACCGCCATGGGGCAGAACATTTTGGAGATGGACAGGAGCCGAGCGGATATTCTCGCGAGGCTTCAACTTCTCGACTCGCCGCCGGAGCATGACTTCGACCTTCTGACGGCGATGGCCATGCGAACCCTTGGCGCCAAGATATCCCTTTTGAGCCTCGTCGATGCCGACCGCCTTTGGTTCAAGGCAAAATGCGGTCTGGACCTGTTATCGATTCCGCGTCAAAACTCCCTCTGCTCCGTAGCGCTCGACACGGACGAGGCACTGGTGGTGTCCGACGCGCGCCTGGACCCGATGTTTGCCAACAGTCCCGCCGTCATTGGGCCGCCGTACATCCGCTTCTATGCCGGCATTCCTGTCCGGGCGGTCTCGGCCGAGGGGGAGCGGGTCTCGATCGGCACCATCTGCGTGATCGACGACAAGCCGCGGTCGATGACGGCGGGCGAACTCGACACCTTGCGGGATTTTGCCCGGCTTGCAGAGGTTCTCATCGAGGCGCGGGCGTCGGCGTTGAAGGCCAGCGATTTTGCGCAGGAGAGCCACGGTATCGCGGTGGTGCTCGGGCGCGAGCAGCAGCAGTTCAAGCAGGCCGAGCGCATGGCGCAGATGGGATCCTGGCGACTGTCGCTGCCGGAGAACGTGCTGACCTGGTCGAAAGGCGTCTTCGCGATCCACGAACTGCCGATGAACGCGCCCGTGCCGGTCGAGACGGCTTTTGAGTTCTATCCAAAACCGGACCGGGACATCGTGGCGGCAGCTCTCGCGGAAACGATCGCGACGGGACATCGCTTCGAACTCGAGACTGACTTCATCACCGCACAAGGCAATCCCCGGCGGGTGCGGCTGATGGGCGAGCTGGAGTGGGACGGGGAAAGGCTGGCCGGCGTGATTGGCGTCTTCCAGGATATCACCGAGACGCATCTCCTCGGCCAGGAACTGCTCCGCCTGTCGCGCACCGACGAGCTGACGCAGATGGCAAACCGTGCGGAGTTCAACCGTGTGCTGGACGGCGCGATCGTCGAGGCACACGCGAAGGATCGTCGTCTGGCTGTGCTGCTGATCGACCTCGACGGCTTCAAATCCGTGAATGATCGCTTCGGGCATGCCGTCGGCGACGAGCTCCTGCGGCGAATCGCGGAGGTCTTCAAGGCGCCCTATCTCGCGAATTGCCTGGCGGCGCGTCTGGGCGGCGATGAGTTCGCGATCATCTTCTCGAACCCCTCCGACCTCGATGCCATCGACCGGATCGTCCAGCAACTCCTCTGCGGCTTGCGCATGATGGTCGAGCACGAGCACAGCGTGCTTCCCGTCTCCGGAACGATCGGCATTGCCTGGCTCGGCAGCGAGCCGATCGGCCGGAGCGAATTGCTGCGGCAGGCCGATGTCGCGCTGTACTCTGCGAAGCGCCGTCAAAGAGGTACCGCCGAGACCTATCAGGCCGGACACCGCCTGCTTTCCGCTTGAGCCGCGAGTAAACCTCAATCCAGCGCCCGCAGAGGGCGCGGCCGCATGGCTCAGATCGATGTCTTGCGGCTTTCGGCGATGTAGATCTCGCGCAGCCGTTTCGTGGCCGGTCCCGGCGTGCCGTTCCCGATCGGCGTCCCGTCGATCTCGACCACCGGGGTGACGAAGGCCGAGGCGGAGGTGATGAAGGCTTCCGCCGCCGCCTTGACCTCGTCGACGGTGAAGCCGCGCTCCTCGACCGTCATGCCGTTCTCGGCCGCCAGCCGCAGGAGCGCGACGCGGGTGATGCCGTGCAGGATCTCGTGCGACAGCGGGCGGGTGACGACGACGCCGTCCCCCGTGATGATGTAGGCGTTGTTCGACGAGCCCTCGGTGACCAGCCCGTCCGGCGCGACCATCCAGGCGTCGTCGGCGCCTTGCGCCTTCGCCTGCATCTTGGCCATCGAGGGATAGAGCAGCTGCACCGTTTTGATGTCGCGGCGCGCCCAGCGCAGGTCCGGCACGGACGCGACCTTCAGCCCCTGGCGCACGCTCTCGCGCTCCAGCACCGGCACCGCCTGCGTGAACAGCACCAGCGACGGCGGCGTCCCCTCCTTGGGATAGGCGAAGTCGCGGTCGGCGACGCCGCGCGTCACTTGAAGGTAGATCATCCCCTCGACCAGCTTGTTGCGCACGATCAGCGAACGGTGGATCGCCAGGAGCGCCTCGGCATCGGCGGGCGCCGCCATCGCGAGGGCACCGAGCGAGCGGGTGAGGCGGGCCATGTGTCCTGCAAAGTCGATCAGCTTGCCGTCGACGACGGTGGTCACCTCGTAGACGCCGTCGGCCATCAGGAAACCGCGGTCGAACACCGAGACCTTGGCCTCGGCCTCGGGCAGGAAGGCGCCATTGACGTAGACGATGCGGCTCATGGGATCCTCACGGCGGGCAGGGCGGGTGGCGCTAGCTATCGGAAAACGCGCCGTTGCGCCAGCGCGGGAAGCCTTCGTGCCCGCCACCGTCTGTCCGTTCCTGTCCGCCTGCCGCGGCGGTCCGGTTGCGACTTTCGCCCGACAAACTCTAGGCGGACATCCCCCAACCCGTTATCACCGGGCCGAGATCATGGCCCGATGCAATGGGGCAGGTCGGCCGCCCGACGGCCGACGACGTTAGACAGGGAGCCAGCATGGCCAACTACCTCGGTTTCGACCTCGGCACCTCCTCGCTGAAGGTGCTCGTCATCGGCGAGGGCCAGGCCCCGATCGCCACCGTCAGCGTGCCGCTGAGCGTGGAGCGGCCGGCCTTCGGCTGGTCCGAGCAGCACCCGACGAGCTGGCTGAACGCCTGCTCCGAGGCGATGCGGCAGCTGAAGGCATCGCACCCGGCAGCGCTCGCGGCCGTAGCCGGCATCGGCCTGTCCGGCCACATGCACGGCGCGACGCTGGTTGGTGCCGACCACGGCGCGCTGCGTCCCTGTATTCTCTGGAACGACACCCGCTCGCACGCGGAGGCTGCCGAACTTGACGATGCCGAATCGCGCGGTATCACCGGCAACATCGTCTTCCCCGGCTTCACCGCGCCCAAGCTCCTGTGGGTGCAGCGGCACGAGCCGGAGATCTTCGACCAGATCCGCCTCGTCCTCCTGCCGAAGGACTATTTGCGTCTCTGGCTGACCGGCGAGGCCGTCTCGGAAATGTCGGATGCGGCGGGAACGTCCTGGCTGGATACCGGACGGCGCACCTGGTCGGAGCGGATGCTGGCCCGCACCGGACTGTCGGTGGCGCAGATGCCGCGCCTCGTCGAGGGCACCGAGGCCAGCGGCACGCTGCGGGCAGAGCTCGCGGCGGACTGGGGCTTGCCGTCCGGCGTGGTCATCGCCGGCGGTGGCGGGGACAATGCCGCGTCGGCCTGCGGCGTCGGTGTCGTCCGGCCGGGCTCCGGCTTCCTGTCGCTCGGCACGTCCGGCGTCCTCTTCACCGCGGCGGAGAAATACGATCCGCGCCCCGAAACCGCCGTCCACACCTTCTGCCACGCCTTGCCGGAAACCTGGCACCAGATGGGCGTCACGCTCTCGGCGGCGGGCTCGCTGGAATGGCTGAGCACGCTCTTGCGCGAGAAGCCGGGCGAGCTCACCCGGGGGCTCGGCAGCGAGGTGCAGGCGCCCGGCCGTCTCACCTTCATGCCGTACCTCTCGGGCGAGCGCACGCCGCACAACGATGCGGCGATGCGGGGCGTTCTTGTGGGTCTCGAGGCCGGGACCGACCGGACCGACATGACCCGGGCGGTGCTGGAGGGCGTCGCCTTCTCGATGCGCGATTGCCTGGAGGCCGGCGGCGGCAAGGTCGACCGGCTAATCGCCGTCGGCGCCGGCTCGCGCTCGACCTACTGGCTCGACCTGATGGCGACCGTCCTCAACTGCGAGATCGCGCTGCCCGCGGACGGCGACTTCGGTGCCGCGCTCGGCGCGGCGCGCCTCGGCCTCTGCGCCGCGACGGGGGCGGATCCCCTGACGGTGATGCTGGAGCCGCCGATCGAGCGGCGCTTCGAGCCGCAGGCGGCGCTGTTCGGCGCGGTCGAGGAAGCCTATGGGCGCTACCGCCGCCTTTATCCGGCAGTGCGGCACGCGTAAGTTTACGCAAGGGGCGTTTGTATCTTATTTACCTAGCTGGCCACCTTGTTGCTAAGGGCCTCGTCGCAATAGTGCCGGACTGCAAATGCACTATCGCCCGCATCAAGATGTCGTCTATAGAGAGCGACTGTAGGGCCGGCGCCAGCGCCGGCCCTTTTCCGCCTCAGCGCTGATTGTTGCTGCCCTACAGTCGGGTAGCGGATTTGCATGGAATGAAGATGTCCGACCGTCGGCTCAACCGTATCGTCTTTGGCGCGCTGGCCCTCGGTTTCTTTGCGCTGATCATCGCCGTGTCCGCGACCGCTTGGGGCATCTTGCGCAACAGCGAGCTTGGGCAGTGGGTTGCTCATACCTACCAGGTCGAACTGGCGGTTAGCGAGGTTCGCAGCCTGACGGAGCGTGCCGAGTCCGCCCGCCGCGGGTTTATTCTCAATCCGGATCCGCGTTTCGTCGAAACCTTCGCGCGCACGTCGTCGGGGCTGACCGAAAGCCTCGACCGGCTCGAGCAGCTGACGCAGGACAATCCGCGCCAGGTCGAACTCCTCAAAACGCTGCGCGAGACCAGCGGACGCCAGGTCGCTGAGGTGAAGCGCAGCTTCACCCTCCGGCAGGAGTCGGGCGCAGCGGTCGCCGCGCAGCAGTTCCTCACCGACGGCATCGATCTGGTGCTGAGCCTTCGCCAGATCCTCTCGGCGATGACGACCGAGGAGCAGTCGCTGCTCGTCGAGCGGCGGGCGTTCGAGCAGCGCAGCCTCGTCTTCTCCTACATCGTCCTCGGCATTTCAGCCTTGCTCGTGATCGTCCTCGGTGGCGTCACCGTCTGGGCCATCCGGCGCAATCTGAACGACGTCAAGCTCTCCCGCGATACGCTGCGGGACCTCAACGAGAACCTCGAGGGCGCCGTGCAGGCGCGGACCGCCGACCTGCAGCGCGCCAACGACGAGATCCAGCGCTTCGCCTACATCGTCTCGCACGACCTCCGCTCGCCGCTGGTGAACGTGATGGGCTTCACCGCCGAGCTCGACGCCTCGGTGAAGCCGCTGTCGGAGATGCTGTCGCGGGCCGAGGAGGAGGCGCCCGGCATCGTCACCGAAGAGGCGCGCCTTGCCGTCCGCGAGGACCTGCCCGAGGCGATCGGCTTCATCCGCTCGTCGACGCAGAAGATGGACCGGCTGATCAACGCCATCCTGCGGCTGTCGCGCGAGGGCCGCCGCGTCATCTCGCCGGAACCGCTCGACGTTGCCGAGATGCTCGGCGGGATCGTCGGCAGCCTGCAGCACCGGCTGACCGAGATCGGCGCCGAGGTCGCGCTGGAGACGCCGATGCCGCGGATCGTCAGCGACCGCGTCGCGATCGAGCAGATCCTGTCCAACCTCGTCGAGAATTCGGTGAAGTACCTCAGGCCCGGCCGCCCCGGACGCATCGTCGTCCGCGGACGTCATGCCGAGGGCCGGGTCGTCTTCGAGGTCGAGGACAATGGCCGCGGCATCGACCCGAAGGACCATGAGCGGATCTTCGACCTATTCCGTCGCTCGGGCAGCCAGGACCAGCCTGGCGAGGGCATCGGCCTCGCGCATGTCCGGGCCCTGGCCTATCGTCTGGGTGGTATCATCACCTGCGCGTCGACGCTCGGGGAGGGCGCGACCTTCAGCCTGTCGCTGCCGCCGCGCTACAGCATCAACAAGGAGATGACCCCATGACCGGATCGCACCCCGTCAACATCATCATGATCGAAGACGACGACGGCCATGCGCGGCTGATCGAGAAGAACATCCGCCGCGCCGGTGTCACCAACGCCATCAAGCACTTCACCGATGGCACCTCGGCGGTCGAGTACATGTTCAACGCGCCCGACGGCCCGGCGATGAATGGCCCGGCCTTGGTGCTGCTCGACCTCAACCTGCCCGACATGAGCGGCACCGACATCCTGACGCGGATGAAGAGCCCGGACAGCCCGCTGCGCCGCACGCCGGTCGTCGTCCTGACGACGACCGACGACAAGGTGGAGATCCAGCGCTGCTATGATCTCGGCGCCAACGTCTACATCACCAAGCCGGTGAACTATGAGTCCTTCGCGCAGGCGATCCGGCAGCTCGGCCTGTTCCTCAGCGTCATCCAGGTGCCCGAGCCGGAAATCGACGGCTGATGGCCTTGCGCGTCCTCTATATCGACGACGACGATGGCTTGCGGCGCATCACCGCCCGCGCCCTCGGCCGGCGTGGCTATGAGGTCGTGACGGCCGAATCGGGCGCCGCCGGCATGGCGCTGGCGAGCGAGGGCGTGTTCGACGTCGTCGCGGTGGACCATTACATGCCCGGCCAGGACGGGCTGGAGACGCTGGCCATGCTGATCGAGCTGCCCTACCGGCCGCCGATCGTCTACGTCACCGGCTCGGAGGAAAGCCGCATCGCCGTCGCCGCGATGAAGGCGGGCGCCACCGACTACGTCGTGAAGACCATCGGCGACGACTTCTTCGACCTTCTGTCGACGACCTTCCTGCAGGCGATCGAGCGCCGCCAGCTGCGGCTGGACAAGGAGGAGGCCGAGCAGTCGTTGCAGGCTTCCAATGCCCGGCTCGAGGCGCTGCTGAAGGAAGTGAACCACCGCGTCGCCAACAGCCTGCAGATCGTCTCGAGCTTCGTGCAGATGCAGGCGAGCGGCCTGTCGGAGCCGACGGCGAAGGCCGCGCTCCTCGACACCCAGCGCCGGATCCTGGCCATCGCCCAGGTCCACCGCCGGCTCTACACCTCGGACGAGGTCAACAATGTCGACATGGTCGACTACCTCACCGCGCTGCTCGAGGAGCTCGAGGAGACCTGGACCAGCCCGAGCGCACCGCGCCTGCTGAAGCTCGCGGTCGATCCGATGCGGCTGAAGACCGACATGGCGGTTTCGGTCGGCGTCATCGTCAACGAGCTCGTCAGCAACGCCTGCAAATACGCCTACGACCCGGCCACCGCAGGCGAGGTGCGTGTGTTCCTCACCAAGGTCGGCGCCGACGGCTTCGAGCTGCGGGTCGAGGATGACGGCCACGGCTTCGTCGCCGACGGCACCGCCCGCGGCACCGGCCTCGGCCGCCGCCTGATGGGCGCGATGGCCCACAGCCTGAAGTCGGAAGTGATCTACGAGCCGGTGCCGACCGGGGTGAGGGCGGTGCTAAGGGCGCCGCTGTAGACCCTGCCGACAGGGAAGCTGCCGATCTCCCCCCTTGAGGGGGAGGTGGCCGGCAGGCCAGAGGGGGGCGCCGAAGGGCGATACATTCGATCGCGCCGAGGTTGCGCGACGCTTGCCGGCGCCGCGGTTTACTTAACCCTCGCACCTTGCGGCGGCTCGCCCCCCTCTGCCCTGCCGGGCATCTCCCCCTCAAGGGGGGAGATAAGCGGATCTGTAGGGCTTGCGTCCGCTTGGGCGGCGGCTGCTATTACCCTTGCGCCACTGCCTCCGCCGCTCGTCTCAACCCCCATTCCAGCACCACCGCCGCCCGCTCCGCGCTGGCAGCCTCGACGTAGCACCGCAGCTCCGGGGCATTGCCGGAGGCGCGGTAGTGAACCACCGTGTGGTCGGCGAGGCGCATGTGCACGCCGTCGAGGCGGTCGACCGCCACCACCTCGCCGACGTCCTGCATGAACGTCTCGCGATAGCCGGCGTCGTCCGAGAGCCTTTCGAGAAACGCGCCGCTTTTGGCCGCCGGAACGTCCTGCAGGCGGTAGGCCGCGGTGTGTCCGGCGTCGAGCCCGGCGACGATGGTGCTGAGCTTCGTGCGCCGCGCGGCGATGGTCGCGAGCACGCTGACGATCGGCAGCAGGGCGTCGCGCGTCGGCAATGCGGGCAGGCGGCGTCCGTCGCGGATGATGTCTGTGCCGAGGAGAACGCCGCCATTCGCTTCGAAGCCGATGATGCCGCCGGTGGGGTCCGCCGCCGCCATGCCGGCGATGACGAAAGGCGAGCCAACGCGGGTGCGGATGACCGTGCGGGCGATGCCGGTGCGCTGGATCGCCGAACTCGACGTCACCGGCGTCACGATGGTCTGGAGGCCGAGATGGGCGGCGGTCAGCAGCCCGATGATGTCGCCGCGCAGGATGGTGCCGGAAGCGTCGGCCACCAGCGGCCGGTCGGCATCGCCGTCGGCCGAGACCAGCGCGTCGAAGCGGCCTCCCTTCGCCCAGTCGGCGAGCAGCGCCTTGTCCTCATCGCGGTGCGCCTCGGTGTCGACCGGGATGAAGGCGTCGGAGCGGCCGAGCGACACGGTCTCCGCACCGAGTTGCTGCAGGATCTCGGTTAGGACGTCGCGGGCGACGGTGCTCTGCTCGTAGATGCCAATGGTGAGGCCGGCGAGGGTGTCCGGCTGGAAGAAGCCGAGGCTGCGGGCGATGTAGGGGGCGAGGGCATCATACGCCTCGGCAGGGGTTTTGCTGGCGACGGGGGGAGCCGAGAAAGTGGGCAAGGATGCGAAAGCCGAGAGGATGCCGGCCTCGTCGTCCTTGGTGATCTCGCCGTCCGCGCGGTAGAATTTCAGCCCGTTGCGGTCATCCGGAATATGGCTGCCGGTGACCATGATGGCGGGGCAGCCGAGGGTGAGGGCGGCCAGCGCCAGCGCAGGGGTCGGCACCGCACCGCAATCGAGCACAGCCCAGCCGGCATCGAACGCCGCCGCCGTGCAGAGGCCAGCGATCGCCGGGCTGCTGGCGCGCAGATCGCGGCCGATGAGAACACGGCGGGCGCCTGCGCTGCCGGTTGCATCGAGGTGGTCGAGAAATGCTCTCGTATAGGCGTAGCTCGGCGTTCCCAGGAGGTCGACGACGAGGCCGCGCAGGCCGCTGGTGCCGAATTTCAAGCTGGACATCGCGCTCTCCCCGCACCGGACAGGACGCCGGCTTTGCCTTCCCTAGGCGAGAGGCGGGCCGCCCTGCAAGGGCTCCGACAGCATCCCTCGATCGGGTGATCTCATCCGGACCACAGCTGCCCGATCGGAAAAGATGTTGCGTCCCCGTCGGGCACGGCTGAGCACTCGATGCCTGGAACGACAAAGGGCCCGGCGCATCGCTGCACCGGGCCCCTTGGTCGCAATCGCTGCTTACTTGGCGGCGAGGTAGTCGTACTTGCCGGCCTTCCACTCGTAGACGACATAGCCCGGCAAGGTGACGTCGCCCTTGTCGTCGAACTTGATGTCGCCGAGCACGGTCTTGAAAGTGCCCTCGTTCAGCGCCTTGGTCACGTCCTCGAACTTGGTGCCCTTGGCGGTCTTGGCGGCTTCCGCCCAGGCCTGGATCGCAGCGTAGGTGTAGAGCACGTAGCCCTCGGCGGTCTGGCCCTTCTTGTCGAGCGCAGCGACGACTGGGGCCGCCACTTCGTTCTTGCGCGGGTCCGGCGAGAAGGTCATCAGCGTGCCTTCGCCGGCGTCGCCGGTGATCGCCCAGTATTCGTCGGTGACAATCGCGTCGCCCGACATGATCTTGGCGGTGACGCCCTGGTCCTTCATCTGGCGGGCAATGAGGCCGGCCTCGGTGTGGTAGCCGCCGATGTAGACGAGCGTGACGCCCGCCTGCTTCAGCTTGGTGACGAGGGAGGAGTAGTCCTTTTCACCGGCGGTGTAGGACTCGACCACGGCCGGCTTGCCGCCAGCGGCCTCGTAGAACTTCTGTGTCTCGTCGGCGAGGCCCTTACCGTAGGCCGACTTGTCGTTGAGGATGGCGACGACGCCGTCCTTGTAGGTGTCGAAGATGAACTTGCCGGCGACTTCGCCCTGCTGGTCATCACGGCCGCAGACGCGGAAGATGCCGGTGCCCGGACGATCGTCGGTGTACTTCGGGTTGGTCGAGGCAGGCGAGATCTCGACGATGCCTTCCTCGGCATAAACCTGGCTGGCAGGGATCGACGAGCCCGAGCAGAAATGGCCGGCGACGAAGGAGACACCCTGGCCGGCGAAGGAGTTCGCCACAGCCACGGCCTGCTTCGGATCGCAGGCGTCGTCGCCGATCGACAGCACCAGCTTTTCGCCATTGACGCCGCCGGCGGCGTTGATGTCCGCGACAGCCTGTTCCGCGCCGATCTTCAGCTGCTGGCCGAAGGTCGCGTACTGGCCGGTCATCGGGCCTGCGACGCCGATGGTGATGTCGGCGAAGGCCATTCCGGCAAAAACCAGATTGAGGGCGGCGCCGGCCAAAAGAGCTTTTTTCATGACAACTTTCCTAGGGATATGAGGGTGGTAAGCGTCGGTGCACGAGGACCAGGTTCGGGCATCAGCCCCCTGCCTGGGCAGGATTAAAGACCAGGAACGGCCGCGACGGAATAGCGCGGCTGCACATATTTAGCCGTGTGCCAAAACAAATTGCAGTTTAAGAGCGCAACGCTTTTGTCCTGGTGAGAAAGCCGTACTGGCGAGCCCGCTGGCGGCCGCGGACGAACTGCCGTCCGGCTGCAGCGATCGCCATCAGGATGACGAAGTCGACCACCGCATAATGGAGCGCCGTGCCGAGGGTCGAGGCCGGCAGGAAGAAGCTGCCGCCGAACAGGCTGAAATGGATGAAGCGGGCAGCGACCGTCAGCAGCAGCACGTAGAACACCAGCAAGCCCCAGCCGCTCCAGCCGATGGCGGTCGAGCGGCCGATCATCCAGGCGCCGCCGCCGCCCAGTGCGATGGTGACGACCAGGAACTCGATCCAGCTGACTTCCCAGAGAAGGCTCATTTCCGGCGGCATCAGTGTGCTCCTCCTTCGAGGTAGGCCTGGCGGACTTCGGGTCGCGCCAGGAGGTCGCGGCCGGTGCCGGTCATGGTGATGGCGCCGTTGACCATGACGTAGCCGCGATGGGCGAGACGCAAGGCGTGGAAGGCGTTCTGCTCGACCAGGAAGACGGTGAGGCCCTCGTTGCGGTTGAGCTCCTGGATGACCTCGAAGATCTGCTTGACGATCAGCGGCGCGAGGCCGAGCGAGGGCTCGTCGAGCAGCAGGAGCTTCGGCCGGCCCATCAGCGCGCGGCCGATCGCCAGCATCTGCTGCTCGCCGCCCGAGAGCGTGCCACCGCGCTGGGTCGCTCGCTCCTTGAGGCGCGGGAACAGCGTGAAGACGCGCTTCAGGTCGTCGTCGAAGTGCTTCTCGTCCTGCAAGGTGGCGCCCATCTGCAGGTTCTCGGTCACCGTCATGCGGCCGAAGATGCGCCGTCCCTCGGGGGACTGGGCAATGTCCTTGGTCATGATCTCGTGCGTCGGCAGCTGGGTGATGTCCTCGCCGCGGTAGACGATGCTGCCCTCCCGCGCCCGCGGGCTGCCGCAGATCGTCATCATCAGCGTCGACTTGCCGGCGCCGTTCGCGCCGATGATGGTGACGATTTCGCCGGCATTGACGTCAAGGTCGACGCCGCGCAGCGCCTGGATCTTGCCGTAGAAAGTCTGCAGGCCGCGGATCGTCAGCATCGGGGTGCCCATCGGGGCTTCGGCGAGCGCGCTCATGCGGGTCTCCCTTCGGCGCTCGGGGTGTCGGAGACGTTGGCTTCTGCAATCGCCGCGTCGATGTCGCCGACCTCCAGCTTCTGCTCCACCGCCTCGACCTCCTCGTCGTCGACGCCGAGATAGGCAGCGATGACTTTCGGGTCGGTGCGCACGCTCTCGGCGGTGCCGTCGGCGATCTTCTTGCCGTAGTCGAGGACGATGATGTGGTCGGAGATTTCCATGACGACGCCCATGTCGTGCTCAATCAGAAGCAGCGAAACGTCGTGCTCGTCGCGGATCAGCCGGAGCAGCTTGTTGAGCTCGCCCGATTCGCGCGGGTTGAGGCCGGCGGCGGGTTCGTCGAGGCAGAGCAGCGCCGGGTTGGTGCACATGGCGCGGGCGATCTCCAGCCGGCGCTGGGCGCCATAGGAGAGGTCGGCCGCCGGATCGTCGGCGCGGTCGAGAAGATCGGCATAGCCGAGCCAGGCAATCGCCTTGTCCATCGCTTCCTGCCGGGCACGCCGGTAGCCGGGCAGGCCGATCAGGCCGCCGATGGTGAAGCCCGACGCCGTCATCAGCCGGTTGTGCTGGGCGACGAGGAGGTTCTCTAGGCAGGTCATGCCGCCGAACAGGCGGATGTTCTGGAAGGTGCGGGCGACACCCGCCCGCTCCGTAATCCGGAAGTCCGCCATCCGCTCGAGCAGGTAGACCGAGCCGCTGGCATCCTCGAGGTGCTGTGCGCCGCTGGCGGTGAGCCTGTCGACGACGGAATCATCGATGTTGCGCCCGCGCTTCAGCGCGATGCGGCCCTCGGTCGGTTTGTAGAAGCCGGTGACGCAGTTGAAGACCGTGGTCTTGCCGGCGCCGTTCGGGCCGATCAGCGCGGTGATGTCGCCGCGGCCGACCTGGAAGGAGAGCGCGTCGATGGCGGTGAGGCCGCCGAAGCGCATGGTGAGGTTCTCGACCTTCAGGATCGGGTCGTTCAGCCAGCGCTCGGCCGAAGGGGCAGCGGTCATCGGGGAAGCGGTTGCGGTGGACATCAGTGACCCTCTCCCTGGGCGACCATGTCGGCACCAATGCGCTTGCGTTCCTTGTAGATGGCCGACGGGATGCGCGACGAGATCAGCCCTCGCGGTTTCCAGACCATGATGGCGATCATCGCGAGGCCGAAGATCAGCATGCGGTACTGCGTCGGATCGAAACCCTCGCCGAAGACGAGCTTAAGGACGGTGAGGTTTCGCAGAAGCTCGATGCCGCCGATCATCACCACCGAGGCGATGACGACGCCGAGCTGCGAGCCGAGGCCGCCCAGCACCACGATGGCGAGGATGATCGCCGACTCGATGAAGGTGAAGCTCTCCGGCGAGATGAAGCCCTGGCGCGTCGCGAAGAACGAGCCGGCGAAGCCGCCGAACATAGCACCCGTCGCGAAGGCGGTGAGCTTGACGTTGGTGGTGTTGATGCCGAGCGAGCGGCAAGCGATCTCGTCCTCGCGCAGCGCTTCCCAGGCCCGGCCTATCGGCATCTTGCGCATGCGCGCCGTGACGAAGTTGGTGAGGAGGGCGAGGGCGAGGATGATGTAGTAGAGGAAGATGAAGCGGTGGATCGAGGAGAATTCGAGGCCGAAATAGGCGGCGAAACCATCCGGACCGCGCACGAAGTCGAGGCCGAAGAGGGTCGGCTTCGGAATGCCGAGAAGGCCGTTCGGTCCGCCGGTGACCTCAGCCCAATTCAGGAGAACGACGCGGATGATCTCGCCGAAGGCCAGCGTCACGATCGCGAGGTAGTCGCCCCGCAGGCGCAGGACGGGGAAGCCCAGCATGATGCCCCAGAGCGCGGCGAAGAGGCCGGACATCGGCAGGCAGACCCAGAAGCCGAGATCGAAGTTGATGGCGAGCAGCGCGAAGGAATAGGCGCCGACCGCGTAGAAGGCGACGTAGCCGAGGTCGAGGAGACCCGCGAGACCGACGACGATGTTGAGGCCCCAGCCGAGCATGACGTAGGTGACGATCAGGATGGCGAGGTCGAGGAGGTAGCGGTTCTGGCTCGGCAGCAGCGTGTCGATGATGAAGGGGAGGCCCAGCGCCACCAGCAGCATCAGAAGGCCGAAGACCTTGCCGAATATCCGGCTGTTGCGGGCCGCCGCGGCGGAAGCGGGCTTGGCCGCCGCCACCGGCTTCGACAGATCGGGCTCGGCGCGGAAGAGGAAGTAGGAGAGGGCGAGCCGGCCGAAGAAGACGATGCCGATCGCGATCGCCCAGAGTTCCGGACGGATCGACAGCACGAGGCCGCCGATACCGGTATCGGTGCGCAGCAGGAAGAAGAAGAACGTCAGTGCGCCCGCAATAGCAGCGGCAATGCAGGCGTCCTTCACCGAGCGCACGAGACGGCTGTCCTTCGGCGCGGGCGCCTTACCCGTCAGATCAAGCGTCGACATCAGACCTTCTCCACTTCCGGACGGCCAAGCAGCCCGGAGGGCATGAAGATGAGGACGATGGCCAGGATCGAGAAGGCCGCAACGTCCTTGTACTCGGCGGCGAAATAGCCCGCGAAGAAGGTCTCGATCAGGCCGATCAGGAGGCCGCCGAGCATGGCGCCGGGCAGCGAGCCGATGCCGCCGAGCACGGCCGCGGTGAAGGCTTTCACGCCGGCGAGGAAGCCGATGTAGAAGTCGATCACGCCGTAATAGAGAAGGTACATGATGCCGGCGACGGCGGCGAGGCTCGCGCCCATGACGAAGGTCAGCGAGATCGTCCGGTCGACGTTGACGCCGAGCAGCGAGGCCATCTTGGCATCCTGTTCGCAGGCGCGCTGCTGGCGGCCGAGCGAGGTCTTGGCGATGACCAGCGAGAAGACCGTCATCAGCACGATGGTCGTCACGATGATGAGGATCTGCATGTAGGAGATCTGGACGTTGATGTTGCCGCTGCCCTGCCAGAGCTGGATATTGCCCGACAGCTGCGGCGCCAGCGGCTTGGCGCGGGCGCCCTGGGTCACCTGGACGAAGTTCTGGATGAAGATCGACATGCCGATGGCGGTGATCAGCGGCGCCAGGCGGAAGGAACCGCGCAAGGGACGGTAGGCGATCCGCTCGATCGTCCAGCCCCAGAGCGCGGTGACCGCCATCGCCACGACCAGCATGATGATGAGCACGATCGGAAAGAACGTGACGCCGATCATCGCCAGCGCGAGCAAAGTCGTAAGGGCTACGAATGATCCAACCATGAACACTTCGCCATGCGCGAAGTTGATCATGCCGACGATGCCGTAGACCATCGTATAGCCGATCGCGATCAGCCCGTAGATCGAGCCGAGCGTCAGCCCGTTGATCAGCTGTTGAAGAAAGTATTCCATGAACCGCCTTTGTCCGCCGATCCGGCGCAAGCATGACCTTTCGCGGGACACGTTTCCGCGTCATTCCCGCTGATCTCCAAGGCACGATCAGTTTCATAGCAGTCAGGCCAATGCAACCCGGCATTCAGGCTGGAAATGCCTGATATCAACAAAAGCGATGTGGATAACCTGCGTGTGCCCCATCCGTGTCACGCCACTGTCGCGGACGCGATGCGAAGGGTCGATTTTCGTTCATGCATCCGGTAGCGGGAAGGCTATGTAGAGCGGCGGGCCGCAGGCCCCGAGATGCATCCCCAGCCGGAGTGACGTGATGTCCGAAACCGCCGCCGACAATTCCTTCGTGCTGACGCTGACCTGCATCGACCGTCCGGGCATCGTCGCCGCCGTCACCACGGAGCTCGCCGCGATCGGCGCGAACATCGCCGAGTCCAGTCAGTTCTGGGACCGTGGCACCGGCCGCTTCTTCATGCGCATCGCTTTCACCGTGGCCGCCGGCGTCGATCGCGCGGCGGTGGAGAAGGCGATCGAGCCGGTGATTTCGCGCTTCGACATCAAGACGCGGGTGGTCGACGCCGCCGTGAAGCCGAAGATCGTCATCATGGTCTCGAAGTTCGACCATGCGCTGCGGCACCTCCTCTACCAGATCGGCGTCGGCTGGATGGATGCCGAGGTGGTCGCCGTCGTCTCGAACCACGAGGACGCCCGCCGGATCACCGAGCTCGAGGGCATCCCCTTCCACCACCTGCCGGTCGGCAAGACCGACAAGGCCGAGCAAGAGGAGAAGCTGCTCTCGATCGTCCGCGAAAGCGGCGCCGATCTCGTGGTGCTCGCGCGCTACATGCAGGTGCTCTCCGACAATTTGTCGAAGCGGTTGTTCGGCAAGGTCATCAACATCCACCACTCCTTCCTGCCGAGCTTCAAAGGCGCAAAACCCTACCACCAGGCGCATGAGCGCGGCGTCAAGCTGATCGGCGCCACGGCGCACTATGTGACGCCCGATCTCGACGAGGGGCCGATCATCGAGCAGGAGACCGAGCGCGTGACGCACGCGATGACCGCCGATGATCTCGTCGCCGTCGGCCGCGACGTCGAGAGTCGGGTGCTGGCGCGCGCGGTCAAGCTGCACCTCGAAAGCCGGGTGATGCTGAACGCGCACAAGACGGTGGTCTTCGCCTAGACCGAGCCTCGGCACGGCGCGCAGAAGAGCAACGGGCGGACGCCCGCAAAACGGGTTGACCGGTCGCCAAGCCAACGGGCGGCGACCGGCACCGCACCTGACGGAGAGAGCATCACGACAGGGCGCGGACGGTTTTCGCAGCCGCGTTTTCCGCCCCCCGGTCGCGCGGCCGTATCATGGCGACTTCACAGGAGGTCGATCATGCCAACCGCCAATCTTCAGCTTCCCTTTCTCGCCGCCTCGCAGGCCCAAAAGCACGTCACCCACAATGCCGCGATCGGCATGCTCGATGCGCTGGTTCAGACGGCCGTGGTCACGCGCGGTCTCGCCGCCCCGCCCGAAGCGGCCGAGGGGCAGGCCTTCCTCGTCGCCGCGGCGGCCACCGGAGCGTGGACCGGCCATGCCGGCGCGCTGGCCGCGTTCCAGGACGGCGCCTGGACTTTTCTCACGCCGCGCCCGGGCTGGCGGCTCTGGATCGCCGACGAGGCGCTGTTCTGCGTCTTCGACGGCAGCCAGTGGAAGAGCCTGCCGGGGGAGCGGTTTGCGCGGCTCGGCATCAATGCGGCGGCCGACAGTGTCAGCCGGCTCACCGTCTCGGCCGATGCCAGCCTGTTCAACCATGCCGGACACGGGCACCAGCTGAAACTGAACAAGGCGGCGGCCGGCGATACCGCGTCGCTGCTGTTCCAGACCGGCTATGGCGGGCGGGCCGAGATCGGCCTTGCGGGCAACGACGATCTCGCGGTGAAGGTCAGCGCCGATGGCGGGACATGGCGAACGGCCTTGACGGTCAATGCCGCCAGCGGCGCCGTCGGGCTTCCAAATGGCCTCGCCGCGCCGTTGGGCATTGCGCAAGGCGGCACAGGCGCCGTGTCCGCGCTGGGCGCCCAGGCGGGCCTAGGCCTGCGCTTTTCGCTGGGGACCATCGCCGTCAACGGCATGGCCGAGCTCAACCTCGGCGCGGCGGTCGGCGGTGCCTTGCTGTTTCTTGTCCCCGATGCCGCCGGTGCGCCGGCTGGCAGCCTGTTCGCGCGGCTGGCGCCGAGCCCGCAGCTCGTGCCGATCGCAATTGCCGGCGGAACGCTCGGGACCTACACCACCGTTCTTGCCGGCAGCACCGGCACAAACGGCCGCGTCAACGTGGCGGCCCTGGATGGCGGCCGGGTGCAGGTGGAGAACCGGCTGACCGCGGCGATCGGCTACACGCTCTATCTCTTCCGGTAAGAGGAGTGCAGGAGACGTGCGGCCCGAGAGGGGCGGGGCGCTCTGCGCCCTGCCATCAAGTCGGTTGTCCCTCTCGTAAAGGGATGTTGCCGGCGGGGAAAATTACCGCCGGCGGCCTGTCTCAGATGGTCTCGTCGGCCACGCGCTGGAGATACTGGCCGTAGCTGCTCTTGCCGAGTTCCCGCGCGAGGACGCGAAGCTGGACGGCGTCGATGAAGCCCTGGTTGAAGGCGATTTCCTCGGGGCAGGCGATCTTGAAGCCTTGCCGGCGTTCCAGGATGCGCACGAACTCGGCGGCCTCCAGCAGCGAATCCGGCGTGCCGGTGTCGAGCCAGGCAAAGCCGCGCCCCATGGTCTCGACCGCCAGCCTGCCTTCCTCGAGATAGACGCGGTTAAGGTCGGTGATCTCGAGCTCGCCGCGCGGCGAGGGTTTCAGCGAGCGCGCGATCTCGGAGGCGCGTCCGTCGTAGAAGTAGAGACCGGTGACCGCCCAGTTCGAGGCGGGATGGGCGGGCTTCTCCTCGATCGAGGTGGCGCGCGCCTCGGCATCGAAGGAGACGACGCCGTACCGCTCGGGATCGGAGACGTGGTAGGCGAAGACGCTCGCCATGTTCTCGCGGGCCATGGCGCGCTGCATGGTCTCCGGCAGGCCATGGCCGTAGAAAAGGTTGTCGCCAAGGATGAGCGCCGACTTCTCGCCGGCGACGAAGTCCTCGCCGATGAGATAGGCCTGGGCGAGGCCGTCGGGCTTGGGCTGCTCGGCATAGTCGAGCCGCATGCCCCACTTCTCGCCATTGCCGAGCAGCGCGCGGAAGCGCGGCAGGTCGTGCGGGGTCGAGATTATCAGCACATCCTGGATGCCCGCCAGCATCAGCGTCGACAGCGGATAGTAGATCATCGGCTTGTCGTAGACCGGCAGCAATTGCTTCGAGGCGGTCAGCGTCATCGGGTGCAGCCGCGTGCCGCTGCCGCCGGCGAGAATGATACCCTTCATGGACATAAAGCCTTTCAACGCGAAGCCTGAACGATCGCCAAGCTGTCTAGACAGGTCGGCGGCCAACATCCAGCGAAAGAAAGGGCGGTAGTGCGGAAACGTTTCTTCCCCAAGGTAAGAATTTCGTCGGGGCCTGGCCTTCCGTTCGCCATGCCGTCGGGGTAGCCAAGGAATGGACGCGCCAAGACGGTTCGGGGCGGCGGCGGCGTGCCGCGGGTTGGCAAGCCGCAGCGGCGCCGACAGCATGAAGGCTAGAGAACCTCCTTATGGGCGAGCAGCACCTCCATCACCTAGCCCGCCTCGAGTCCGAGAGCGTCCACATCATGCGCGAGGTCGCGGCGCAGTTCGAGAACCCGGTGATGCTGTACTCCATCGGCAAGGACAGCAGCGTCATGCTGCATTTGGCGATGAAGGCGTTCGCGCCGTCGAAGCCGCCGTTTTCGATGCTGCATGTCGATACGACCTGGAAGTTTAAGGAGATGATCGAGTTTCGCGATCGGCGGATGGCCGAGCTCGGCCTCGATCTCACCGTCCACATCAATGAGGACGGCGTCCGGCAAGGCGTCGGCCCCGTCACGCACGGCTCGGCTGTTCATACCGACGTGATGAAGACGCAAGGCCTGAAGCAGGCGCTCGACCGATACGGCTTCGACGCGGCCTTTGGCGGTGCCCGGCGCGACGAGGAGCGTTCGCGCGCCAAGGAGCGCATCTTCTCCTTCCGCACCGCCACCCACCGCTGGGACCCGAAGGACCAGCGGCCGGAACTCTGGTCGCTCTACAATGGCCGGATCCACAAGGGCGAGAGCATTCGCGTCTTTCCGCTGTCGAACTGGACCGAGCTCGATATCTGGCTCTACATCCTCCAGGAGAAGATCCCGGTCGTGCCGCTCTATTTCGCGAAACCCCGCCCGGTGGTCCAGCGCGATGGCGCGCTGATCCTCGTCGACGACGAGCGGCTTCCGCTGCTGCCGGGCGAGCGGCCGGAGATGAAATGGGTCCGCTTCCGGACGCTCGGCTGCTACCCGCTGACCGGGGCGGTGGAGAGCCGCGCCGAGACGCTGCCGGAGATCATCGACGAGATGCTGGTTGCGAGGACCAGCGAGCGTCACGGCCGGGTCATCGACAAGGACAATGCGGCGTCGATGGAGTTGAAGAAGCAGGAGGGGTATTTCTGATGGGAGCGGGCGGTATCGACGACTTCCTGCCGGCGGCGGCGAACCGGGATCTCCTGCGCTTCATCACCTGCGGCTCTGTCGATGACGGCAAGTCGACCTTGATCGGGCGGCTGCTCTACGACAGCGCCGGCATGCTCGAGGACCAGCTGTCCGGGCTGGAAGCCGATTCCCGCCGCTTCGGCACCACCGGCGAGGGCGAACTGGATCTGGCGCTGCTGGTCGACGGGCTGATCGCCGAGCGCGAGCAAGGCATCACCATCGATGTCGCCTACCGCTATTTCACCACCGCCCGGCGCAAGTTCATCGTGGCGGACACACCCGGCCACCTGCAGTACACCCGCAACATGGCGACGGGCGCCTCGACGGCGGACCTTGCCGTGCTGCTGGTCGACGCGCGCAAGGGCGTCGTGACCCAGACGCGCCGGCACGCCTACATCGTCTCGCTGCTCGGCATCCGAGAGCTGGTCGTCGCCGTCAACAAGATGGACCTCGTGGGCGGCGACGAGGCGGTCTACCAGGAGATCGTCGGCGACTGCCGCGCCTTCGCCGAGAAACTCGGCATCGGCGCCATCACCTGCATTCCTGTCGTCTCGCTGACCGGCGAGAACATTTCCCGGCCGTCGACGACGATGCCCTGGTACACCGGCACGACGCTCCTCGACCATCTCGAGACCGTCGACATTGCCGGCGAGGCCCCGGGTGCGCCGTTCCGCATGCCCGTGCAGTGGGTGAACCGGCCGAACCTCGACTATCGTGGCTTTGCCGGCAGCGTGGTCCGGGGCCGGCTCGAGGTCGGCGGGCGCATCACCGTGCTCCCCTCCGGCCAGACCGCCGGCGTCGCTGCGATCGAGACGATGCAAGGGGCGAGCCAAAGCTGCGGTACGGGCCAGGCGGTGACGCTGCTGCTCGACGAAGCGGTCGACGTCAGCCGCGGCGACGTCATCGTGTCGGCCTCTGCACCTTGCGAGGTCGCCGACCAGTTCGCCGCGCATCTCGTCTGGATGGGTGACCAGCCGATGCTGCCCGGCCGGCGCTATCTCCTTCGCTCCGGCACCTCTTCGATCGCCGCCCAGGTCACCGAGATCAAGTACCGCGTCGACGTCGACACGCTGGAGCATGCCGCCGCCAAGCATCTCGATCTCAACGATATCGGCTATTGCAACCTCTCGCTCGACCGGCCGCTGCCCTTCGACCGCTATCGCGACAGTCGCGCCATGGGGAGCTTCATCCTGATCGACCGGCTGACCAATGCCACGGTCGGCGCCGGCATGATCGACTTCGCGCTGCGGCGCTCGGCCAACATTCGCTGGCAGAAGATGAAGATCGACAAGCGCGCCCGCGCTGCCAATACCGGCCAGACGCCTTGCGTGCTCTGGTTTACCGGCCTGTCCGGCGCCGGCAAGTCGACGATCGCCGATCTCGTCGAGCAGCGGCTGCACGCGCTCGGCCGGCAGACCATGTCGCTCGACGGCGACAATGTGCGACACGGCCTCAACCGCGATCTAGGCTTCACCGACGAGGACCGGGTCGAGAACATCCGGCGCGTCGCCGAGGTCGGCAAGCTGATGGTCGAGGCCGGCCTCATCACCCTCGTCAGCTTCATCTCGCCTTTCCGCAGCGAGCGGCAGCTGGCGCGGGACCTCCTGGAGGAGGGCGAGTTCCTCGAGATCTTCGTCGATACGCCGCTGACCGTCTGCGAAGGCCGCGACCCGAAGGGGCTCTACCGGAAGGCAAGGGCCGGCACTCTGCCGAACTTCACCGGCGTCAGCAGTCCCTACGAGCCACCGGAGGACCCGGACCTGCGGCTTCTGTCCGCCGAGCGCAGCGCCGATGACCTCGCCGACGAAGTTATTGCCCTGCTGTCGCAGCGGGGCATTCTGTAGCGTTCGCTGGGCAGGGCGGACACCCATCTTCGTGGCGGGACAGAGGCCCGCAGGCGGAGGGGGCGGACATCGGCGTCGGGGCATCGAAAGAGACGCCACGACGGACCGAGCGACGGTGAAAACTAGAGACGGATCAGAGGATCATGACGCGCATGACAGCCGAGCAGCTGGTGTCGAACCTGCCGGAGATGCTCGCCATCGCCATTGCCGCCGGCGCGGAGATCATGACGGTCATCGCCAGCCCGCTCGACGTCGCGTCCAAGGGCGATGGCAGCCCGGTAACGCTCGCCGACGCGCGGGCCGAAAGGTTGATCTGCGAGCGCCTGTCGCGGCTTTGCCCCGGCATTCCCATCGTCGCGGAGGAGCAGGCCGCGTCCGGCATCCTGCCGCCGGTGCTCGGCGACCTCTTCATTCTCGTGGATCCGCTCGACGGCACACGGGAGTTCATCGAAGGGCGTCCGGACTTCACCGTCAACATTGCGGTGATCTCCGGCGACCAGCCGGTGCTTGGCGTCGTCTACGCGCCAGCCCAACGACGGATCTTCTGGGGAACGGCCGAGGGAGCCTTTTGCGGTCAGGCGATGCCCGAGGCCGGGAGCGCGGTGGCGGACGTCTCCCGCCTTGCCGTCCGACCCCGCCCGTTGCGCGCCGTGGTGGTGGCCAGCCGCTCGCACGGCAATGAGGCGACGCGCCGCTACATCGAGGGGCTCGGCCCGGTCGATCTCCTCGCCGCCGGCTCGTCGCTGAAGTTCTGCCGCGTCGCCACCGGAGAGGCCGACCTCTACCCGCGTTTCGGCCGGACGATGGAGTGGGACACCGCGGCCGGGCAGGCCGTGCTGGTGGCGGCCGGCGGCGCCGTGCTCGCCCTCGACGGACGCCCGTTGCGCTACGGCAAGCGCGACCAGTCCGGCGACGGCGACTTCGCCAACCCGCATTTCATCGCCTCGGGCGGGCAGGCGGCCGAGCCAGCGACCGCCCTCTAGCCATCAGTCTCGCCCGGTCCTGTTTGGGCGGGCAGCAAAGTCTCCGCGCATCCCCGCGCTCCGCCGCGCCATCGCCGTCCGGCCTTGCGCCGGACAACGTCCCACCCCGGCGATGCCGGCACGATATTCCGCCCGCGTGTCGCTTGCCTGTTGCAATGCCGCCCCTCATTGGGTATTCCCCGCCTCGGAGAGGTGGCCGAGTGGTCGAAGGCGCGCCCCTGCTAAGGGCGTAAACGGGGAACCGTTTCGAGGGTTCGAATCCCTTCTTCTCCGCCATAAGTCTAGCGATAACAGCGGCTTATGAGGCTCTTTCGGAGCCTACCATAACACTCATCCTAATTAGGAAAATGGCGCCGCCCCGGTGGTGACAGGACGGCGCCGGCCGCGCCTTGGGGGTGGAAACCCAAGGGGCCTGACCGCGACGGAGTCCGGGTTTAAGCCGGGGTCCGAAGGGTGTCTCTGATTATGCGGCCCGCAGCGCTGGCGCGAGGAATGTCCGAAGCCGGCGGTCATCCACATTCATAACGTCGTAGAGATGACGCCCGGCGTCCGACGTGAATCGCGCCATCACGACCGATGCCATCCCACCTGCCACGTATTCAACGCGCTGGCCGACTGCAAATTCAAAGTTATCGTTCGCCGCTTCGGCAGCGTGCTCGGCGTGGATGATGGCTGCGGTGTGCATTGGCTTGTCCTCCGTGTTGGCGTTGAGCAATAATTGCCACGACCAAGACCTAGAGTCCATAGTATTAGTGGTTCAGTACGGTGGGAGTCATACCATTTTAGTGTAAAATGGTAAGATGGTAGAATTGTATAGTCTAACTATACGGGGTTGTTGACAGGGGTAGGCGTGCGCTTGCGGTTCGACCGGAGCGCGAGCAAATCGCCGGCGGACCAGCACCCTGCCGATCCTCGCCATCAATAAGCCTTCCATAGGAACGAAACCGCCTCCCTGAACGATTCCGCCGCCGCATAGGCCCATATTTCAGGAGCCTTTGTTGGCCACGATCGAAGATAACCACCCGCACACAATCAGTCAGGTCGCCGCAATGCTCGGCGTCACGCAGCGCACGCTGCGCTTCTATGAAGAGCTTCATTTAATTTCGCCCAAGCGCAGTTCGGGCACCCGCCGCGTATACAGCGATGCTGACGTGGCCCGCCTGAAGAAGATCACGGACCTTGCCCATCTCGGCTTCTCGCTCGTCGAAGTGAAGCAGTTGCTTGGAGCCAAGTCGGAGCATCAGTTAATCGAGGCGCTACACCGGCGGCACGGCGAGGTCTCCGCAGAGATTGAGCATCTTCAGAAAGTCCTGAGCGACGTTACGGACGCGATCGCTGCGGCACATCCAACGTCCCATGATAAAGCCGCTTGAACAGGCCTCGCGTGGCCCAGACACAAGGGTCAGGCAAGGTCGAGGGCTGTAGGATCAGCTACCAGCGCCTAAGCCAATCCAGTGCAGCGCTGAAGCAGGTGCACGGGGCCGGTGACATTTTGCACGAGGTGTCGCCGGTTCGTGCCTGTGCATGTCGAGATTTACGAATGTAGCTTTCGTCCAGCCTCCAGATAAGCTTGCCTGATGATTAGCCGGGCGCGGATTTCCATGAGCTCGTCAAGCAGTGTTTGGATCGGGATGCGCCTTCTGGCGGATCCTACCGTTCCAACAGCTTGAGGTCGGATAAGAAACGCGAAATCTGCAACCGCGATTAGGGCCTCGTCTGCCTCATCGATCAGCTTGTTGTTCTCTTCTAACACGTCCTCGATATCCACGACGCCTCCCTATTCCCCGTGGCCTGCAAACGGGGGCCGCGGCTACCCACAGAACGCAAACGTCCGCTGTCACCCTCGGAAAGGCGAAAGCGGGTTATCTCAAAATAGGTGCGGATTGGATTTTGCGGCCGCCTCGTAAGCGGTTGCCAGAACTGCTAGGACGGCAAGCACGACTCTGACCGAACGCTTCTGCAGATACATTGGTGATCCCTCCCAGGAGTCACCAATGGTAAACAGCTCATTAAGCTTCCGGCAAGCGATCCTTTAAGGGAGGTTGCTCCTAATCCCAACGGACAGCTAGGGATCGCCTATATAGCCGTTGCAGACCCGTACACGGCTTCGCGTACGGGTCTGCAACGGCGCCGGAAGTTGGGAGCGACCGACGCACCAGTCGACCCGCACGTCCACGGGAGTGGCGCGCGCGTCTGCAGCGAACGTCTAGGTTGGGAGCCTGACGCTGCGGCAGCCAAGCATTCCGCTGTGTCACACGCCAGATATCCAGACGGGGTAGGGAGCGGGAAATTTCACGATAATCGGATGTCCCAATGACCCCTCACCAGTTTCCTGAAGCGGTCGTCGCCATGATGATCGACGGCTTCACGACCGCGAAAGCGTTCCGCCACCACGCTGGCCTGCCGATCCAGTACGTCTCCGCCCGCAGCGGCATCCCGGTCAGCCGCCTGATCGGTATCGAAAGCGGCACCTCGGCTACTGTTTCGGAGATCGCTGCAATTGGAAAGGCGCTCCATCTACCACACGGAATCCTGAGCTAATGCCTCGGCGTCTGTTGGAGAGGATCAGACGGCGGCTGCGAAGCCAGCCGAAGCGCCACCTGTGCGGCTTCGAGCGCCGACGTATCGTCGCAATGATTGACGCTGGAATTACGCATCGGACCCTAATTCGACAGCACGGCTTCACGAAAGCCGAGGTTGACCGGGCCATCAGGGCGCATGTCGGACGGGAGAACGAGAACGAGAACGAGAACGAAACTTGACTATGACAGTGCACGATGTGCGTTTATGACAGCACATGAATGTACGGAGTTGTACAAATGCCAAGTGTAATTGAGAACATCGCTGTCACGGTTTCCGAACTGGCGACGCCGGACATGAAACCCAAGGCACTAATCGCCGCCGTAAGGGAAAAGTACCCGGAAGCGACAAAAAGCGACATCGTCCGAGCTGCGTTTCTCGCGGTGATCAACGATGCCGACGGCGACCCAAAGAAAGCCGACCGGGTTCATGCGGCGGCACTCACGCAGCGGTCTAGCGATTCAGACGAGAAGAAGGCGAAGGCGAAGAAGCCCCGCAAGGTAAAGGCGAAGCCTTCCGACAACGGAAAGTCCGCCTAGGAGCGTTTCCAGATTTTGGACTGCTCGAAAGCGGCGGAGATCCGCCTAACCTCGTCGAGGCTCGGATCCGAACCGCCTTCGATGGCGACGAGCCTCATGCGGTAAACGCCGGACAGTTCCGACAGCTGCTCGATCGAGAGCCGGAAATAAATCCGGAGCGCTTTCGTTACAGGCACTCCATTAGCGATCAGTTCGGCGATTCCAGCATTCTCTTCGTCCCGTTCCGTCATCGTCGTCTCCGCGTCGCAGCGGTCGTAAACCACGGCGGTCTTTCAGGAATATGACGGTTACCGATGTCCCGGCTTCCACTCCCGCTCGACCATCTCGACGTGTCTGCACATGCTGAGCACAAGGTGCTCGGCCAGAAGCCTCGCTGCTTCCTCGTGTGCCGGCGAGTAGCGCTTGCGCGGGGTCTCAGCGATCATCGTGAACGTCGACGCTTGGCAACTCTCGCATAGCCAGCAACAGCGCTGAGCGGGCCGTGTGCTGCGTCCGCGTGTGGCTGCCGTCAAAGCGGAGGATGGGGGCGATATAGTTCGAGCGCTGACTCATGAGACTGGTGCCGTCTGCCCCGCCCTACAGATAGCCAGCGTTGCCACGACGGTGCGCACAGCCGCAGCGCCAGCTACCTTGGTGGCATGAGACAGTTCAGCCCACGCCTCTCGCCGAACAGCCAACCGATCACGTCTGGCGTCTCGCTTGAGCTCGTCGATGTCGGTGATGAAGCCTACGTGGATTTCGCAGCTCACGACCGTAGGCCTCGGCGGACGTAGCCAGCGGACACCGCCTGATCGATCTGACGCTGACCCGGAATGAGTTCGCGGATGGCGCGGCGCAGGTCTCCATCACAAAGGCGTATGGCCTCCTGAACCTTGTCCTCGATAGCGTCTACGACGATCTTTCGCTCTGCCTGGCCCATGTCCGTCTCCCGATTCTCCGGTGGATGGTGACACGGTAGACGCTAGACGTGAAGCATTTGTTCCTGTTCTGTTCACATTTGAGGACAGGAGTCACAGGAATGGTTCAGGGCATCAAAAACTATGCGGAAGGGCTGAGGAGAGGTCTCGGCATCGTCGTGAAGTGCAAGCCTTGCGGCAAGTCGATCACCTACCGGGCGCTAGACTTTCAGGGCGTGCTGAAGCCAGGCGACGACATCGAGGAGCGGCTGTGGCGGTGCCGGCACTGCGGGACCTATAGCGAGTGGATTCGGTACGTGCCGCTTGAGGGGCGGGAACGGGAGGGTTTGGCGCAGTGGACGCCACCTTATGGAAAAGCGGGTCGCCGTTCGAGGGATTGAGTGAGGTGGGGCCGTCGAAGCCCAAGTGGGTGTCGAAGCGGTGATTATGAACCAGGCTTGGTCACGGTTTTTACGGCGTCTACCAACAACGCAAGATGAGGCGGGAGGGGTTCGTCAGCATGCCTGTCTGCCAGGGTCCGAAATACGCCTTTGATGACAAGCGTGACAATTAAGATTGCACCGGCAATTATTGAGGTGATCAAAGCGACGCGGGGCGCCTGCCCAATAAAGAAGAACGTCATAGGCAGGAATATTATAAGATAAAATAGAATTATTAAGAGTGAGAGGACCAACCCAAGAGCCATCCAAAGCACCGTCTTTCGGATTGACCGTAGGCTGTCGGACTCTTTGCGCAAGTCTGCAACGTAGTCTGTGAGCTCCGTAACTAGCGACGCACTTCGTCCAAGCTGTTCCAACCCTAATTCTAATTGCGACGTAAGCTTAACTTGATCCCCAATAGACTCAGAAGCGGCGGCACGACTTCCGTGTGTCTGAATAGCTGAAATATCAAGTGTAGACTCGTTTTCGCTCATTGATTAGGCACACTCCGTTCAACCTGTAACTTACGGAAATGAGACTGAATTAGCTCCTCAGGAATAGTGCTATATGGACCTGAGCTGTTATAGGTCTGCGTCCAAGGTGTTCCATCTTGGTGCATTATGTTCGACAATTGAAATGCATGCATCTGACCGTATGAATCAACTACAGTTTTCAATATGCGGGTTTCATCGGGATTTAGATTCGCTCTAAAGACCGTCCCTGTAGCCTTGTCTTGTGCCAGCGTTATTATAGGTGCCGAGCCACGCCCGACAAATGCCTTGTAAACCTGAGGATAGACTGGCCCATACTGCCATGCCTGAACATCCTGTGTTACAATGGGTCGACCAAGGAGAGCCAAACCCCAACCCTGCACAAGATAGACAAGCTTGAGCAGCTGCATAATCGTTAAGGATATTCCCTGCGATTGAGCATAAAGCAGAATCTCATTTGCGATGGCGCGGGCGTCGTGAGCCGTAGCGCGGGCATCGTGTGACGTATTCGACATGAATTCTCCCTTGCGCTAGAGGACGAACATGAATTCGCGCGTACCGCCAAGCGGTGCAACCGCTCACCGAACATAAGAATTTTTGTTCGAATAAGTAGGATCAGCAATTTCCTGAACATGCAAACGCCGATGCGGTCGCTTTGCTCAGGGCATAAGAAAAGCAGCAAATCCGGCCGTTCTGAGCCAGATCTTTTCGCCGCATAACACTTTTCCGCGCCCAAGCGTCGAAAAAGTTAGAATCGGGCCGGTGGCTCAGTGGCAGCCGGCCCGCCTTCAGTCCTGCAAATGACTAAGCCGCGATCCAAGCCACCTTCTCGTTCCGCCCCGCGAACACATCGTAGTCGGTATTAGCCGGCACGAAGTAGCGCGTCCCAGTGGTCGCATTCGGCGTCTCGCCTAGAGCAACCCACGCGTCAGTAGCAGCCCGAATTCGGAAGATCTGCGTCTTTCCCTGTGGCGAGTCGGAAGCCGACGGTGTCGCCTTCGTTGTGGTGCCTGGCGTGGCCAACGTCTCCGACCAATGGGGCGAAGAGATAAGCGCTTGGATGCCAACGCTCTGTCCGCCTGCGTTTGCACAGATGATGTGAATGCCTATGAAAGCCATGAATTGAATTCTCCATAAGTGGCCGCCGCAGCGTGCCGGTTGGGGGAGTGGTGGTGAGGGCGAATGGTTGATCCCAATTCGCTTTTTTGCCGGGATTGCATGGCATCCATTATCGGCACGACGCATCCGAGGAGCAGCTGCCGATGACCATCACAGAACCGAAGCGCCCGCCCGAACACGCCTACCGCGGCGTCGACTGCGAACACGCGATGGGTCCGGCTTTTCAGGAAGCGATAGTTGAGGCGCTGGCCGCAGGATGGACGGAGGCCGAAGCGGCTGAGGCCATGCTAGAGCTGGCTCGCAACCATATCGCCGGCATGCTCGCCGATCAGTACATGGACATGGACATCGAGGCAGCGGCTCGCGCTGTCGCTTGAGATCAGAGGAATGGCCTCGGCTACTTGCGCTAGGCCCTTAACCATTCGGCTCCCTTACTGGTTGTCCTGACGGCAGGTAGTAGGTAAATGTTTGGTAAGGATAGAGCGCAGGGAGTTCACATGCTGGAGCGACGCAAGCAGGTAAGGCGCCGGGTATGCTTGGAAGGGCATATAACCGGCGATCTCCACAGCGCTCCAATCCCTGTCAGAGTCCGTACAATATCGGCTGCCGGCGCCGAGATTATCGCGCCCGACATGAAAATGCCGGGAGACATCGTCGACCTGTCCCTTGTCAGGCTTGGGTCTATGCCCCGAAAGGCACAGATCGCCTGGCGACGCATGGGAAACTTCGGGCTTCGTTTTCTGCCCACATCCTCCGACGCGGGCGATGTCATCGATGAAGGCTCATCGCTGGTGCGGAAATGGCGGAATGAAAACGCGGTGCCGACTATGATTGCCGATCGCCGTTACCCAAAGGGCTAAACTTCACTCCCTCAGGCAGTCAGGTTTGCGGCGTTGCCCGCCTGAGTGAGGTTGCCCCTAAAGCGGCCGGCAAAGCGCAAGCCACGCTCAACTCACCACGCCCTTGGTGATCGCTTTGATCTCGTGAAGCACTTGCTGCTCTAGCCTCGGCCCCGCTTTTAGGAATGCCGTTGCGGCTTATGCGTCACGCTGACAATGCGGTACCTGCCGTCGATGCGGGACGGGCCATTCGTTGGTTCAGAACATTGTTGCGGTCTATTTGGGATCATGAAGTCCCGCGAACTCTGCGAATGGCTGCACATCTAGCGAACCTAAATGCGTGTGGTGCATTGTCGCGGTATGACGCAACGTAACAAACGTCGAAGCCACCTCCGACATTTCGCACGCGTGTGGTTTCGCCACCATCAGCGCGAGCAGTTTCGCGTCCGCCAGTTTTGGCAGAGGTTCGGCCAACTCGTGATTGAGCAGCCGAACTCTCAACACGTCATCCGAAGGCCCTAGGGCCGAGGAGAAGGGCAGCTCCCTATGTTTCGCCGCTGACGGGGGCTGCCCTTCGATTAATTAAAATTTGACGAGACGACAGCTTAGCATCAGATTCGTTTGCAAGCTTTGCATTTCTGCAGGGTGAGCCGGAGGGGCGCGCATTTCGCCGTGAGCGCCTCTCCATTTTTTTTCGCTGCTATGAAATCGCTATCGCGAACAACGCCCAGAAGATCGCACCGAACAATCCGCCAGCCACTATTCCGCGTGATGGACCGAGTTGGCGTTTGCGTGTCAGCGATTCCTCAATCAGTCGAAACTGTTTGCGGTTGCGTGAGCGTGTTTGGATCATCTTTCGTCCTCCTCCCTACGAAACGAGCCTAGCGGCAGCATAGATCCGCGACGGGGAGCAGGGAACGTGGACCAGTCCCTCGGTGGTCACGATGGGGTGGCAGCGTCGGGATCTGAGGAGACTGAAGCGACCGCGTTATTTCGCCCAGATCTTATGGCTTGCAGAGCTACAATGTCACGCAGCCGAGGCCATAAATGAACATTACCGGACCTAAGAACCCACCAGAACATCCTGACCGCGGTATGGACTGTGAAGTTGCGCTGAAGCCGACGTTCGAAGAGGCCATTGTAGAGGCCCTGACCGCTGGGTGGAGTGAGGCTGAAGCGGCCGAGGCAATGCTGGACTTCGCCCGTAAGCATATCGTTGGGATGCTGATAGATCAGGGCATGGAGCGCGATATCGAGGCCGCAGCGCGCTCCGTAATGTAGCCGAGCTACCGTGTGCACTCTGAAGGTGGTCGAGGTGCTAGTTACCGACCTCAACTTAAACGTGGCGGAAACGCCACGTATACGTTTTACCGGACATACGCATATCTGCGATGAGCCCGCTTGGCAGTCCAAGCAGAGAGGCAAGAAGACGACTCGAGTCCAAGCAGGCGACAGCTGCGCCTAACATTTCCTCATCACAGCCTGCTTCGAGTAAGAGTTCTGAACGCGTCAGGGCTCGACCGGCAGCAGTCACGGCTGCAGTAATTCGCTGAAAAGCAAAGTCAGCCTCATCGTGAAGGAAGACACTCAATTCGTAGCGAAATGCATCTGAGTTCAGTGTTTCAAGGTCCATTGTTTGGAATATAGATTATTTAACGCTCGATGTCTGCATTTAAGTTGCATGTGGCTCCGCGTAGGTCGCAGTCTGCGACGTTCGCGAGACGAAGCCTCGAATTGATCGTAACCGTGAGGCGTGGCTGCCAGTCGGATCAGCACCGGCGGTAATGGGGATCGAGCATCTTATATGCTCACTCGACATTAATGTCGGGCGGTGGTAATCCTTAACTAATAGTTAAGGATTTGAGCATGACCCGCCTGACCACCGCCCTTACGCCGTACATCGGAGTCGGCATTTTCTTGACGGGTCTGCTGGTGCTCAAAGGTCGCTTGCTGATCGGCCTATAGCGACGCTACTTGCTAGCCCACCAGTTAGTCCGAGGTTTTCAAAGACAACGACAACGACAACGACAACGATGGCGTAGCGCATCAGTAGAACCGCAGCCTGCTCTGACCTTCAAGTTCTATGACTTTAACCTTTAGTCGCTTCATATGCGGCAGCATTTCGTAATCGAATTTGCTAGCATCATCGGGCGTCAGAAGCTTCTGGACCGCAAGAAAACCAGAAAACTCGTCGTGAGATACACCTAGCATTTCCAGCAGTTCCGCTTCAGTTGGCCGTCCTCCGGCGGGCAGACCGGCGACCGTTTCAATTACGCGTTGCATCCTACTGAGAAATTTCGGCTGAAACATATCGTTGAGCTTGGCGGTGAATTCCAACGAGTTCATGTGGTCTAATTTTTTCATGGGTTTGATTATCACGCTGTCTATTAACGTTCGACGTCTGCATTGAGTACGCCTTCAGGGAGCCGCGCCGTTCGTCCGGGTGCGGATGCGGATGCACCAAAAGCGGCGTTGCCGGCATTCAAACGGGCCAGCGCTGCCTCGGCCTGCGCGGCCTTGCGGATAAAAGCGTCGATACTGTCGGTGCTGATGGTGGGTGTCGCTGTAACGGAGAACGCAGCGGTAATGCGTTGCCCGGCTGCCTCGGCGGCCAGAGCAGCAGCATCGCCCTCCGCCTTCATCGGTCCGACGATGTCGGGACGTGGCGTCGGTAACGGGATAGAGACTGGTTGAGGTACCGAGAGTGTCAGCTCTGGGCGTGATGTAGGCGTCGCCGGAACCTGTGGGCCATATCCCCCAAACCCACCATCCCTAGGCAAGCTCGGCCCCTGCACCCCGCGCTTCGTGGCGCGTTCGGCCAAGGACTTCTCAGACGCAATTCGAGAAGGAGTCGACCCTGCATTGACCGCAGGATTGTTTGCGGGGTCGGGCGACATTGTGCCGGGTACAGGTGCAGTCCCGCCGGCAAGGTCCCGAACACGTTTGGCCTGCAGCCAGTCGCGATACGACTTCCCCGAGCTGGGGTCATACTGCTCCGCTGGCTGCTGCTTCTTGATGGCCTCCCGCTTCTCCGGCGTGACGGTCTCGTTGCCCCAGTTCTCAAACGGTTTGCGGAAGAACTGGTCGACTTTGTTCACAGCTGCCGCCACGTCGTTTGCGGCGTCGGCAATTTCCTTGAAGAACTGGGGGAGTGCCGACTGCGACGTGTCGACACCAATCAACGTCGTGATAGCGGAGCCGAGGTTTGCGATTGCTTCACCCGCAATGCCGATTTCCGTCGTATCGATTTTGGCCTTGAATGCCTCGAAGCCCTGACCGATTTGGTCGACGAGGTACTTGGCACCCTCGAGTCCACCCTTCAAAGCCGGCATTCCAGCTGTACCGATGTCGATCATCAGAACCGACATGTCGGTTTTCAACTGTTGCCATTGCGACCACATGTCGTCCAGCTTGAGCTTGTACGACTTGTCCAGAGAGCCGAACCAGGCAGTGCCCGCCGCATAGGCCGCATTACGCTTGATCTCGTCAGAGCCCTCGACCATGGCCAACATGGTTTTCATGTTCTCCTTGCCGAAGATGTCGACAATCAAGCCGGTGCGGGTGCTCTCATCGAGCTCCTTGAGCGTGTCAAGCAATCCGATGAAGGCGCCGTTCGCGTCGTTCTTTACGGCGGCGGCGAACTTTTTGTTGCTGCCAACGAGCTGCTTGAATGCTGCCTGACCCGCCTTTGACATCGACTGAGGTGCGAGAAGGTTTGCGAAAATCGAGTTGACTGCGGTCGACGCCTGTTCGGCAGGCACCTTCATGTTCGCGAGCGAGGCGCCGAGGGCTGCGGTCTGTTCGGCCGTCATGCCAAACGTCTTGCCCATCGAGCCGGCACGATCGATGAAGTCTACGATCCCCGACTCATCGGCAATACCTGAGTCCGCGAGTCCGTTGATGAGATCGAAATAGCGCTCCATCTCGTTCACTGGAATTTTGAGGACGGTCTTGAAGCCCGCCGAAGCGTTGCCGACGTCAGTTGCACTCATCTCGAATGCGTCCGCTGCCTTCGCGCTCAGCAGGGCAAACTGTCTGAGTTCGCCTAGCGGGATGCCCGCCGCGGCGCCGCGCTCGTAGGCGGCAGTGATATCCTCGATGGGCGACGCCAGCTGTCCGGACGTGGCAAGGGCCTTAATTTCTTCGCCTAGTTGGCGGGTCTGCTCCGAAGTGGTGCCTGCCTTCTTCTGGATGTTGGTCAGCGCCGATTCAAAGTCGGCCGCCTGTGTGACGACTTCCTTGATGGCATAACCGCCCGCCAGCGGCGCCATGACGGCTCCAGCGCCAGCAAGCGCCATGCTCTGCACTCGTCCCATGCCAGCCGCCGATGCGGCAGTGAGACGATTGTTGGCCCGCATGTTAGCGGCGGACTGGTGCTGCTTACGGTCTAGGCGATCCAAGGCGGATCCTACGCCCTTTGCGGGGCCGGAAACGCGATCAGTAAGCTCCAAGACCAGCGAAGCGGAGAGCCGAGACATCAGCGACCAGCCAGTTCAGGTGCGATGCGGCGTGCCTTCTTCGAAAAGGCTTCCATGTCATTCCACCTAAGGGCGCGGAGGGTATCGACGGTCACGCCAGCCATGCGCGCATAAAGATCAAGGACGGTGATCTCGCCATTGGTAACGGCCTCGACGTCGCCGTAGGTTGGCGCGTTGATCTGCAACTCAATGACGGGCGAGCCGTCAACGTCGAACGGGCTTTTCAAGATGACCACGGCGGCCGGCTTGTCCGCGGCGTATGTGATGACGGGCTTGCTCGGCGCGATATTGCGCTCAGCAGATGGCTCAGCAGGGGTGTCTTTCGAATCCAAGGCGCCTACCTCGGCCGCCTCAAACTCCCGAAGACGTTCGAATAGCGCATCACGCTCGTCCGCCGGGGTAGAGCGCTCGGCGCTCTCACGCGCCAGGCGTTCGAAGATGGACTCGTCGCGATCTTCGCCGGTGGTGGCGGAATTTGACATGGGATTTCCTTCGAATAGGGGGGGGTCAGGCAGGGTCCAGCGTCGTCAGCACGGTGAGCCGCCGGTGTATTTCATCATCGATCAGGCTGTGAATTTGTTCTGGGTCGCGGCTGCCCACGATCTGTTCAGCCACAGATGCCCCCAAGCCCACAAACGCGTCGCGGACGATTTTATATTCAGCGCGAACGTGTTCGATTACATCGTCGATTTCCACGACTTGAGCGCTCTGATTGTCGAATTGAAGTTTTTTCAAACGCGCCGCGTAGTTCTCTTTGACGCGCTCGGCTTCCACGATGGTCCAGAGTTTCCGTCCCTCGAAGAAATCGAGTGGTAGTGACGGCTGGCTGTCCGCATCGTGCGACGAACTGTCCGCAGCGCGGACACCTGGACGCTCGCCACGGCGCCAGTCGACACGAAGATAGTTCGGATCCAGCTTTCCATTGGGGAGCCTTGTGATGTGGGCAGTCTGGACCTTTCGCCGTACGACCTTCTCGTCACATCCGGCTCGCTTTGCGAACTCGCGAATGGAGATGCCCTGTCTGTCCGCGGACACCATTTTCTCAGCTCCAATTAGTGAGGAATCAGGGCTGCGTCCCCGATGTAGTGGCGCTCAATCAGACGGTCCCTGACCCACGGGGGGACACCCCGACGCGTCCCGCCGTCTGCGGCGCCGAACACGTCGCTACATCCCCAGCTGCCGGTTCGCCTTCGCGATGGCTCGACGCCAGCTAGCCGCCGCGTCATCGCCCTCGTCATCCCGGCGCGCTGTCAAGGGTGCTGCTTCAGGCTTCAACTCCAAGAAGGAAGCCTTCGCCGCAGCCCGCCACGACGCCTTGATGGAGGCAGCTTCGGCCTTGCCATCCGGTTGGGCTACCGCCGCGGTTGCCGCCTGCACTACAGGCTTCGGCTGCAGGACCGTCGGCCGGTGAGTCATTCGAGAGCCTGCAGTGGCGAAGAAGGGCTGGCCGCGAATTGGTGCACGTTCATAAGTTTCGGTCATGACGAGAGATCCTTTCGGACAGTAGTGCCCCATGGCGCGCTGTCGGAGATGGATTCAGGGAAGTGGACGACCTCGCGCTGAATAACAGCCGTAGAGGTTCGTCTTGCTGGACTAGGAATCGCTTGGGCAAGTCCGCGTGGCGAAGGCGGGTCGCGGGGGAAGCGCCTCGCTCCCTCCGCCGATAACGTTGCGTACACTTGCCGACGTTGGCGCGTGCGGCTCTTCGCCATCACTCGTCCTCGTCGTCGTTGGTGGGTCTGACAAAGATTTCGCGGCAGCTGTCGGGATGTAGGTCGCCGTTGCCACCCCTGATGAGGCCAGCTTCGCGCCCTGCGCGCTGCGCCTCGAATGCCGCAGCGCCTTTGACGGTGTCCGTCCGCAGAGCGGCACCTGCCGCGACTGCGGCATTCGCGGCATCTTCGGGGATACGGTGAACCCAATTGCCGTTGCAAAGGATTCTGCCTCCGCCTTCCTTCAGGCGGAAACTGAAGTGGCGCAATGCGTAGACCTGGACTTCCGGAATCGGCTCCTTCTCGGGGATGTGTGCGACCGGGATCCAAGGCGTTCGGTCGGCCAGGTCTGGCTGGGCCTCGCCGGCGGCGATGGCGCTCGCACGAGCACGTAAACGATCGGTCACGAGCAGTGCCGCAGCATCGCGAGCAGTCTGATACTGCAGCTGGCTGAGATCTCTATGATTACGGCTAGGGCGCAAACTCATGTCTGCAGGACGATCGAGCGACACTCTGTACCCCACACTCTCACCGGCATACGCGAACGCCGAAGGAACGGCCTTGGCTAGTCCTTCAGCCAAAACGAGCCGGGCGAGGTCATGTGGTCGCGCTGGGGCGGAATAGCCATCTTGGAGGGCATGCAATCCCGGTACGCCGCGCCGAGCTAACTCTTCGGTCGGGATTGCCACGCCGTGGATATCGACGACGGCGAGCGTCTCGGGGATTGCAGCCACGAGCGCTGTGTAGGCCTTTGTGACAGTCTTCAAAGCGGCATCGAGTGCAACAGCGGCGTTGTCGAACTGGTCCGCGTAGGACGTCAGATCCTTCACCGCCTTCGCACGGGCCTCGGCTTCATTCGCAACAGCCAGGCGGGCTTCGGCGGCGGTGGTTTCCTCTCCGATGTCGGCTAGCACGGAGTCGATGGTTTCGAGGTTGTCGGCTGCATCCCGCACAGCGGCGGTCACCTTCGAAAGGTCTGCATCGGCATCACCCGCGAGTGCGGCCTTCCGCGTTTCGCGGGCTGCCTCCAGGGTGGCAATCGCCTTAAGCTTTCGGGCTTCCAGCGTTTCACGACGGGTTGCGAGGTTTGCGAGATCACTGGCAGGCGATGAGCCAATTAGGCGTTTGAGGGCGTTCATGCGATTTCCTTGATGGGCTGGGGTTGGGCGGCGTCGTGTTCGAAGAGGACCGCGCACGCGTTCTCCGCGTCGGCTGCAATGGCGCCGATCGGCACAACGGTAGCTCCACGCTCGATGGCGAACTGTGCGGCCGTGTTTGCATCGGAGGTAAACGAACGGCCTCGGTCGACGACCAGGAAGACGTCTAGCGGGGGACGATGAAGTAGATTTTGAAGGGCGGTTGGGATCGCCTGTGCCAAAGGCATACATGCGTTCAGACGCAAGGCTGTGCGGATTGCAGTAACATCGCTAGGTGACCACCATCGTCGGCCTTCGCGGCGTTCGGAGAGGTCGGCGGAGCGGTGTCGATAAGTCCACGTATCAAGGGTGGCGCGGCAAACACCCGCAACGTCAGCCGCTTCTTGGGTATTGTAGGCGCGGTCGCCCCATTGGCTGGCCATGGCCGCGCCCTTTCAATTGCAAGATTTTGATTTGGACATGCGAAAAGCCGCGCCGGCTTGGGCGCAGCAGAGATCGGCGATGTCATGAATTGGGTTGGCCCGACTGCCGTGACGGGCAAGCCGGGCCTCGCTGCGTAGACCCCGAGCTACAACAACGGTAACGGACGCCTATGAACGCCCGTTACTATAATGCGAGATGGGTTGGCAGAAATTGCAGTTCGTACTTATAAATATTGCATTTTCAAGCTAGGCGGCGAGTATCTTCGCTAAGTTGTCATTTGCTGCTAGCAAAGCCTTCTTGCCTGCGCGCCTGGAATTGTCGCCCGCATGACCGAGGGCAACACCGATGTCCGCAAAGCTGCTGCACGCTATCGCCATGTCGAGCACGGCCACGTCGATGCCAGACAGAGAGGACCGGACGCGCTCGGCCTCCTCGCGGTCGGACATGATACTACCGGCATCGGTGTGAGCCTCCCGCAGCGTCCCTCCGGTGCCTACGGTCCTCATCCCCACGAAGCTGTCACCGGCCGCGGGTGAGCCGCATGGCAAGGCCGTCTGCATGGGCCGATCCGTCGGGGCGAGACCGGCGAAAGCGCGTGCCTCGGCGAATGACATGCTTACAGGAGGCAGCGAAGGTGTCGGGGCGTCGAGTTTGGCCAGACGTTTGCCGGCCTTGATAAAGCGATGAGAAGCGGCGCCGGTCAGATCAGCGATGTGCGCGTTGCTGGCCTCAACCTCATCGGCGTCCCGTCCGGCACCAAGGGGGTTGCCAGGCTTCTCAGTTGCGAAGCGAAGCGCACCACGTTTCAGCAGGTAGGATCCGGCCACAATGCCGGCGTCCGTCCTGGCGTGACAGCGCTCCTTATGCGTCTCGCCATCTGCGAACAGCAGACCACCGACCTTCAGCCCGACTTCGCGAACGATCGCTATATCCGAAGGCGCCCGATCCGGAGCACCACCACCACCTAGTTTGGCGTGACGGAAGTCACGCAGTTCAACGTCGACAAGCGCCGCCATCATCTCGTCTACGGACGGGCGGATGGCCGATGCGCGGTGTACCGACATTCCATCCGTCTCCACGTTGTCATTTGCAGCCAGGTAGTTGGTGGACACTGCCTCGTCAGGCGCCGCCCACTTACGCCACAGCAGCAGCGGCGCAAGACGAGCCGCCAAAGGCTTATTGCCCGACATCCGCGGCGATTGGCCAAGGATGTCACTGTCATTCGCTGGGGCGCTGGATCTCCATGCGGCGTGGGCAGCACGATAGGTGGCCGGAGTCCAAGTGGGATCGGTCTGGAAAGGCATGTCGGGGTCCTTTGGAATGCGCCGTCACGCGCGGGTACATTGTCATCTATGAGTGAGGCAGTCGGAACTCGACTTACCTGCAGGTTTGAAATTCGAAGCTTTTGGGCTGACGATTTGGCTTGCTCAATCCGGCGACCGAAACCGCCGGAACTTCAAAGGTGACGGGAGCGGAGGGGTATGCTCAAAACTGAGCACACCCCCTTGGCAGCCGAGTGTCACCAACTGGCCCTTGCGTGCGGGAGACGGTGAGTGTCCGTAAGTAAGAAAAAGCCCGATGGCGGACTTTCCACCGTGCGCGCAAGGGACGTTTGGTGACACTTGCAATTGCGTCAGGCTGCAACCGCTGATTTTATCAGTTCTCGTGCCTCACTGCGGCGACGCGCCTCATCAACTGCCCGCTCGGCGAAGACCGTGTGAACCGACGGCAGTACCGTGTAGGCGACGCTGTCGCGTCGCGTTGAAGGCTGAGGCACCAACCACCCGAAAGCGTCTAGCCGCTGGAGGACAGCCTCTGCTGCCGGCGTGTCGAGCGTCCGCATCAGCCGGTCTCCGCGGCGAACGTCCCGCGCCGTGATTGTCTCCAGCTTTCCAGAGAGGATGAAGCCCGCCGTCGCCAAAAGCGCATCGTGATCGTCCGACAACCCCAGAACGCCGCTGTAGAAGGCTACCGCGTGCGGCAGAAGGAAAGCATGTAGGAAGGTGGCCACGCGTCGAGCCGTGCCCTCCGACACCCGCGGCTCCGGTCGCAGGCCAACGGTCTCGACGCAGTGCCAGAGAACGCATAACCGGGCGAAAAGGCCGTCGTACTTCCCAATGTGAGCCGACAGCTTCACATTGACGCTTTCCCACGCCTTGCCCATCGCGTGGTGCTTTTCGGCAAGCTCTGCCCGGACAGCCTGGCCCCCGACATCGAACCGAAGAGGGCCGGTGGCGAGGCCAGACTTTGGTTGCTCAAGCCTATGAAGGCGGCGAACACGAGACGCATACTCGGCGACCACGGGCGGGGAGGGCCTGTCTTCACCGACGCTGGACTCGCCCATGCAGACCGGGAAGAGTCGCTGAAGGAGCCCATCGTCCTGCATCTCGGCGGCTATCTTGCGGATGGGGCCGGGCTGGATCCCGCCGAGCAGCGTGACCGACAGGTTATCGATCCACATGGAGCCGCGGCCGACGCGATTGACCGTATAGGAGCCCCCGTTGAACGACTGAAGCCAGAAGCCGCGATCTTTTGCAGAGCCACGGCCGGGGGCGTACTTCTCCATTGAGCCGAACCAGCCGGATAACTCGTCCTGCAAGCAGAGCACGCCATTCGGACTGTCCTTCAGCACTTCCTGTGCGGCCTCGATGGTGGTGTCCTCCAGACGAAGGCGGACGTTAACCGGGCGTTGTGCAGTCTTTTTATCTTCCTTGCTCAGGTCCTCGTATTCGGCATTCGCGGTGGCGAAGTCTTGATAGAGATCTCGGTCGATAGCCTTCAGTGGCGCCGAGGCTGCGGCCATGACCGGGCTCTTTTTCGCACTTGGCTGGCCGATGAGGGCAATCCAAATACGGGCGGATTCAGTCCAGGTCTTATCGTGAGCCTTCACCTGCAACTGGATCTTGTCGGGAATGGCGGCAGCGCAAACGGCAAGCGTCGCAGCCGCCAGGCCACCTGGATCGACGCCCATAATTTCCGCTTGGACGCGGGCGAAATTCTCCAGGACCGGCGGCAGGATATCCTCTGGCAGAGGGGGATGCTTCGCCCTGGCCCAAAGATCGATGGGGGATTCGTTGTCGTTCGCGGCCACCGGTTTTCTCCGACCAGCAAGCAGGGAACTTGCAGCTTTGGCGGCTGCTGCACGATCGGCTTCCCGCGGTGCCCCCCACTTGCCCCACATGCGGGCGAAGTCGGCCTTCTGCTGAGCGACGCTGGTGTACCGAAGCGTCCAGTTGCCAGACGCAGCCATAAAGAGAGCGGCAGCCGTCTCGGCGCTGTGGCCGTCATATGATAGCTGCTCAACGACGCTTGCCGCATGGTCGGATCTGTTGGGGACATCGTTCGCCGAAAGCAGCAAAGTCGATTCAGTCGAAACGGAAATTCCCGCAACATCGGGCAACTCGCCCAACTCAACGGCATGCGACTCTGTAGCCGCCGACATCCACGGATCGAGCACGGTGCGTAGGTGGTCGACCGGGACCAACTCGCCCGCAAACTCCTGGACCACCGTCACCGACGCCGGCTCTGGCAGGCGTCCACGGTCAAGCTTCTTTCGATTCGGCCAATTCAGAGTGCCGGGGATTCGCCACACGTGCGTCACGTCGCCTGTCCCGAAGTCTGACGAGGTCGCACGCTGAAGCGCTTTCGCCAGTGGCTTCGCTTCCGCAACCGTCAGCGGACGATCGAAGAGCCAGCACGGTTGCTGATTGCCGGGCGACGTCTCCATGATGAAGCTGGCGTCAAGGGGTAGCTCCCCGACCTTACCTGTGTCCGCATCCATGTCGGCGACGAACCCGAGCACCGCCACGATATCGGCTTCGGTGCCGCGAGTACCGCGATCGAGGCCGTGGCGCATCACCTGAAGACCGGCGAAGACATTGGCGTTGGGTGTGTCGGAATGAGCGAGGATGGCGGACGTCATGCCATCCACGTCGCCGACATGATGATGGGTTACCGCACCAGGTGCGTCCTTTGTCCCGGTCGGATTGGCGTAGAAGGTCGAGACCACAAGAACGCCGTTGATGCCGGCAGCGAGGTCATGCAGGAGGGCGACGTGCTCGCGTACAGCGTTATCGGCGGACATGGGCGTGCAGGCCTTCCAGTGCGAGTGTCGCTGCGGCGGTGAGCTGCGAGCCGAGTGCCGGTGTGAACGTAGCCGCGTGCCGACCATTGGTCTGCGGAGCGATGGTGCGGCGCGAGCCGTCTGCGAATTGTCGAAGGAGGAGTCCGTAAAGACGGAGATCCTCGGACAAGGCAGCATCGAAATGCGCAAGGGTGCGCGCTCCCGCGCCGGCAGATGCCGGGCGGATGTTCAGGATTTCCATTTCTGTCCTTTGTTGGTGTTCTGGTTGGAAGCTACCCGCCGCTAATAGGGGCCGGTCAAGCAGCCCGCCGTTCGTACGTCGGACGGCCGCGCGCTTTGGCGTGGTCGAGAACGGCGCGCCGAAGCATTCCCTGCTTCAGCCCCTGCCGGCGGCAAGCGGCATAAGCGTCCCGTGGCTCGATAAATGCCCATGTTGTGCCGACGTCTTCCTGTTCGAGGTCGGCCGCTGCTACATAAAAAAGGTCATCCGCGATCTCTTGGACGGCAAGCCAAACGTCATTTCGTGACACCAGCGTTTGAGCGGCATGCCAGACGAGACGAGAGAACGCATGCCGACAGCGACCGCTTTGTTCGAGCGTCCGACCGATTTTTGAGATCGTATCGTGATCCCCCTCTGTCGCCCCAAGCAGGCGCATCGGCAGCCCAGCCTCAAATCGGAAACGCCGCTCGCCGGCAGGACCGCAGGTCACCTCGCACCCAAGCATGAAATGCTGCGGCTGATACTTTGACCACCGAAAGGGCAGGTTGCTCCGCGATCGGACGCGCACCTCGCCACCGTACCCAACACTCAGTCCGCCGCCGTATTCTGCGGCAATGGACGCAGATACCCCAATCGACTCCAGCGGTTCGCCGAACAAGTAATCCGCAACCGCGTGAGATGCTTCATGGTGGCAAGTCGCCTGAAGCTCCCAGGAGGTAGCGAAGAAAGAGGTGTCGACGCGGTCTTCATTCGCGAACATACCCTCAAAGTAGGGAACTGGTGGGGGGGCGCTCAAGCCGACGTCCGGATCCGGCCAGCGATTTTCTCGTCCAGCCACGCGACTATCTCTTCGCGGACAAAGGCGATACGGCGGTCGCCAAGCTGGACGGCTTGTGGGAAGCGTCCCTCAACGCGGTAGCGGTTGACCATGGTCCTAGACAGACTGGTCATCTTCGCCGCCTCGGCGAGAGAGACCAGTCTGTAATTATCGTTGGCAGCCTGCATCTTTTCTCTCCAAATCGCTTGACAGTGTAAACAGGGTTGGGTAGACAGGGGTAATGAAGTAGGCGAATTATATTGCTTTTTGATTGCGGAGGGAACCATGATGTAAACATGGGTCCTTGTCAAGGTCTGCAGTGCTGTCCCCACAAATCCATCAGAGTTCTGCGCTTATCCAATGCGTCTCCGCGTCGGTAGGCACGCTCGGTAGCGTTGCCGACGAGATGTGCCAGTGCCTCTTCGGCCACTTCGCGAGGCGTGTCAGTCTCATTGCCACACCAATCTCGGAAGGCCGAGCGTAGGCCGTGCAGCGTCCCGTGCACGTCTTCTGGCGAAGCAAGTTTCAACGCTTTCGTCATCGCGGTTGCGCTAACTGGCGTCCCGCCTGTAGATCCCGCGAAAATGTAAGGGCCCAAAGCTTGAGCGTGTTGCTCTTCTAGAATGACGATGGCGCGGGACGAGAGCGGAACACGGTGAAGCTTCTTCGCCTTCATTCGCTCGGCGGGGATAATCCAGACGGCTTCGTCAAAGTCCACCTCGGACCAGATGGCCTCCCGCACTTCGCTGGTGCGGACGGCAGTGACAGCTAAGAACTCAACCGCCCTTGCCGCGATTCCCTTGGACTGCTGCAGTTTGGCGCAGACAGCTGGCATTACAGCGTAGGGCAGGGCGGCATGATGGCCGCGTGTCATGCCCTGGCGTTTCGGCATGACCTTATCAAGTAAGCCTTTCCAGACGGCTGGATTCGCCGCTGTGCGCCACTGTCGAGCAATGGCGAAATCGATCGCGGCTTGGATGCGCCCTCGCAGGCGGTCAGCGGTCTCCGGTCGTTCTGTCCAATGCGGCAGCAAGCATGCCTCTATGTCACCAATAGTAATGTCAGCGACTGGCAGGTCGTGGAGCGGCTTAGCGTAGATAGAAAGCGTCATTTCCCACTGCTGTTTGTGCTTCGCGTTGGTCCAATCGTCTCGTCGGGCGTGCAGCAGGCCATCTACGCAGTCCTTGAAGGTGGCGATCTTCACCGCCTCCTTCTTGGACCTGGGATCTTCTCCACGGGCCAGCGACTGCCGGATGACTTCTGCCTTTTCACGTGCCAGTTTGAGGGACACGGGCGCCGTGCCTCGTCCGTAGCCGCCGAGACCAAGCTCGTGGCGCTTGTCTCCACGTCGGTAAATGAAGATCCAATTCTTCGATCCAGACTTATGAACTCGAAGGTAAAGGCCGTCTCCATCTGCATGGACGCCCACCTTCGACAGCACCTTCAGATTTGACTCCGCTAGCCTATTGCGTGCCATGCCATAACCCTCATCATAACTTCCAGGAAGGTATATAAGCTTCAAGACGGAAACTTACAAAGGGAAGCCCATTAGAACAGGCGATTGTTGCCCTCTTAGTGCGTAAGGTTGGGCGGAGGGCGGTCTTCTTCTCCGCCATCAAATCAATCTTCGACAGTCTCCCGCAGCCTCGGACAATTCAGCGCTTAACGGAAATGCGGCGCGCATTGCGACGTGCAATCCTTGAGATTTTCCTGGATGCCTGCAGTCCGCCCGCGCGCGCCGATCTTCCACCGCCGCCGGTTCTCCCGCCCTGCAGTTCCGAAGTGTGGTGCCGCTTGAAGCGAGCCCTACGGGTGCCTCCGCTGCATCGCCGTCGGCGAAAGTACAGAAACCCCTCCGCGCGGCGAATACCAATATAAATCTTAGCTCGCCCTTAAAAGGTAAGCGGCTAATAATCCGACCCGAACCGTTCCAAGGTATTAAACAGGAGAACGCCGTGTCCAGATTTTTCGCTTCCCCGTCTGAATTGCTAATGGCTGCGATCGATAAATCAATGGCAGCCATAGAGTTTGACATGGAGGGTCGAATTCTCCGGGCAAATGCCAACTTCTGCAACTTGATGGAGTATTCGGAAAAGGAGTTGATCGGGCAGCACCACCGCATGTTTCTCGATAAGGCCTATGCGGCATCGCCTGACTATGCGGCGTTCTGGCGCAAGCTGCGCGACGGCCAGTTCGTGAGCAGCGAGTTTCAGCGTTTTGGCAAGAATGAGAAGCGGGTCTTCATCAGTGCAAACTATAACCCGATCTCCCGAGCGGGCCGCAAGCCGCATAAGGTTGTGAAGTTCGCCAACGACATCACCGCGTCGAAGCTCGATGAGATCGAGAAATCCGCCAAGATGGATGCGGTCAGCCGGGCGCAGGCGGTGATCGAGTTCACGCCTTCGGGCGACATCATCGCCGCCAACCCGAACTTTCTCGCCGCGCTCGGCTACCGACCCGAAGAGATCATCGGGCGGCATCACCGGATGTTTGTCGACCCGGCCTATGCTCATTCGCCGGACTATGCCCGCTTCTGGGAACGCCTGCGCAACGGCGAATTCATCGCCGACGAGTTCACCCGGATCGGCAAGAACGGGCAGCCGGTGTACATCCAGGCTTCCTACAATCCGATCTTCGGCCTCAGCGGCGAGGTGGTGAAGGTGGCGAAGTTTGCGACCGACGTCTCCGAACGCGTGCGCGTCGTCCATCGGCTGGGCGATGCGCTGGTAAAGCTGGCGAATGGCGACCTCGTTCAGCGGCTGGACGTGCCATTCATTCCCTCGCTCGAAACACTGCGGGTGAGCTTCAACTCATCGATCGAACGGATGTGCGATACCCTCCGCTCGGTCGGCATCAACGCCTCCGAGATCCAGAACGGTGCCGAGCAGATCCGCATCGCGGCCGACGATCTTGCCCAGCGCACCGAGCAGCAGGCCGCCGCGCTGGAGGAAACCTCGGCAGCCCTTGCGCAGATCACCACGGCGGTGAACACTTCCAGCAAGCGCGCGGACGAGGCGGGCGATCTCGTGACGCGCACCAAGGGCGAGGCCGAGCAATCGGGGCAGGTCGTGGCGAAGGCGACCGCAGCCATGGCCGAGATCGCGCATTCCTCCGACGAGATCAGCAAAATCATCGGCGTAATCGACGAGATCGCCTTCCAGACGAATTTGTTGGCGTTGAATGCCGGCGTCGAAGCGGCTCGGGCCGGCGAGGCGGGCCGGGGCTTTGCTGTGGTGGCGCAGGAAGTGCGCGGCCTCGCCCAGCGTTCGGCGGAGGCCGCCAAGGAGATCAAGAGCCTGATTTCGACGTCGGGTCGCCAGGTTGGCGCCGGCGTCGACCTAGTGTCACGGACCGGGGAAGCCCTGCAGGCGATCGTCGGCGAGATCACCGGCATTCATGCCCATGTCATCGCCATCGTCGCGTCGGCACGCCAACAAGCGGTTGGCCTACAAGAAATCAACATCGCGCTCGGCACGCTGAACCACGGCACGCAGCAGAATGCGGCGATGGTCGAGGAGTCGACGGCTGCGAGCAACAGCCTCGCCTCGGAAGTGCACAAGTTGAACCAGCAATTGGCGCAGTTCCAAACAGATGATGGCAGCGTGCAAAGCAGGGCGCATGCGAGAGGCGGGGCATCCCGCACTGCCAGGCTGCAGCTGATCGCGTCCTAGCGCTGCTCAAGCGGCAATAGCGCATAGACAGGGGACGGTGATACCCCCCTGTCTATGCCGGTGGCCAGCGCAAGGCTTGCCGAGCCTTTCCCGACCGGCTTCCGTCCCGCTAGGCCGCCTTGGCCAGGACCCTCTGGCCGGCGGTGTAGGACGCCTGGGCAGCAGCGACACCCGAGCCGAGCTGGATCTTGGCGCCGCAGTCGACCAGCGCCATCTCGGCGACCGAGATCGCGCCGAGGAGCATCAACTCGCTCGTCGCGCCGATGTGGCCGATGCGGAAAACCTTGCCGTTAAGACGCGCGAGGCCCGACCCGAACGACACGCCGTAGCGCTCGAAAGCCCGGCGCAGCACCGCGACCGCATCGACCCCGGGCGGAACCGCGATCGCCGAGACCGTGTCGGAGTACCATTTCGGCTCCTTCGCCACGAGGTCGAAGCCCCAGGCCGAGACCGCCGCGCGCACGCCGGAAGCGATGTGATGGTGGCGGGCGAAGACGTTCTCCAACCCTTCCTCGAACAGGAGGTCGAGCGAGGCGCGCAGGCCCCGCAGCAGCGTAGTGGCAGGCGTATAGGGAAAGTAGCCGTCCTTGTTGGTGCGCAGCATGTCCTCGAAGGAGAAGAAGCAGCGGGGGTAGCGCGACGAGCGGTGTGCCGCCATCGCCTTTTCGCTGACGCAGATGATGGCCAGGCCCGTCGGCAGCATGAAGCCCTTCTGGCTGCCGGTCACGATGCCGTCGACACCCCACTCGTCCATACGGAAATCGATCGAGGCGACCGACGAGACGCCGTCGATATAAAGAAGCGCCGGGTGGTTCGAGGCGTCCAGCGCCTTGCGCATGCCGGCGATATCGGAGGTGACGCCCGTCGCGGTCTCGTTGTGCGTGCCGAGCACGGCCTTGATCCGGTGCTCGCGGTCGGCGGCGAGGATATCGGCAAACTTCTCCAGCGGCACGCCTTCGCCCCAGTCGGCCTCGACCACCTCGGTCTCGAAGCCGAGGCGCTGGCACATGTCCGCCCAGAGCGAGGAGAACTGGCCGAAGGTCGACACCAGCACCTTGTCGCCGGGGTTCAGGGTGTTGGTGAGGACCGCTTCCCACCCACCGGTCCCGGAAGCGGGATAGATGAAGGGCTGCCCGGTCTGCGTCTTGAACACCTTCTTCAGGTCGGCGAACAGCGGCAGCGTAAGCTTCGGGAAGTCCGGCGAGCGCATGTCCTCCTGCGGCAGGTTCATGGCGCGCCGAACGACGTCCGGCACATTGGTCGGGCCTGGAATGAACAGTCCGGAATGATAGTGCATCGTGATCCTCAAGCCGTCACGGCGATCGAAGCGTCGCCCTTGGTGGTTCTTGAAGTCATCGCGACCCGCCGGATTGCCGACCCTTTGAAGGGTCTGCCCTGCGTCGGTGCCCAGCGTCACGAAGTTCTCCCGCTGAAAACACTGCCGAAGCAAGCAGGCCTTGAACAGTGAGTTTTTTCAGGGCTACGCCACAGTAATTCTTAGGGGTGATGGTTTAGCCGAGAGCACCGTCAGACAGTGATCCCAAATTGGAGCGGCCGGCATGAGTCGACGCCGGATGCCCTTCAGCCGTTGCTGCGGTGATAGCCGAGGTACCAGGTGACGAAGCGGTCGATGCCCTCCTGGACCGAGGTGCGCGGCCAGGTGCCGATGGAGGCCTCCAGCGCCGAGACGTCGGCGAAGGTGTCGGGGACGTCGCCCGGCTGGAGCGGCAGGAGGTTGCGCCGGGCGGTGCGGCCGAGGGCTTTTTCCAGCGCTTCGATATAGGCGCCGAGCTCCACCGGGGCGGAGTTGCCGATGTTGAGGACGCGAAAGGGCGCGCTGCTGGTCGAGGGATCGGGGCGGGCTGGATCGAAGCTGGGATCGGGCGCGGCCGGCTGGTCGCTGACCCGCAGCACGCCCTCGACGATGTCGTCGACATAGGTGAAGTCGCGGATGTGGCGGCCGTGGTTGAACACGTCGATCGGCTGGTCGGCGAGGATCGCCTTGGTGAACTTGAACAGCGCCATGTCCGGCCTGCCCCAGGGCCCGTAGACCGTGAAGAAGCGCAGGCCCGTCGTCGGCAGCCGGAAGAGGTGGCTGTAGCTGTGCGCCATCAGCTCGTTCGCGCGCTTGGTGGCGGCGTAGAACTGGATCGGATGGTCGGCGGCCTCGCTCTCGCGGAACGGCATGGCGGTGTTAGCTCCGTACACGCTGGAACTGCTGGCATAGGTGAAATGCCCGACCTCGTTCCAGCGGCAGGCTTCCAGCAGCGCCGTGAAGGCGAGAAGATTGCTCTCGACATAGGAGTAGGGGTCGATCAGCGAATGGCGCACGCCCGCCTGTGCGGCAAGGTGGATGACGCGTTCGAACCGCTCGCCGGCGAAGAGGCCCTCGACCAGGCCGCGGTCGGCGAGATTGCCGCGCACGAAGCGGTAGGGCGTGCCGGTCGCCGCAGCGGTCTCCTTGAGGAGGGTCAGCCGCGCCTCCTTCAGGCCCGGGTCGTAATAGGCATTCACCAGGTCGACGCCGACCACTGCGTCACCGCGTTCGAGAAGGCGCTTGGCGGTGTGGAAGCCGATAAAGCCGGCATTGCCGGTGACGAGGGTCTTCATGCCGCGGAATCCCGGTGTGTCTCGATCATAGCCTGCCGTCGGCCTCGCCTTGCGGCAGGATTGCCTTGACGTCGAAGAGGACACCCTCCGGCCCCTTCAGCAGCTGCCGCAGGCCCGCGCCGCCGAGGGCTCGGAACGCGTCGTGCGCGACGGCGACGATCACCGCGTCATAGCCGCCGTCGGCCGGCAGCGCGGGGAGGGCGACGATGCCGTAGCGGTGCAGCGCATCATCCGCCTCGATCAGCGGGTCGTGCACGTCGACGGTGCAGCGGAAGGCCTCGAGTGCTGCGACGATGTCGACGACGCGGGAATTGCGGATGTCGCGGGTGTTCTCCTTGAAGGCGAGGCCCAGCACCAGCACGCGGGCGCCCTGCAGTTCGCTGCCTTTGCGAAGCATCAGCTTGACCACGCGCTCGGCGATCTCGCCGCCGACGCCGTCGTTGATCCGGCGGCCGGCGAGGATCACCTCGGGATAGTAGCCGACCTGCTGCGCCTTGTGGGTGAGGTAATAGGGGTCGACGCCGATGCAGTGGCCGCCGACGAGGCCCGGGCGGAAGGGCAGGAAGTTCCACTTGGTGCCGGCGGCCTCCAGCACCTCGATGGTGTCGATGCCGAGCCGCTCGAAAATCAGCGACAGCTCGTTCATCAGCGCGATGTTGACGTCGCGCTGGGTGTTCTCGATCACCTTCGCGGCCTCGGCGACCTTGATGCTCGATGCCTTGTGCGTGCCGGCGGTGACGACGCTGGCATAGAGGCGGTCGATGGCGTCGGCGGCGTCCGGTGTCGAGCCGCTCGTCACCTTCACGATGTCGGCAAGCCCGTGCAGCTTGTCGCCGGGGTTGATCCGTTCGGGGCTGTAGCCGCAGAAGAATCCCTCGTTGAAGACGAGCCCGGAGGCCGCCTCCAGCAAGGGCACGCAGACCTCTTCGGTGCAGCCGGGAAAGACCGTGCTCTCGAACACCACCACCGCCCCGGACTTCATGGCGGTGCCGACAAGGGCGCAGGCGGCGTTGAGCGGGCCGAGATCCGGGCGGCGGGCGTCGTCGACCGGGGTCGGCACCGAGACGATGTAGACGTCGTAGCCCGTGAGGTCGGCGGGATCGGCGGAGAAGCCGAGGCCGGCGGCGGCGGCGATCGCGGCCGGCGTCATCTCGCCGGATATGTCGTGCCCCCGGCGCAAGGCCTCGATCCGCCTGACGTCGAGGTCGTAGCCGGTGACGGCATGGCCTCGGGCGGCGAAGGCGACGGCGAGCGGCAAGCCGACATAGCCGAGGCCGATGACGGCGATGCGGGAGGTGGAGAGATCCAAGTCGGTCGGTCCAGTGCGCAGGAAAAGTCCGCCATGGCGGGAGGCGGGGTCGGGCAATCCCTCGGCAGAACCAGGCGCCTTGTCAATGCAGCGGGGCGGGGAGAGGCTTACACGAAGGCTTGCAACGGACGCGTGGCGGGCCTGCACGAACGCATGGAGACGGCAGGTCTTGCCGGTCTGCGACGGCAATGCGTGGCCGCTGGCACCCCCGACGGAGAGCCGTCCGGTCCATCGGCCCGCTCACGCCCCGCGACCGCCGCGCCACAATATGTGACGGGTTGGCCACTGCTGACAGGCTTGCTAAACCGGCCAAACAGTTTAGCCCGTCCGCATCCGGACGGTCACGCGCGGCGCAAGCCGGCGCTCCGCCTGCCGGTCGCAGCATGCCTTTTCGGGGATGGTGCCGACCTCCGCCGCTGCGGTCGAAACCGCCGGCGCTCTCATCGGAACAGGGTTCGCAGCATGGACAAACCGATCGCCTTCATCGACCTCGGCGCGCAGCGCGACCGCATTCGCGACAAGATCGACCGCGCCATCGCGACGGTGCTCGACCACGGCGCCTTCATCATGGGACCGGAGATCGCGGCTCTGGAAAGCCAGCTGTCGGCCTTCACCGGCGCGAAGCACACGCTCTCCTGCGCATCCGGTACCGATGCCCTGGCTCTGCCGCTGATGGCCTGGGGCATCCGGCCGGGCGACGCGGTGTTCTGCCCGAGCTTCACCTTTGCCGCGACGGCCGAGGTCGTCGCCTGGCTCGGCGCGACACCGGTCTTCGTCGACGTCGACCCTGAGACCTTCAACATGGACCCGGCGAACCTCCGGGCGGCCATCGAGGAGACGCTGAAGGCCGGCAAGCTGACGCCGAAAGTGGTGATTACCGTCGACCTCTTCGGCCAGCCGGCCGACTACCCCGCGATCAAGGAGATCACCGACGAGTTCGGCCTCAAGATGATCTCCGATGCCGCGCAAGGGTTCGGCGGCACCTGGGGCGAGCGCTACAGCAATGTCTGGGCGGACGTCGTGGCGACGAGCTTCTTCCCGGCCAAGCCACTTGGCTGCTACGGTGACGGCGGCGCGATCCAGACCGATGATGCCGAGCTGCACGCCGTGATGGATTCGCTGCGGATCCACGGCAAGGGCGAGGACCGCTACGACAACGTGCGCATCGGCATGAACGCCCGCATGGACACGATGCAGGCGGCGATCCTGATCGAGAAGCTCGCGATCTTCCCCGGCGAGATCGAGGACCGCAACCGTATCGCCGCGCGCTACGCCGAGGGGCTTGCCGGGGTGGCGACCCCGCAGGCGGTGGCGGAGGGCGCCCTGTCGACCTGGGCGCAATACACCATCCGCGTCCCGGCCGCGCAGCGCGACGCCTTGGCCGCGGCCCTCAAGACGGCCGGCGTTCCGACGGCGATCTATTATCCCAAGCCATTGCACCGGCAGACCGCCTACAAGCACTTCCCGGTCGCCGGCAACGGCCTGCCAGTCTCCGACGCGCTGGCCGCCGAGGTGATCAGCCTGCCGATGCACCCCTATCTCGACGAGCCGACGCAGGACCGGATCATCGCGGCGGTTAAGACGGCGCTCGGCGGTCTCTGAGGCGATTTATGCTGCGAGCCCAGTGCCGCCGTCGGTGCCGGGCGTTCGAGGTTTCAGACAGGAAGGATCCGCCGTGACATCCACCATCAGGATCGGCGTCGTCGGTTGCGGCTCGATGGGCGCCAACCATGCGCGGATCGCCGCAGATCTGCCGGGCGCGACCCTCGTCGGCGTCGTCGACACCGACGCCGCGCGCCGGGAGACGATCGCCGCCGGCACCCGGTCGGCCGCCTTCGCGACGGTCGCGGAACTTCTGGCCGCCGGCATCGACGCCGCGATTGTCGCGACGCCGACGGTCTACCACCATGCGGTGGCGACCGAACTGCTCGAGGCCGGCATCCACCTCCTGGTGGAGAAGCCGATCGCCGCGACGGTCGAGGAGTCGCGGGAGCTGATCGCGCTCGCCGACCGGATGGACCGCCACCTGACGGTCGGCTTCGTCGAGCGCTTCAACCCGGCGCTCCTGGCGCTGCGGGCCGCGGTGAAGCCCGAGGACGTCCGCTCCATCGCCATCACCCGCGCGGGACCGTTTCCGGCGCGCATCGGCGATGTCGGCATCGTTCTGGACCTCGGCGTGCACGACATCGACCTGATCCGCTGGATCGCCGGCTCGGAGATCACAACGCAGCGGGCGCTGACCTCGTCGATCCATGGCGCGCACGAGGACACGGCGTTCCTCCAGTTCGAGACCGCGACCGGCGTCGTCGCCAGCCTCAACAGCAACTGGCTGACGCCCTATCGGTATCGCCGGATGGAAGTCGCGACCCGCGACCGGTTCCTCGTCTGCGACATGCTGCTGCGCACGGTCACCGAATATTCCGACTATGGCAAGGACGGCAGCAGCCGCCAGCGCAACCTCTTCGTCGGCATGACTGAGCCGCTAAAGGCCGAGCACCTCGCCTTTCTGGCGGCGATCCGCGGCGAGGCGCCGGTGGCGGTTTCGGGCACCGACGGGCTGCGCGCCCTCGAGATCGCCCTGGCTTGCCTCGCGGGCGTTTAAGACGGCAAGTTTCAAGCTGTGCCGGCAACGTTACAGCGCCGTGCCATCAGCGTCCGAGGGTCGTCATCTCCGCGCGGCGCGCGGGGATGACGACGGTAAGGTTTGCGCGATGCCTTACCGACCCACCCCGACATAGGTGAAGCCCCGCGCGAGCATGTCCTCGCGCGGATAGACGTTGCGGAGGTCGACGATGATCGGCGCCGTCAGGCACTGCTTGACCCGGTCCATGTCGAGGGCGCGAAAAATGTCCCATTCCGTGACCAGCACCATGGCATCGGCGCCGTCGAGACAGGCATAGGCATCCTCGGCATAGTCGACGTCGTCGATCACGGCGCGGGCGTTCGCCATGCCTTCGGGGTCGTAGACCCGGACCTTGGCGCCGCCGTCCTGCAGGCTGCGGATGATCGAGATCGACGGGGCGTCGCGCATGTCGTCGGTGTTCGGCTTGAAGGTGAGGCCAAGGACGGCGATCCTTTTGCCGCGCACGCTGCCATCGCAGGCCTCGACCACCTTGCGGGCCATCGCCCGCTTGCGCGTGTCGTTGACGGCGGCGACCGTCTCGACGATCCGCATGGGCGAGCCGAAATCCTGCGCGGTCTTGACCAGCGCCAGCGTGTCCTTCGGGAAGCACGAGCCGCCATAGCCGGGCCCGGCATGCAAGAACTTGCCGCCGATGCGCCGGTCGAGGCCGATGCCGCGGGCGACGTCCTGGACGTTGGCGCCGGCCTTTTCGCAAAGATCCGCCATTTCGTTGATGAAAGTGATCTTGGTGGCGAGGAAGGCGTTGGCGGCGTATTTCGTCAACTCCGAAGTCCGCCGGTCGGTGAACATCACCGGCGCCTGGTTCAGCGACAGCGGCCGGTAGAGTTTCGCCATCACGCTCTGGGCCTTGGGGTCCGTGGTGCCGACGACGATCCGGTCGGGACGCTTGAAGTCCTCGATCGCCGCGCCCTCGCGCAGGAATTCCGGGTTGGAGACGACGGCGAAGAGGTCGGCCGGTACCGTCTCGCCGATGATCCGCGCCACCTCGTCGCCGGTGCCGACCGGTACCGTCGACTTGATGACGATCACCTTATAGCTGTCGATCTCGGCGGCGATCTCGGCGGCGGCGGCATAGACGTAGGCAAGGTCCGCATGGCCGTCGCCGCGCCGCGACGGGGTGCCGACGGCGACGAAGACGATGTCGGCCTCGCGCACGGCGCTCGCGATTTCCGTCGAGAAGGCAAGACGGCCGGCGCTGGCATTGCGGGCGACGAGGTCGGCGAGGCCCGGCTCGAAGATCGGGATGCGCCCCTCCTTGAGGGCGTCGATCTTGCCGGCATCCTTGTCGACGCAAATGACGCTGAACCCGAAATCGGAGAAGCAGGCCCCGGTCACCAGGCCGACATAGCCGGCCCCGATCATCACGATCTTCATCTTATGCCATTCGTCTGGGTCCCCGCTGGCTGCCGGGACGGGTGGGTGAGGGGGACTTGTAGGCAAGCGGCAAGGCGCCCGCAACCGCCCGCCCGGCTGTTGCGCCGGGGCGCTATGGTGCGGCACCCCGGCGTATGAGGAGACTTCGTCTCCGTCATCCCGCAGCGACAAGCCGAAGAAACACCGCAGGCTTAACCAGTTTGGCTGATCTCTTGATCCGCTGCTTGTGACGCCTGCATCAGTTCGTTAAATGTTCCTGAAGACAGCCCGCTTTCAACGCTATTTCTCGGTGGCTGCCGGTGGTACTTACATGACCCGCAAAGTTCTTGGTGTCGGCCTATTCTGTGTCCTTCTGCTGGCAGCGATCATTGCCGGCTATTGGGACATGCTTAACACTGAGAAACTGACACTGGTTCGTGACAGGGTCACGAACGCCGTCGGCGAAATCGGGGATGTCGTCCGCAGCGATCCAGCCCCATCGGAGAAGCCCGCGACGCCGCCGGACGTCCCGTCCTCGGACACGGCGTCCGCGGCGAAGGCGCCGAGGGTGGATGGCGATGCGGCTTCCGGTGCGTCGACGCCCGCCGCGGCTCCCGCCGCAGACACTGCAGCGGCCTCGCCGTCCGAGGTGGCCCAGCAGGCTGCGCCCGGCAGCGACACACCCAGCTTCGACGTCCTCCGCATCGAGACCGATGGCTCGACCGTCCTTGCCGGCAAGGCGCCCGCCGGCGCGGTCATTTCGCTGCGCGACGGCGCGACCGTGATCGGCACGGAGGTCGCGGACGCGGCCGGCACCTTCGTCGTCATTCTGGAAAAGCCGCTTGGCGTTGGTGACCATCAGATCCAGATCGAGGCAAAGACCGCCGACGGCCGGGTGGTGACCTCGGCTGAAACGGCGATCGTCAGCATTCCCGAAAAGGGCCGCGAGAGCGAACTTCTCGCGATGGTCGAGGCCCCCGACAAGCCGTCGCGGCTGATCAGCCTGCCGTCCGCACCAGGCGCGGCAGCGCCGGCCGGCACTCCCTCCGCTCCGGCCGAAACGTCTGCCCAGGCAGCGGCGCCAGCCACCGCACCGAACGCGGCGGCGGGTACCGCGCCGGCTGCCGTGCCGGACGCTTCGGTGCAGGCTGCTGGCGCTGCGACGGCGCCGTCGCTGGCAGTGGACGCCATCGAGATCGAGGGCGACGCCGTCTTCGTCGCCGGCCGGTCCGTCGGCAGCGCCTCGGTCCGGGTCTATGTCGATAACGGTTTCCTGTCGCAGGCCGACAGGCTGGCGGACGACCGCTTTCTGATGACGGCGAAGGCGAAGCTTGCCACCGGAGATCATACGGTGCGAGCCGATGCACTCGACCGGTCCGGGACCGTGATCGCCCGCGTCGAGGTGCCGTTCTTCAAGCCGGAAGGCCGGACGATGTCGGCCGTTTCGCCGACGGCGGAGACGGCAGGGACTGCCGCGCCGGCGCCCGCCTCGGCGACACCAGGCTCTGCGACCCCATCCTCCTCGATGACGGCATCGGACAGCGACAAGGTGGGGCGTCTCGGCAGCGCACCGTCCGCCGAGGCCAACAGCAATGCGCCAGCCGGCACGTCGACCTCCCCGTCGTCCACGCAGGCGTCAGCCATTGCGCCGACGGCGACGACGTCCGGTCAGACGGGCATGGCGTCCGCGCTACCGGAAGCCGTTGTTCCCGCCGCCTCGCTCGACGCGGGCCAGTCCGCGGTGGCCGTGACCCGTCAGCCGGCGCTGGAGGGCGTCAATTCCCGGGTCATCATCCGCCGCGGCGACTCGCTCTGGCGCATCTCGCGCGACACCTATGGCCGCGGCGCGCGCTATACCGTGATCTATCTCGCCAATGGCGACCAGATCCGCGATCCCGACAGGATCTATCCCGGTCAGGTGTTCCGGATGCCGAAAGACGAGACACCAGCGCAATAGCGGTTCTGTTGCAGGTTCTTCGCTTTCCCGATCCTCGATTACCGATTAGAACGCCTCCAATCGCCTGCGCCTTTCGGCGTGGCCGCCGAATGGATCGAGCTTTTCTTGGCAGACGCACCCAACAGGACGGTCGACAGTTCCGCGACCTTCTCGACGCTCCGTAACCTCTGGCCCTACATGTGGCCGGAGGGTCGGCCCGACCTGCGCGCGCGGGTCGTCTGGGCCAGCTTCTACCTCATCATCGCCAAGCTGATGACGGTCGGGGTGCCGTACTTCTACAAATGGGCGACCGATGCGCTGAACGGCACCGACAGCGCCAAGGAATGGCTGCCGCTGATCCTGACCGGCGCCGTCACGCTGGTCGTCGCCTACAACGTCGCGCGCATCCTCGTCGTCGCGCTGAACCAGCTGCGCGACGCGCTGTTTGCCCGCGTCGGCCAGCACGCCGTGCGCCAGCTCGCCTTCCGCACCTTCACCCACATGCACCGGCTGTCGCTGCGCTTCCATCTGGAGCGGCGCACGGGCGGCCTGTCGCGCATCATCGAGCGCGGCACCAAGGGCATCGAGACGATCGTCCGCTTCACGATCCTCAACACCGTGCCGACGATCTTCGAGTTCGCGCTGACCGCGGCGATCTTCGGCTTTTCCTACGGCGTCTCCTACCTCATCGTCATCGCGGTGACAGTCTGGCTCTATTCCTGGTTCACCATCAAGGCGAGCGACTGGCGGATCACCATCCGCAAGGAGATGAACGACAGCGACAACGAGGCGAACACCAAGGCGATCGATTCGCTCCTGAACTTCGAGACGGTGAAATACTTCGGCAACGAGGGCATGGAGGCCGAGCGCTTCGACCGCTCGATGGCGCGCTACGAGAAGGCGGCGACGGAGACCTGGACCTCGCTCGGCTGGCTGAACTTCGGCCAGGGCGTGATCTTCGCGGTCGGCATGGGCATCGCCATGGTGATGTCGGCGATGGAAGTGCAGGCGGGCACGCAGACGATCGGCGACTTCGTCTTCATCAACGCGCTCCTGATGCAGCTGTCGATCCCGCTGAACTTCATCGGCTTCGTCTACCGCGAAATCCGCCAGGGCCTCACCGACATCGAGCAGATGTTCGGCCTGCTCGACGTCGAGGCCGAAGTGCTCGACGCGCCCGACGCCGTCGCCTTGCAGGTGCCAAAAGGCGCGATCCGCTTTGACGACGTGCATTTCCACTACGAGCCCGCGCGGGCGATCCTCAAGGGCGTCTCCTTCGAGGTGCCGCCCGGCAAGTCGGTGGCGATCGTCGGACCGTCCGGCGCCGGCAAGTCGACGATCTCGCGCCTCTTGTTCCGCTTCTACGACGTCGCATCGGGCACGATCAGCATCGACGGACAGGACATCTCGAAGGTGACGCAGGCGAGCCTGCGCGCCGCGATCGGCATCGTTCCGCAGGACACCGTGCTGTTCAACGACACCATCGCCTACAACATCCGCTATGGCCGGATCGAGGCGAGCGATGCGGAGCTGAAGCAGGCGGCCGACCGGGCGCAGATCTCTCACTTCATCGAGATCCTGCCGGAGGGTTTCGAGACGATGGTCGGCGAGCGCGGGCTGAAGCTCTCCGGCGGCGAGAAGCAGCGCGTGGCGATCGCGAGGACGCTCCTGAAGGCGCCGCCGATCCTCATCCTCGACGAGGCGACCTCGGCGCTCGATACCCATACCGAGCAGGAGATCCAGTCGGCGCTCGACCTCGTCTCGGCCGAGCGGACGACCCTGACCATCGCCCACCGCCTCTCGACCATCGTCAATGCCGACGAGATCATCGTGCTGCGGGCCGGCGAGATCGTCGAGCGGGGCACGCACCGTGTGCTGCTCGACGCCGATGGGCTCTACGCCGAGATGTGGCGGATGCAGCGCGAGGCGACCGAGGCCGAGGAGGCGCTGCGCCGGGCGCGGGCCGCCGACGCGCTGGGCATCATCGACCGCAAGCCACCGATCCGGCCGGCGTGACGCGTACCGGGAGCCTTGTGGCTTCCGGCGGCGTTGCAGAGGCGACCGCAGGCCGGTTTGACCTTGCCCGAACCGCGGGCTAGGCATGGCCCGCTCTTCAAACCAGGTGCCCGACTTCATGGACATGATCGCCTCGATCAGAAACGCTTTCGTCCCGATCCACAAGGCGGGATACCCGTTCATCGCGGCCTTCTTCGTGGCGTCGGTGATCCTCGGCTTCCTCTGGATGCCGCTGTTCTGGATCGGCCTCGTGCTGACGCTCTGGTGTGCCTATTTCTTCCGCGATCCGGAGCGCGTGACCCCGCTCGCAGATCACATTGCCGTCAGCCCTGCGGACGGACGGGTCTCGCTGGTCGGCCATATCGTGCCACCGCCGGAACTCGAGCTCGGCACCGAGCCGATGCTGCGGATCTCGGTGTTCATGAACGTCTTCGACTGCCACGTGAACCGGGCGCCGATGCGCGGCCGCATTGCGCGCATCGCCTATCGCGAGGGCGAATTCCGCAATGCCGAACTCGACAAGGCGAGCGACGTCAACGAGCGCAACTCGCTGGTGATCGAGGGGCCGCAAGGCGAATACGGCGTCGTTCAGATCGCCGGCCTCGTGGCCCGGCGGATCATCTGCTGGAGCGGCACCGGTGACAGGCTGGAGGCCGGCGAGCGTTTCGGCCTGATCCGCTTCGGCTCGCGTCTCGACATGTACCTGCCGGACGGCGCGCGGGCCCGTGTGTCCGAAGGCCAGACCGCGATCGCCGGGGAGACCGTGATCGCCGAGTTCGGCGTGGGTCTCGAGACCTATTCGGCGAGGCGCGACTGATGGCGGACACCCCGATCGAGCCCTTCGACCCGGAGACGGGGGAGCCCGACGGGGGCGACGCCCCCGTGGCACGGCGCGGCATTCCGTTCCGGCATATCGTGCCGAACCTCATAACTATCCTTGCGATCTGCGCGGGGATGACCGGCATGCGCCTGGCGTTCGAGGGGCGTTTCGAGTTTGCCGTCGGGCTGGTGATCGGCGCGGCGCTGCTCGATGGCATCGACGGCCGCATTGCCCGCCTCCTGAAGGGCCAGAGCCGCTTCGGTGCCGAGATGGACTCGCTCGCCGACATCGTCAATTTCGGCGTGGTGCCGGGCATGGTGCTCTACGCCTATACGCTGCGCGATGCCGGCTCCGCCGGCTGGATCGCAGCGCTCCTGTTCTCCGCAACCTGCGCGCTGCGTCTCGCCCGGTTCAACACGATGCTCGACGGGCCCAAGCGGCCGGAATGGCAGTCGGCATTCTTCACCGGCGTTCCGGCGCCCGCCGGCGCCGGCCTTGCGCTGTTTCCGATGTATCTCAGCTTCATGGGTGTCGACCTCGGCAGGCCGGTGCTGACGGCGGGTCTCTCGGCGGCCTATCTGCTGCTGGTCGGCTTCCTCATGGCGAGCCGTATTCCGACCTGGTCGGGCAAGACCATCGGCGTGTCTCTGCGCCGCGAGATGGTGATCCCGGTCATGCTCGGGCTCGTGCTCTATGTCGTGCTCCTCACCAGCTTCCTCTGGCACACGCTGACCGCGACGGTGATCGCCTATTTCATCGCGATGATCTTCTCCGTGCGCCAGTACCGCCGCCTTGCGCGGCAGGACGCCGAAGCCGGTATCGCCGGCGTCTGACGAACCCAAGGACTGCACCATGACCGCCAAGGAATTCAGCGTCGGCTCGATCCGGTTCAGCAATGCGCTGCCCTTCGTGCTGATCTGCGGCCCCTGCCAGATCGAGAGCCGCGAGCACGCTTTCTTCATGGCCGAGAGCCTGTCGAAGATCGCTGGGGATGCCGGTGTGCCCTTCGTCTTCAAGGCGTCCTACGACAAGGCCAACCGCACGTCGCTGAAGGGGACGCGCGGCGTCGGGATCGACGCCGGCCTGCGCATCCTCGCCGACATCCGCGACACCTTCGGCTGCCCGGTGCTGACCGATATCCACGATATCCCGCAGGCGATCGCCGCGGGCGAGGTCGTCGACATCCTGCAGATCCCGGCCTTCCTCTCGCGCCAGACCGACCTCCTGATCGCCGCCGCCCACACCGGCAAGGCGATCAACATCAAGAAGGGGCAGTTTCTCGCCCCGTGGGACATGAAGAACGTTGCGGCCAAGGTGTCGGAGTCCGGCAATGAGCGGATCATGCTCTGCGAGCGCGGCGCCTCCTTCGGCTACAACACGCTGGTGACGGATTTCCGCGCGCTGCCGATCATGGCCGAGACCGGCTATCCCGTGGTGTTCGACGCCACCCATTCGGTGCAGCAGCCGGGTGGACAGGGCGGCTCTTCCGGTGGCGATCGGCGCTATGCGCCCGTGCTCGCCAAGGCTGCGGCGGCGGTCGGCATCGCGTCGGTCTTCGTCGAGGCGCACGATAACCCGGACGCTGCGCCGAGCGATGGTCCGAACATGCTGCCGCTGACCTGGATGCTGGGCTTCCTCGAGACGATGAAGCGCATCGACGAGATCACCAAGGACGCGGTGCCGGCGCCGGCCTATCCCTGAAATTAGCGAAGCCGATCGGCGTCCGGCTCAGGCGGCCATCGCCAGTCGGTCGGCAATCATTCGCGCGATTGGGATCGCCGAGGTAGCGGCGGGCGACGGTGCGTTGCAGACGTGCAGCGAGCGCGGGCTCTGCAGCATCAGGAAGTCGTGGATGAGTTCGCCGTTGCGCCGCACGGCTTGCGCACGAATCCCAGCGGGGTAGGGCTCGAGATCGTCCAGCCGCAGGCTCGGGCAGTATTTCTGGCATTGCGCGAGATACCGGCTGTGCCGGATCGAATTGCTCACCTCGGCGATCCCGCTCTGCAGATTCTTCCCCAGGAGCTTCCAGAAGCCCGGAAACCGCGCCATGGCCGTGATGTCCGAGACGTCGACGGTACCCTTTGTGTAGCCCTCTCGCGAGAGCCCGAGCACGGCATTCGGTTCGACGGTTACCCGACCGTCGATCATCCGCGTCAGGTGGATGCCAAGGAAGGGCAGCGCCGGGTCGGGAACGGGATAGATCAGGTGGCTGATGATCGCCGACTTTTCCGGCGGCAGCACGAAGTACTCGCCGCGGAACGGGACGATGGCGAAGTCGATGGCGAAGCCCGCCATCGTCGCCAGTCGGTCCGATTGCAGGCCACCACAGGCAACCAGTCTGTCGGCGAGGATGGCGCTCTCCGGCGTTTCGACCTCGACGCCGGTCCCGGTCTCGCGGATACCGGCGACGGGCGTCGACAGGCGGATCTCGCCGCCGCGCTCGTGAACGAGTTCGGCCATCCGACGGCAGATGGCGGAATAATCGGTGATGCCGGTGGTCGCAACCTTCAGGGCGCCGAGACCGGCGATGTTGGGCTCGGCGGCGCGAAGCTCGTCGGCCGAGAGGCGGGTGACCGCAATGCCGTTCTCCGCTGCCCGCGTCTCCAGCGCGGCCATGCGCTTCACCTCGCCAGGGGTCGTCGCCACCAGCAGCTTGCCGCATTGCTCGAAGCGGATCTCATGTTCACGGCAGAAGGCCTCTGTGGCGATCGCGCCGGCCCGGCACAGCTCGGCCTTCAGGCTGCCCGGCGTGTAGTAGATGCCGGCATGGATGACGCCGCTGTTATGCCCCGTCTGATGACGAGCGACAGCCGCTTCCTTCTCGACCAGCACCAGTGACGCGCCGGGCCGGCGGGAAAGCAGTTCCAGCGCCGTTGCCAAGCCAACAATGCCGCCGCCGATCACGCAGTAATCATATCGCATTAAGCATCCAAGCAGCGAGTGAGCATGTGGTTCGCGACGTTGCTGGGTCTTCGGCTTTCTGCGGCACGCAATCCACCTGGGACGGTTCGAATGACTCATGTCTACTGAGCATAAGTAAAAATAGTATTCTATTTTATTGTATGCTTGGACGAAAGGTGCCCTTTATGCTGTACTGTGGTCAAATGAGAATGGGTTTTACTCATTGAACTCACAGGCGCTGGTCGATGACCTTCCTCGCGTCCCTTGCGTCCGTCCCTGCCGGGGCGACCGAAGTGAAAGCGGATTGACCTCATGAGCAGCATTCGAAATGCCATCGGCGACACGCTCTTCTACAGCGGCGCGACCAAGAACCATCTGTCGGCGACCAATGCCGGTCCCACGATGCAGGGAACGGCCGTCAACGACACGTTCTGGGGCGACAGTTCGGTTCGCACTCAAATGTTGGGCGGGGCAGGCGACGACATCTATCACCTCTATTCTTCGCTCAACACGGTCTCCGAGGCGGCGGGCGGCGGGGTCGACAGTATCGAAACCTGGATGAGCTACACTCTGCCGGCCAATGTCGAGAACCTGACCGTCACCGGCGACGGCCGGTATGCCTTCGGCAATGCGCTCGACAACATCATCCAGGGTGGCGCCGGTAGCCAGACGCTCGACGGCGGCCTCGGCAACGACGTGCTGTCGGGCGGTGCCGGCAGCGACATCTTCCTCATCAACAAAGGGTTCGGCACCGACCTGATCCTCGACTTCTCGTCGGATGACGTGGTGCGGCTGGCCGGCCTTGGCTTCACCTCCTTCGACGCGGTGAAGGCGGCGATGACGGATACCGGCAGCGATCTTCACCTCGCCTTCGGCGACGGTCAGGGCTTGGTTCTGGCCAATACCGACCTTGCCGACCTCAGCGCCAGCCAGTTCGAGCTGGGGATCGACATGTCGAAACTCAGCCTCAGCTTTTCCGACGATTTCAACCAGCTCTCACTGTGGGACGGGGCGGGCGGGACATGGGAGTCGAACTACTGGTGGGGGGGCGCAAGCGGTAATTCGCTGGAGGGGAACGGCGAGCAGCAATGGTACATCGACACCGATTACGGCCCGACGAAGGGGGTGAACCCGTTCAGCGTCGCCAACGGCGTGCTGACCATTACGGCGGCTCCCGCTTCCGAAGCGACCCAGGCGGCGATCGGGGGATATGAGTTCACGTCCGGAATGCTGACCAGCTATGAAAGCTTCTCGCAGACCTATGGCTACTTCGAAATCCGCGCCGACATGCCGGAGGACAAGGGCATGTGGCCGGCGTTCTGGCTCCTCCCGCAGGACGGTTCCTGGCCACCCGAGCTCGATGTCATCGAGATGTACGGCAAGGACTCGAACTCGCTCTACATGACCGCGCATTCCAATGCGTCGGGCAAGCAGACCAGCGACCTGACCGTTGGCCATGTGATGGATACGTCGGGCTTCCACACCTATGGCGTGCTGTGGGAGGAGGACGAGATCACCTGGTATTTCGACGGCATGGCGATCGCCAATACCGAGACCCCCGCCGACATGCACGAGCCGATGTACATGCTGGTCAACCTCGCTGTCGGCGGGCTGGCCGGCGACCCGGCGGCTGACTTCGACGGCGACACCATCAAGATCGACTACATCAAGGCCTATGCCCTCGAGGACGACGGTCTGACGCTGGCGTAACGCGAAGAGAGCAAGCCGGCGCCGCCTAAGCGCAGGCCAGCGCTCAGACGATGCCGAGCGACAGCATCTCCTGCAAGGTCACGAGGCCGGCGATGTCGCCGTCCTCTCCGATGACGAAGAGCGCGGAAATCTTGTGCGCTTCGCAGGTCGCCACCGCGTCGACGGCGAGCCGGTCCGAGCCGATCTGCCGCGGGTTGGCGGTCATGATCTCGGCAGCGGTCTTGTCGAAGACGCTGCGGTCGCTCATCGCCCGGCGCAGGTCACCATCGGTGACGACACCGACAAGGCGACCGGCCGCGTCGCAGACGGCCGTCGCGCCGCGCCTGCCCTTGCTGATCGCCGCGATGACCTCGGGTACGACGCTGTCGAGCCCGACGCGTGGAACCGTCCTCAGCTCCGGTCGCCGGTCCAGCACCTCGTAGAGCCGCAGCAGCTGGGCGCCGAGTTTGCCGGCCGGATGGTACTTGGCAAAATCGTCCCGCTGGAAATTGCGGGCGCGGATCAAGGCGGCAGCGAGGGCGTCGCCGATGACAAGGCTCATCGTGGTCGAGGTCATCGGCGCGAGCGCGAGCGGACAGGCCTCGCGGGCATCAGGCAGCTGCAGGATGCCGTCGGCGAACCGGCCGAGCGCCGATTGCGGCCGCGATGTCATCGCCACCAGCTTCACCCGGAAGCGGCGGCAGTACTCGACGATGACCTGCAGCTCGATGCTCTCGCCGGAATTGGAGATGGCGATGACGAGATCATCGGCGCCGACCATGCCGAGATCGCCGTGCGCAGCCTCGGCGGCGTGGACGAAGAAGGCCGGCGTGCCGGTGGAGGCGAGGGTGGCGGCGATCTTCTGGCCGACATGCCCGGACTTGCCGATGCCGGTGATGATCACCCTTCCGCGGCAGGCCTGCACCAGGTCGACGACATCCGCGAACTTCTGGTCGATCGAGTCCGACAGCGCCGAAAGCCCAGCCATCTCCGTCGCGATCGTCTCGCGGGCGATCTTGACGAAGTCGCGGTCGCCGGGAAGCGCGGGCTCGGCCGGGGAGGCCGCTGCAAGCGAGCGGTCGCTCGGCATCGCGATCATGCCGGCGCCGTATAGGCGAGGAAGCGGTTCTGGCGGACGTCGAAGAGCTGGCCAGTCTCTGTGACCTCCGGCATCGCCAGCGGCAGGATGCGGGCGGCGACGTCGGCGGCCTTGGGCAGCGTGTCGGGATCCTCGCCGGGCATCGCCAGCGCCCGCATGGCGGTGCGGGTCGCGCCGGGATTGACCGAGTTGATGCGCAGCGGAAGGTTCTCGGTCTCGTTCGCCCAGGAACGCACCATCGCCTCGGTCGCGGCTTTGGAGGCGGCGTAGAGGCCCCAGAACGCCTTGCACGAATGCGCGGCGCCTGACGACATGACGATGGCGCGCCCGGCCTCGGCCTTGCGCAGCAGCGGGTCGACGGAGCGGATCAGGCGCCAGGTCGAGGTGACGTTGAGCGTCATCGTCTTGTCGAAGACCTTCGCCTCGATATGGCCGATGGGCGCGAGCACGCCGAGCACCCCGGCATTGGCGACGAGCACGTCGAGCTTGCCCCAGCGCTGATGGATCGCGGCGCCCAGCCGGTCGATGCCGCCCATGTCGGTGAGGTCGAGCGGAACGAGGGTTGCCGAGCCGCCGTTCCGCCGGATGACGTCGTCGAGCTCTTCCAGCCCGCCGACCGTCCGCGCGACCGCCACGACATGCGCGCCCTCGGCGGCCAGTTGCTTGGCGAGATGGTAGCCGATGCCGCGTGAGGCGCCGGTGACGAGCGCCACCTTGTCCTTGAGCTTTCCGGTCATGGAAATCCTCCCGATACCCGTGGGTCAAACATCGCGGCGGCGAGGGAAGTGGCGCAAACCCCGTTGGGCGACGGCTGCAGCCGCCGAAACCGGATTGATCGTCGCTGGCTCTCGCCCCGCCTATGTCTCTCCAATGGGCGAGGCGGGAAGGCGGGTCAAGCCTGCCTCCCCGTCCGTCCGAACCAGGCCCGGCCTCTGCGCATGACCGCCCAGCAAGGGCGTTCATGCGGGAAGGGCTGCCTCAGCCGTTGCCGCCGAGCAGCGAGAGCTGGCGGACGTTGTCGATGCCGTCGTGATCGGTTAGCGCTGTCGGGTAGTCGCCGGTAAAGCAGGCGTCGCAGAACTGCGGCGCGCGGGCGTTGCGGGCGGGCTCGTCCACCGCGCGGTAAAGTCCGTCGATCGACAGGAAGGCGAGCGAATCGACCTTGATGAAATCGGCCATCTCCTCGACCGACATGCGAGAGGCCAGGAGCTTCGATTTCTCCGGCGTGTCGACGCCGTAATAGCAGCTGGAGCGCGTCGGCGGGCTGGCGATGCGCATGTGCACCTCGCTCGCGCCGGCATCGCGCACCATCTGCACGATCTTCTGCGAGGTCGTGCCGCGGACGATGGAATCGTCGACCAGGATGACGCGCTTGCCCTCGATCATCGCCCGGTTGGCATTGTGCTTCAGCTTGACGCCCATGTGGCGGATGGCATCCGTCGGCTGGATGAAGGTCCGGCCTACATAGTGGTTGCGGATGATGCCGAGCTCGAACGGGATCCCGGTTTCCTGCGCATAGCCGATCGCCGCCGGTACACCCGAATCCGGCACCGGCACGATCAGGTCGACCTCGGCATGGCTTTCGCGGGCGAGCTCTGCGCCGATGCGCTTGCGGATGTCGTAGACGTTGCGGCCCTCGATGTTGGAATCGGGCCGGGCGAAATAGACGTATTCGAAGATGCAGAAGCGCGGGCGGCGGGCCTGGAAGGGGAAGATGCTCTCGATCCCGTCCTCGGTGATGATCACCATCTCGCCCGGCGCGATGTCGCGCACGAAGGTCGCGCCGATGATGTCGAGCGCGCAGGTCTCGGAGGCGAGGATCGGCGAGCCTTCGAGGTCGCCGAGCACCAGCGGTCGAATGCCGAGCGCATCGCGAACGCCGATCATCTTCTTCGGCGACAGGCCGACCAGCGAGAAGGCACCCTCGAGGCGCGACAGCGCATCGATCAGCTTGTCGGTGAACATCCGGGCAGCGCTGGTGGCGACGAGGTGGAGGATGGTCTCGGTGTCGGAGGTCGAGGAGAAGATCGAACCGCGGCGCTGCAGTTCGCGCTGCACGGTGACGGCATTGGTGATGTTGCCGTTGTGAGCGACGGCGAAGCCGCCGGCGGACAATTCGGCAAAGAACGGCTGGACGTTGCGCAGACCACCGCCGCCCGACGTAGAATAGCGGGTATGGCCAATGGCGCTCTTGCCGGGCAGGCGCTCCATCACCGACTGCTTGGTGAAGGTATCGCCGATGAGCCCGGCATGGCGCTCGATGTGGAAGGTCGTCCCGTCATGCGAGACGATGCCCGCCGCTTCCTGTCCACGGTGCTGCAGGGCATGCAAGCCGAGCGTGACGAAGGGCGCCGCGTCCGGGCGGTTGAAGATGCCGAAGACGCCGCACTCTTCGTGCAGGCTGTCGTCGTCCGGATCGCCGAAAGGGGTCTCGTCCATCAGAATTCACCCTTGAAACCGGATCACGCCGGCCTGCCGCTGTCGCGACAGCCCTCTCGGAACCGTCGCGGTCTTCCAAGAATAAACAGAGCCGCGACCGCGAAACTCTGCCACGTCCGGCGCCAGGACACTGTCCCATGAACGCCATATAGGATGCACGCCGTGCTTTCGCGATGCAAAAACACCATTCACTGCAGAAATGCCAGAAGCCCGGGCTCGAAACGTCGAGCCCGGGCTTCTGTGTTTTCACCCGCTTAGTTGGCCGGCGCGGTGTCTGTCTGGCCCGAAGGCTCGGCGCCTTCGATCGCGCCCTCGATGCTGCTCGGCTCGGCAGGTGCCGCCTCGCCGGGCGTCGCATCGCCCGACGGCGCGACCGGCGGCTCCAGCTTGTCGCGCAGTTCCTGGGGCAGAAGCTCGGCCGGTTTCTCGGGAACGGCGGCGATGAGGCGGGCGCCGAGATCGTCGAGATAGGGCTTTGACTTGGCGTTGGTGATCCAGGTCGGCTGGGTGTCGGCCGGGCTCAGCCAGTTGAAAAAGAGCATCGCGACGACAACGAGCAGCAGGCCGCGGGCCGCTCCGAAGACAAAGCCAAGCGCCCGATCGAGCGCGCCGATGCGGCTGTCGATGATAAAGTCGGCAATGCGCAAGGTGATGAAGGAAACGATGATCAGCGTGATCACGAAGATGCCAAGGGCCGCGGCAACCATCGCGATCTTTTCCGAGGTCACGTATTCCTGCACGTAGGGCGTCAGCGGCTGGTAGAAGAAGAAGGCTGCAGCCGCGGCCGCGAGCCACGAGACGACCGACAGCACCTCGCGCGAAAATCCCCGCACCATGGCGAGCAGCGCCGAGATGAGCATGATCCCGACCAGGATCGCGTCGAGCATCGTGATAGTCATGGCGATTTAACCCTGTCGTCCCTTCCGGAGGTGTTTCCAGACTTCCATCCTTCGACGGAGAATCTGTGGCGCCTGCCGGGTCAATTCGCTGCTATCGCGCATCGCATCCGATTCGGCAAACGCCGCCCCGGTCATCCATCATCGCTCTCCGCCAGCGCGCCCCCGGCAACCCGAGCGACGAGATGCGGCAGGGACTCGATGTCGTGTGTCGCCACATCCCGGCCTTTCGGCAGATCGGCGCTAAGAGAGGGCAGGACCGCCTGGCTGAAACCAAGCTTTTCCGCCTCCTTCAGCCGTTGCGCGGAGTGTGCGACCGGCCGCACAGCTCCCGACAGGCTGATCTCGCCGAAATAGACGCAATCGGCGGGCAGGGCAAGTCCGGACAGGGAGGAGACGAGGGCCGCCGCGACCGCGAGATCGGCCGCCGGCTCGCTGATTCTAAAGCCCCCGGCGACGTTCAGATAGACGTCGTGCTGGCCGAGACGGACGCCGCAATGCGCCTCGAGCACCGCTAGCACCATCGCGAGCCGGGGCTGGTCCCAGCCGACCACGGCCCGGCGCGGCGTGCCGAGGGCGGAGGGGGCGACCAGCGCCTGGATCTCAACCAGCACCGGACGCGTACCCTCGATGCCGGCAAAGACCGCGGCACCCGGCGCCTTGGCGTTTCGCTCGCCGAGGAAAAGTTCGGAAGGGTTTTGCACCTCGCGCAGGCCGATGTCCGACATCTCGAAGACTCCGATCTCGTCGGTCGGTCCGAAGCGGTTCTTGACCGTGCGCAGGATGCGGAAATGATGGCCGCCTTCGCCCTCGAAGTAGAGGACGGCGTCGACCATGTGCTCGACGACGCGCGGCCCGGCGATCTGGCCGTCCTTGGTGACGTGGCCGACAAGGATCACCGCCGCGCCGCTGGACTTCGCGTATTTCACCAGCGCCTGCACGCCGGTGCGGACCTGCGTCACCGTGCCCGGCGCCGATTCCGCCATGTCGGACCAGAGCGTCTGGATCGAATCGATGATCACGAGGTCCGGCCGCTTGTCGTCGGCGAGAGTCGCGAGGATGTCCTCGACATTGGTCTCGGCCATCAGCAGCACGTCGGTGTCGGCCGCCTTGAGGCGCTGGGCCCGCAGGCGGACTTGCGCGACGGCCTCCTCGCCGGAGACGTAGACGACCCGGTGTCCGCCGCGGGCAAGGCCCGCCGCGGCTTGCATCAGGAGGGTCGACTTGCCGATGCCGGGATCGCCGCCGATGAGGATCGCCGAGCCACGCACGATGCCGCCGCCGCAGGCCCGGTCGAACTCGTCGATGCCGGTGGAGATGCGCGGCGCTTCCTCCATCTCGCCCGAGAGCGGGAGGAGGGCGGCGACGCGCCCGCGCCGGGCGCCGCCGCGCGCCGGCCCGCCGCCAATGCCACCGGCGACATTCTCCTCGACGATGGTGTTCCACTCGCCGCAGGCCTCGCACTTGCCTTGCCAGCGCGTGGTGACGCTGCCGCAGTTCTGGCAGATGAAGGAGAGTTTCGGCTTGGCCATGCGGACTTCCGGTGGAGGGATTTACCGCACTATGCGACGAGAACAAACCGGAAACAAGATGTTTCCGGCATGTGCACGGGGAGGGTTCCGCTACTCGAAGCGTTCCGGCAGATAGCTCTCGTCGGCGAGATCAGTGAAGCGGGTGAACTCGGCCTGGAAGGCGAGGGGGACGGTGCCGGTCGGGCCGTGGCGCTGCTTGGCGATGATCACCTCGGCCTTGCCGCTGGCCTCGCGCATCTCGGCCTCCCAGGTCATGTACTCCGGGGTGCCCATCTTCGGCTCCTTGTTCGAGAGGTAGTATTCCTCCCGGTACACGAACATCACGACGTCGGCGTCCTGCTCGATCGAGCCGGACTCGCGGAGATCGGAGAGCTGCGGATGCTTGTCCTCGCGGTTTTCGACCTGACGCGAGAGCTGCGACAGGCCGATGATCGGCACGTTCAGCTCCTTGGCCAATGCCTTCAGGCCGGTGGTGATCTCGGTCATTTCCTGCACGCGGTTCTGCGAGTTCTTCGACGAGCCCTGCATCAGCTGGAGGTAGTCGATGACCATGACGTCGAGGCCGCGCTGGCGCTTCAACCGCCGCGCCCGGGCCGCGAGCTGGGCGATCGAGATGCCGCCGGTCTGGTCGATGTAGAGCGGCAGGCGCTGCATCGTCTCCGAGCAGGCCATCAGCTTGCCGAGCTCGGTCTCGTTGATCATGCCGCGGCGGATCTTCGAGGATGAGATTTCGGTCTGCTCGGAGATGATACGCGTCGCCAGCTGCTCGGCCGACATTTCCAGCGAGAAGAAGCCGACGACGCCGCCATTCTTGGCCGCGAACGTCCCGTCCGACTGATCCGCCGGCTCGAAGGCTGCCGCGATGTTGAAGGCGATGTTGGTGGCGAGCGACGTCTTGCCCATCGCCGGACGACCGGCGAGCACGATGAGATCGGAGCGCTGCAGGCCGCCGAGCCGCCGGTCGAGGGCGATGATCCCGGTGGAGACACCCGACAGGCCGCCATCGCGGTCCTTGGCGGCGGAGGCCATCTCGACGGCGAGCGTCACGGCGTCGGTGAAGGACTGGAAGCCGCCGTCGTAGCGGCCGGTCTCGGCGAGCTCGAACAGCCGCCGCTCGGCGTCCTCGATCTGCGCCTTCGGCTCCATGTCGAGCGGCGCGTCGAAGGCGATGTTGACCATGTCCTCGCCGATGCGGATGAGGTTGCGCCGGAGCGCCAGATCGTAGATCGCCCGGCCGTAATCGGCGGCGTTGATAATGGTCGTGGCTTCCGCCGCAAGCCGCGCGAGATACTGGGCGACGGTGATGTCGCCGACCTTGTCGTTCGCCGGCAGGAAGGTCTTGATCGTCACCGGATTGGCGATCTTGCCCATCCGGATCATCTCGGACGTCTTGGTGAAGATCTCGCGGTGCAGCGGCTCGAAGAAATGGTCGGGCTTCAGGAAGTCGTGCACGACGTAGTAGGCGTCGTTGTTGACGAGGATGGCGCCGAGCAGGGCCTGTTCGGCCTCGATGTTGTTCGGGGCCTCGCGGTAGAGGGCTGCCTCTTCTTCGTATTTGCGCGCCGCCTCGGCCATGTCCGTCATCCCTCGCCGGTCGGTGAAGAGACGCTTTTACCTATGGTTGGCCGCCGATGTCACGGCCGAATGCGCCGCGCCGGAACACATCCAAGCTGTGCACAGGCGGGGTGGTGCGGCTGTGGAGAAGCTGTGAAAAGGCTTGACCCCATCCCCGCAGGGAACGGCGCCATTGCCGACACCTGGGCTGGCGGCAGCCTTTACGAAAAAGGCCCCGGACGGATATCCGGGGCCTTTTCGATTGTTCGGGAAGCGCCGGCTTAGACGGCTTCGTCTTCGGTGGTCTCGTCGGTGGCCTCGGCCTCCTCGTCGAGCTCCTCCTCGTCGTCGAGGCCGTAGATGGCGTCGGCGGTGGTGAGGTTCTCGCCCTTCGACTGGCGCTCGCCCTCTTCATGCGAACGGGCGATGTTGATCTCGACGGCGACTTCGACGTCGGCGTGCAGCTGGATCATCACCTTGTGCAGGCCGATGACCTTGATCGGCGTGTTGAGGAGGATCTGGTTGCGGCCGACGCGGAAGCCAGCTTCCTTCAGCATGTCCGAGACGTCGCGGGCCGAGACCGAGCCGTACATCTGGCCGGTTTCGCCAGCCGAGCGGATGGTGAGGAAGCTCTTGCCCTCGAGCGTGCCGGCGATGTCGCCCGCTTCGCGCTTGCGCTCTTCGTTGCGGGCGATGTGCTCGCTCTTCTGCGACTCGAACTTGGCGCGGTTGGCTTCGTTGGCGCGCAGGGCCTTGCCGGTCGGCAGCAGGAAGTTGCGGGCAAAGCCGTCCTTGACGCGGACGGTGTCGCCCATCTGGCCGAGGCGGGCGATGCGCTCAAGAAGAATAACGTCCATGGAACTGTTCCTTTCGGGTGTTTTGATTGGGCAGGCGATTAAGAAAGACGCCGCGGGCCGGCAGGCCTGCGTGCCGTTTCGACGAGCCCCAGCACGGTCGCGACCAGCAGGGGAAACGAGAGAAGGATGATCGCCATGTAGGCGGTGAACAGGACGAAGCCGCGATTTCGACTGCCGCGGGTACGGCGGTGAAGGCTGGCGAGCCCAACCAGCGTGAAGGCAGTGCCGAAGCTGCCGGCGACGACCGCAGCCACGATCGCCACGGGCTCCGGCGCAAAGCAGGCGGCCATGGCGAGCGCAAAGATCGTCATCGCCGAGCGCGGCAGGCCGGCGGTGCCGGGGATGTCGTCCTTCGGCCGCGGCAGGCGTCCGGAAAGACGGGTCACCGCGGCGGAAAGGTGCAGGCCGGCGACGAGCACGATCACAAGGATCGCCGGCTGCACGAACGGCATCAGCTTGATGACGAGCTGCGCGAGGACGAGCACCTGCTGCTGCATCGCCGGATCGTTCGACGCATTCATCTGCCCGCCGAGCGCATCGACGAGTTCCGGCCCGAGCGCCGTCGGATTGTAGCCGAACAGCCAGCCGATGAAGACGCAGGCGACGATCGCCGTCAGCGTCAGCGCAAACAGGATGCGGTCGAGCGGATACCAGTCGAGGCCGGGCCGGTCGTTCGCGGGGGCTGGATAGGGGCCGATGGGCGGCGCCTCGTCGGCAGGCCGGGCGAGACCCGCGAGATGGCCGAGGATCGCGGCGGGCAGCGCCATCGAGCCAAGCAGAATAAGGCCGCTGCCATAGGAGCCGGTCACGGCGGCGATGGCGCCGGCGGCGGTGATCGCGGCGAGGAAGCCGATGCGGCTGCCCCAGCCGAGGCTGGCGATATAGATCGGAATAGGGGTGGCGAGCGAGAGGACGATCGCCGTCGTCGACTGAAGAATCAGTCCGGCGAACAGCAAGGCGGCGGCAAAGCCGGCGGCCAGTCCAATGAGGATCGCGGAGGGTTTCATGTCGTCGCTGTCCTGCTTGTCGCAGTTAGGGGCGGGAAAGCCGCCCCAGCTTGGCTGGTCTTATCCTCACCGGTCGCCGGCGGTGAGAGGGCGGCGCGGGCCTCTCGGTCCGCGCCGCGAATCATTCACACGTCGCGCTTAGCGCAGGACGTAAGGCAACAGGCCGAGGAAACGGGCGCGCTTGATCGCCTGGGCGAGGGCGCGCTGGTTCTTCTGCGAAACCGCGGTGATGCGGGACGGGACGATCTTGCCGCGCTCGGAAATGTAGCGCTGCAGGAGACGGACGTCCTTGTAGTCGATCTTCGGGCTATCGCTGGCCGCGAACGGATCGGACTTGCGACGGCGGTGGAAAGGCCGACGGACGGTGCTGGAAGAAGTGTCGCTCATGTCGCGTTACTCCCCTTCAGTTGGGCGTGGGCGGCGCGGACGATCGTCGTCCTCGCGGCGCGGGCGGTCGTCACGGTCACGGCGGGGACGCTCGCCACCCGGGCGGTCGTCGCGGTCGCCGCGGCGCGGACGGTCGTCACGCTTCTGCATCATGACCGACTGTGCCTCATCATGCGCATCGACCTTGATGGTGATGTAGCGCAGGACGTCTTCGTTGATACGCATCTGGCGCTCCATTTCCTGCACGGCAGGCGACGGGGCATCGATGTTCATCAGCGTGTAGTAAGCCTTCCGGTTCTTCTTGACCCGGTAGGTGAGGGTCTTAAGACCCCAGCTCTCGACCTTGCCGACCTTGCCGCCATTGGCTTCGATCACGCCGCGATACTGCTCGACGAGTTGATCGACCTGCTGGCCGCTAATGTCCTGGCGGGCGAGGAATACGTGCTCGTACAGAGCCATCGTTTCGCCTTTCCACAATGAGTTTTCCATGTCCTTGCCCGACATCAGCGGCTAAGCCTCTGCGACTCTCCTGGAGATCCTGGGGATCGATGGAAAGGCGTGTCTTGCGGGACGGTCGAGAGCGGGGACACGGGAAGCGGACAACCTGTCCTCATGCCGGCAAGCCAGCACCTTCCGTTCAGCCCCCGGCTTGAAACCGGGCATTGACGAGGCGGCTAGTAGCGGAATGTTGCGATAACCGCAACAGTCAGCGCATCACCTCATCGGGAAACGCCGCCGCCACAAGGGAAAGAGGATGCTGCCAAGGGTTGGAGGAGGCGGGCGCGGCGATGCGATATTCGCACGATCGACACTAATCCGGACATGGACGGGACATGTCTGAGTAGCCTGAGCCAGACCCGCTCGCCTTGACACATTGCGCCGCTTTCGCCTTCAACACCCCCGACAAAGCCATAATCCTTGGGAGCCACCATGACACTTGCACTGATCTTCCCGGGCCAGGGCAGCCAGACCGTCGGCATGGGGCGCGCCGTCTTCGATGCCTTTCCCGAAAGCCGCGCCGTGTTCGAGGAGGTCGACGCGGCGCTAGGGGAAAAGCTGTCGTCGGTGATCTTCGATGGCCCTGAGTCCGAGTTGACGCTGACCGCCAACGCCCAGCCGGCGCTGATGGCGGTCTCGCTCGCGGTGCTGAGGGCGATGGAATCGCGTGGCTTCGACCTCAAGGCCTCTGCCACCTTCGTCGCCGGCCATTCGCTCGGCGAGTATTCGGCGCTTGCGGCTGCCGGTGCCCTGTCGATTGGCGAGACGGCGAAGCTCCTGCGCATCCGCGGCGAGGCGATGCAGCGGGCGGTGCCGGCGGGCGAGGGCGCCATGGCGGCGATCCTCGGGCTCGACCATTCCGGCGTTGCCGAGGTCTGCGCGGCTGCCACGGCGCCGGGTGAACCGTGCGAGCTCGCCAACGACAATGGCGGCGGCCAGATTGTCATCTCCGGCGCTGCCGCGGCGGTGACGCGGGCGATGGCGCTGGCGCTGGAGAAGGGTGCCAAGCGCGCCATTCCTTTGCCGGTGTCCGCTCCCTTCCACTGCAGCCTGATGCAGCCGGCCGCCGAGCGCATGCGCGAAGCGCTCGACGCCGCCGACATGCGCCGCCCGGTCGTGCCGCTGGTTGCCAACGTGCTGGCCCGGCCGGTGGACGAGCCCGCCGAGATCAAGCAACTTCTGGTCCAGCAGGTGACCGGCCAGGTGCGCTGGCGCGAGAGCGTCGAGTTCATGGTGGGTGCCGGTATCGACAGCTTTCTCGAAGTCGGCAGCGGCAAGGTGCTGGCCGGCCTCGTCAAGCGCATCGACAAGACGGCGAAGACGCAGAGCCTCGGCACGCCCGCCGATATCGATGCGCTGCAGGCCTGATCATCCCTATCGATCGCCGCGCCCAAGGGCCGGCCCCGCAAACTGAGGTAGAGACCATGTTCGATCTGACCGGCCGCAAGGCCCTCGTCACCGGTGCCAGCGGCGGCATCGGCGAAGCCATTGCCCGGGTGCTGCACGGCGCCGGCGCCGTCGTCGGCCTGCACGGCACCCGCCGGGAGAAGCTCGACGAGGTCGCGGCCTCGCTCGGCGACCGCGTCCACGTCTTTCCCGCCGACCTCGGCGACCGTGACGCCCAGAAGGCGCTAGCCGAGACGGTGGATGCCGCCATGGAAGGCGTCGATATCCTCGTCAACAATGCGGGCATCACCAAGGACGGCCTGTTCGTGCGCATGTCGGACGAGGACTGGGACCGGGTGATCGAGGTCGATCTCACCGCCGCCTTCCGCCTGACCCGCGGCCTGACGCACCAGATGATGCGCCGGAGGTTCGGCCGGATCGTCAACATTACCTCGATCGTCGGCGTCACCGGCAATCCCGGCCAGGCCAATTACTGCGCGGCGAAAGCTGGCATGATCGGCTTTTCAAAGTCGCTGGCGCAGGAAATCGCCTCGCGCAATGTCACCGTCAACTGCATCGCGCCGGGCTTCATCCAGAGCGCCATGACCGACAAGCTAAACGACAAGCAGAAGGAAGGCATCCTCGGCGCTATCCCGATGAAGCGCATCGGCAATGCCGACGAGATCGCCGCGGCGGCGCTTTTTCTGGCTTCGAACGAAGCCAGCTACGTCACGGGGCAGACGATCCACGTCAACGGCGGCATGGCGATGATCTGAGTCATAAAGCCGGGCATTGCCGCGGGCGCAGGGGTTCTGCGGCTTGGCCCTTGGCAATCTCCGTGCTAAGCGCACCCGACCGCACCAGTCGAGTCCGTCGAAGGCCCGGCAGACACAAGAAGTATGATGGTGCAAAAGCTTGATTCACCGGCCTTGCGCGTCTAACGAAAACGACGAAGCAAATATCAACAGAGGAATAAATATGAGCGATACCGCTGAACGGGTGAAGAAGATCGTCGTCGAACATCTCGGCGTCGAGGCTGAAAAGGTCACCGACAATGCGAGCTTCATCGACGACCTCGGCGCGGACAGCCTCGACACCGTCGAACTCGTGATGGCTTTCGAAGAAGAATTCGGCGTCGAGATCCCGGACGATGCGGCCGAGACGATCCTGACCGTCGGCGACGCGGTCAAGTTCATCGAGAAGAATCAGTCCTGATCCCGGCGGCGGATCTCCGCCCCGGAAAATGAGTGTTGTATGAGACGAGTGGTCATCACTGGCGTCGGAATGATCAGTCCCCTCGGGACCGGCGCTGGCGTAACCTGGAAGCGTTTGCTGAACGGCGATAGCGCCGCTCGGCCGGTCGACAGTTTCGAGACATCGGATCTGCCGTGCCGAATCGCGTGTCAAATCCCCCGCGGGGATGGGACGGACGGAAGCTTCGATCCCGATCAGTGGATGGAGCCGAAGGAACAGCGCAAGGTCGACGACTTCATCATCTATGCGGTGGCCGCTGCAGCAGAAGCACTCGACGATGCCAACTGGCATCCCGAATCCTACGAAGATCAGATCGCCTCCGGCGTTCTGATCGGCTCGGGCATCGGGGGCCTCCAGGCGATCGAGCGGATGTCGCTGACCCTCGACGAGAAGGGCCCGCGCCGCGTCAGCCCGTTCTTCATTCCGGGCAGCCTGATCAACCTGGCCTCGGGCCAGGTGTCGATCCGCAACGGGCTGAAAGGTCCGAACTCGTCGATCGTCACCGCCTGCTCGACGGGTGCGCATGCCATCGGCGATGCCGGACGGCTGATCGCGCTCGGCGATGCCGACGTGATGGTGGCCGGCGGCACCGAATCGCCGGTCTCGCGGCTGTCGCTGGCAGGCTTTGCCGCCTGCAAGGCGCTGTCCACGAATTTTAACGATGACCCGACCCGGGCCTCGCGCCCATATGACCGCGACCGCGACGGTTTCGTCATGGGCGAGGGCGCTGGCATCGTGGTGCTCGAAGAACTCGAGCATGCGAAGGCCCGCGGCGCGAAAATCTATGCCGAGCTCGTCGGCTACGGCATGTCGGGCGATGCCTACCACATCACCGCACCCGCCCCGGATGGCGACGGTGCCTACCGCTGCATGTCCTCCGCGATGAAGCGGGCGGGGATCCAGGCGTCCGATATCGACTACATCAACGCGCACGGCACCTCGACGCCGATGGGCGACGAGATCGAGTTGCGCGCCATCGAACGTCTCCTCGGGGATGCCGCAGAGGGCGTCTTGATGTCGTCCACCAAGTCGGCGATCGGCCACCTGCTCGGGGCAGCCGGTTCGGTCGAGGCGATCTTCTGCGTGCTGGCTATTCGCGACAATGTCGCGCCGCCGACGCTGAACCTCGAGAACCCGTCGGTCGAGACGAAAATCGATCTCGTTCCGCTGGTAAAGCGCGAGAAGCAGATCGATGTGGCGCTGTCGAATTCCTTCGGTTTCGGCGGCACGAACGCCTCGCTGGTGTTCCGCCGTCTGGTCGACTGACCACCCGTCTTTCGCCACATTCGGGTGGTGCTACCATCGTTTGTCGACCGATCCTCGAAGGGTGATTTCATGACCGACGACATGCGCGGCGGCGACGACCGGAAGATCGTTCCAAGGTCGGCGTCCGAAGCCCTGCGACCCAAGGCCGCCCCGACGCCGCCGCGGCGCTCGCGCGGTGCCCGCAACCAGGTCGTCGTCTTTTTCAACCTCGTTTTCTCCGCCGCGCTGTTTGTCGCCGTGGTCGCCGTCGGCATCGTCGCCTGGGGCAAGTCGGAATTCGATGGCGCCGGTCCGCTGACGGCGCAGGCGACCTATGTGGTGCCGAGGAATTCGAGCCTAGAGAGCATCGCCAACGGCCTCGAGCGCGGCGGCATCATCACCAATGCATCGATCTTCGAGTACGGCGTGCGCCTGTCCGGCGTCGCGGGTGAACTGAAGGCCGGCGAATACGGCTTCTCACCGGCCGCCAGCATGCGCGAGATCATGGATAAGATCCGTAGCGGCGAGTCGGTGCTGCACTCGGTAACCATTCCCGAAGGCTGGACCGTCAAGCAGATCTTCGACCGAGTGGCGCAGGAAGACGTGCTGACCGGCAACATGCCGCCGATGCCCGCCGAGGGCTCGCTCCGTCCCGACACCTACCGCGTCCAGCGGGGAATGACCCGGGCCGAAGTCATCAACAAGATGCAAGCCGCGCAGACCGCCCTGGTCCAGGAAGTCTGGGACCGCCGTGACAAGGACGTTACCGAGGTCAAGGACATCAAGGAGTTCGTGACGCTCGCCTCGATCGTCGAGAAGGAGACCGGCCGCGCTGACGAGCGCTCGCGCGTCGCCTCCGTGTTCCTCAACCGGCTTCGGCTGGGCATGCGCCTCCAGTCCGATCCGACCATCATCTACGGGATCTGGGGCGGCTCCGGAAAGCCGGCGAACGAGCCGATCCGCCAGTCGCACATCAAGAGCGACACGCCCTACAACACCTATGTGATCAAGGGCCTGCCGCCAGGCCCGATCGCGAACCCCGGCCGGGCGGCGCTGGAGGCGGTGGCCAATCCCTCGTCGACGAAGGACGTCTACTTCGTGGCGGACGGCACGGGCGGCCACGTCTTCGCGTCGTCGCTCGAGGAGCACAACGCCAATGTCCGGCGGTACCGCGAGATCGAGCGGGCGCAGAACGCCGCCGCCGCCGCGGGTGACGCCAATCCCGCCGACCCGATCGTCGCGCAATAGGGCGCTGGGCGAGTGCGCATCTCTGCCGAGCCCGTTTGTAGCCGTTAGATCTGAAACGACGGAGAACGGCATGCCCGTTGCCAGCATGACGGGTTTTGCCCGGACCGAGGGCGTTTTCGACGATACCGACTTCGTCTGGGAACTACGCTCGGTCAATGGCAAGGGGCTCGAGCTTCGCCTTCGCCTGCCGCAGGCGCTCGACGGCATCGAGAGCGACATCCGCAAGGCGAGCGGCGCCCGACTGACACGCGGCAATGTCCAGATCTCGCTGAGCCTTCGCAAGACGGACGACGCGCCGGTGTTCCGCGTCAACGAGGCGATGCTCGAGCAGGTGCTGGTGCTGACGGAACGGCTGATCGCCGGCGGACATGCTGTCACGCCGACCGCAGATGGGCTCCTGGCGATCAAGGGCATCATAGACGTCGCCGAGACCGTCGCCGACCCCGAGCGTGACGCTGCCCGCCGTGCTGCCGTGCTCGAAGGCTTCACCCTTGCGCTCGACAGGCTCGTCGCCGCCCGCGAAGACGAGGGCGCCTTGCTGCGGGGTCTCCTCGACCAGCGGCTCGACGAGATGCTGGTGCTCGTGGCTGCCGCCGAGCGCGATCCGGCCCGCAGCGTCGAGGCGATCCGCCGCCGGCTGGCCGGTCAGGTCGAGCTGCTGATCGGGACCGGCGCCGGGCTGGACGCCGCGCGGCTGCACCAGGAAGTGGCGATCATCGCCGCCAAGGCCGACATCCGCGAAGAACTCGACCGGCTCGCCGCCCATATCGATGCCGCCCGAAGCCTGCTCGCCGCGGGAGGCCCGGTCGGTCGCCGGCTGGACTTCCTTTCGCAGGAATTTAACCGCGAATCGAATACGCTCTGCTCGAAATCAAACGCGACCTCGCTCACCGCCATCGGGCTGGAGCTCAAAGTGGTCATCGACCAATTCCGCGAACAGGTACAGAATATCGAATGACCGACACCGCCTCCACCATGCCCCCGGAAATCAAGCGCCGCGGCCTGATGCTCGTCCTGTCCTCGCCCTCGGGTGCCGGCAAGTCGACGATCGCGCACAACCTCCTCGAAGGCGATCCGCGCTTCTCGCTGTCGGTCAGCGTCACCACGCGCCAGCGCCGCGGCAGCGAGATCGAGGGGCGGCACTATCACTTCATCAAGCCCGATGAGTTCGAGCGCCTGCGCCACGGCGACGCGCTGCTGGAATGGGCAGAGGTGCACGGCAACTTCTACGGCACCCCGCGCGAGCCGGCGGAGAAGGCGATGCAGGAAGGGCGCGACATGCTCTTCGACATCGACTGGCAAGGGGCCAAGCAGCTCCAGGAACAGGCGCGTGCCGATATCGTGTCGATCTTCATCCTGCCGCCCTCGATGGCCGAACTGAAGAGCCGCCTGTTCCGGCGCAACGAGGACTCCAGCGACACCATCGCCATGCGGCTGAAGAACGCCCGCGTCGAGATCGAGCGCTGGCGCGACTACGACTATGTCGTCGTCAACCACGACCTGAACCAGGCCTTTGGCGAGGTGAAGGCGATCGTCGAGGCCGAGCGCCTGCGCCGCGACCGGCGTCCAGGCCTGTTCGATTTTACCGCTACGCTGCTCGGCGAAGAGCCGGCCTGAGCGGTCTCCTGCATCGACGATGATGGGACGTTGACGCGTTCCGTAGCCCCCGGGGGCGCAGCCGGGAGGCAGCCCGACGGGTGAGCGTCAGACCAATGCGGCGAGGCGGCAGAACTCCTCGACGCTCAGCGTCTCGGCACGGCGCTGCGGGTCGATGTCGGCTGCCAAAAGGATGCGCTCGCCGCCGAGCGACTTCACGCTCTGGCGCAGCATCTTTCGGCGCTGGCCGAAGGCGGCCGCGGTGACCGCCTCGAGCTTGGCCAGCGGCACGTCGATGGGTGAGGCCAGAGGCCTGATCTGGATCACCGACGAGGTCACTTTCGGCGGCGGCGTGAAGGCTTCCGGCCCGACGTCGAAGAGCATGCGGGAACTGGTGCGCCAGCCCGCCAGCACGCCGAGCCGTCCGTAATGGTCGGTGCCGGGCCCGGCGACGATCCGCTCGGCGACCTCCCTTTGAAACATCAGCGTCAGTTCGGTCCAGACCGGCGGCCATTGCGGCACGGTAATCCAGTCCAGCAGCAGCTGCGTGCCGATGTTGTAGGGAAGGTTCGCGACGATCTTGACCGGTCGCCCTCCCGCGAGCGCGGCGATATCGGTCTTCAGCGCGTCACCCTCGATGATGGTGAGGCGGCCGGGATAATGCGCGGCGACGGCTTCGAGCGCCGCGATGCAGCGGCGGTCCTTCTCGATCACCGTCAGATGCTCGGCACCTTGCGCCAGGATCGCCCGCGTCAGCCCGCCCGGACCCGGGCCCACCTCGATCACCGTGTGCCCGTCATAGGGTAGCGCCTGGCGGGCGATGCGGCCGGTAAGGTTGAGGTCGAGGAGGAAGTTCTGGCCGAGCGCCTTCTTCGGGTCGAGCCCATGCTCGGCCATGACCACGCGCAGCGGCGGCAGTCCGTCGATGGCGCTCACGAGGAGGGCCCGGCGGTGCTGCGGGCGGCATGGTCGGCCATGCGGTCGGCGAGCCGCAAGGCGGCGATGAAGCTGTTCGGGCGGGCGTGGCCGCTGCCGGCGATGTCCGCCGCCGTGCCGTGGTCCGGCGAGGTGCGGATGATCGGCAGGCCGAGCGTCGTGTTCACCGTCTCGTCGAAGGCCAGCATCTTCGCCGGGATCAGCGCCTGGTCATGGTACATGCACAGCGCGACGTCGTAGCGCGCCCGGGCCTCGGGATGGAACATGGTGTCGGCGGGGAGGGGACCGAAGGCGTCGATGCCCGACATCCGCAGCCTCTCGACAGCTGGCCGGATGACGGCCTCGTCCTCCTTGCCGATCGCCCCGCGCTCGCCCGCATGCGGGTTCAGCCCGGCGACGGCGATGCGCGGAAACTCGATGCCCATCCGCGACTTCAGCTCAGCGGTGACCATCTCCGCGGTCTCGACGATGAGGTCGGCCGTCAGGGCGGCCGGGACGTCGACCAGCGGAATATGGATCGTGACGGGGACGCAGGATAGGTCGGGTCCGGTCAGCAGCATGACGGGCGTGAACGAGCGCTGCAGGACGGTGCCGCAGAGTTCGGCCAGATACTCGGTATGACCGGGGTGGCGGAAGCCCGCGTCGTAGAGCGCCTTCTTGTCGATCGGGTTCGTCACCACGGCCGAGGCCGTACCGTTGAGGGCGAAGGCGGTCGCGCGGTCGATCGCCTCGACGGTGCCGAGCGCATTCTGCGGATCGATCTGGCCGGGAAGCTCACTGTGACGGTTGATCAGCGGCAGGACGGGAAGGGCCGTCGCAAAATGCACCGAGGCCTCCTCCGGCCGCCCGATACGGACGATCGAAACGTCGATGCCGAGCCGGGAAGCGCGCGCCGCCAGCATGTCGGGATCTGCGAGGAGAAAGAACACTGGCAGCGGACGGTCCCGCCGGTCGGCATAGGCGGCGAGCGTCACGTCGGGCCCAACGCCCGACGGTTCGCCGATGGTGACGGCCAGAGGCGGCCGTGCGCCGGGTGTCATCGCCGGGTGATCACGGCTTTGTCCCGCAGCGACTTCAGGAGTTTGGCGTCGGGCTCCGACTTGCCCTTCTCCATGTCCTGCGACTGGAAGACCATCGCGGCCGTCTTGTCATCGGAAATACTGCGCTGGTCGCAGACGACGATGTATTCGACGCCGCGCTCGGTCTCTTGCGGCGGCGTGGCGCCGGACGAGGAGATCGCCGAGATCGAATCCTTCCACCGCTCCGGCAGAGCCGGCTGCGGCACGCGGCCGAGCTCTCGCACGGTCACGTCGCGCAGGCCCTTGGCGAACTCGTAGTTCGCGGGGCATGACTGGAAGCGCGAGCGCATCGCATTGGCTTCCTTCATCCGTCCGGCCTTCATCGCGGCGCGCTTGGCCTCGGGAACGACGAAGATCACCTGCTGCAGCGTGTACTCGGTGGTCTTCGGCTTCGTGCCGCCTTGTGCCAGCATCCGCTGCACCGCATCGGACTCGCTGACCCGCCCACCGGCGCCACCGCTGCGCATGCTGGCCTGGACCGCCTGGCCCCAGCCCATCTGGACGCGGATGTAGTCCTTGAACGCCTTCTCGGAGAAGCCGACCTGGCCGAGCACCTGCGCCAGCTGCGCCGGCTGCAGCTTGTTGTCGGCGGCGAACTTCAGGAAGGCAGCATTCACCGCGGTGTCCGGGATGCTGATCCCCAGACGGCGCACTTCCTGCTTCTTGAGGGCTTCCTCGATCAGCTCGTCCGTGGCGGCTTTTGTCAGGTCGCCCTTGACGCGGCGCAGCTTCAGGAAGCTCGTGCGCTGCTTGATGGCGAAGGAGGTGACCGGGTCCTTGTTGACGATGACCGCGATCTCCGACGCCGCCGACGCCGGCTGCGCCAAGCCGGAGACGGCGCCGACGGTGGCGCAGGTCAGCAACAACGCCAGTGCGGACCGCTGGAAGATGCGTGATGCAGTCATGGCGTCTCGGCCTCCGGAATGCTGGACGTGCAGCTGTCTCGAACAATGGGCATGTCGTTGCGCTACATCGCTCTTTTGTCGAAACGATGGTGCCGCTACTCGTCGATCTTATACTTGTAGTCGAAGTCGGCGATCGTCCGGAGCCCGAGCGTGAACATCACCGTGTTCTTCTGAGAGTCGTTGATCTGATATGCGCTCTCGGTGCTGGTGTAGGTCGCCAGCAGGCTGAAGCACTCGTCGAGATAGCCGAGACCTGCGGACTTGCTGATGAGGGTAGAGCTTTCGATGTCGTAGCTCAGCGAGCCATAGGCCGTCCAGTTGGCGTTCAGCTTCAGGTTGCCGCCGGTCGAGATCTGGCTGCGGTCGACCGGCGAGCCATAGATCGGCTGCGCGTCGATGAAGGAGTAGGTCGCGCCGATGCTGCCGTGGCTATTGCTGTAGGCCGTGCTGAGATCGGTCCGGCGCACGTCCATCGTCTTCTCGTCGAAGCGGCCCTGCACGCCGAACTGCAGGCCGATCGGCGTCCCAAGCGTCACCGAGCTCACATAGTCCGATCGATCGGTCTCGAGGCCCGAGTCGAAGCCAACGAGCGCAAGGTCGATCTGGTCGTACGGGTTGTCGCCGGAAATGTGGTAGGACTGACCGATCATGGCGTCGAGCGCATAGCCGGTGGCGAAGGTGCCGGCATAACGCAGGCCGACATTGGCGCGGCTGCCGCCCTCGATCCGGTCGTAGCCGGAGAATTTGTCCATTTCGAACAGGTTGCCGGTGGTGAAGACGAGGCTCTGCGCGTCCTCGTTCGGCAGCTCGCCGGCCTTCGCCTCGTCCGGACGGATGATCAGCTGGCCGATCGGCTCGATGACGTGCGAGGAGTTCGCCGCCTCGATCAGGATGGGATAGCGTGCCTCGAGGGCGGCGGTCGCCATGCCCCGGAAGCCGGAGCCGTCGACACTGGTCCCGCCATCGAACGAGCCCTCATCGCCCACCGACATGTTGGCCTGATAGAGGTCGCCGCGAAGCCCGAGGGAGGGGGTCAGCAGCAGTCCCCCATCGGTCGTCAGCGTCCGGCGCCACTCGGCATTGGTCGAGCCGCGGGTGTAATCGCCTTCCAGCACATTGCGGTTGTAGACGTCCCTGCGGAAGTCGGCGCAGCTGCCGTTGACGAAGAGGCCGGGCTCGCAGATCAGCCCGAGCGCGCCTTCCTGGCGGCGCAGGTGAACCAGATTGGTGTCGATCTCGACCTCGCCGCCGCCGATCGGCGAATCGTTGATGGTCTCGTAGTCGAGCGTCGGCAGGATCTCGGGCTGCTTGTCCTGATCGAGGTCACCCGTGTTGTACTTCGACTGGATGTCGAAGCGCTGGGCGCGCAGATCGAAGAAGCTGCGGTCGCCCAGACCGCTGAGGTAGATCTCGGATGTGTGGAAGGTCTGGTTGAAGTTCTCGATGCCGTAGGTCTGCGAGAAATTCGAATCGCTCTGCGCGAGCACGTCCCAGCCGAAGGTCCAGCGGTCGCTGAGATCGAACCGGCCGGTGGTGCCGACCATGCCGCGTTTGACCTCGCCGAGATCGACGCTGTTGATGTCGAAATTGTTCGGGTCGTTCTGCGAGATGCCGGCGGCCTGCAAGGTGAAGTAGCCGTTGCTGAACGCCTGACGGTACTCGACTTCGCCGAGGAAGCCCTGCTTGCTGTAATAGGTGCCGGCGACCGTCATGTCGTAGCTGTCGGACAGCGCGAAGAAGTACGGCACCCGCAAGCCGTAGCCGAGGTCGTCGGACGACTTGAAGGACGGCGTCAGGAAGCCGCTCTTGCGCTTAATGGTCGGGTCGGCCTGCTGGAAGTAGGGAAGGTACGCGATCGGCTGGCCGAAGAACTCGAACTTGGCGCCGTAGTAGCGGATGACCTTTTCCTGCTGGTCCCAGACGATCTTGCGCGCCTTGACCTGCCACAGCGGTGCGCGCTCGGGGTGCTTCTTGCACGCCTCGCACGCGGTGTAGATGCCCTTCTCGAAGGTCGTGACGTTGCCGCTCTCGCGCACGGCGCCTTGCGCGGCAAAGCGCGTATTGTCGGGCGTCTCGATCCGCAGCGCGGTGATGAAGCCGTCGGCGAAGTCGTCGGTGATGTCGGCGCTGTCGGCGTAGACCTTGTTGCCATCAGGCTGCAGCATCTCGACGTCACCACTGGCGACGAGACGCTTGGTCTGCTGGTTGTAGGTGACCTTCTTGGCGACGAGCTTGTAGCCGCCGTAGTCGATCTGCACGCCGCCGCCCGCCGTCACCAGCGACTTGTCGCGGTCGTAGACGACGGTGTCGGCCTCCAGGAACAGCTGCGCGTCGCTCGGGACCTTCACGGCCGCACCGAGCGGGTTCATCTGTTCCTGAGCGAGAGCCGAGGGACCGCTGGACAGAAGGGCGCACAGCGCCACGCTCGCCGAAAGCGTGAGGTGTCGGCCCGTTCTCACCATGAAGCGCGTTTTCCCCGTCGCTACCATACTAACCATCCTCCTGGTGAAGCAGGATCGTCACCCCGAACAGGCCTGCTGCCAAGACTGGGAACCACGCCGCCACAACCGGTGGAACAACCGAATTGCTTCCCAGCGCTTGCGCGAGGAACGTTACGACGTAAAGCACGAAGCCGGCGGTGATGCCACCGATTATCGTCCGGCTCGACTGCCCAGTTCTGGCAAATTGGATGGCCACCGTCGCGGCCAGGAGGGTCATCGCGACGAACAGCGCGGGCTTGGCCACCAGCGTGTTGTAATGCATCGCGAAGGCCTCGGCATTGTATCCGAGACTGCGGGCGACCTCGATCTTGGAATAGAGATCCCAGATCGGAATGGCCTGCGGGTCGGCGAGCTTCTGCTCGATAAATTCCGCACGCAGCGTCGTCGGCAAACGATAGTTCGCCGGCTTCTCCGGGGAGTAGCCGATCCGGGTCACGGTCGGCGAATCGATCAGCCAGGCATTTTCGACGAGCGTAGCGCTGGGCGCGTCGATACGGTCCCGCACCGTGCCGTCGTCGGCGAGGATGAAGGCGGTCACGCCGCCAAGCTTCAGGCCGCCATCCGACACCGCCTTGGCGCCGATGATCGACTCAACGCCTTCGCCGTTCTGCCGCAGCCAAGGGGCAAGGCCCGTGCTGGATTTGGTCTTGCCGCTGCCGAGCTGCGTCTCGATGTTGGCGGACTGCGCCTGCGCCATCGCCGCCAGCGGATTGTAGAGGAAGGTCGCGGCGGCCCCGAGCAGGATCGAGCCGACGATGAACGGCGCAAGGATCTGCCAGACCGACACGCCGGACGCCCGGGCCACCACCAGCTCCAGCTTCTTGTTCAGCGTGAGCAAGGTGAAGATCGAGGAGAACAGGATGACGAAAGGAAAGGCCTGCTCGATGAAGGCCGGGATGCGGAGCGCCGAGACGAGCGCGATGGTGCCGAAACTGACATCGGCGAAGCGGCCGCGGCGGCTAACCTCGATCATGTCGATGAGGTAGGCGAGCGCGAACACCACCACCAGCGACGAGAAGAAGCTGACGATATAGCGCTTGAAGAAGTAGAGGTTGAGCGTGCGCCGCATCATCGCCGGGTCTTCCCGTCACTGGAGGCAAGCATTGGCACCAGGCCGCGGAGGCTGCGGCCAGCCCGGGCGAAGGCGTCGCCGATCCGGTCGAACAGGCTCAGCTGCGAGATATTCACGTCGAGCCGGAGCAGCATGATGCTGGTGACGATGGAGAACAGCGGCACGAGGTAGATGACGAAGACCAGCCGCGGGTCGCGGTCGACCAGCGACATCGAGACAAAGCCCAGCGCCTTAAGCACTAAGGCGCCGGCCAGTCCGAGCGCCATCGCGATGCCCGGGCCCTGACGGTTGGTGCGCGGCTGGCTCGCCATCACCAGCGCCCAGAGCGCCATGGCGATCGGGTACAGCCAGTCGGACAGCCGCTGCGCCAGCTCCTTGCGGTAGGAATTGGGCTTGGCCTGGAAGTCGGCATCGTTCGGATCGGGGAAGGCGAGTTCGGCGGTCGAGCGTTCGGACGTGCGCACCCAGTCGCCATCCGAAGCCGGCCGGAGGCTGGCAAGATCGAAGGCGTAGGTCTGGAACTGGATGATCGACACCGCGCCATCGGCCGCGGTGCGGCGGTGCAGCTGACCGTCATACAGCAGCAAATACGAGGATTTGTCGCGCTCGAGGATCTTCGCTTCCTTGGCAAAGTAGGTGAGGTCGAGGCTCGGGTCGCGCTGGTCGGAGATGAAAAGGCTCTTCACCGTCGAGCCGTTCACTGCGCCGATGCTGAGGATCATGCCGTCCTGCACTTCCTCGAACCGTCCCGGCTGCAGGAACAGCGTGATGGCATCGGCATTGATGGTCCGGATGCCATCGTAGAAGCCGCGCTGCGCCATCGGTCCCAGCACGTGCGAGATGAACAGGACGAGCATGGCGGCGACGATCCCGAGGTAGAGGATCGGCCGGATGACCACCGCCGACGAGGCGCCGGACGATGAGATGACGGCGCGCTCGCTGTCGGCGTTCAGCGAGTTCAGCGCCTGGACGGCTCCGATCACCACAGCGAAGGGCACGACGCCAGCCGCAAGGTCCGGGATCAGCATCAGCGCGATCCAGAAAATATTGCCGGCAGCCGAGGCGGTAGTGCGGACGATATCGATGCGCTGCAGCGCCTGAACCACCCAGACGATCAGGACGAGGGACGCCAGAGAGCCCAGGCTGAACACCATGGCCCGTCTGAAGATGTATCGTTCGAGAAGGCTCATGGCGTCGTCGTTTCTATGGTCTTCTCGGCCTCGGTCACGGTGCGGAGAGGTTCCCCCCTGTCGGTTCTGATGATCATCCGTGCCTGAGAGTGCAGCAGCTTGGCTAAAGAAGGGCGAACAAGGGTGGTTAACGCACCCTTAACCGGGGTGGTGAGCCTTGCCCAGCCTTGCCAAGCCGGCGCCTGCTTCCATGATAGCGCCTGTGTCCTTTGCACCACGGCTGCCTTAGCGGCTACAAGATGCAACCAGGCTCGCATGCCGGGCGAGCGCTCTCTTCCCAACGGAGTTTCCATGTCGAAGAAACCGTCCATCCAGTTCTCCGCGCTCGCCTTGCCGACGGCAGGCGTTCTCGTCGTTTTCGCCGGGCAGGGCACGGCGCTGGCCGCTTCCGTCCCGGCCGCGATCGGCGATCTCGTCCAGCGGGCGGCGGGAATCGCGAAGTTCACCGGCAAGCGGCTTTCGACCCTCGAACTGCTGGCACCGGCGGGCCTCGATGTCGACCGGATCCTCCTCATCGGCACGCACGGCGAGACGCCGCTCGGCGAGGAAGACTGGATGAAGCTCGGCGGTATCGCTGCCGCCAAGACGAAGGGCGCCGAGGTCATCACGTTATGGTGCGATGCAGCAGGCGCCGCCGTGGACGGTGCATCGGCGGCCGCGTTGGCGGCGGGCGTGATTCTGCGCGGCTATCATTTCGACCGCTACAAATCGAAGAAGCCGAAGAACGGCGACGAGGAAGAGACGAAGGACGTCGCGGAGACCGTGACGCTTGCCGTCAGCGACGCCGCCGCTGCGACCGCTGCCTTCGCGCGGTCCGAGGCGATCACCGAGGGCGTGATGCTCGCCCGCGACCTCGTCAACGAGCCGGCCAACGTGCTCGGCCCGGTCGAATACGCCGCGCACATCTCCGCGCTCGCCCCGCACGGCCTCGAGATCGAGATCCTCACCGAAGCCGACATGACTGAGCTGAAGATGTGGGCGCTCCTCGGCGTCGCGCAGGGTTCGCCGCGTCCGGCCCGCCTCGCCATCATGCGCTGGAACGGCGGCACCGAGGGCGAGGCGCCGATCGCCTTCGTCGGCAAGGGCGTCGTCTTCGACACCGGTGGCGTGTCGATCAAGCCCGCCGGCGGCATGGAGGACATGAAGGGTGACATGGGTGGCTCGGCAGCCGTCGTCGGCCTGATGCGCGCGCTTGCCGGCCGCAAGGCCAAAGTCAACGTCGTCGGCATCGTCGGCCTCGTCGAGAACGCCGTCGACGGCAATGCGCAGCGTCCGGGCGACATCGTCACCGCCATGTCCGGCACGACGATCGAGGTCATCAACACCGATGCCGAGGGCCGGCTCGTGCTCGCTGACGCGCTCTGGTACTGCCAGCAGCGTTTCCAGCCGAAGTTCATGATCGATCTCGCCACGCTGACGGGTGCGGTGATCGTCGCGCTCGGCAACCACAATGCCGGCCTCTTCTCCAACAATGACGAGCTGTCGGAGCGACTGTACGCCGCCGGCAAATTGACCGGCGAGAAGGTCTGGCGCCTGCCGCTCGCGCCGGAATACGACAAGCTGATCGAAGGCAAGTTCGCCGACATCAAGAACGTCGGCAATGGCCGCGCCGCCGGCTCGATCACCGCCGCGCAGTTCCTGCAGCGCTTCGTCAATGACGTCCCTTGGGCGCATCTCGACATCGCCGGTACCGCGATGGGCTCGCCCTCCAACGAGTACAACCAGTCCTGGGCCTCGGGCTTCGGCGTGCGGCTGTTGAACCAGCTGGTCGAGGCGGACTACGAAGCAAAGTAACGCTAAAAAAAGGGGGCGGTCGTGGCCGAAGTGCTGTTCTACCACCTCACCGAAAGCCGTCTCGAGGAGGCCCTGCCGGACCTCCTCGAGAAGAGCCTCGCCCGCGGCTGGCGGGTCGTCGTGCAGGCGTTGACCGGCGAGCGCCGCGATGCGCTGGATCAGCACCTCTGGGTGTTTCGCGATGAATCATTCCTGCCGCACGGCACCGACGCTGACTCCAGCGGCGCGCTGCAGCCGATCCTCCTGACCGTCGACCCGGCGCAGGCCGCCAACGATCCGCAGTGCCGCTTCATGGTGGAGGGCGCCGTGCCCGATTCGCTGGAGCGTTATCTACGGGGCGTCTATCTCTTCGACGGCCATGACGAGGAACAGGTCGCGAGCGCCCGGCGTCGCTGGAGCATCGAGAAGGCTGCCGGACATGCCGTCACCTACTGGCAGCAGACCGACGATCGTCGCTGGGTCAAGAAGGCCTGAGGCAAGGGTACCATCCGGTCATGCAGAATCGTGTAGGTCGTCCTCAGGACTTGGCACGTAGGGCTCCCAGCCTTTCGGCTGCAGGTGCTCCTGCGGCAAATACCGGATCTTGTAGTCCATCTTGCGCGAGCCCTTCACCCAGTAGCCGAGGTAGAGATAGGGCAGGCCGAGCTTCTTGGTCCGTTCGATGTGGTCGAGGATCATGTAGGTGCCGAGGCTGCGCTCGTGCTCGTCGGGGTCGAAGAACGAATAGACCATGGACATGCCATCGCCCATCACGTCGCTCAGCGCCGTGGCGACGAGCTGCCGGTCGGACGAGGCGAGGAAGCCCGAGTCCGGCCCGCGGCGCCTGTACTGGATCAGGCGGGTGTCGACTTGGCTGTCCTCGACCATCATCGCATAGTCGAGAACCGACATTTCGGACATCCCGCCGCGGGCGTGACGGTCGTCGAGGTAGCGGCGGAACAGCGCGTACTGCTCGGTCGAGGGTACCGCACGGTCGACCCGGCCGACGAGGTCGCGGTTGCGCGCCATGACCCGCTTCATCGACTTCGTCGGCTGGAACTGGTCGACAAGAATTCGCACGGATATGCAGGAGCGGCAGCGCTCGCAGGCCGGACGATAGGCGATGTTCTGGCTGCGCCTGAACCCGCCTTGCGTCAGAAGGTCGAGCAGTTCCGGCGCCCGTTCCCCGACGAGATGGGTGAACACCTTCCGTTCGAACTGACCAGCGAGATACGGGCAGGGGGAGGGGGATGTAAGGAAGAACTGAGGTGTCTGCGGATGGGCAGTCATCAGCACGCAACCCTTCCTGACGAGGATCCGTCCCCGTACCGTGTTGTCTCGAGATAATCACAGGAAAGCCAGCTTTGGAACACTGGCTTCACGCGGGGATAGATGCGCGCCGTGCGGCTGCCGGCAAGCCTAGCGGTTGCGAACGACGACCGTCCCGAGCAGCAGGTCCTGCAGCAACTGCTTGCGCGGTGTGAACAGCGCGACCAGCAGCACGAACGGCGTCAGCACGGCGTTCGATGCCCAGAAGATGACGCCATGCAAGATGGCGAGGGCCGGGTCGACCTTGCCGCCGTCGAGCCGCTCCAGGCGGACGCCGGCGAGGCGCATGCCAGGAGTGGCCTGCGATCTGCCACCCATGGTGAAGCCGACATAGAGGATGGCGATCAGCGGCAGGAGGATGCCGTAGAGCAGCCAGCCGAGCCCGAGCGTCAGGATGCCGAGGAGGCCGACCACGATGGCGGCCGGAACCGACAGCAGCAGGATCAGCGTATAGTCGGCGATGAAGCCAAAGATCCGCCGCGAGCGAACGCCATCATACAGTCGCGGCGCGTCGAGATCGGTGCGGCGAGCTCCGTCGATGGTCTGGTCACTCATGGCGGTTCCGGTTTCCTTCAAAAGGCGGCCGACAGGAAGCGGCGGCGTCCCCTTGAGATGGGAAACCCGGCGCCCCGCTTCAATGACGCCTGCGCGGCGCTACTGCCCCTTCAGCATGCGGGCGATCCGCGGCGCGAAGTAGGTGAGCATCCCCGCCGCACCGGCGCGCTTGAACGCGGCGGCGCTCTCCATCATCGCCTTGTCGCCGTCCAGCCAGCCATTGCCAGCCGCCGCCATGATCATCGAGTACTCGCCCGAGGTCTGGTAGGCGAAGATCGGCAGGTTGAACGCACCGACGAGCCGCGACAGGATGTCGAGATAGGGCATGCCCGGCTTGACCATGATCATGTCGGCGCCCTCGGCGATGTCCTGCTCCGCCTCCCGGAAGGCCTCCTCGGCATTGCCGTAGTCCATCTGATAGGTGCGCTTGTCGCCCTTGAGGATGCCGCCGGATCCGACGGCGTCGCGGAACGGGCCGTAGAAGGCCGAGGCGTATTTCGCGGCGTAGGACATGATCATCGTGTCCGCGAGGCCCTCCGCGTCGAGTTCCGAACGGATGCAGGCGACGCGGCCATCCATCATGTCGGACGGGCCGATGATGTCGCAGCCGGCCTTCGCCTGCACCAGCGCCTGCCGGCAGAGCACCTCGACCGATTCGTCGTTGTCGATGCGGTCGCCGCGCAGGACGCCATCATGGCCGTGGCTGGTATAGGGGTCGAGCGCGACGTCGCACATGATGCCGACCTCCGGCACTGCGGCCTTGATCGCCCGCGTGGCACGGCAGACGAGATTGTTCTCGTTCAGCGCCTCGCTGCCGCGCTTGTCGCGCAGCGCGTTCTCGGTGAAGGGAAACAGCGCGACGACGGGAATGCCGAGGTCCCGCGCCTCCTTGGCCGCGTCGACGCTGCGCTCGACCGAGAAACGCACCACCCCCGGCATGGAGGGCACCGGCTCGTCGGGACCGCCGCCCTCGCGCACGAAAATCGGCCAGATCAGGTCGCTGGCGCCGACGGACGTCTCTCGCACCAGACGGCGCGACCATTCGCTCTGGCGCATGCGCCGAAGCCTGAGCCCGCCGGTCGCCGCATCGATGCGGGCGCTTACCTTGCTGCTGTCTGACATGAGGGAAATCCGGGTCCGAGGATAAAGTCGCGGCTTGCCCAAGGTCGGCCGACGGCTTTTGAGATTAGATGTCTTCTAAAGCATACCGGGGTCCGGCATCAACGCCTGCACCGGAAAGCGGTGCAGGCATCAACGCCTGCACCGGAAAGCGGTGCGGATCGGCCGGCTGCCGGAGGGATAAACCCGAGTGCCACCGGGCGATGTGATTGACCCCCTCGTCAGCGGACCTTAGCGTTGGCGTTGGCGTTGGCGTTGGCGGATCCTCCTCCTGCCGGTATCCGTGTGCCGACCTTTCGCCACGGGAGCGTCACGCGGATTTGTCGCCCAGAGTTAGTCACCGCTTGATCGGCGGACGACCACGTCTTCCTAGTTTGTCAGCATGCGCACGACGACGAACCGCACCTTCCGGGAAACCACGCTGCATGACCATCGCCGTCCCGCCCGAGGAAAAGGCCGACAGGCTGAACCGACTGCTCACGGTCACGCTGCTGCGAATCGCCGGCGTCTGTCTCTTCCTGCTCGGCGTCGAGACCTGGATCCGTCTCGTCGGCATTTATGACGGGCCGCTCTACCGCTTCGACCTGATGCCGCTCTGGTGGAAGATCGCGGCGCCGGCTCTCGCCGTCCTCTATCCCGTTGCAGGGGTCGGACTCTGGATGGCCGTCTCGTGGGGCGCCGTCACCTGGGCGATCGTCGCCGCGGTGGAAATTATCATGCACGGCGTCTTTCCCGAGCTGTTCGGCGGCGTGACGCTCCTCGTCATCTTCCACATTTCCGGCTTGTCCATGCTCCTCGTGCTGCGGCTGATCGACTGGTGGGTTACCCGCCAACGCCTGCTCCGCCGAGGTTAGCGTCAGTTTGAACAAATCGGTAAGCATTCCCCGGGGAATTCATTAAGCAAGAGGGGCGATGCTGCCGAGGTAAGATCACATTAAGCCTGCGTTTTAATTCGAATTTTAGGCGCGCTGCCTATTGTTGGTCTCAAGATGAAGCCGAACGAGAGCACTCATCAAAAGCAACAGCGGAGCCTATACTATGAACACCCAGATCAAGCACGACGTCGACGCCCAGCCGGAACAGAAGATCGAACTGAAGTCGCTCTACCTGGAAACCGTCCAGCTGGTCGAGCGCCTGCACCGTCGCCTGCTCGACGTGATCAAGGACGAGTTCGAGCGCAGCGGCCGCACCGACATCAACGCCGTCCAGGCGCTCCTGCTCTTCAACATCGGCGACTCGGTCCTCACCGCCGGCGAGCTTCGCTCGCGGGGCTTCTACCTCGGCTCCAACGTTTCCTATAACCTCAAGAAGCTTGTCGACCTCGGCTTCATCGACCATCAGCGCTCGCGGGTCGACCGCCGCGCCGTCCGGGTCCAGCTAACCGAGACCGGCACCGAGATCGCCGCCAAGGTGGCAGAACTCTACGACCGGCACATCGGCTCGATCGACAAGGTCGGCGGCCTCGACGAGCAGGAGTTCACCAAGATGAACAAGTCGCTGCAGCGTCTCGATCGGTTCTGGAACGACCAGATCCTGTATCGCCTCTAGGCTTTTCGACGGTCCGCTCTCGTTCGGCGACCTGATCACCTTGACGGCATCAGATCAAGGCCTCGTGACCCCAGCGGGACACGGGGCCTTTTCGTTGCGTAAAAGCCGCACCAGTCGTTGGGAAGTACTTGTAGAGGCCGGCGAATCCACGCTTTGGCCATATTGCCGTGTCGATCCTTTCCGCAGACATCGTTCTTGCGTGGATCTCAGGCCGTTTGCGGTCCGTTTACCAAGCTCACCCCATAAGGGTGTTGGAAAACGATGGTCCGCCCCAGGCCGAGACCCTCGCCGATTTGATAGGATTAGACATGACGAAGGCCAAGACCGGCTTCGAATCGACGGCGATCTCACGCCGCGCCTTCTTCGCAGGGACGGCCGCGGCGGGCGCGCTGATGTTGCCAGGTGTCAGCCGCGCGCAGTCCGCGATGGACGATCTGCTGCGCTCGAGCGGCCGGGGCAACTGGGATGACCAGTTCGATACCCGTGGCTCCAACACTGTCCGCGTCGCTTCGAACGAGCCGGTCTTCTCGCCGAACACCGTCTCCTCGCTGCAGCAGGCCATCGAGCAGTATCGCCAGATCGTCGGCGCCGGCGGCTGGCCGATGGTGCCGGACCAGGAGAAGCTGCAGCTCGGCGTCCAGAGCCCGACCGTGTCGGCGCTCCGCCAGCGCCTGATGGTGTCCGGCGACCTGCCGCAATCCGCCGGCCTGTCGCAGTCGTTCGATACCTATGTCGACGCGGCCGCCAAGCGCTTCCAGGCCCGTCACGGCCTGCCGAGCGACGGTGTCGTCTCGACCTATTCCTACAAGGCGCTGAACGTGCCGGCCGATATTCGCCTCGGCCAGCTGCAGACCAACCTTGTCCGCCTGCAGTCGATGAACGGTTTCCTCGGCGGCCGCTTCGTGATGGTGAACATTCCCGCGGCCGCTATCGAGGCCGTCGAGAACGGCCGGGTCGTCCAGCGTCACACCGCCGTTGTCGGCAAGATCGACCGCCAGACCCCGATCCTCAACTCGAAGATCACCAACCTCAACCTCAATCCCTACTGGCATGCGCCGGTCTCGATCGTCCGCAAGGACATCATTCCGTTGATGCAGAAGAGCCCGGACTACCTCACCAAGAACGACATCCACATCTTTGCGCCGGATGGCAGCGAGATTCCGCCGGAGTCGATCAACTGGAATTCGGACGACGCGACGCGTTACCTGTTCCGCCAGAACCCGGGCAAGAACAACGCAATGAGCTCGGTGAAGATCAACTTCCCGAACCCGCATGCCGTGTACATGCACGACACGCCGCAGCAGAGCCTGTTCTCCAAGCTGATGCGCTTTGAGTCGTCCGGCTGCGTGCGCGTTCAGAACGTGCGCGACCTCGTGGTCTGGCTCGCCCGCGACGAAGGTGGCTGGGATCGCCAGACCATCGAGAAGATCATCGCGGCCCGGACGCGCCAGGACATCGACCTCAAGAACCCCGTCCCGGTCTACTTCACCTATATCAGCGCCTGGGCGACCGATCCGTCGGTGGTGCAGTTCCGTGACGACATCTACCATCGTGACGGCTCGGAACTCCTGGCGATGAACGACCTGTCGACCACCGCCTATCAGAGCGGCGAGCAAGTGCAGACGCAGGCGCCGGCCGAAGATCAGCCTTACTGACACAGCGTCATTTCGAACAATTGAAACGGCCGGGGACCCCAAGTCCCCGGCCGTTTCGCTTTAGGACCGGGGAACGTCGCGTTCGGACGCTTGGCGCGGCTTCCGCACCTATGGTATCGGGCAAATGAGTTCCCGCGGGCATTCGCCCGCCCAGAGATCGGAGTGACCGGAATGTCCGAGGCTAACACCGCGCCGAGCACCGTCGCCGACGGCTTCTTCTCCAGCGGCATCGGGACCGCCGATCCCGCGCTGTTCGACGCGATGCGGGGCGAATTGAAGCGCCAGCAGCACGAGATCGAGCTGATCGCCTCCGAGAACATCGTCTCGCGCGCCGTCCTGGAAGCGCAGGGCTCCGTCCTCACCAACAAATACGCCGAGGGCTATCCAGGCCGCCGCTATTACGGCGGCTGCGAATATGTCGACGTCGTCGAGCAGCTGGCCATCGACCGCGCCAAGGAGCTGTTCGGCTGCGGCTTTGCCAACGTCCAGCCGAACTCCGGCAGCCAGGCCAACCAGGCGGTCCTCCTCGCACTGTCGAAGCCGGGCGAGACCCTGCTCGGCATGAGCCTCGACGCCGGCGGCCATCTGACCCACGGTGCCAAACCGAACATGTCGGGCAAGTGGTTCAACGCCGTCCAGTACGGCCTCGATCTCGCGACCGGGCTGATCGACTACGACCAGGTCGAGCGTCTGGCCGAGGAGTCGAAGCCCGCCATCATCATCGCCGGCGGCTCGGCCTATTCGCGCGTCATCGACTTCGCACGCTTCCGTGCCATCGCCGACAAGGTCGGCGCGATCCTCTGGGTCGACATGGCGCATTTTGCCGGCCTCGTCGCCGGCGGCGTTCACCCGAGCCCGTTCCCGCACGCCCATGTCGCGACCTCGACGACGCACAAGACCTTGCGCGGACCGCGCGGCGGCCTGGTGCTGACCAATGACGAGGCGATCGCCAAGAAGATCAACTCGGCGATCTTCCCCGGCCTGCAGGGCGGCCCACTGATGCACGTCATCGCCGGCAAGGCCGTCGCCTTCGGCGAGGCGCTGACGCCCGCCTACAAGAGCTACATGAACGCCGTCGCCGAGAACGCCAGGGTCCTGGCCCAGACACTGGTGGAGGGCGGTCTCGGCATCGTCTCCGGCGGCACCGACACGCACCTGATGCTGGTCGACCTCCGGCCGAAGCTCTTGAACGGCAAGGCGTCGGAAACCGCGCTCGGCCGCGCCGGCATCACCTGCAACAAGAACGCCGTCCCGAACGATCCGGAAAAGCCGGCCGTCACGTCCGGTATCCGCCTCGGTACGCCGGCGGCGACCACGCGCGGCTTCGGCACCGAGGAGTTCCGCGAGGTCGGCAAGCTGATCGTCGAGGTTCTCGATGGCCTGAAGGCGTCGAATTCGGATGAGGGCAATGCCGCGGTCGAGGCCATTGTGAAGGAGAGGGTGCTGGCGATGACGGCGCGCTTCCCGATCTATGCCGGCCTCGGCTAGCTGACGCATGCGCTGCCCCTATTGCAGCTCGCAGGATAGCCAGGTGAAGGATTCGCGGCCCGCCGAGGACGGCGGCGCGATCCGTCGCCGGCGGGTCTGCCCGGATTGCGGGGGCCGCTTCACCACTTTCGAGCGCGTGCAGCTGCGCGAACTGATGGTGGTGAAGAAGTCCGGCCGTCGCGTCCTGTTCGAGCGCGACAAGCTGGCGCGCTCGGTCCATGTCGCCTTGCGCAAGCGCCCGGTCGATGCCGACCGGGTCGAGCGTATGATCTCGGGCATCGTCCGCCAGCTGGAGTCGACGGGCGAGTCGGAGATCACCTCCGATCACGTTGGCCTTCTTGTCATGGAAGCGCTGCGCGGCCTCGACGACGTCGCCTATGTCCGCTTCGCCTCGGTCTACCGCGATTTCCGCGAGGCTCAGGATTTTGCCGCAGTGATCGGCGAACTCGCGCGGGCCGCGGCCGATCCGCTGGTGGATGCCGAGGGTCGTCCGCTGCTGCCGGCCACGAGGCTCAGTCCGCCGCCGCAGGCCGATGGTGGCTGACGCCGGCAACGAGACCGACCGCCGCTTCATGGCGGCGGTCATCCGCCTGTCCGAGCGGCATGTTGGCCTGTCCGGCACGAACCCTTCCGTCGGATCGATCATCGTGCGCGACGACGGGCAAGGACCCGTCATCGTCGGCAGCGGGATCACCGCGGTGGGAGGGCGACCGCACGCCGAGACGATCGCGCTCGCCGAAGCCGGAGATCGCGCCGTCGGAGCCACCGCCTATGTCACGCTCGAACCCTGCGCCCATCACGGTCGTACGCCGCCTTGCGCCGAAGCGCTGGTGCGGGCCGGGATCGCCCGCGTGGTCTATGCCGCGGGCGATCCCGATGCGCGGGTGAGCGGCAAGGGCGCGGCGATCCTCTTCGCGGCAGGACTTGCCGTCACCCCGCACCTGATGGCCGGCGACGCGCGGAACCCTTTGTCGAACTACCTGACTCGTCTTTTCAAGAAGCGCCCGGAAGTGACTCTGAAAATGGCGGTTTCGCGCGATGGCCGGATCGGGCGAACCGGCGGCGGCCAGATCTCCATCACCGGACCGGTCGCCAATGCGCAGACGCATCTTCTGCGCGCTCGCAGCGACGCGATCCTCGTCGGCGTCGGGACCGTGCTCGAGGACGATCCTTCGCTGACCTGCCGCCTGCCGGGGCTCGCCGCCCGCTCACCGCTGCGGATCGTCCTCGATGCGCGGTTGGAGACGCCGATCGGCGCGCAGGTGGTGACGAGCGCACGCGCGACGCCGACGGCGCTCGCCGTCGTCGCGGGGCTCGGCTGCTGTGATGCCGCGCCCTTCCGGAACGCCGGCTGCGAGTTCATCGCCTGCGAGGCCGAGCCGGGAACGGAGCGCATCGCGCTCGAAGAACTGCTCGACGATCTCGCCGCGCGGGGGCTTTCGAGCCTTCTGGTCGAGGGCGGCGCCCGCGCGGCCCGCGCCTTCATCGACCAGGATCTCGTCGACCGGATCGTGCTCGTCGAGGGCAGCGGGCTGATCGGCGAGGCCGGATTGCCGGCGCCGGTGACGCCTTCCAGCCTGCCGCCCGGCTTTCGGCTCAGCCGGACGCTGCATCTGGGCGCGGACATCTGGCGCGAATACGTGCGGTAACGCGGGGCCCGTCACTGCCGCCGCAACGACGGGCCTGCGGTTTTGAAGCGCCGTTCAAGGGGTGCTATGTCGGCGTCCCGTTCCCACATGCGGCAATGTCCCGTTTCTTCAGAAAGGCCGTCCATGTTCACCGGCATCGTCACCGACATCGGCCGCATCCGCAGCGCCGTGACCCTCGACGAGGGCGTCCGCCTGCGGATCGAGACTGCCTATAATCCCTCAGGCATCGCCATCGGTGCCTCGATCGCCTGTTCCGGTGTCTGTCTCACCGTCACCGCGCTGCCGCCCGCCGAAAGCGGCGAGCGTTGGTTCGAGGTCGAGGCCTGGGAAGAGGCGCTGCGGCTCACCACCGCCGGCGGCTGGGGGGAGGCCACGCGGCTGAACCTTGAGCGCGCGCTGAAGGTCGGCGACGAACTCGGTGGTCACCTCGTCTCCGGCCATGTCGACGGTACCGCTGAGATCGTGTCGGTCGAGGAGGAGGGCGAGGCCACGCGCTTCCGCCTCTGGGTCGATGCGGCGCACAAGCGCTACATCGCGCGCAAGGGCTCGGTCTGTCTCGATGGAACATCGCTGACCGTCAACGGCGTCGAGGACGACATCTTCGATGTCCTCCTCATTCGCCACTCGCTGGCTGTCACCACCTGGGGCGAGCGGAAGGCCGGGGACCGCGTCAATCTCGAGATCGACCAGATCGCCCGCTATGCCGAGCGACTCTTCGCCGTCGACGCCGCCACGGTCTGAGACGTTTTTCGGCGGTCGGCCCGCAATATCGTGGGCGGCTTCGATATCGTTTTCCCGCGACTTGCTTTATGGACTGGCGCTTCGGCTTCGGGGCAGCCGGCGTCGGCCGGTCGCCCCGAAAATTTCAAAGGTTTTTCCATGTCTGCCCATCTTCTCATCATCGAAGCCCGGTTCTACGACCACATCGCCGATGCCCAGCTGCAGGGCGCCAAGGCGGCGCTCGACGCCGCAGGCGCCACCTATGATGTAGTGAACGTGCCCGGCGCTCTGGAAATTCCGGCGGCGATCAGCTTCGCGCTGACCGGGGCGGACGAGGGGGGTACCGCCTATGACGGCTTCGTGGCGCTCGGCTGCGTCATCCGCGGCGAGACCTATCATTTCGAGATCGTCTCCAACGAATCCAGCCGCGCGCTGATGGATCTCTCGGTGCAGGAAGTGCTCGCCATCGGCAACGGCATCCTGACCGTCGAGAACGAGGAGCAGGCGTTGGACCGGGCGATGCCGGACCGCAAGAACAAGGGCGGCGCGGCCGCCGATGCGGCCCTTGCGATGATCGCCCTGCGCCAGAAATTCGGGGCCTGATCGGATGTCGGATACCCCTTCCGAGAAAGCCGTCAAACCCGCCAACAAGCGCGGTGCGGCCCGCCTTGCCGCCGTGCAGGCGCTCTACCAGATGGATGTCGGCGGCACGCCGCTGCTGGAGACCGTCGCCGAATACGAGACCTTCCGGCTTGGCCAAGAAGTGGACGGCGAGACCTACCGGGAGGCCGATGCCGCCTGGTTTCGCGACGTCGTCTCGGGTGTCGTGCGCGGCCAGACCGAGATCGATCCGCTGATCCACTCCTCGCTCACTGCCGACTGGCCGCTCGCCCGCTTGGACACTACGCTGCGGGCCATCCTGCGCGCCGGCACCTATGAGGTGATGAACCGCAAGGACGTCCCGGTCGCGGTCATCGTCACCGAATATGTCGATGTCGCCAAGGCCTTCTACGCCGAGGACGAGCCGCGTCTGGTTAATGCCGTGCTCGACCGGATCTCGCGGCGCACCCGCGGCGAGGGCCGGGGCACCAACTGAGCCGCCTCGCTCCCGGTGGGCGCCGTTTCCACTGGACTGCAAATCCTTCTGCCCCGGACGACGTCGGCGGCTCCGCTTGACGTAATGCTGCCCTGAGGTAGGCTCCCCCAGCTTTCCCGTTCCGGGGCCCGTCATCCCCTGTCGTGCAAGCCTTCGGCAATAAGCGGCCGGCATCGTATCGGCTGCGTTTGGGGAAACGGCATGTCATCGATACTGACCATCGTTTTAGTCTGCGGGCTGCTGTCGCTCGTCTATGCCGCCTGGGCGACGCGATCGGTGCTCGCCGCCGATCAGGGCAATGCCCGCATGCAGGAGATTGCCGGCGCCATCCGGGAGGGCGCGCAGGCCTATCTAGCGCGCCAGTACACCACCATTACCATCGTCGGCGTCGTCGTCCTCGCGCTCACCTGGTTCCTCCTGTCGGGCTATGCCGCGGGCGGCTTCCTCATCGGCTCGGTCCTGTCCGGCCTTGCCGGCTTTATCGGCATGAACGTCTCGGTGCGCGCCAATGTCCGCACCGCGCAGGCCGCCTCGCGCTCATTGTCGGCCGGCCTCGACATCGCCTTCAAGTCGGGCGCGATCACCGGCATGCTGGTTGCCGGCCTCGCTCTGCTCGGCGTCACCGGCTACTTCTTTTTCCTCACCGGCAAGCTCGGCTTCGCGCCATCCGACCGGACCGTCATCGATTCGCTGGTGTCGCTCGGCTTCGGCGCCTCGCTGATCTCGATCTTCGCCCGCCTCGGCGGCGGCATTTTCACCAAGGGTGCCGATGTCGGCGGCGATCTCGTTGGCAAGGTCGAGGCCGGTATTCCCGAGGACGACCCACGCAACCCCGCGACCATTGCCGACAATGTCGGCGACAATGTCGGTGACTGCGCCGGCATGGCGGCCGACCTGTTCGAGACCTATGCCGTCACCGTTGTCGCCACCATGGTGCTCGGCGCCATCCTGTTCGTCGGCCAGCCGGTGCTGGAAAGCGTCATGCTCTATCCGCTGGCGATCTGCGGCGCGTGCATCCTCACCTCGATCGTCGGCACCTTCTTCGTTCGCCTCGGCAGCAACGGCTCGATCATGGGCGCGCTCTACAAGGGTCTCTGGGTGACGACGCTGCTGTCGATCCTCGGCCTTGCCGTTGCCACCTACGGCACCGTCGGCTTCGGCGACCTCGGCACGACGTCGGCGGGCGTGATGGTCAACGGTCTCAAGCTCTTCGCCTGCGGCGTCATCGGCCTCATCGTCACCGGTCTCATCGTCTGGATCACCGAATACTATACCGGCATCGGCTTCCGGCCGGTGCGCTCGATCAGCCAGGCTTCGGTCTCGGGCCACGGCACCAACGTGATCCAGGGCCTCGCCGTCTCGCTGGAATCGACGGCCCTGCCGACCATCGTCATCATCGCCGGCATCATCTCTACCTTCCAGCTCGCCGGGCTCTACGGGACCGGCATCGCCGTCACCGCCATGCTCGGCGTCGCCGGCATGATCGTCGCGCTCGACGCCTTCGGCCCGGTCACCGACAATGCCGGCGGCATCGCCGAGATGGCGGGCCTCCCGGCGGACGTGCGGAAGTCGACCGACGCGCTCGACGCCGTCGGCAACACGACGAAGGCGGTCACCAAGGGCTATGCCATCGGTTCCGCCGGCCTGGGCGCGCTCGTCCTCTTCGCGGCCTATAACTACGACCTGCAGTACTTCGTGGCGGAAGCTGCGGAGGGCAGGGGTTTCAGCTATTTCGAGGGTGTCCAGCCCGACTTCTCGCTGACCAACCCCTTCGTCGTCGTCGGCCTCCTCCTCGGCGGTCTCATCCCCTACCTCTTCGGCGGCATCGCGATGACCGCCGTCGGCCGCGCGGCGAGCGCCGTGGTGGAGGAAGTACGCCGGCAGTTCCGCGAGAAGCCCGGCATCATGGCGGGCACCGAGCGTCCGGACTATGCCCGCGCCGTCGACATGCTGACCAAGGCGGCGATCCGCGAGATGATCCTGCCCTCGCTGCTGCCGGTGCTCGCACCGATCGTCGTCTACTTCGGCGTGCTCTTGATCGCCGGCAAGAGCCAGGCCTTCTCGGCGCTCGGCGCGATGCTCCTCGGCGTCATCGTCACCGGCATCTTCGTCGCGATCTCGATGACCTCCGGCGGCGGCGCCTGGGACAACGCCAAGAAGAGCTTCGAGGATGGCTTCGTCGATACGGCGGGCACCCGCCACATGAAGGGCTCGGAGGCCCACAAGGCCTCCGTCACCGGCGATACCGTCGGCGACCCCTACAAGGACACCGCCGGCCCCGCGGTCAATCCAGCGATCAAGATCACCAACATCGTTGCCTTGCTGCTGCTGGCGGTGCTGTCGCACCTCTAGGACTCCTAACGCGAAAGAGGGCCGCAAGCTGTCCCGGCTTGCGGCCCTTTTCTATGGGGTGCGTCATTAAAGTTGGTAATTCCAAAGTCCCGAAAAACAAAAATATTGCATCGCAACTCAAGAATAAAAACGATTAGCTGAATGCAGAACAAGGATGATAGAGCGGGTCAGCCTTATTTACTTTAAGGTGACCGAAGGTAATGTGTCGCTTATTATTTGGGAGGCGATACATTGGCAGCTGCAGCGAAATTTGGTTTTGTAGAAGGCTTCAGCTCGGGCGGCGGCGGCCTCAATTCCGGCGGTGACTATGGAAGCTTTACCATCGGCAGCGGGCTTGCCGGAGCGGACGGAGCCTATGCGCTTGTGAAAGAGGGAGGAGGGGATCCATCCGGCCCCTACACCAAGTTCGGCTCGTACAGCGACGAGTTTGTGAATGGTTCGGCCACCAGCGTCAGTATCTATTTCGATCCAAGCATTCCTGTTTCAAACGGGTTTCAGTATTCCGTTGCTGTAAACAACAATACGGATGGCGTTTACCTCTCGGAATACGGCTTCAGGGCTTCTTCCAACGGTAACGGCACAATCTATCTGGGTGCGGGCAAAGGACTGAGCTTTGAGCCCGTAGCCGTCGGTGATCTGCCGACACCAACGGTCGCGATTTCTAAGGCCGGCTGGTATACGCTGGAACACGTCTTCCACGACGTCGGCGGTGTCCTGTCTGTGGACATGAACCTGATTGACGCGACGGGCGTGTCGCAGACGATCACGACCATTACGGGCCCGGCTATCTCTCAAACTGGTGGTAACCGCTATGGCTGGTTCACCAGCATCGATGTCCCTGGCAGCGGTGCGGGATCGACGGTTGGCGGCGGTCTGGCTGCCGACAACTACACCTTGGGTGACTTCGTCGGGCGTGTCGTCGAAGCGACGGGCGGCGTCACACCCGCGGCGTATAAAGACAGCGGCGCCATTCCCTTTACCGACACCGACAATGAGGTGCACACCGTTTCCGTCCGTCCGACGGGCAGCGGCTATCTCGGGACGTTTGCAGCTCAGGTGGCGAACGACGTAGGCACTGGCGATCAGAACGGTGCCGTCAGCTGGACCTTCGACGCGAGCGGCGCGGCAGTGGATGCGGTCGCGCAAGGTCAGTCCCTCGTTCAAACCTACGCGGTAACACTGACAGGCGCCGATAACCTCAGATCGACGCAGAATGTAACGGTTACGATTGTCGGCGCAAACGATGCGCCGGTCATCACGTCGAATGGCGGTGCATCAACGGGATCCGTCTCGCATGCAGAGAACAGCAGTCTGGTCACAACGGTGACTTCGACCGATGTCGACAACGGCGCGACGCGAACCTACTCGATTGCCGGTGGCGTGGATGCGGCAAAGTTCACGATCAGTGCCTCGACCGGCGTTTTGCAGTTTCTCTCCCCTCCGGATTACGAGAACCCGACCGATAACGGTGCCAACAACATCTACGACGTCAACGTCGCTGTCTCCGACGGCATGGCGATCATCACCCAGGCCCTGGCGATCGCTGTGCGCGACGTCTTCGAAGCCCCGCCTTCGGGCCCCGGGAACGACGTCATCGTCATTCCGCCCGGCACCGGCAGCGGAACGTATGTCGGCGGTGGCGGGTCGGATACGATCTCGGCTCAACCCGTCGCGGGGGAAACGCTTTCCCTCTTCGGCGGGAGTTCCCTGAACGATCCGAACGACGGCGGCGATCAGATCGTCGTCAGCGGCGGGGGCGCCAGCCAAGTCTATGGCAACGGCGGAAATGACAGCATCGACTACCGTGCTGCCGGTGCCGGCACCGTCTATGGCGGTCTGGGCGCCGATAGCATCGGGGTCGCCAGTGATGCCAACAATCTCGTCTATGGCGGCACCGTCGATGGCGACACCATTTCGGTTTCCGGTGCGGGCAACAATACGATCTACGGCGGGTCCATCGACAATGATCCGGGTGATGGTGGTGACTCCATCACCGTCAGCGGCACGGGCCTGAGCCTGATCTATTCCAATGGCGGCAATGACACCGTCATCGTCACGTCGAGCGGTGCAGCGACTGTCTTTGGCGGCCTCGGCGCGGATAGCATAGACGTTCAGAACAATGCGTCGAACCAGATCTTTGGCGGCACCGGCGACGGGGACGTCATCCGGATCTCCGGCAACGGCAACAACACCATCTTTGGCGGGTCAGTCTTCAACGATCCGACCGATGGTGCCGATCAGATCACGGTGACCGGCAATGGCAACAACGTCATCTACGGGAATGGTGGCGATGATCGCATCCTGGTGACCGGTACCGGTTCCAACACCATCTACGGCGGCGTGGGAAGCGATACGATCACTGGCGGCAGCGGCAATGATCGGCTCGAAGGCAGCGTTGGTGCCAATGTCTACACCGGCGGCGGCGGTGCTGATCGCTTCGTCCACGGGGCCGGCGCCACGGATACCATCACCGACTTCAGCTTGAGCGGCGGCGATCGCTTGGAGCTGGGGGGACAGGCCTACAGCCTCACCACGGGGTCCGGCGGTGCGGCGACGCTGGTCTTCGCCGATGGCGGCGCCATCGTCCTCCAGGGTGTGACAGAGGCTCAGTTCTCGGCGGCGTTCGTCGCTTAAAACAAAAAAGCGGGACGGCCCGGAGCCGTCCCGCTTCTCGTTGAGACCAGTCATTGCACTTGAGATCGGCTTTCGCCTCGGGGGATACCTTGGGGCGGAGGCTTTTTGTCGTGGTCGACCGTGTCAGAATTCTGCTCGGTTGCCTGACAGCGCCGCCGGTTCGGCTGAAGTGATCAGCCGACCGGCATCGCCAGTTCGTTTTCCGAAGCCTCACTCAAGAAGCTTGCCTCGCTCGGCGGCCTATAGCCTACTGGCCGGCGGCGCGGTTCGGGTCGATGGCGCCCTGGTTCGGGTTGCCGCCGGGGAGGCCGACGCTGGGCGGGGCGCCGGGCTCGAGGATCTGGCCGAGGAAGCTGACGTCCTTGCCGCCGGTCGGGGTCGTGCGGCTGATGAAGTCGAACAGCGCGCCGTTCTGCAGGCCGTAATTGGCGAGGCGCGATACGGTCCCGTCGGCGCCGAAGTAGACCGCAAGCACGCGCTGATCGACGAGCTTGGGGTTCATGAACGCCATCGAACGGACGCGTTTCTGGGAGATGTAATAGAACACCTCGTTGTCGAAGGTTGCGGTCGTCGAGGGCGAACCCAGCGCCAGGAGCACCTGTTCGCGGCTCGAGCCGACCGGAACCAGCTGGATCGTCTGCTCGTCGACGATATAGCCCTGGTTCATCACCTCGCTGGTCGAGCAGCCACCCAGAAGGATGAGCGTCCCGAGCGCGACGGAAGCGATGGCGGGACGAAAGAATGGGTGGCTAGATTTCACGCGTGACATCTCCCCTGGAGCGGTTTCCAGCGTTACATACGGACCCGTTGAGGCGATATCGCGACCGGACAACGGACGTTCAGGACCGGTAGGCTTGAGTAAAGCACCTTTGGAGGCGTTGCAATCGGCCCCTGTCCATGCGACCGGCCCTTCGCAAGGGAGTGGGAGGCGAGATGCTCGAACGTTTCAGGAACCGGCGGCGCAACCGGGAGATCATCGACGATCTCTACGCGGCGATCGTCACCGAGGCGCGCCGCGAGGTGCTGTATACCGAGCTCGGGCTTCCCGACACCGTCATGGGCCGATTCGAGGCGCTGTCCATCCAGGTGTTCCTGTTCCTGTCGCGCTGCCGTGACGAGGCGTCGCTGAAGCCGGTCGCGCAGGACCTGGTCGACCGCTTCATGACCGACATCGAGGATTCGATCCGCGAGATCGGCATCGGCGACCCCTCGGTGCCCAAGCGCATGCGCAAGCTCGCCGGCATGTTCTACGAGCGCGTCAACGCCTATGATCCCGGCCTCACTGCCGGCGATGGCGCCTTGCTTGAAACCGCGCTTGGCCGCTTCGCACTGCCGGCGGATGCCCCGCCTGAGGCGGGGCCGGCCCTGGCTGCCTATCTGATGGCGCGCAAGGCGACGTGGGACGGCGTGCCGACGGCGGATATCCTGACCGGCCAACTGGGAGAAAAAGCCGCGTGACCGACAGCAGCGACAAGCCGAAGGACGTGCTGTCCTTCTTCGTGACCGTCTCGACGCTGCCGAAGGCCGGCATGCCTGTGCAATTCGAGGCCACCCCAAAGGAGTGCGCCATCGTCGCCGCCCTTCTGGAGATCCCGGCGATCGAGCGGCTGACCGCGGACCTCTCGGTCAAGGGCTGGCGGGGCGGCGGCGCCAAGGTCACGGGAACGCTGACGGCCGACGTGGTGCAGACCGACGTGGTGACGCTCGATCCCCTCCATCAAAAAGTCCAAGAGGAGGTGGATCTGGTGTTTGTTCCCGAGAACTCTCGCCTTGCCCGGCTACCGCAGCCGGAGGATGGCGAACTCCACCTCGATCCGGAAGGCGACGACATTCCTGAAACCTTCTCCGGCGACCAGATCGACCTCGGTCTGGTGCTGACCGAAATTCTGGCACTCGGCCTCGACCCGTATCCGCGCGGGCAAGGCGCATCCTTCGACGAGTTCGATACGGATCCGGAGCCCGATGTCGGGCGCGTCTCGCCCTTTGCCGCGCTGGCGAAGCTGAAGCCTGATCGCACATGACACCCGACCGCTGTTGAACCGTCACCTGAATTGACTATGGTCGCGCCGCCTGAGGCTATCGACGAACGAAAGCGAATTGCGTTGGATCTGAAATCCGGAGTCACGATCTCCCTCGACGTCATGGGCGGGGATCACGGCCCATCCGTCATCCTCCCTGGTGCGCTCATCGCGCTGCAGCGCCATCCCGGCATCCGCTTCGTGCTGTTCGGCCAGGAGGAAAAGGTCCTGCCGATCCTCAACGGCCTGCCGCTTCTGAAGGCCGCGTCGGTGTTCCACCATTGCGAGATGTCGATCGGCATGGAGGAGAAGCCCTCGCAGGCGCTGCGCCAGGGCCGTTACAAGTCGTCGATGTGGCGGGCGATCGAGGCGCTGAAGACCGGCGAGGCCGATGTCGCGGTGTCCGCGGGCAATACCGGCGCGCTGATGGCGATGGCGAAATTCTGCCTGCGCACCATGGCCAATATCGAGCGCCCGGCGATCGCCGCGATCTGGCCGACGATCCGCGGCGAGAGCGTCGTCCTCGACGTCGGCGCAACGATCGGCGCCGACGCCCAGCAGTTGATCGACTTCTCGATGATGGGCGCGGCCATGGCGCGCGCGCTGCTCGGCATCGAGCGGCCGACCGTCGGCCTCCTCAACATCGGCGTCGAGGAGGTCAAGGGCCAGGACGATGTGCGCGAGGCCGGGCGGCTCCTTAAGGAGACGGAGATCCCGGGGCTCGACTATCGCGGTTTCGTCGAGGGCAATGATCTCGGCCAGGGTACGACCGACGTCGTCGTCACCGAGGGCTTCACCGGCAACATCGCGCTGAAGACCGCCGAGGGCACGGCCCGCCAAATCGCCGGCTATCTCCGGGCGGCGATGACCCGCACCTGGATGGCGCGCGCCGGCTACTTCCTCGCCAAGGGCGCCTTCGACCGGCTGCGCGACAAGATGGACCCGCGCAAGGTGAATGGCGGCGTCTTCCTCGGCCTCAACGGCATCGTCATCAAGAGCCACGGCGGCACGGACGCCGAGGGCACCGCGGCGGCGATCGACCTCGCCTACGCCATGGCCGTGAACGGCCTCAGAGAGAAGATCGAGCAGGATCTTCGTACTTTCTATCTGCGCGTCTCCGAAGAGGTCGCGACGGACTTGCCGGAGAGCAATTAATGAGTGTCATCCGATCGATCGTCCGCGGCACCGGCTCGGTGCTGCCGGCGCGGATCATGTCGAACCGCGATTTCGCAGGGATCGTCGAGACCTCGGACGAGTGGATCGTCCAGCGGACCGGCATTCGCAACCGCCACATCGCCGACGCCACCGAGACCACCGTATCGCTCGCCGAGGGCGCGGCCCGCAAGGCGCTGGACGCCGCCGGCCTGACGCCGGACGACATCGACCTGATCGTGCTCGCCACCGCCACGCCGAACAACACGTTCCCCGCCTCCAGCGTGCAGGTGCAGAAGCGGCTCGGCATGCGGCATGGCTTCGCCTTCGACGTGCAGGCGGTCTGCTCGGGCTTCGTCTACGCGCTGACCACCGCCGACCTCTACATCCGCGGCGGCATGGCCAAGCGCGCGCTGGTGATCGGCGCCGAGACGTTCTCGCGCATCCTCGACTGGGAAGACCGCTCGACCTGCGTCCTCTTCGGCGACGGCGCGGGCGCGCTGGTGCTGGAGGCTTCGACCGGCGACGGCAGCCCGGCGGACCGGGGCGTCCTCGTCTCGCGCCTGCGCTCGGACGGCGAGCACGAGGAAAAGCTCTTCGTCGACGGCGGGCCTTCGACCACCGGCACGGTCGGCAAGCTGCGTATGGAGGGCCGCGAGGTCTTCAAGCATGCGGTCGGCATGATCACCGACGTGATCGAGGACTCGTTCGGCGCGCTCGGCATCACCGCCGACGATCTCGACTGGTTCGTGCCGCACCAGGCGAACCGGCGCATCATCGACGCTTCCGCCAAGAAGCTCGGTATTCCGCTGGAAAAGGTCGTGGTGACCGTGCAGGATCACGGCAACACATCGGCCGCCTCGATCCCGCTCGCCATCGACCAGGCAGTCCGCGACGGCCGGATCCAGCCGGGGCAGCTCGTTCTCCTCGAAGCCATGGGGGGCGGCTTTACCTGGGGCGCGGTGCTCGTTCGCTGGTAATCGTTTCCGCCTTGATTTCGCTGCGGATTTCAGTATTTTACACCGACGCGTGATCGACCGTTGCCGTTGGGGAACGGCGGGGCGATCCAGCTTTGCAAGGGGATAGCAATGGGTGACAGAACGGTGACCAGAGCCGATCTCGCCGAGGCGGTCTTCCGCAAGATCGGCCTCTCGCGGACGGAATCGGCCTATCTCGTCGAAACCGTTCTCGAGGAGATCTGCTCCACCATCGCCCGTGGCGAGTCGGTCAAGATCTCTTCTTTCGGCTCCTTCCTGGTGCGCGACAAGAATGAGCGCGTCGGCCGCAACCCGAAGACCGGCGAGGAAGTGCCGATCTCGCCGCGCCGCGTCGCGGTGTTCAAGCCGTCCAACGTGATGAAGGACCGGATCCTCGAATCGCACGGGCGCAGGAGCGGCGTTGCCGTGCCCGCCGACGAGATGCTCAAGGCAGCCGAGTAAGGGCGCTGAGTGAACTTCCGGGCACGCCCATGAGCGACAAGAGCATCGACGCCTTCCGCACGATCAGCGAGGTGGCCGAGGACCTGAACCTGCCACAGCACGTCCTGCGCTTCTGGGAAACACGGTTCACGCAGATCAAGCCGATGAAGCGCGGCGGCGGGCGGCGCTATTATCGCCCGGACGACGTCGAGCTGCTGAAAGGCATCCGCTTCCTGCTCTACGTGAAGGGCTTCACGATCAAGGGCGTGCAGCGCATCCTGAAGGAGAACGGCAACCGCTTCGTCATGGCGATCGGCGCCGGCGACCTCACCGGGCTCGATTCGATGCAGGTGGCCCGTGCCCCGCAGCCGGAGGCCGACGAGCCGGAGGACGTCTATTCCGAGGAGAGCGATCTGGAGCAGGACGAGATGCCGGTCGTCGCCGACAGGCAAGAGCCTGCCCGTCCCCGTTCGGGCCTTTCCTCCCTTCTGCGCCGCGACCGCGAGCCCGACCAGGGCCCGAAGATCGGCCTCCCCGCTGAAAGCGCCGCAACGCTGCAGGACGTCGTGCTCGAGCTGCTGGAGTGCAAGCGGCTGCTCGACCAAGTCCGATAGTTGTATCTTCCGGTAGTTTGGCGATCAGGTCCTCTTCGAGGGTCAGGACCCATTGATGTGAGGGCAGCAGGCTGTTTCAGGCTCCATGAGGAGACTGAATATGGGTGACCTGTTTTGGCTGTCGGACGATCAGATGGAGAGCCTGCGCCCGTTCTTTCCCAAGAGCCATGGCAGACCGCGGATTGATGATCGACGGGTTTTGAGCGACACTATCTCCATCAATCGCAATGCGCTGCGCTGGCGGCATGCGCCGAAGGACTATGGCCCCCTAAGACCTTGTACAACCGCTGGACGCTGGGGTGCGATGGGGATTTTAGTTCGCATGATGAAAGGGCTGGCTGCCGACGCTACCGAGCTAAAGACGGTGATGATCGACGCGACCTACCTGAAGGCGGACCGCACAGCATCGAGCCTGCGGCTCAAAAAAGGTGGGGCTTGGACGAATGATCGGCCGCACCAAAGGCGGCATAAAAACAAGCTTCGCGCCGTCGCCGATGCAGACGGCCGCTCCTTGAACTTCTTTATAACCGCCGGGCAGGTCAGCGATTACACGGGTGCGGCAGCTTTGCTGGACGATCTGCCAAAGACACAGTGGCTGCTCGGCGATCGTGGCTTGATGCCGACCGGGTCAGGGATGCCTTACAGGGGGAAGGGCATCCAGGCCTGCATTGCGGGTCATAAAACACGGCTTGATCCCGTCAGGTACGACAAGCGTCGATACAGACGCCGCAGCCGAATCAAGATCATGTTCGGACGCGTAGAGCACCTTGCGATTAGATCGAGGCATAGACTGAATTCCTGAGATAGTTGGCGCATTCCTGTGGCGTGAATGTCCTGAGGATCGCGCCGATGGCCGCGGAGACGGCGTCGGTGGTGCGGCGCATGGCTTTGCGCAGCAAGGTTTTCAGCTTGGCAAAGATCTGCTCGATCGGATTGAGGTCGGCGAGTATTTTAGCAGGAAGATCAGCTTGGCCCCGGCGCGCCGGATCGCCTGGCGCACTGCTTTGCCCTTGTGACTGCCGAGATTGTCGAGGACGACGATGTCGTCCGGCTTCAATGTCGGCACGAGGCTCTGCTCGACATAGGCGTGAAACCGCTCGCCGTTGATCGGGCCGTCGAACAGGCAGGGCGCCTCGATCCGGTCGTGGCGCAGGGCGGCCAGGAAAGTCGAGGTCGTCCAGTGGCCGTGCAGGATCTTGCCGACCAGCCGCTGGCCGCGCGGCGCCCAGCCCTGGGTGCGCGTCATGGTGGTTTTGGTCCAGGTCTCGTCGATGAAACCCAGCCGGCTCGGATCTATCCGGCCCTGATACTTCTGCCATTGCGTGCGTCGCCGGCGGACGTCCGGCCGATCCTGCTCGCTGGCGAAGAGCGTCTTTTTTAAGCGTCAGCCCCTCGCGATGTAGGAAACAGCTCATCATGCTGAGACCGGACCGCACGCCGAGAGCCGCCGCTGGCAGAGCAAGGCCAGGGTCACGTCCCCCTGCGCTTCGATCTGCGACACGATGAACTCCCGGTGCGGCCGAAGCGTCGAGGGACGATGGCCGCCAGTGCCGATCGGCGTCAGCAGCCCGGTCAGGCGAAAATGCTTCACCCACCGGATCGCCGTCGCCTCGCCGATCCCGAAATGAAGGGCCGCCTTGAGGCCACTCATGCCCTTGTTGACCACCGCATCGATCACGCGCACACGCAGGTCCTGCTGATAGGATCGTGCCATACGAGCTGGCCTCCCCACCAGCACCGAGATTGAATCACATTCATAGAGAAAGCAGCATCGTTCAAAGCGGGTCGGCCTAACGGCAAGACGCTCTATTCGTACGGCTTATAATCAGCGGCTCAAGTGAGTTGGGCCACCAACGTTGCCAAGCTTTACAAGTGTCACATCACCCACGGCCTTGATGGATCCCGGCCTCGGCCAGGTAGGCATAGTTGGCCAGTATTCTAAAAATTCTTTATTCTCAGAGTCGGTGATACCTACAACCGGGTAGCCAAGCGCCCGCATATAAGCAGAAATGCGATTAACGTTCCCGCCTTCTAAAGTGAACCACGATGTGCTCGCATAGGAGGATGAGGGAACCTGGTACGGTGCATCCGAGTCAAAAGACCCGAATATATCTATCCGGTATCGTCCCGAGGTAGATGCTTGCTGATTGACTTCGGCGACTCCCTTGAAAATTGCACCGGCAAGATAGTCATCTCGCCTAGAAATCAATTGCTGGTCTGCACTAAAGCGCGACAAGATAGTCTCAGCTTGGAATACGAGAAGGCATCCCAGAATGCTAAGCAACGCTCGGCCCATTTTCCCGGCCGATGAAAAAGCTATAATCGAAAATATAACAATAAAAGTGGGTACAGAAATTTGTGCTCGATACGGAAAGGCACCGCCATATAATAAGTTTAACAATAAAGCAGAGGAATGATATGCTGCGACGAATCCAATGGAAATAGACATACAGGTGAGGCTGACTTTTGCCGCTGACCGTACTACCATAACTGAGCTTACCGCGGCAATCAAACCGCCTGAAAACATAGGAGAGGAATAGAAATTTTCCCAACCCCATAATGTCTTCAAATACTCATTGACTGCTAAGATAAAGATATTAGAGGGGCTTTCTAAAAATATCCACGGTCGAAACAGGCCCTCTACATAACCGCTCGTATTTACATCAAGAAATTTCATAAAAATAGAATTCGCCAAAACGTGAAGCGCTAAAGCAACGATACAAACAAAGAGTGCATAGGCGTGCTGAGAAAAAAGCCGGTAAGCATTAATTTCACCGCGGACAAAACGACAAAAAATGACTGCTGATAGCAAAAGCGCACCAGCCAGGAGGTATATTTGATAAATTCCAATCGATATTGAAAGGGAGAGGCAGGCCGCCGAAATTAGCCATGCCTGGAGGGTTAGTTCGTTATCGCGTTTGTTGACAAATTGGTGGAACAGAGCGGCCGAAAGTGCCGCAAAGGCGAAGCCGCACCCTGATGCAGCAGCATTCGCATTGAACTCAAGAAGGAAGAACCATGTCGGGAAAACCGCAAGGGTTGAGAACAGAATAAATAAGCCGACCAGCTGCCTCCGTTCCCCCATCGCTCGAATTAAGACCATAAAGCCTGCTGCGAGAAATAGTCCGAACATTGCTACGGGAAGATAAGGAACAACGGGGTCGGGCAGCACAAATCTTTCAAACAAATATGCTGACCAACGACCCTGCGCGACCCATATCGACGGATCTTGCCTAAATATGGCCATATCGTCGTCAACAGACATGCTCAGTATCGGTAGAGCTGGAAGATAAAGAACTAAAAAAACACAGAACAGAAGAAAAAATATTTTTAATTCATAACTAAAATTAATAGATAAAAAGCTAGTCTTATCAGTATTCATTAATTCTCTCACTTTTTGCTGTTTGTGCAATATTAAATAAAATGATAAATTTTTACAAAATTGCCAAAAAATTAAAGAATGCTAATTGTGCCGCCGCTAAGCCTATTAGGCCTTCTGTCTTTGATGCAACTGGCATATATGTGAAGCGAGTATGAAGGCGATTAGTCGGAACCTTCTACTGGTCGTTGGCAATTCGGGTTCCGCCCGCATGTCCGTAGGGCTGCCTAGGATTTACTGCGTTTAGCGGATGCGCGAAGGGACATCAAGAAGGGGTTGCATTGCGGTTCCGTTTCTCGCGCATGCTGAGGAGGTGACTGTTCGGCAGCTTGCTTGGGCTCGTTTCCTTTCGTCTGACGGGTGATTGGTGACATTTCGGCTGAGGCTCCTTCCATCTAAGCCAAAATGGTTCTTCCCCGGCGACGTAAAGTCGTTTTGGTTTGTGAAGAAAATATCTGGCAGGTAGTTGCACGGCGGCCAGGGGATGACATGGGGTCGCCCCTGGACTTGGGTAGGACCCTGCGCGCAAGTCACTCCCGCGGCGTGACCGTTCTATTTTTGGTCTCCTACGGCAAAAACGGGCTTGCGCTGAAAGCGCCCGCTCTCTAAGGGTCTGTCCATCGGAGCGTAGCGCAGCCTGGTAGCGCACTTGGATGGGGTCCAAGGGGTCGGAGGTTCGAATCCTCTCGCTCCGACCAATTTTTCCCACAGAACCCTGCGTGAATGAACGCCGCGGCTGCAAGCCTTCGGCGGTTTTGTTATGTCCGGGTAGTGTTTCGGCCGCCGCGCCCGCGAAAGGCGCGGCGGCCAAGATGGTGAGGTCAGGCGGCTGGTGACAGACCGTCGCGCACCAGCGGCGCGTGTCGGTCGACCAGGACGGCGCTCGCCTGGTTCAGGCCGATGATCTCGACCGCGATACCGTGCCGGCGCATCTTGCCGACGACCTCGTCCAAGGCGCCGACGGCCGTGATGTCCCAGAGATGGGCCGCGGTCAGGTCGATGCGGGCGGTCTTTGCGGTATCGCGGAGGTCGAAGCGGTCGGCGAAGATGTCGGCGCTGGCGAAGAAGACCTGACCGGTGACGGTGTAGAGCCGCGTGTCACTGGCCTCGTCGTAGCCGACGGCGACATCCATCAGCTTGGTCACCTTGAAGGCGAAGAACACGCCGCTGAGGAGCACCCCGACGGCGACGCCCATCGACAGGTCGTGCGTGGCGACCGTCACCGCGACGGTGGCGAGCATGACGATGCCGGAGACTTTCGGATGCCGCGCGAGATCGCGGATCGAGCCCCAGGAGAAGGTGCTGATCGAGACCATGATCATGATCGCCACGAGAGCCGCGACCGGGACCTCAGCGACCCAAGGCCGCAGCGGCACCATGACGATCAGCAGGAAGACGCCGGCGACCAAAGTCGACAGCCTTCCGCGTCCGCCATAGCGGACATTGCCGACGGTCTGGCCGATCATGCCGCAGCCGGCGATGCCGCCGAACAGGCCTGCCGCAAAGTTGGCGAGGCCAAGCCCGGTGCATTCGCGGGCCTTGGAACTCGTCGTCTCCGTGAGATCGTCGACGACGCTCGCCGTCATCATCGATTCCAGCAGGCCGACGGCGGCCATGGCGAGCGCATAAGGGGCGATGATGCCGAGCGTCTCCCACGTCATGGGCACGCCGGGGAAGCTGAACGAAGGCAGCGAATCCGGCAGGCGTCCGAGATCGGCGACGGTGAGGATCGGCATCGGAAATGCGGTGGCGATGAGCGTCAGCACCACGATGCAGATGAGCGGCGAGGGGATCGCCGTGGTCAGGCGGGGCAAGAGGTAGATGATGGCAAGGCCGAGGCCGATCATCGCATAGGTATGCCAGGTGACGCCGATCATCTGCGGCAGCTGCGCCGAAAAGATGAGGATCGCCAGCGCGTTGACGAAGCCGGTGCGCACCGATCGCGAGACGAAGCGCATGAGTACGTCGAGCTTCAGGAGACCAAAGACGATCTGGAGAAGGCCGGCGAGCACGGTGGCGGCGAGGAGGTATTGCAGGCCGTGGCTGCCGACGAGCGCGGCGACGACGAGCGCCACCGAGCCGGCCGCGCCGGAGATCATCGCCGGGCGACCGCCGGCGAAGGCGATGACGATGCCGATGACAAAGGAGGCGAAGAGCCCGACCTCGGGGTCGATGCCCGCGACGAAGGAGAAGGCGATGACCTCGGGGATCAGCGCAAAGGTGCCGACCATGCCGGCGAGAACGTCGCGGCGCGCCGCCGTGACCCCGCCGAACCACTCGGAGCGGTAGCGTGAGATGGATTGGGTGTTCATGAATAATTTCCGCAGAGATCACGCGGGGACAGGCCGCTCGTGGCGGATCATGCTGTCGGGCGTGTCGTGTGCGTTGTCCGGCGGATCGGCGGCCGGAAGAGCCACCCGGAATTGCACCGGGTCCAGAGCGATGGGCGACACCTAGCCGCGTCCGCCGCGCGGAGCAAGCCGGAATCGGCGCGCAGCAGGTATGCGCGGCATTGCTTCTTCGCGTCGGAATGCCCTTCGGGCCGCGGCTGCCCCGAATGTTTGCGCTCTCTTCAGCCGCAGGCGGCGAGGAAGTCCGCGGCCAGGGCGACCGTGCCCGCGCTGTAGGCCGGCCCGCAAGCGTCTGCCGTCGGCGTCTCGGCATGCGAGGCGATCCAGGCGGTGAGAAGGATTCGTCGCAGAAGGACGAAGACTTTCAGCATGGCCTCGTCCTCCGCCGAGAGTTCGGCGATGTCCCGGTAGCCCGCCACCCACGCCGCCTGAAGCGCGGGAACGAAATCCTCGTGCTCGTGAAAGCTGATCGCGGCGGCGAAGTCGTAGAGGAACCAGCTGAAGCCGCAATCGTCGAAGTCGATGACGCCCAGCCTGTCGCCCTCGACCAGGAGGTTGCTGAGGCGGAGATCAGCATGGACGAGGCCGAATCGAAGCCGATCCTTGCCATAGGCTGCGAGCCTCTGGTCGATGACCCCCGCCGCGCGCGCGATGACGTATCGACCGGCATCGTCGAGGCCAAGCCCCGCCCGCCAGTCGCCCCAGTGCGGGGCATCGCCCAGCATGGTGCGAAAATCCCACGTCTTGCGGATGAAGCCATCGGGCCGAGCCCAGCGGCGGCTGTGATCGTGGAGACGCGCGCTGAGGCTGCCAAGGTGCCGGAACCATCCGGCGAGGTCCTCGCCGGGTTGCGGCTCGCGTCCGCTCATGAAGGCGAAACCGGCGACGTACCGCGTCTGCCCGTCGACCGCGAAGCTGCCGAGCCAAGACCCGTCCTGCCGGGCGATCGGCTGCGGCGTCTCGACGATCGCTTCGGCCCGGATGGCCTCGATCCAGGCGAGCTCGGAGCGCATCTCCGCCGGCGTGTGATAGTCCGGCCGCTGCACCCGCAGGACAAGGCGCCGCCCGGAGTCCTCGGCAAGGAAGGTCGCATTCTCCGAGATGGTCATGAGCCTGAGCTCAGAATCGTCCGCGAACCCCCATTGCCCGAGCTCTCGGCGCAGGCCAGCCGTTACGCTGGCGATGAAGTCTTCATCGAACATGGGGCCATCAGGGGTCGGATTTGCGGTCTCGCCGCGTCTTCGCACGGATCGCCGACCGGGGCCACGCCAGGCCGGCCGGTACCCCGCAGTCCAACATCGGCAAGGACCCCAAAGCACAGGCTTATGGTTGATAAAAGATGAATTGCCGCGATCACGGTGTTCGAAGCCGACTGCATGGCCGCCATGCAGCAATGTGCATTGCAGCATGACCTTGCGGGAACTAGATTGACGCTCGGGAGACAAACCCAATTTCGGAAGTATTACCATGAACATCTTCACACGCGCACTTCGTTCGGCCGTCAGCCGCTCGCGCCGCGATCCGGCCCTCGAATACCTGAACGAGTCGGTCTCGCTCCTCGACCTCGAGCGCCGCCAGCAGGAAATCGACGCCGGTGCCTTCCGTCAGCGCCGCTTCGGCTACTGACTTCGTTTCTGGGGCGGCCTGGCTCTCGCCAGGTGCCCCGCGCGGCCATCTGATGTCCGCCGCGTGCAACCCAGCCGCCTTTTCCGACCCGTCTGTTCTGACGCGGTGGTGCCAGCCGGGCTAATACAACTACACCGCTGAACCCAGTCGTCCCGTGCCTTGCCGGGCAGAATTCAGAATCGACTCGCCAGCCTGCCGCCGTTCTGCCACATTCTCGGATGTCGCGGTCTTGGGTGGAGGTGTCGATGTTCGTTGTCACGGTAGAAACGGACGAGGCGCCGTCCTTCTGCGCCTTTACGCGGTCGCAGCCAGCCCTCGACTGGGCGCTCAGCCGAAGCCTGGAGGACAGCGGCTGCGTCGTCGGGGTGTACCGCGCCCCGGGCGGCAGCAGCGGCGTGCAGGCGGTCGAAGCGGTGCGGGATGGCCGCGGCCGCTTGGTCATGTCCGGTGACAATCTACGGCTCCAGTATTTTCGCGAAAGATCCTGCGTGATGGCGGGAATGGGCATCGGCACCGGTGCCGGTTTCTGACTGCGTCTTAGAGGGCTGAGCCTGCGGCCCCCGCGCTCCTGAAAGGCAGTGCGCGATTTGACGTCGCGATCAGGCGTCGCAGCCACCCGCTGCACATCCAAATATGAGGGTTGCGCCCTTTGGCTGTCTTGCGACGGACCACCGGATGTCGCATGGCTTTTTCCCATTGCAACGCAGGGGACGACGACATGACCGACATCTGGTTCCGCACGGGCGAGGCCACCGTGCTCGCGGCCGAAGGGCAGTTCACCGACGCCATGCCGGAAGTGCTGATCGGCTCGGTGCGCGGTCCCGTCGGCACGGCCTTCGCCTCGATGATGGGCCAGACGGTCGGCCACACCCGGATGTTCGTCGTCCGCGACCTTAACCAGCTCGTCCGGCCGGCCACCATGATGACGACGAAGGCGACAATCCACGATCTCGCCTATGTCGAGCTGCTCGGCGGCGTTGTGCAAGGCGCCACCGGCGACGCGATCGTCGACTGCCTGATCGAGGGCATCCTGCCGAAAGCGGACGTCGACGAGCTCTGCATGATCATCATGATCTGGCTCGATCCTCGCTGTGCCAGCGATGAGAACCTCGACCTCAAGGACCTCTACCGCACCAACTACGAGGCGACGAAGCTTGCGATCTCGCGCGCGCTCACCGGCTCGCCGACGGTCGACGAGCTCATCGCCAACCGCAAGACGGTGCAGCATTATGCGCTGAGTGGCGTCGTCGACTACGAATAGCCGCGCAAGACGCTGGCGATCGGGGAGGGGTGGTTGCGTCCTTCGGCGACCCTATTGCGTCACCCCGGTGCGCTAGCGCAACGCCTCGATCGTCGCATCCTCCAGCCGGACGAAGTGCACTCCTTCGGCTTGGAGGGCGAGAATTCCGGCCGCGACCCCGGCGCCCGAGGGGCGCTTCGGCTGGTTGATATGGGCGATGATCACGTCGCCGTCCCTGGCGGCGCGGATGCGGTGCTCGACCGCAGCAGCGCCCAGCGAGGCGCCCATGTCGGCGTTCAAACTGTAGCCGGCCAGCAAAAAACCTTCCGCGGCGATCTCCGCGACGGCGTCGCGGCTGTAGCGGGCGGTCGCCCCGCGGAACCAGCGCGACGGCTGGCCTGTGGCCGCCAGAACCGCCGCATCGCCGCCCTGGATCTCCGCGCGCACCGCCTCGATCGTTCCCGCGGTCTTCAGCCCGAACATGGTCGGATGGTCGGTGACCGGCGGGAGGTGTTCGGCGCCGTGGTTTTCGATCTCGAAGAGCTCGGGATGGGCCCGCAGCACGGCGAGGGCTGGATGATTGTGCTGAAGCCAGCGACGGGTGACGAAGATCGTTGCGGGAATACGGTGGTCGACGAGGGTGCCGAGGATCCGCTCATCGACGGCGCCCATGCAGGCGTCGAAGGTCAGCGCCACGGTGATGGCGGGTTTTGGCTGCTGGCCGGTTGCTGGCCCGCTCGCGCCGGGGACATCCAGCATTGGTGAGGACGTCCCGACCAGCGCGACCGGCGCCTGCGAGCCCGGCGTCAGCGCGGCAAAGCCCGGTGCCTCGGGCCGGGGCTGGGCGGCGATATGCATGTGCGGCTCGACGTCGCCGCTCCCGGCAAGGGCGGGAAGCGGGGAGAAGCAGCAGCAGAGCGCCGCAAGGACGGGAATGCGCATGGTGTCGGTCTCGGCAAGGGATGTCGGCGGGTGAGAGGCGCCCGGCTCGTGGCGGAACTGCGGCGACAGTCCGGGTTCAAGGCGCGGCGCGCCGGGCCGACGCCGCGTCCAGCGCCTGCCGGAGCGTCGGCGGCCGCCTGTCGCGCTGCCAGCGCCGTTCGAGTGCGATGCAGCCCCAGATAATGCCGATGATGAGGTAGAGATGCCGCCAGTGGTCGGTGTCGATGACGTTGCCGATGCCGACATGGCCGACGAAGACGCTGTAGCTCGCCATCAGATAGGGCTGCCACGGCCGATCGCGCAGCAGGATCTTCAGCCCGGCGCCGAGGGTGGTGAAGAGGAAGATGACGTAGGCGGCAAAGCCGAGCCAGGAGTAGTCGAGCAGCGCCTTCAGCCAAATGTTGTGCGTGTCCTCGCCATAGATCGGGCCGAACACCAGCGGGCCGATGCCGAGCGGATGCTCCATCGCCATCTGGAAGCCGAGGAGATGGCGTGCGAAGCGGCCGAGCCGCGCCGAATCGTAGGACTGGACGATCTGCGCCCGCTCCGAGAACAGGCTCGCCACCTTCTCCGACTGCAGGGCGACGAGCACGACGATCGCCATCAGCACAATGCCGACGAGGACGAGCGTCGCGATCTTCAGCCGAAACTTCGCCGAGCGCTCCTTCAGCAGCATCAGTCCGACGGAGAGGATGATGGAGAAGCCGTAAATGCCCCAGGCTGCGCGGGAGAAGGAGAGGAAGACTGCGAGCGTCAGCACGCCGAGCGCAACCAGCTTCCACCCGGCCGTCATCAGCCGCTCGGTGACGAGCCGCTGCACGAGATAGACCGCCGGCAGCGTCAGGAACGGGCCGAAAACGTTGGGGTCCTGAAAGGCGCCCTTGGCGCGCTCGTAGAGGGTGAAGGCGTCGGCGCCGGGAAACGCGTTGAAATAGCCGAGAATACCGAGCAAGCCGGTCGCGAGCGCCGCTGAGGTATAGGCGGTGAAGATCAGCTTCAGCCGCCGCGGGTCGGCCTCGATCACAGCGGCGTAGAATACGGCCGACAGCGCCAGGAAGGTCGAGACGGCGACGTAGAGCGGGCCGCCTTTGAGGTCCACCATCTGGGTCAGAGAAACCAGCCCGCCGGCGTTGAAAAGGAGCAGGAGTACCAGCAGCGGCGCCGTGCCGGCGCTGATCCGCAGCGCTCCGACAAGACCGAAAATGCCGATCAGCCCGACGAGAAACAGCTCGTACGGCGCGGGTTCGGAGATGACGAAGCCCGACAGGAAAACACCAAGCGCGATCGCTCCATTGCCCAGCATGGCGAACTGCACCCGTCCGAGATGACGGGGATCGAGCCTGTCGCCGCGGAGACGATCGCGGCCAAGGCTTCTGTTCGTCAGGGTCCCGCCGGGCGGGTAGGGGACCGCCATGTCAGTAGGCGTGTTCGGTCTTGAACAGGCTGATCGGCGTCATCGCCAGGATGGCGAGGTCGAGGAAGATCGACCAGTTCTCGATGTAGTAGAGATCGTGTTCGACGCGCTTCTTCAGCTTGTCCGGCTGGTCGATTTCGCCGCGGAAACCCTTGATCTGCGCCCAGCCGGTGATCCCCGGCTTGACCTTGTGGCGGCCGAAATAGCCGTCGACGATCTCGACGAAGGTCTCGTTCATCGACGATACCGCGTGCACCGCATGCGGCCGCGGCCCGACCAGCGAGAGCTGGCCCTTCAGCACGTTCCAAAGCTGCGGCAGCTCGTCGATCGAGCTCTTGCGGATGAACCGCCCGACCTTCGTCACGCGCGGGTCGCCGCGGGTGACGATCTTGCGGGCCGTCGGGTCCGACATCTCCTGGTACATCGAGCGGAACTTCAGCACCTCGATGATCCGGTTGTTAAAGCCGTGCCGCTTCTGCCGGAAGATCACCGGACCCTTCGAATCCAGCTTGATCGCGATGGCGGTCGCCAGGAACACCGGCGACAGGAGGATAATCGCAAGGCTCGCGAAGAACAGGTCGAAGGCGCGCTTGGCAATCCAGTCCCAGTCGGCGATCGGCCGGTCGAAGACGTCGAGCAGCGGGATCTGGCCGATGTAGGAGTAGGAACGTGGCCGGAAGCGCAGCTGCGAGGTGTGGGCCGACAGCCGGATGTCAAGCGGCAGGACCCAGAGATCCTTCAGGAGCGCCAGCACCCGCTTCTCGGCCGAGAGCGGCAGCGTGACGATCAGCATGTCGATCTTGGCGAGGCGGGCGAACTCGACGAGCTCGCGGATGGTGCCGAGCTTCGGATAACCGGCGACGAGCGGTGGCGAGCGCCGGTCGTCGCGGTCGTCGAAGATGCCGCAGATCCGGATGTCGCTCTCTTCCTGCATTTCGAGGCCGCGGATCAGGGTTTCCGCGCCCTTGCCGCCGCCGACGATCACCGCGCGCCGTTCCATCACGCCATTGCGCGCCCATCGCCTGATGTTGGCGCCGAGGATGCTGCGGGCGATGACGAGCGTCGCAAAGCCGCCGAGGAACCAAGTCCCCAGCCAGACACGCGAATATTCTTCCTGCGCCTTCATGAAGAAGATGCCGACGGCCATCAGCGCGATGGCGCCAGCCCAGCCGAGGCCGACCCGCAGCATCTGGGTCGAGCGGGTGCGCAGCATCGGGATGTCGTAGCCCTCGGCCAGCTGGATGGCGCCAACGCCGGTTGCGGCACCGAGACCGGCGACGAGGAGATAGAGCCACGGGCTCCCATGCTCGAAGCCGACATAGGAGAAGTAGACGATAATGGCGACGGCGAGCAGCAAGGTGAATTCGACCAGCCGCCAGAGCCCGCAGAGCATGCTCGACGAGATGACGTTGTCCTTGAACTGCGCGGCGGTCCGTGCGGCGAAGGCGTTGAGCACCACCGGTTCGTCGTTCGAAAGCTTCTGGAACGCCTGGACAGCGTTGCGGGAGAAAGGCAGCTCGCCGTCGCCATCCATTGTCTCGCCCTCTCCACCCCGCGGGAGGCTGTACCTGCCGCTCGCCGCCGGTCGCGGTGCCTTGCCGGTTCCTTAGCAGGGTTCCGCTAAGATTTGTTTGACCGCGTCTGACGCGCCGCGGCCGGCCTTTCGCCGGCGGACTGGGCCATCGGCCCCGCCAGGGCCCGGCGATAGGCAGCCATGGTATCGCCGACCATCCGCTCGATCGAGAACACGGTCTGGATGTGATGACGCAAGGCATTGGAATTGACCAGCGGTTCGCGCAGGCGTTTTGCCATGGCATCGGCCAGCGCAAAACTGTCGCGAGGGGCGACGAGGGGCTGGAGGTGGCGCGGGATGATCTCGCTGACACCGCCGACATCGACGGCGATCACCGGGCGATCCGCCGCAAGCGCCTCCAGCAGCACATAGGGCAGCGAATCAGCGCGCGACGGCAGCACCATCACCCGCCCAAGCCGCAGCGCTTCCCGGGCAGGACGCGGTTCGACGAAACGGACGAGGCCCGGTGCGATGTCATCTGCCAGCTGCATGAAGTCGGGCTTCTCGGGGCCGGCGCCGACGATCACGGCGGTGGCCGGAGGTCCACCCGACTTCGCCATCTCGGCGATCGCCCGGATAAGAATGTCGGGCCCCTTCAGGCTCCTCAGCATGCCGAGATAGATGAAATCTGCAGCATCGGGATCCGGCGTGACCGGTGCGAATTCGGCTGGCGACAGGCCGTTGTAGACGACACGTGCGGCGACGCCCGGCTTGCCCACCTTCTTCTGGTAGGCGTCCGCCTCGTATTGCGACACGAAGAGCAGGTGATCCGTGACCTGCTCCAGCAAGCGCTCCAGCCTGAAGAACAGCCAGCCGCCCAGCGTCTTCGGATCGTAGTGCATGCTGCCGCCATGCGGCGTGTAGAGGCGCGCGCTGCGCCCGCCGGACAGGCGGTTGGCGGTGCCGACCAGCCTGGCATAGGCACCGCCCTTGGCGCCGTGCCCGTGCAGTACGTCGGGACGGATGTCGCGCACGAGGGCGTAGCTGCGCCACATGTCCAGGAGGTCCGAGGGGGCAATCGAGCGGCGCATGGTGACGCGGTGGACGCCGAGCGCAAGCTTCGGCGTCACCTCGCGAATCATCTGCTCCTCGAATTCGCCGCCCGTGATGGAGTCGCAGAGAATTCCGACCTGATGGCCTTCGGCGATCTGCGCATCGATCAGATCGCGGACGTGGCGGAAGATTCCCCCGACGGGCGATCGGAAACAATGGATGATCCGAATGTTCTGGCTAACCATACCCCGTCAGGACTTTCGTGTTCGCTGTGAGGGAACAACTCACACGACACACCGCCCGGCGCCACCATAAAGTCCTGTCGAAGCTATCGTTCTCAACGCTTAAAACAGTCGCTCCCGCACGAAGATCGTGTCGCCGGGCAGGATCGGATCGGAGGTCAGCACGCGGCCGGAGATCACCCGGCCGTTGACCTGGCGGGTGACGTCGACCGTCTTCTGCTGAGCCCGCGGCGAGTATCCGCCAGCGATCGCAATGGCATTCTGCACCGTCATGCCGGGCACGTAGGTATATTGGCCACCGGTGCCGACCTCGCCCATGATGAAGAATGGCCGGTACTGGTCGACTTCGACGGTGATGTCAGGATCGCGCAGGAAACCGTCGCGCAGCTTCTGCGAAAGCGAGGCTTCCAACTCCTTGGTGGTCTTGCCCCGCGCCGGCACGGTGCCGACGAGCGGCATGGAGAAGTAGCCGCCCTTGTCGATGGTATAGGTATTGGAGAGGCCATCCTGCTCGAACACCGTCACCCGAACGCGGTCGCCGGCGTCGAGATGGTAGGGCTCGTTCAGCACATCGTGGAAGGCGGGGGGCGTCGGCTGGTAGCTCGCGCATCCGCCGAGCAGCGCCAAGGTGAGGGCCAGGGGTCCCATGATGCAGATGCGCATGTCCGCTTATCCCGCCGAAGATCGTTCGCCCGGCCGGAAAGCCGCTTGACCTCTTATAGTTTCGTTAGGGTTAACCGTTCGTAAACTTGACCGGCGGCTTCACCTCTGTGGTACGGATGTATCGAGTGAGCTTGTTAACGTTCCGGTTACCTTCATGGACGATTCTTCAATCTCAGGGGCACTGCGGGGAAACACCATGCCGAAGCACAGAGCAGATGAGGCCGACTCCGATATCGATATCGGGCGTCTGGCTGCTGCCGTGTGGGCCCGCAAGCTGCTGATCGTCCTGACGACCTTGCTGTTCGCCGGATCCGCTTTCGCGATCGCGGCCCTTATTCCGCCGACCTACAAGGCCGATACCCAAATCGTCGTCGAAAGCCGCGAATCCTCCTATACCCGAAATGACGGCGCCAGTGCCGGTAGCGGGGAGGGCGTCTTCAGCCCCGAAAGCATCGAGAGCCAGGTCTCGCTGATGACCTCCGCCGAGATCCTCGGGGACGTCGCCGACCGCTTCAAGCTCTCGACCCTTGCCGAGTTCGCACCCAAGGTCTCGCTGATGGACCGCATCCTGACTCGCGTCCGACCCGAGGCCGACTCGCCTCCGGGCGAGATCATCGAGCGGATGCGTGAGAAGCTTCAGGTCTATCGCAAGGAGAACCAGCGGGTTCTGGTCATCGAGTTCTCCTCGCGCGACCCCGCCTTGGCGCGTGACGTGCCGAACGCCATCGCTGACGAGTACCTCGCGCGTCAGAAGGGGGCGCTGCTTTCCTCGAACAACAATGCCACGGGCTGGCTGGAGCAGGAGATCGCGGACCTGCGCGAGACCGTCAGGGCGGCCGAGGGCAAGGTCGCCGCCTTCCGCACCTCGTCCGACCTCCTGGTCGGCCAGAACCAGAGCGTCCTCGCCACCCAGCAACTGTCGGAGATTGCCACCGAACTGTCGCGCACCCGTGCCGCGCGGGCGGCGGCCGAGGGCAAGGCGCAGAGCATCAGGGATGCGATCCGGCGCGGCGTCGCGCTCGACACCGTCTCCGACGTCCTGTCATCGCCGACGATCCAGGCCCTGCGCGAACGCCAGGTTTCGCTGAAGGCGCAGATCGCCGACCTGTCGACGACGCTCCTCGAGAATCATCCGCGCCTTCGCGCCTTGCGCTCGCAAGGCCGCGACCTGCAGACGGAGATCACCCGCGAGGCCTCCAAGGTGCAGGCGTCGCTGGAGACCGAGGCGGATGCCTCCCGCCAGCGCGAGGCCTCGCTGACGTCCGAGATGGGCCGCCTGAAAGTGGAGTCCTCGCGGGCCGGCGGCCAGGAGGTCGAACTGCGCTCGCTCGAGCGCGAGGCGCAGTCGCAGAGTCAACTCCTGGAAAGCTATCTGACGCGCTACCGCGAGGCCGTTGCCCGCGGCGCACGCGACTACCTCCCGGTCGATGCGCGCATCTTTTCCGAGGCCCAGCTTCCGGCCGAGCCCTATTTCCCGAAAGTCCTGCCGATCACCGCGGCGGCCGGACTTGCCGGCTTTCTCGTCGCCGTCATCGGTCTTCTCCTGACCGAACTGTTCTCGGGCCGAGCGCTAAGCCCGAGCCCGCAGCGCGGCCGCTGGGCCGCGGAGCATTCGCCCGCGCTGACCGCCCGCGATGCCGACTTTCCCAGCAAGCCTTCATCGGCTCGCTCAGCCGAAGCGCTCGGCGCCGTTCCCGCTCCCGAGACGGTCCGCAGCCGCTACGGCACGGGGGTCGCGGAACTCGGCGAGGCGATTCTTGCCAGTGAAATCCCGCGCGTCCTCGTCGTTCCCGCCGTGGGCGAGGGCCGGAGCGCCAGCGTCGCGCTGGTTCGCCAGCTGGCGGGCCAGCAGCGTTCGACCATTCTCGTCGACCTGACCGCCGACAACGCTTCCGCCCGCGCCATGGGCGTGCCGGACGATGCGGAAGGCGCCGGGGACCTCGTCGACGGGCTCGCCTCGTTCGCCGACGTCATCCACCGCGATCTGTTGACCTCGGCGCATGTCCTGCCCTCGGGCGGCTTTACCGCCATCGGCGGCGAGACCGATGCGACCGAGGAGATGATCGTCGTGCTCGAAGCCCTCGGCAAGGCCTATGACTGCACTATGGTGGACTGCGGCGCCATGCTGCCGGAAACCCTGAAACGCCTGATGGACGACGGCGCGGCCCTGGTGGTCTCGGTCGAGCCCGGGGAGGAAGCCGAAGGCGAGGCGCTCATGCAGCGGCTGTCGACGGCAGGCCTCGGTGACGTCGTGATGATGCACACCGGTGGTTCAGCCGCGGTGCGCGCCGCCGCCTGACGCGGGCGCCATCTTCCGCACCGTGGCCCGCCGCCCGACGGGTCAGCGCAGGCGCCGCCGCAGCTGCTGGACAACCGCCTTGAGCCCCTCATGGCGTTTGACCGCACGGCTCGCATCCGCCAGCAGCCTGGCCGCGCCGACATAGACGCGTCCCCCGGCGGTCAGCGCCAGCGTCGCGTCCACCTGCGGAATGGTCCGGTCGCACCAGGCTTGCTTGTAGCGCTCCGCACCGGGGCCGAGGTCGAGCGCGCACAGCCCTTCCTGCGACAGGCGCTCGACCATGTGCCAAAGCAGCAGTTCGCCCGGACTGACGGCCGCGTCCTCGTCGTCGGCGTAGGAGGAGAACATGCCCCAGAAGGTCTGCTGACCGACGATCCCCCCCAGCATGGCCTTGATGTCGCCGCCGCTCTCGATGGCGTAGAGGCGGGCGTCGGTGGCTGCATCTTCGAACAAAGCGATCAGGAAGGTCCGGATGCCGGCATCGGCGAAGGGATCGGGGATTGCCAGCGTGCGGAAGCGGTCGGCCTTCTGTCGCAGGAAGAGATCCAGAGCCGGTGCCCTTTCCGCCCGCGGCAGGTCGCGGAAACGATAGCCGCCCCGATCTTCGAAATGCCGCTGCTGCGCGCGGAATTTCTTGCGTTTCCGCTTGCCGTTGCCCCGTTCCAGGACGGCCTCCAGCCCTCCCGCCAGTGAGATTGAGAAGCGTTGCTCGAAGGCCGGCGTCACCGCGAAATCCGCACCGAGCCAGCGCGCATCGAACACCCGGCGAAAGTCGATCGCATCGATCCGAATGCCGGCTGCTGTCGCGGCGGCACGAAGGTTCTGACGGTTCAGCACCGGGCTATCGCCTGAAGTCAGCGTCCAGCCATTGGCATTGGCATGCGTCTCGCCCGGAAAACGTCCGATCCGCAGAGGGCCGCGCCGGACAATCTCGATCGGCATCGCCGCCGTCCCGTCGGAGGACACCAGCAGCCAGGTCTCGCTCTTGAGCAGGCGTCCCCTTGTCGCCTCCCAGGCGGCGACGAAGCCTGCTTCCTGGAACGGGGTTCCTTCATACGTCGCCCATGCGTCACGGTTTGCCCGCACGAGAACGAGGGGGGATGGGGCGTCCGGCGGTAGAGGTGAGAATGGTTGGCTGGCGGATGAAATGCTGCAACTCCCGTGTGCCGACACCGCGCGCCGTCTCCTATCGATGCATGAAAATATAAAGGATCGCCTTATACCTTCGCCCGGAAGGCCGCGTGCCTCAGGGGTATGGGTTTCTTTTCTATCTGAAACCTTGAAACCCCGTTCCCGAGAGCGAGCGACTCTCGCCTGATCAATGGAAACGGCATGCGAGACTGGAAGACAAGGGCGGGAAGAGCCGCGTTGCAGACGGTCTGGTGGAGCGGCTTGTCCGACTTCGTCGTCCGTCGCGCTCAGCCCTTCGGCGCGGTTTTTACCTTGCATCACGTCTCGCCCGACGCGCTCGGCAATTTTCCGCCCAACGGCCATTTGCGCGTGACCCCGGACTTCCTCGACGCCGTGATCGTTCATCTGACCGCCCAAGGCGTAGACTTCGTCGACCTTGCCGAGGCCACACGCCGTATCGCTGAGCCGCAGCGGGGTCGCGGGCGCTTCTTCGCAGCCTTCACGCTCGACGATGGCTACGTCAACAATGACCTCCATGCCGTGCCGGTGTTCCGGCGGCATGGCGTGCCCTATGCGATCTTCGTCACGCCGGGAATGACGGAAGGGACGACCTTGCCCTGGTGGGAGGTGGTCGAAAAGGTCGTGCGAGACCGCGACAGCGTCCTCGTGCCCTTCCTGCCGGAGACCTTGCCGGCGCGGACCGTGGCCGACAAGCGACGGGTGTTCGACCGGATCTTCCTCTATCTGACGAATGAGTGCCCGGAAGCCTGTCTCGATGGGACCGTTCGCCGTCTGGCAGACCTCAACGACATTGCTGCCTGTGACGCCGCATCCCGTGTGATGGACTGGGAGACCCTCAAGCGTCTGTCAGATGATCCGCTGTGCACCATCGGCGCGCACTCGATGACGCATGCGCGGCTCTCGCGCCTCGACGTGCACGCGATGCGGCGCGAACTCGAGCAATCCCGGCACGTCATCGGCGAAAGGCTCGGCGGGGTCCCCGACTTCTTCGCCTATCCCTATGGCTACCGTGCCGCCTGCGGTCCCCGCGAGTTCGAGGCGGCGGCCGCGGCCGGCTATACCGCCGCCTTCACCACCCAATTGCACGCGTTGAGCCGGCAGACGGCCGGCAATCTCCACGCGCTGCCGCGCCTGTCGCTCAACGGCTACTACCAGGATCCGCGCTATGTCGATGTGCTGATTTCCGGGCTGCCGGGCCGCTGGAAGGAGCGCCGCACCCGCATGGAGGTCTGATCCCGTGCGGCCACGCCACTGGCGACGCTGTGCCTTCAGCGGGAGCGCGGCTTGCCCTTGTAGCCTTCCATCCAGCGGATCAGGAACATCGCCGGCACCACCCAGAACAGTCCGCTGATGGCGAAGAAGGCGAGGTGGACCCAGCCGCTCGACTGGCCGAGATAGAGCGAGGCGAAGGCGGTCGCGAAGATCGCATAGACCGCGACGAGCACGATCATGATCACCGTGCCGATGAGTTTTCTCAATCTGAGGGGCATACCGTCCGCCAATCCTTGTGGTCGCCTAGATGCTTAGGCACTGGCGGCCGGAAAGGCCAGCTTTAGCTCCGGCGTCTCGCTCCGCCTGCGACGGTCCGACCGCTTGAAGTCGGGGGCGGTTCGGGGCACATGACCTTCAGAACTTTCCGCGCCTTGCCGTCCTTTTCGAGGGCGGGCCCGCCGGATGGTATTTCTGATAGGGGAGGCGACGTCGTCGGCTCGTCCCAAGGCCAAGGTCGGTGCCGATGTCCAGCGTTTCGCTCTCCCCACCCGCAGCCGTCCTCTCCGCCGATACCAGCCGGGACGGGGCAAATCGCCGCGCCGTGCGCTACTGGCTCTATCTGGTGGCATTGATCGTTTTCGCGCTGGTGGTCGTCGGCGGGGCGACGCGCCTCACCGAATCAGGCCTGTCGATCACCGAGTGGAAGCCGATTCACGGTGTCATCCCGCCGCTGTCGGAAGCGGAATGGCAGGAGGAGTTCGCGCTCTACCAGCAGATCCCGCAATATACCGAGCTGAACCAGGGTATGGAGCTTTCCGGCTTCAAGACGATCTACTGGTGGGAGTGGGCGCACCGTTTCCTCGCCCGCTTCGTCGGCCTCGTCTTCGCCTTGCCGTTCGCCTATTTCTGGATTGCCGGGCGCATTCCGGCGGGTCTTAAACCCAAGCTCGTCGGCATCCTGGCGCTCGGTGGCCTGCAGGGCGCGATCGGCTGGTGGATGGTCGCCTCCGGCCTCAGCCAGCGCACAGATGTCAGCCAGTACCGGCTCGCCGTGCACCTCACCACCGCTTGCCTGATCTTCGCGGCGACGCTCTGGGTAGCGCGGGGTCTGGCACCCCATAGCGGAGACGCTGCGCCGTCGCGGACCTCGATGCGCGCCGCCGGGATCATCCTCTTCCTGGCGCTGCTGCAGATCTATCTCGGCGGCCTCGTCGCCGGGCTGAACGCGGGCCTGACCTTCAACACCTGGCCGCTGATGGACGGAAGCCTCGTGCCGTCTGGCCTTTTCGCCATGCAGCCCGCCTGGCGCAACTTCTTCGAGAACGTGATGACGGTGCAGTTCGTGCACCGTTGCGGCGCCTATCTGCTGCTGGCGGTCGTGCTGATGCACGCCATCGCCTCCATTCGACGGGCCCCGCGCACGACGCATGCGCGGCGGGCGGGCGTGCTGCTCGCTCTGGTGCTCGTCCAGGCCAGCCTCGGCATCACCACGCTGCTGCTGGCGGTGCCGATCGGCTGGGCATTGCTGCACCAGGCCGGCGCGCTGGTCGTCCTCGCCTTCAGCGTCGCCCATGCCCGGGCGCTGAAAGGGCCGTATCCGGTCCGGGCCTGATCGTTTCGGATCGTCGCTCAGGCTGGCTAGACCGGCCCGAGCGCCTCGTGAGGGAAGGGTGGCAGGACGAGGTTGATCGCATCGCCCGGCGTCACGCTGCCGCCGACGCGCACCACGGCCATGACACCGGCCTTTCGCACGAGTCCGCCCTCGGCATCCCGGCCAAGCGTTGCCGCCGTGAGGCCCTTCTCGTACGCGTCGAGCTGGGCGCAGGGATTGCGCAGCCCGGTTACTTCTACCACCGCGCCATCTCCGATGTGCAGAAGGGCGCCACGCGGCAGGCCGAGGAGGTCGACCCCGCGCGTCGTGATGTTCTCGCCGAGCGTGCCGGCAGAGACCGTGAAACCGCCGGTGACAAGTTCGTCCAGCAGCTCACCGTGGATCAGATGGACCTGCCGGAGGTTGGGCTGCGTCGGGTCGACCTTGACCCGCGAGCGGTGCTTCACCGTGACGCCGGCATGCGCGTCGCTTTCGACGCCGAGGCCTTCCAGCAAAGTGATGCTCGGGACCGTCGGCTTCGAGAAGGCATGCGTCGCATGGACTGCCACTGCTATCACCGTGCCGGCGGCCGGTACCGCCGGTACCGGCTGCACGGCGGAGGCGGTCTCGTGGGTGCCGCTCATGGGAAAAGCGGCAGCTGTTCGATGCCGAGTGTCTCTTCCAGGCCGTAGGCGACGTTAAAGTTCTGGATCGCCTGGCCGGCCGATCCCTTCACCAGGTTGTCGAGGGTCGAGATGACGATCGCCCGGCCGGGAATGCGGTCCGGCACGACGTTGACGACGACATAGTTCGAACCGCGCACCATCTGCGTCTGCGGCAGGACGCCTTCCGCGGCGACGGTGACGAAGGGCTCGCTGGCATAGGTCTCCACCAACTGCTGGCGAAGGTCCGCCGCCGTCTTGCCGGCCGAAAGCCGGACATAGCTCGTGCAGAGCTCGCCGCGGCTCATCGGGATGAGGTGCGGCGTGAAGTTGACGCGGAGGTCGGCGACATCGGCAGCCTTGCCGATTTCCTGCTCGATTTCGGCCATGTGGCGGTGCTTGCCGACGGCATAGGGGCTCATGCCCTCGCCGGCCTCGCAGAAAAGGACGTTCTCCTTCGGGCTGCGGCCAGCGCCCGAGACGCCGGACTTGGCGTCGATGACGATGTCGGTGACGTCGATCAGCCCGGCCTTGGCCAGCGGCAGCAGGGCCAGGAGCACGGCGGTCGGGTAGCAGCCGGGGCAGGCGATGAGGCGCGCATTCGCGATCTCGGCGCGGTAGTGCTCGGTCAGGCCGTACACGGCCTCCGGCTGGATGTCGGTAGCGACGTGGTCGAGCCCGTACCATTCCTTGTAGGCGGCCGGGTCGCGCAGCCGGAAGTCCGCCGACATGTCGATGATCTTCACCTCGGGATAGCGCTCGAAGATGCCCTTGGTGATCGCCTGCGTCGTGCCGTGCGGCAGGCCGCAGAACACCGCGTCGACGGCGCCCCAGTCGGCGTCGTCGACCTTGACGAGATCCGGCAGCTCGATGTGCGAGAAATGCGGGAACACCGCCTTCATCGGCTTGCCGGCATGGCTGTTGGCGGTCAGCGCGGTAATCTCGATGCCGGGATGGCGGACGGCAAGGCGCACGAGATCGGCGCCGGTATAGCCGCTGGCGCCGAGGACGCCGATCCTGATCTTCTTCGCCATGCCACTCTCCATCGCAGCTATTTCAATCACTTGTCCCTGGCCGCGGAATCGTTTCGTCAGCCAGGTGAATCATTCTCTCAACTGAAAGGCAGGCAGGCAAAGCCTATCCTGCCTTCTGTTCCGCCAGGATCCCCAGCACATAGAGAGCCACCGTCGCCCCCGCCACCGCGGTGATGTCGGCATGGTCGAACGGCGGCGACACTTCCACCACGTCCGCGCCGACGATCGGCAGATGCTTCAGTTTGTGCAGGACCGACAGCATCTTCGCGCTCGACGGGCCGCCGGCGACCGGCGTGCCGGTGCCGGGCGCGAAGGCGACGTCGAGGCAGTCGATGTCGAAGGTCAGGTAGACCTTTCGCCCCGCCGTCCGGGCGACGATGCGCTCGGCGATCGCGGACGCGCTGAGGTCTTCCACGTCGTTGCCGTGGATGATCTCGAGGCCGAGCGTCTCCGGGGCATGCGTGCGGATGCCGATCTGGATCGACGTGTCGACATCGACCAACCCGTGCTTCACCGCCGCAGTGAGGAATGAGCCGTGGTCGACGCGCTCGCCAGCGGCCGAATGCGCCAGCGGCCAGGTGTCCTGATGCGCGTCGAAATGCACCAGCGACAACGGTCCGTGCTTGGCGGCATGCGCCTGCAGGAGCGGCCAGGTGATCGAGTGGTCGCCGCCAAGGGTCAGCAGGAAGCCGGTCTCGGCCAGCAGGGCCTCCGCCTCCGCGCGCATCAATTCATGCGCGGTCTCGGGCGTGCGGTAGTCGAGCAGGCAGTCGCCGTAGTCAACGACGCTTAGCAGTTCGAACAGGTCGCGGTGGAACGGGTATTGGGGGTCGTTGTCGAAGATCTGCGACGCCCGCCTGAGCGCGGAAGGACCGAAACGCGTGCCCGGCCGGTTCGAGACGGACGCGTCGAAGGGAATGCCCCAGACCGTGACGTCGGCGCCCGCCGGCGTTTTCGTCAGGCGCCGCCGCATGAAGGAGGGAATGCCGGCATAGGTCGGATCACTCGCCGCGCCGAGGGCACCCGTTGCCGTGAAGGCGTTGTCGATCGATTTGGAAGCCATGGCAGATCCGATGATGGGCGTCAGTTGCGGCTGCCTAGCGCATCGGGCGGTCATATTGAAGGGCGGATCTCTTTCAGCGGCACGATGCCCACCCTCGCTCGGCCCCACTATCGCCGGGCGGGCCACCGCCTTTTGCCGTGCAGCACCCTGGTGACACCAACCCAGTCGTGAAAGACCTTATAGATGACGACGTAGGGTGTGCCGGTGATGACGAGTTCGTGCGTCTTGGCCACCCGGCCGTGGCGACCGATACGGGCAAACTGCGCGAGGCAGCCGACATGCCGGTCAATTTTGTCGAGGAAGGCCGTTGCAGCCGAAGGGCTTTCGGTCTGGATCGTCGATACGATGTCCAGGAGATCGGCGCGCGCCTTCTTCCACCACTTAACCCGCACGCTTCTTGGCCTCGGCCATCCGCGTCTCGAGCAATGCTCTCGCTTCAGCCATCACCGTTTCATGCGGAACGAACTCAGCACCCGGCTCCGCCATCTCGCGCAAGCCCTCTTCGACTTGTTGTCGGAACCAGGCGTCGTATTCCGGGGTCTCGGCCTCGAACTGTAGGAATTCGTGGACCAGCTGTTCCAGCATGGCCGCGCGGCCATGGCCCTTGGTCGCGGCGAGGGCGTCGAAGGCGGCGAGCGTTTCGTCGTCGAGATCGACGGTGAAGGTCACGCTGGGCATGCGCTGCTCCTTGTTCGCGTCGGGCGAGGATAGCACCGGTCGTTACCAGGGAGAACACGGCGTTCGCTCAGCCGGACAAGGGTGGTCCTCTCGCCGAGCCCGCTTCGGTCCGCCCATAGAAAAAGGGCCGGCATTGCTGCCGGCCCTTTCCAAAAGCATCGTCCAGGCGTGCGAAGCTTAGCGCTTCGAGAACTGGAACGAACGACGGGCCTTGGCCTTGCCGTACTTCTTGCGCTCGACGACGCGGCTGTCGCGGGTCAGGAAGCCACCCTTCTTGAGCACGGCGCGCAGGCCCGGCTCGTAATAGGTGAGGGCCTTCGAGATGCCGTGACGCACGGCACCGGCCTGGCCGGACAGACCGCCGCCGGCGACGGTGGCGACGATGTCGAACTGGCCGTCACGGGCCGCGGCGACGATCGGCTGGCGCAGCACCATCTGCAGCACGGGACGGGCGAAATACGCCGCGAATTCCTTGCCGTTGATGGTGATCTTGCCGGAGCCCGGCTTGACCCAGACGCGGGCGACCGCATCCTTGCGCTTGCCGGTGGCATAAGCGCGGCCGAGCTGGTCGATCTTCTGGACGTGGACCGGGGCTTCGACGAGCGTGTCGACCGTGCCGAGGCTCTGCAGCGAATTCAGATCGGCCATTATGCAGCCCTCCGGTTCTTTGGATTCATCGCGCCGACGTCGAGCGCCTCTGGCGTCTGGGCGACATGCGGATGCTCTGAACCGGCGTAAACGCGCAGGTTCTTCAGCTGCTGGCGGCCGAGCGGGCCCTCGGGAAGCATGCGCTCCACGGCCTTCTCGACGACGCGCTCCGGGAAGCGGCCTTCGAGGATCTGCCGCGCCTTGCGCTGCTTGATGCCGCCGATGAAGCCGGTGTGCCAGTAGTAGGTCTTGTCGGTGAACTTCTTGCCGGTGAACACCACCTTGTCGGCATTGATGACGATGACATTGTCACCATCGTCGATGTGCGGGGTGAAGGTCGGCTTGTGCTTGCCACGAAGGCGGAGGGCGATGATGGAGGCGAGGCGGCCGACGACGAGTCCGTCGGCGTCGATCACGATCCACTTCTTCACCACCGTCTCGTTCTTCTGCGAGAAGGTTTTCATGGGGTCTACCCTTGGATGAGCGGCGATGCGGCAATCCGGGGGACCGCCAAACGAAAAGCGCGGCCCGGGGGCCGCTCTCTGTGACCGGTGTAACGACAGGGGGCACTTTGGTCAAGATGGCTAAATGCGGCCCGAGACAAGCATAAGCCAGCAAAATCAATAATTTGATATGTGAGGTACTATAGTACCCTAAACAATTGTGGCGCCTGGCGACGGGATTTGCCGACTGGCTCCCCCGAGCGGGAGTGGGGCAGTGCCATTGGCGGGCGGGATCGTCTAGAACGATCCGACGACACCAGCATGCGAGACCGCCGATATGGCTGATATCCTGTCCCATCCGAAGACGGCGACGCCAGCCGTCGCGATTGCCCGGCCGCCGGGCATTCACCGCATCGTCCTGTCGAACCCGCCGGCCAATGCGCTGTCGATGGCCACGATGGCGGCGCTGATCGAGGCGCTGTCGGCCGCAGCCGAGGACCCGGCTTGCCGGGTCGTGGTGATCGCCGCCACCGGTTCGGTGTTCTCCGCCGGCCACGACCTCAAGGAGTTGACTGCCCACCGAGTGGATGCGGATGGCGGGGAGGCGTTCTTCGCCGCGGCGATGGCGCGCTGCGCCGAGCTGATGCAGGCGATCGTGCACCATCCCCGGCCCGTCATCGCGGAGGTCGCAGGGCTCGCAACCGCCGCCGGCTGCCAGCTCGTCGCCAGTTGCGACCTCGCCATCGCTTCGGAAGAAGCGGCGTTCTGCACGCCGGGCGTCAACATCGGCCTGTTCTGCTCGACGCCCGCCGTCGCGCTGTCGCGCAACATGGCGCCGAAGCACGCGATGGAGATGCTGCTGACTGGCGAAACCATCGACGCCCGCTCCGCGCGCGATTTTGGACTGGTCAACCGCGTCGTGCCGCCGGAATACCTCTCCACTATCGTGCAGAAATACGCCAACACCATCGCCTCGAAATCGCCTGTGGCTGTATCGCTAGGCAAGGCAGCATTCCACCGCCAGGCGGAGCTGCCGTTGGCGGAAGCCTATGCTCATGCCGCCGGTGTCATGGTCGAGAACCTTCTGGCCCGCGATGCCGGCGAGGGCATCGGCGCCTTCCTGGAGAAGCGCCTGCCGGTCTGGACGGGCGAATGACCGGGCCATTGCATGACGGCGGATCCTCGGGTGATCCGGCCAGCCTTGCCAGCGTCACCGCTGGCCTCGTCAGCGACCGGGCCGGCATCGCGGCTCTTCTCGCGGGCGTGAAGGTGATCGCCCTCGTCGGGGCCAGTCCGAACGAGGCGCGGCCTTCGTACGGGGTGATGAGTTTTCTCCTGTCCCACGGCTACCGCGTGATCCCCGTCAATCCGGGGCAGGCGGGCAAGACGCTTCTCGGCGAGACCTGCCACACGACCCTTGCCGACATCCCCGAGCCGATCGACATGATCGACATCTTTCGGGCGAGCGAGGCGGTGCCGGGCATTGTCGACGAGGCCCTCGCGCTCGTGCCGCGACCGCGGGTGATCTGGACCCAGCTCGGCGTGCGTCACGACGCGGCGGCGGCGAAAGCGGTGGCTGCAGGAATGGCGGTGGTCATGGACCACTGCCCGAAGATCGAGCTGCTTCGCTAGCTGCCTGCAGAGATTTGTTGGCATCGTCCGCCGCAAAAGGTCTCGACGAAAGCACCGCGCCGTCGCCCGACCGCCCGCGACACCGTTGGCGGCGACCGGTTTTCCTGAGGACGAACCGGCGGACGGGCTTCCCCGATGCCGGCAGATTGGGCTTTGTCCCTTGGCGTGCCGGAGTCACACTGGCGGTCGCGAAAACCAGGGAGGATTTCATGAGCTCGACACCCGGCTTCGATACGCTGGCCGTGCATGCCGGCGCCCAGCCCGATCCCGCCACCGGCGCGCGCGCCACGCCGATCTACCAGACCACGTCCTTCGTGTTCGACGATGTCGACCATGCCGCCGCGCTGTTCGGCCTGCAGCAGTTCGGCAATATCTATACCCGGATCATGAACCCGACGCAGGCGGTGCTCGAGGAGCGGGTGGCCGCGCTTGAGGGCGGCACGGCGGCGCTCGCCGTCGCTTCCGGCCATGCCGCGCAGCTTCTGGTGTTTCATGCGCTGATGCGGCCCGGCGATGCCTTCGTCGCCTCGCGCCGGCTCTATGGCGGGTCGATCAACCAGTTCGCTCATTCGTTCAAGGCCTTCGACTGGCACGTCGCCTGGGCCGACCCGTCGGACATCTCGACCTTCGAGGCGGCGATCACCGACCGGACGCAGGCGATCTTCATCGAATCGATCGCCAATCCGGGCGGCGTCGTCGTCGACATTGCGGGGATCGCCGAGATCGCGCACCGGCACGGCCTGCCGCTGATCGTCGACAACACGCTGGCCAGTCCCTACCTCTGCCGGCCGCTGGAGCACGGCGCCGACATTGTCGTCCACTCGCTAACGAAATTCATGGGCGGTCACGGCAATTCGATGGGCGGCGCGATCGTCGATGGCGGTACCTTCGACTGGTCCGCCAGCGACCGCTATCCCGTGCTGTCGACACCGCGGCCGGAATATAACGGCCTCGTCCTGCACGAGAGCTTTGGCAATTTTGCCTTCGCCATCGCCTGCCGGGTGCTGGGCCTGCGCGATCTCGGGCCCTCGATCTCGCCGTTCAACGCCTTCATGATCCTCACGGGCATCGAAACCTTGCCGCTCCGCATGCAGCGCCATTGCGACAACGCACTGGCAGTGGCGGAGTATCTGTCGGGCCACGACAAGGTCGGCTGGGTTTCCTATGCCGGCTTGGCTTCCGACCCCGGTCACGCCCTGATGCAGACCTATTGCCCGAAAGGCGCGGGCGCGGTGCTGACCTTCGGGCTGAAGGGCGGGTATGCGGCAGGCGTCGCGTTCGTGGAGTCGCTGGAGCTGTTCTCGCACCTTGCCAATATCGGCGACACGCGCTCGCTGGTGATCCATCCAGCGTCGACCACGCACAAGCAGCTCAGCGACGAGCAGAAAGTGACTGCCGGGGCCGGTCCGGACGTCGTGCGGCTGTCGGTCGGGATCGAGAGCATCGAGGACATCATCGCCGACCTCGCGCAGGCGCTGGCGCGGACTTGACGCTCGCGACGTCCTATCCGTTTGCCGGCAGGCGGCGCAAACGCCGCCAGGCCGACATCAGGCGCTCGGCATAAATGCCGACAACGCTGGCAACGACGATGTTGGCAGCGAAGAAGGCGAGGAAGGAAAGCACTGCCTGACCCGTCATGGCGATTTTCCCGCTTGGGAGAAGGCCTTTCTTCTAGCCACTGAGCCTTGCTTGCGGCTGACGCTGCGGGAGATGTGAGGAGTTTTGATGAAACTTATGATGTTCGACCAGACCAGCGTCGCCGCGGTCTCCGATGCGCCCCCCGCCGAAAGGGTTCTCAGCGGTGAACCGCGGACCCGAACCTGGAACCTCGAGGACGACGGCGCCGGCCTCTACGCCGGGATCTGGGAAGCCACGCCCGGCGAGTGGGCGGTCGAATACACCGAGTGGGAGTTCTGCCACATCATCTCGGGTCATTCGGTGCTGACACCGGAGAAGGGGCCTGCACAGATGGTCCGAGCCGGCGACAGCTTCGTCATCCCGCGCGGTTTCAAGGGAACCTGGACGGTAATCGAGACGACGGTTAAGCACTACGTGATCAAGGAGTAGGCGGCGGCGCCGTCTTACTCATCTTTGCCGACTTCACCCCGACAGCAGAACGCCCGCCCTTGAGGGGCGGGCGTTCTCTTTAAAAAACTAGCTGGCTTAGCGCTCGACTTCGATAAGGATCTCGTTGCGCTTCAGGAAGCCCGGGGTCCACGGCGGGTTGTAGAAGGCATATTCCGGATCGCCCTTCTGCGTCAGGTTCTCGTCCGCAATGTAGTTGTAGAGCAGCATCAGCTTCTTTGACGCGAGCGTCGCCGAGAAGTTGCCGTTGAAACGAATGGCGACGACGCGCTTGGACGGCACTTCCTTCAGCTTGACGTCGTCCGATGCCGGGGCCGGCAAGGTCGCGACCGTGTGCTTCTTCGGCATGACGAAGCGAATGGCCCAGCCCTTGGTCTGGCCCTCGTTCTCGGACAACTGCTGGAGGACCGGCGAGGTCATTGGAATTTTCTTGCCGTTGCGGTTGTAGGCAAAGATGTAATCCGCCAGCGTCTCGAAACCGATCCGGCGCGCCTTCTCGTGATAGCCACTCTTGATCGTCTCGGCGACAACCATGCCGTCATAGTCGCGAACCTCGATGTCGCCATCGTTGCGGACGGTATCGTAGTCCGGCTCTTCGGTATGATCGGCCACCTTCTTGGTGACGAAATATGCCGCACCTGCCAGTGCGAGGACGCCGCCGCCGATCAGGACGGTCGACAGGCCCGGGCGCTGCCGCAGGAAATCAAGGCCCTGCTGCGCCTGCATGCCGCGGCGAAAGCTCTGCGACCGCGGCAGGCGCGGATCAGGAAGGCTGCGCGAGAGGCTGGAGAGGCGTGATGTCGGGATCCGGCTGGCGATGCCCGACAGCGCACCGCCGACTTCCGGCAGGCGGTCGCGGACGGATCGGTAGGAGCTGCGCGCATCGTCGGCGCTCGGCACCGACCAGTTGGTCAGGAAGTCCGGCAGGTAGCGGGAAGACGAATGACCCGGCAGGTTGCGCTGGATCGAGCGGCGGAAACGCTCGGCGGTCGACGGGGTGAAGCGGTCGACGACCTGCTGCTCCAGTTCGACGATCTTGTCGCCAATATCGCCGATCGCGTCATGGATACGGTCGTAGGCGCTGGACTTGTCGCGGAACATAGGCATCTCCTGGAAAACACGGCGAACGTTCGGTGGTGCGCCGCAAATAAATGAGCCCGGCCTCCGGCCCGGCATGGTGCGCTCATAACGCCGAGCCCGCGGCGATGGTTGCGCGTCCTTGCCGTGTCGGCGGCCTGACCGAGAGGGCGCGAGGGCCAAATCGAGCAAGTTTTCAACGGTTCTCTGTGCAGTGCAACCTTTCCCGGCCGAGAAGCTTATAGCGGCATCAGTTTCTTCATGGACTGATACTCCAGACAAGACTTCAGGGCGGCCTTCGAGCCGCCCATTTTTTTGTCCGTTCTTTCCGCGCCGTTCCGATGCCATCGGCGCCTTGTGGGAAGCGCATCGTTGCAGCCTTTCGAAAGTCCTTGCCCATGCTACTGATGGCATGGGCACCGCAGGTTTTACGTGGAGGAAGACATGCGAAAGACGGGTTGGATTGTCCTTGCGGTTGGGCTGGCGGCGTCGTCGCCAGCGTGGGCCATCAGCATCGACAAGGATATCGATACCGACGTTCCCGCCGCCAAGGTCTGGGCGACCGTCGGCGACTTCTGCGGGATCGGCAGCTGGCACCCGGCAGTCGAGAAATGCGTTGAGAGCCAGAAGAACGGCGTCGCCGTTCGCACGCTGACCCTGGCCGGTGGCGGCGGCACTCTCGTCGAGGAACTCGTGAGCCGCGACGACAAAAAGATGACCTACACCTACAAGATCGTCGACGGGCCGCTGCCGGTCGCCAATTACCAGTCGACGCTGACGGTCGAAGCCGATGCTGACGGCGAGGAGACCGAGGTCAGCTGGACCGGCACCTTCGACGCCAAGGGCGCCAGCGATGCCGAGGCCGAAAAGATGATCACCGGCATTTACGAGTCCGGTTTGAAGGCGCTGGTCGAGAAGGCGGCGAAGTAGCCCGCGCCGATCGGCGAAAATGCGTTCGCTACCCCGGCATCAATGGTGAAGCCGGGGTAGCATGACTGACAGAAAGCTGCCGCAGCCAGCAGAGGCATACATTGATGTGTCGGTCACACGCATCGTTGTTTCCTCTAGACAGCATAAGAGATGTAATACTTTCGTCTATAGACATCTAAAATTTGCAGCATCGTCTGTATACAGCCGACTAAGCGATCAGTCGCCTTTTTGACGCAAGTCTTAAGTGATCTGTAAGATCACCTGAGTAACCTGATTTGGCTTCCGGAAGTGCGCGGTTGGCTGTCGGGAAGCGTCCCGTTACCCGACATCACCACGGCCTGACAGCATCCTTTCAATCCGTACTGCCCTTGGCAGGAACTTAGGATCGGGTCGGCCATGCGGTTCTCCAGCGCCAGCGAAGCCATCCGCGAGCGGAAGTTCGAGCTGGCCTACGCCATGGGCGGTGTGGCGCTCGGGGTCCTGTTTTCGGTGACGAGCCTTGCCGTCGACATGCAGGTGCGGAGCTGGCGGGGCATGGATGGCAGCCTTGAGGCGACGTTCGCATCAAGCCTGATGCACAGTCTGGCTCTGATCTCGCCGCTGATCATCGGCCGCATCTTCTACTCCATCGGCAAGCACTACCGCCGGGTGCGCGAGCAGATGCGCCAGCTGACGCAGACCGAACAGTGGATGCGCGCGCAGGCTCACCGCGACGCCGTGACCGGCCTGTTCAACCGCGCCCATCTGACCCGCACGCTGGAGGAGGGGCTTGCGACCCGGACCTGGGAGGACCGGGGCGCGCTCCTCTACATGCTCGACCTCGACGATTTCAAGCACATCAACGACACCTTCGGCCATCGGGCCGGCGACATGGTGCTGGAGGAGGTCGGGCGGCGCCTGATCGCGGTGTCCGGACCGGACGATATCGCCGTTCGCCTCGGGGGCGACGAATTTATCCTGGTGCACTTCCCCTCGGATGACGAGGCCGAGCCCGGTCTTTTCGCCGAGACGCTGCTGGCTGCCGTGACGCGCGAAATGGCGGTGGAGGACACCAGGATTCAGCCGAACACCTCGATCGGGATCGCCCGCGTCGGTGGCGACGGCAGCACCTGGTCGGAGGTGATGCGCTCGGCTGACGTCGCGCTCTACCAAGCCAAGCTCAGCCCGCAATCCTGCTACTGCATCTTCCTGCCGGAGATGAAGGCGCGCAAGGATGACGAGACCATGCTGGAGGCCGAAATGCGCGCCGGCATCGACCGTGGGGAGTTCGAACTTCACTATCAGCCGATCTACGGCACCAAGAGCGAGGTCATCCGCTCTTTCGAAGCGCTCGTGCGCTGGAACCATCCGGTGCGCGGCTTCATGTCGCCGATCGATTTCATCCCACTGGCAGAGAGCTCGGGCCTCATCGTTCGTCTCGGGCGGCATATCCTCAAGGAGGCCTGCAAGACCGCCGCAAACTGGCCGAAGCCGATCGGCATCGGCGTGAACCTGTCGCCGGTCCAGTTCAAGGATGCCAACCTCGTCGACCATGTCGAGGCGGCGCTGGCCGAAAGCGGCCTCGCGCCAGGGCGGCTTGATCTCGAGATCACCGAATCGCTGTTGCTGGAGTCCTCGCACCGTGTCCGCACCGCGATGGACCGCCTGCGGGCCCTTGGCGTGCGCATCACCATGGACGATTTCGGGACCGGCTTCTCGGGCCTCTCCAACCTCCGCCATTTCCGGTTCGACCGGCTGAAGATCGACCGTTCCTTCACGCGGGACGTCGCCGACAGTTCGGAGGATGCGGAGATCGTTCGCACCATCGTGCGCCTGTCGCAGGCGCTGAAGATGGAGACCATTCTGGAAGGCGTGGAGACGGTCAGCCAGCGCGATTTCGCGCGGGAGGAAGGGCTGACCGAGGTTCAGGGCTTCTATTACGCCCGGCCGATGACCTCGGGCGATGTCGATAAGCTGCTGGCAGCGCCCTCCGACCCGCTGCAGGACGTCTGCGCGGCCTGAACGTCGCTTATTCGGCTCTTTCCCCAGACGAAAAAAAAGGGACGCCGCGAACGGAGCCCCTTCTGGATGTTGCGAGCCGGCCTTGCGCCGTATGAGGCTTAGTCAAGCGAGGCGCGCACCATCACGGCTTCGGCTTCGCCGACGGTGAGCACGTCACCATCGCGGCTGATCTCGATTTCACGCGGCGCCTTGCCGGCTTCCGACGGGATCGACACGGTAACGGCCTGGCCATCGGCCAAGGTCGCGACGAAGCGAACCGGTGCGGCGCCTTCGGCAGCGCTCATGGTCGCCACAACACGGAAGCCACCAGCTTCCTGCGTGTAATAGACGACGCCGGTGGCGTCCTCGAGAACGACGCTCTTGGCGGTCATCGGCTTCACGTCAGCAGCCTGTGCGGCGCCGGCGGTCAGGATCGCGGCAAGCGCGAGGAGGGTGGTCTTGGTCATCTCTACGTCCTTCAAGAAGAATTAATCATCCTCCGACGCGAGATATAATCGGCTTCGCTGCACTGCACAATACGACTAGCCATGCGTTTGCGGCATGTCTGCATTGTCCAGTCAGATCAGCAGTTTGTCCGATAAGTTTTACTGTTGCAGTGCAGTAAGTAATGCTTAGTCCAGAAGAACTCTTGGCTCATGCCGGCCCTTCATCGGAAAATCCAGCAAGAAGGTCTTTCCCGCCGCCGGCTCGGCTGCGATCTCCGCCTCGCTCATGCCTTCCCGGGCAGAGGTCACCAGCATGCGATCCGCCTTCGCCCCGACGAAGAGCGGGCAGGTCGGCCGGCTGGCGGGCAGCGCGATGGTGCGCAGCCGCTCCCCCGCCGGGCTGTAGGCATCGAGGCAAGCGCTGCCCCAGCGTGCATTCCAGATCACCCCCTCGGCGTCGATCACCGCGCCGTCGAGCCCGCCCTCCTGGCCACGATGGTCATAAAGCGGCACCGCCTCGCCGATCGGCTCGCCGGTCGTCGGCTCCGTCGGCACGCGCATCAGGAGACCGACCGCAGTATCGGTGAAATAGGCCGTTGTGCCGTCGGCGGTGAAGCAGATGGCATTGGGAATGCTGATGCCGGCGTAGAGCTTCGTCACTTCGCCGCGGTAGAAGCGGTAGATCGAGCCAGCGCCCTTCTCGGCGTTGAGGCCCATCGTGCCGATCCACAGAGCCCCGGAGGGATGCACGCGGCCGTCGTTCGACCGGGTCCGCTGATTGTCGTCCTCGAGCCGGGTGTGCCGCGCCATCGCGCCGCTGGCGATATCGCGGACGTAGAGCCCGTCCTCGGTCGCCACCAATTGCCGTTTGTCGTCGATGAAGGCGAGCTGGCTACCCTTGAAGGGCAGGGGATGCAATACCGTCTCGCCGGTGGCGAAGCGATGCTCCAGCATCGTCTTCTCCAGGATGTCGAACCACCAGGCGGTGTCGCTGGCGACGTCGTAGGTCGGCCCTTCGCCGAGATGGCAGGAATGATCCGACAGGATCGCCGTCGCGACGCTCTCGCCTTTGACGCCGCTCACGCTGCGAACGCTTCGTCATAGGCAGCGATCGCCGCCTTGCCGCGGGCCACTACCTCGGCGGCGGGCATGCCGACTTTGTAGAGGCTGGAACCGAGCCCGAAGGTCCGTACGCCGATCTTGCCGAAAGCCGCGAAGTCCGCATCCGACACGCCCCCGACGACGCCGATCGGAACGGTCTTCGGCAGCACGGCCATCATCGCCTGAATGCCGCCAATGCCGATCGCGCCAGCTGGGAAGAATTTCAGCGCCGACGCGCCGGCATCGATCGCGGCGAAAGCCTCCGTCGGGGTGAACACGCCCGGCATCGTCACCATGCCATACCCGGCAGCCTGGCGGATTACCGCCGGGTTGACGTTCGGGCTGACGAGGATGCGCCCGCCGGCGTCGTTCAGCCGGTCGACCGCTTCGGGCGTCAGCACTGTGCCGCCGCCGATGAGGACACCGGCCGGCGCCATCTTGGCGGCGATTTCGATCGAGCGGAACGGTTCGGGCGAGTTCAGCGGGATCTCGATGGCCTCGAAACCGATCTCGATGAGGCCGCCGACGGTCGCCTCGACCTCCTCGGGCTTCAGGCCGCGCAGGATGGCGACGAGGGCGCGCTTCAGCGGCGGCCAGGCGACGTGCGGGATCTCGGTCATGGTCAGTCCTTGAAGGTGCCGAAGCAATGGCGGGCGGCGGCGATGAGACCCTTGCGGACGGCGCTGTCCGCATCGGCTTCCGTGGTGGTGAAGCCGGCGACGGCCAGCGCCGCGAGGTAGAGATCGCGCAGCGGTCCGGAGGCGGCGAGCGTCACCGTGGTCCGGCCGGGATAGAGCGCCTTAGCGCCGGCAAGTTCCAGGCCGATGACGAGGCCCGAGAGCCGCGAGCGTGCCTCGGCCGGCGTCGCCGTGCCGAACAGGCCACTCGCCCGCAGCGAGAACAGGCGGTTAAGAATCGCCGCCGGGGTCTCGAGGCTGGCGGCGACGCCCGAGGCAAACGCCTCCCGCTCGGCGATCACGTCAGCGGCGGGGTCGATGCTGTGGCGCAGGATCGAGTGCTCGCAGAGGAGAGCGAACATCTCGCCGGTCATGAAAGTGGAGAAGCCCGAGATCCGGCCACTGCCGGCCTCGACCCATTTCGAATGCGTGCCGGGCAGGCACAGGAGGCCCTCGAGCCCGAGGCCCATCACCTGCGTCTCCTCGCCGCGGATCACGTCGTCGGCAAGGCCGGCCGACCGCGCGCGCTGCGCGACGCCTGGCAGGATTCGCACGTCGCGAGCGATGCCGGGCACCCGGATGGCGCCGCGGGTGATGGCGGCAAGGTCGGCCGGCGCGTCGACATAGGGCGCCTCGATCCAGCCCTGGCGCGCGCCTGCCATGCCGCAGACGATGACCGGCAGGTCCGCCGGCGCCTCCAGCGCGGCAAGATGCGCTTCCAGGATCGGCGCGAAACCCGCGCCCGCTGCGGCGGCCTGCATGCCCTCGCGGCTGCGGCGTTCGCCGAGAACGCCGCCGTTGACATCGAGCAGCCAGAGGCGGAACCCGGAGGTTCCCCAGTCGACGGCGGCGCAGAAGGCGGTGTCGGGTATGGTCATCAGGCGTCTCGTTGTTTCAGGCGTTTGTGCGTGAAAAGGGGCGCCTCAAGCGCCCCTTGCCTTGTCGATGCCGGTGCCCGGCTCAGTGGTTGTCGCGCGGCAGGCCCTTCAGCTGGGCGATCCGCTGGTAGGCGATCGCCGGCTCCAGCACGGCGCCGGTCGACATCTGGCCGACGATGGCGCGCTGGATCTCCTGCCACGGTGTCTGGTGGGCTGGGTACTGGTAGCCGCCCTCCGCCGCGAGCGTGGTGCGGCGTTCGGCCAGCTCCTCGTCCGAGATCAGGATGTCGGCGGTGCCGCGGCCGATGTCGATGCGCACCCGGTCGCCGGTCCGGATCAGCGCAAGGCCGCCACCGGCTGCCGCTTCCGGCGAGGCGTTGAGGATCGAGGGCGAGCCCGAGGTGCCGGACTGGCGGCCGTCGCCGATGCAGGCGAGCGAGGAGATGCCGCGCTTGATGAGGTAGTCGGGCGCCCGCATGTTCACGACCTCGGCCGCGCCGGGATAACCGATCGGGCCGGCGCCGCGCATGAAGAGGACGCAGTGCTCGTCGATCGCCAGCTCGGGATCGTCGATGCGGTGGTGGTAGTCCTCCGGTCCGTCGAACACGATCGCGCGGCCCTCGAAGGCGTCGGGGTCGGCGGCGTTGGCGAGGTAGCGCTCGCGGAACTCCGGCGAAATCACTGACAGCTTCATGATGGCGCTATCGAACAGGTTGCCGCGCAGCACGCGGAAGCCGGCATGGGTCTTGATCGGGTTGTCGAAGGTCTTGATGACGTTCGCGTCCTCGATCCGCGCGCCGCGGCAGTTGTCGCCGATGCTCTTGCCGTTGACGGTTGGCGCGTCCTCGTGGATCAGGCCCTGCAGCATCAGCTGGTTGACCACGGCCGGCACGCCGCCGGCGTGGTAGTAGTCCTCGCCGAGATATTCGCCGGCAGGCTGCAGGTTCACGAGCAGCGGGATCTCCTCGCCATAGGTCTGCCAGTCGTCGATCGACAGCTCGACGCCGACGTGGCGGGCCAGCGCGTTGAGGTGGATCGGCGCGTTGGTCGACCCGCCGATCGCCGAGTTGACGCGGATGGCGTTCTCGAAGGCTTCGCGGGTCAGGATGTCGGAGGGCTTCAGGTCCTCGTGCACCATGTCGACGATGCGCTTGCCGGTGAGGTAGCTCATCTCCTGGCGGTCACGGTAGGGCGCGGGGATGGCCGCCGAGCCCGGCAGCTGCATGCCGAGCGCCTCGGCGAGCGAGTTCATCGTCGTCGCCGTGCCCATGGTGTTGCAATAGCCGGTCGACGGGGCCGAGGACGCCACGAGCTTGATGAAGCCTTGATAGTCGATCTCGCCCTTGGCCATCAGTTCGCGGGCCTTCCAGACGATTGTGCCCGAGCCGGTGCGCTCGCCGCGGAACCAGCCGTTCAGCATTGGGCCGACGGAGAGCGCGATCGCCGGAATGTTGACGGTCGCCGCCGCCATCAGGCAGGCGGGCGTGGTCTTGTCGCAGCCGATGGTGAGGACGACGCCGTCGAGCGGGTAGCCGTAGAGCACCTCAACGAGCGCGAGATAGGCAAGGTTCCGGTCGAGGCCGGCGGTCGGACGCTTGCCCGTCTCCTGGATCGGATGCACCGGAAACTCCAGCGGAATACCGCCGGCCTCGCGGATGCCGTCGCGCACGCGCTTGGCGAGCTCGAGATGGTGCCGGTTGCAGGGGCTGAGGTCGGAGCCGGTCTGCGCGATGCCGATGATCGGCATGCCCGACTGAAGCTCCTCAAGGCTGAGGCCGAAGTTGAGGTAGCGCTCGAGATAGAGCGCGGTCATGTCCGGATTGCTCGGATTGTCGAACCAGGCGCGTGAGCGAAGCTTGGTCTGGGTCTCGTTGTTCTTCAGCATTTCGGGTCAACTTCTTGGCTGGATCTGAAAATCGGGCTTGGCTTCAGGTGGTCCGTCAGCGGATGTTTCCGGGCTGAAGGAAGAGGCGATGATGATCGTGGCTAGTCGAAGGCGTCGACGAGGGTGCGGCGGCCGAGCATGAAGGCATCGGCAACATGGCGGAGCGGCGAGACGTCGACGTCGGAGCGTCCCGCCCGGATGAGCTCGACAAAGCGGGCGTAGATGCCGTCATATTCGGCTTCCGGCGGCATCGTTACAACCTTGCCGTCCACCCGCATCTCGCTGCCGCCCTTCGACAGCATCAGGACGCCCTTGTCGGTCTCGACGGTGATGTCCCAGGTCTGCGGGCCGGTCTGGCGCCAGTCGAACTCGGCGGTGATCGGGGTGCCCAGCCGGTCGGAGAAGGCGAGGTTGGCCGCGATCGGCTGCGCGCGGTTGGCCGGAAACTCCAGCGTCGAGGCCGTCAGGAAGAACGGCTCGGGCAGGATGCGGGTGACGATCGACAATGCGTTGATGCCGGGATCGAAGACGCCGAGGCCGCCGGGCTCCCAGATCCAGTCCTGGCCGGGGTGCCAGTGGCGCACGTCCTCCTTCCACTCGACCTTGACCGAGCGGATCGCCGCCTCGGCGAGGAAAGCGCGCGCCGGCTCAACGGCCGGGGCAAAGCGCGAGTGCCAGGTGGCGAAGAGCGTCAGGCCCTTGGCGTTTGCGAGTTCCACCAGCGGCTCGATCTCGGCGAGCGTCGCGCCCGGCGGCTTTTCGAGGAGCACGTGCTTGCCGGCGGCGAGGGCCGCCAACGCATAGGCCTGCCGCACGTGCGGCGGTGTGCACAGCGAGACCGCTTTAATCTCGGGCGAGCCGGCGAGCATTGCCTCTACCGTCTCGTAGTTGGCGACGCCATCGACGGCGGCGTTGCGGCTGGCAGCTGCGACGAGCGCGATGCCTCGCGTCCGGCCGAGCGAGGGGATGTGCTGGTCACGGGCGATCTTGCCGACGCCGGCTAGTCCGAGCGGGATGGTGTCTGCGGTCATTTCCTACTGCACCTGATGGTTCTTGGAAGGGAGGGACGCGGCATCGGCCGCGTCCGGGTCCGGACAGTCGTCGTCCGGCTGGCTGTAGAGGGATGCGACCACGTCCTGGGCGGCACTTTCAATCAGCCGCCGCATAAACAGGCCGGCAGCCTCGCCGTCGCCCCGGCGGATCGCATCGTAGACGCGGGCATGCTGGCGCACCGTCTCCTCCTGCGGGTTCTGCCGCCAGGAGAGCGAGAAGGAGATCGACAGGCTCCGCTCGATCATCGTCCCGAGCGATCGCAGGATCGGGTTGCCGGTGGCCTCGAGGATGATGCGGTGGAAGGCGAGGTCCGCGGCGATGAGCTCGGGCGAGCCGCGCGGGTTGTCGGCCATCGCCTGCAGCGCCTCAGCGAGCCGGGCCGACTGCTCCTCGGTGATGCGGCTGGCCGCAAGCCGCGCGGCTTCAGGCTCGTTGATCAGGCGCATCTCGTAGAGCGCCTCGACGAAGGGACGGCGGTTGCCGTCCATCAAGTGCCAGCGCATTACCTCGGCGTCGAGCATGTTCCAGTCGTTCGAATCACGCACCCTTGTGCCGACCTTCGGGCCGACGGTGACGAGACCCTTTGAGGCGATGTGGCGGATGGCTTCGCGTACCACGGTGCGCGAGACGCTGTAGGTCTGCTGGATTTCAGCTTCTGTGGGCAGCACGGTTCCTGCGACCAGTGCGCCGGAGGTGATCTTGCAGCCGAGATCGACGGCGAGCGTCATCGTACGATTGACCTTCTCGCCCTTGATGCGCCCCTCCGGGCGCGCCCGCTGCTGCAAGATGTCGTTCATTCCACCCCATCCGTCCCGCAATCATCCTATCATTGGCGTCTAAATAAGCAACGCTGCGTCCAGATGTTTACCAGGTCGGGGATTGATATGATGAATGGTGCCGATCCCCTTGACAGTCCGATCAAAGGAAATCAAGCTTTGAGCGTCATACGAACTGCCCATCTCGCTCAGGGGCAGTGAGCGGCCCGGGAGAAGACGGCCGCGGTGACGAGGAGGAGCGGCTGAATTCGCGATGCGGTAGCCGGCGGTCGAAACCAGATTTCGAGCGCGGGGCGATTGCGTCAATAACCGTTTGATGAGGGAGAGTCGTGTGAAAACTTTGAAATTGCTTCTGGCTGGCGCCGTGTTCGGCCTGGCCGCTTTGTCGGGTGCCGCCTACGCGCAGGACAAGGGAACGGTCGGCGTGTCGATGCCGACGAAGTCGTCCGCGCGCTGGATCGCCGACGGCGACAACATGGTGAAGTCGCTGGAAGCCAAGGGCTATACCGCCGATCTTCAGTACGCCGAAGACGACATCCCGACCCAGCTGTCGCAGATCGAGAACATGGTCACCAAGGGGGCCAAGGTCCTCGTCATCGCCTCGATCGACGGCACCACGCTCACCGACGTGCTGCAGCAGGCCGCCGATGCCGGCATCAAGGTCATCGCCTATGACCGCCTGATCAAGAACTCGCCGAACGTCGACTACTACGCGACCTTCGACAACTTCCAGGTCGGCGTCCTGCAGGCCTCGACCATCGAGAAGGCGCTCGGCCTGAAGGATGGCAAGGGCCCGTTCAACATCGAGCTCTTCGGCGGTTCGCCGGACGACAACAACGCGTTCTTCTTCTACGATGGCGCGATGAGCGTGCTGCAGCCCTACATCGACTCCAAGAAGCTCGTCGTCCAGTCCGGCCAGACCGGCATGGACAAGGTCGGCACGCTGCGTTGGGATCCGGCGACCGCACAGGCGCGCATGGACAACATCCTGTCCGCCAACTACGCCGACAAGAAGCTCGACGCCGTCCTGTCGCCGTATGACGGCATCTCGATCGGCATCATCTCGTCGCTGAAGGGCGTTGGCTACGGCGCTGCCGACATGCCGATGCCGGTCGTCTCCGGCCAGGACGCCGAAGTCCAGTCCGCCAAGTCGATCATGGCCGGCGAGCAGACCTCGACGATCTTCAAGGACACCCGCGAGCTCGCCAAGGTCACCGTCGACATGGTCGACGCGATGGCTGCCGGCACCGAGGTGAAGGTCAACGACACCACGACCTACAACAACGGCGTCAAGGTGGTTCCGTCCTACCTCCTGAAGCCGGTCGCGGTCGACAAGACCAACCTCGAGGAAACCCTCGTCGGCAGCGGTTACTACACCGCCGACCAGCTGAAGTAAGAAGAACCGCTTGTGATCGAGGCTCGGGTGGCTCACGCTTCCCGGGCCTTTCTGCTTGTAGCTTGAACCCGGCCTTTCCCACCGGCGCAACTTGCCCCGGTCCCGGACGTGGCGGAGGACACGATGACTCCCATTCTGGAAATGCGCGGTATCACCAAGACGTTTCCGGGCGTTCGCGCGCTCGACAACGTCAATCTCTCGGTGCGCGCCGGCGAGATCCACGCCATCTGCGGCGAAAACGGCGCGGGCAAGTCGACGTTGATGAAGGTGCTCTCGGGCGTCTATCCCAGCGGCACCTACGAAGGCGAGATCCGCTACGAGGACGAGAAGCGCGAGTTTCGCGACATCGCGGACTCCGAAAAGCTCGGCATCATCATCATTCACCAGGAGCTGGCCCTCGTGCCGCTGCTGTCGATCACCGAGAACATGTTCCTCGGCAACGAGGTGGCGCGCTACGGCATCATCGACTGGGACGCCGCCCATGCGCGGACCCGCGAGCTCCTCGCCAAGGTCGGGCTGAAGGAAAACCCGACGACGCTGATCAAGGATCTTGGCGTCGGCAAGCAGCAGCTGGTCGAGATCGCCAAGGCACTCGCCAAGGACGTCAAACTGCTGATCCTCGACGAGCCGACCGCCAGCCTCAACGAGAGCGACAGCCAGGCTCTCCTCGACCTCCTGCTGGAGTTCAAGGGGCAAGGCATGTCAGCGATCATCATCTCGCACAAGCTGAACGAGATCTCCCGCGTCGCCGACCAGATCACCGTTCTGCGCGACGGGTCGACCGTGTCGACGCTCGACTGCAAGAAAGAGCAGATCTCCGAAGACCGCATCATCCGCGACATGGTCGGCCGCAACCTCGACGACCGCTACCCGCCGCGGACGCCGAAGATCGGCGAGATGCTGTTCGAGGTCAGCAACTGGAACGCCTTCCACCACCTCAGCGCCCAGCGCCAAGTGCTGAAGGGCATCTCCATCAACGTCCGCAAGGGCGAGGTCGTCGGCATTGCCGGGCTCATGGGGGCAGGGCGCACCGAGCTCGCCATGTCGGTCTTCGGCAAGGCCTATGGCCGCAACATCTCGGGCGAGGTCAAGATGCACGGCAAGACCGTTGACGTCTCGACCATCGGCAAAGCGATCGATGCCGGCATCGCCTACGTCACCGAGGACCGCAAGCAGTACGGCCTGGTGCTCGAGGACGACATCAAGCAGAACATTTCGATGGCGAATCTCTCCGGCATCTCAAATGCCGGCGTCATCGACAACCACAAGGAGCGCGAAGTGGCGGAGGGCTATCGCAAGAAGCTCAACATCCGCTCCTCCGGAATCCTGCAGAAGACGCTGAACCTCTCCGGCGGCAACCAGCAGAAGGTTGTCCTGTCGAAGTGGCTGTTCTCGGGTCCCGAGCTGCTGATCCTCGACGAGCCGACCCGCGGCATCGACGTCGGCGCCAAGTTCGAGATCTATTCCATCATCAACCAGCTGGCCGACGAGGGCAAAGGCGTCCTTGTCATCTCCTCGGAAATGCCGGAGCTTCTCGGCATCTGCGACCGCATCTACGTCATGAACGAAGGCCGCATCTGCGCCGAAATGCCGGCCGCCGAGGCGAGCCAGGAAAGCATCATGCGGGCGATCATCCGTTCCGGCCAACCAGTCCAGGATAAAACGCAATGAGCATCAAGACGGCCGACGAGCCGACCTCCGCCGGCAAGGGCTTCGACCTCGGCTTCTTTAAGGCGCACATCCGCGAATACGGCATGCTGCTCGCCCTGGTGGTGATCATGGCGTTCTTCCAGGTGATGACCGGCGGCGTCCTGATGAAGCCGCTGAACCTCACCAACCTGGTGCTGCAGAACAGCTACGTCATCATCATGGCGATCGGCATGCTGCTGATCATCATCACCGGCCATATCGACCTTTCCGTCGGCTCGGTCGCGGGCTTCATCGGCGGCCTCGGCGCCGTCCTGATGGTCAAGCAAGGAATGGACGGCTTCTCGGCCTCGCTGATCTGCCTCGCCGTCGGCGCCCTCATCGGCGGCGCGCAAGGCTATCTCGTCGCCTACTTCAAGGTGCCGTCCTTCATCGTGACGCTCGCCGGCATGCTGGTCTTCCGCGGCCTGACGCTGAAGGTGCTGGGCTCGGCCTCGGTCGGCCCGTTCCCGGAGGCCTTCCAGCTGCTCTCCAAGGGCTTCATCCCGGACCTTCTCGCCGGCACGCCCGGCGTCCACATGACGACGCTGCTGCTCGGCGCTGCCGCCGCCGCGCTGCTGCTCTTCCTCAGCGCCCGCCGCCGGCAGAAGCAGACGCGCCTTGGCCAGGTGGACGAGCCGTTCGCGCTCTTCCTCGGCCGCAACATCTTCATCACCGCGGCGATCATGCTGATCACTTGGCTGCTCGCCTCCTACCGCGGCTTCCCGAACGTCCTGATCGTCATGGCGCTCTTGATCGCGGTCTATGGCTTCGTCACCACCCGCACCACGGTCGGCCGCCGCATCTATGCGGTCGGCGGCAATGAGAAGGCGGCGAAGCTCTCGGGCATCAAGACCGACCGGCTGACCTTCTTCACCTTCGTCAACATGGGCGTCCTCGCCGCGCTCGCGGGCCTGATCTTCGCCGCCCGCTTGAACTCGGCGACGCCGAAGGCCGGCGTCGGCTTCGAGCTCGACGTCATCGCCGCCTGCTTCATCGGCGGCGCTTCCGCCTATGGCGGCGTCGGCAAGGTGATCGGCGCGGTGGTCGGCGCCTTCATCATCGGCGTGATGAACAACGGCATGTCGATCCTCGGCATCGGCATCGACGACCAGCAGGTGATCAAGGGCCTCGTCCTGCTCGCCGCCGTCTGCTTCGACGTCTACAACCGCAACAAGGCTTGAACCGCCGAAACTGACCGGGCGGCCCTAGGGCTAGCCGATCACCGAAAGGGCCCGGACCTCGAGACGAGGTGCCGGGCCTTTTCCTTGCCCGAGGGGAGTATTTTGCCGGACTGGGGGGATGGGAAGACGCAGCGGTACTTTGTCACCTGAAGGTACAGGGCGTTTCACGCGGGGCCTGCAGATGTTAGCGTGCCCCCTTGGCAGGCACGCGCGAATGACGCGGTGGAGACTAAGCTTTCTCGCCACGATCGCGTGGTAGAAGTGCGTTGCGCGCCAAGACCGACACCGGTCGACGGGCGGGGGGAAACTGGACGACGATGACGATGCGATACCCGAGTGCCGCTTTCTTCCTCCTGCTGGCACTCGCTCCAGTCCGGTCAGTCCTCGCCGACGAGGCGCCAGCCCCTGCGCAACGCACGGTCCGTCTCCCCGCCGCCACCGTGGTCACCTCGTCCATGGCAAGGCTCACCCAGACCGTGCCGATCAACGGATCGCTTGTCGCCCGCGAGACGGTGTCGGTAACGCCGCAGGTCACCGGCTACCAAATCATCGAGGTCACGGCCGACGTCGGCGATACCGTCGCGAAGGGCGAGGTGCTGGTGCGTCTCGACCGCGCGCCGCTGGAGTCGCAGCTTCGCCAGACCGATGCCGAGATTGATGCCGCCCGCGCCACCATCGCCCAGAACGGCAGCCAGATCGCAGGCCAGCAGGCGACGCTGGTGCAGGCGACCAGCATCCTCGAGCGCGCGCGCAAGCTGCTCGCCAACGGCGCCGGCGCGCGTTCGACCCTTGACGACGCCGAGGCGACGTTTGCCGGGGCCACCGCTTCGCTGCAGGCGGCGCGCGATGCGCTGACCACCGCCACCGCCCAGCTGGAGCAGATCAGGGCGCGGCGCGAGGCGCTGGCGCTGCAGCTGGCGCGCACCGAGGTCGTGGCGCCGGTCGCCGGCGTCATCGCCACCCGCGCGGCCAATGTCGGGCAGAACGCCGGCATGGAGACGGCGGCGATGTTCACGCTGATCCAGGATGGCGAGATCGAGTTCGACGGCCAGATCATCGAGACAGCGTTGGGCCAGGTGAAGCCCGGCCAGAAGGCGACGTTGCGCCTGTCCGGCTTCGAGAACCGCCTCGGCACCGTCCGCCTCCTCTCGCCGAACGTCGATCCGAAAACCCGGCTCGGCAGCGTCAAGATCAGCGTCGACGATGATCGCGGGCTGCCGATCGGCATCTTTGCGAGTGCAGTTGTCACCACGGCCGCGCGCGATGCCGTCACCGTACCGCTGTCGGCGGTGGTGCCGAGCAGCGCCGGCGACACGGTCCAGGTCGTCGATGCGGCCGGTGTCATCGAGGTGCGGGTGGTGTCGACCGGGATCGTCGAGAACGATCTGGTCGAGATCGCCAAGGGCCTTGCGGCGGGCGAGACCGTGGTCGCGAAGTCGGGGCCGTTCTTTCGCAATGGGATGAAGATCAGGCCGGTTACGGCGCCCATCTCCGGGGCGCCGGAGCCGAAGCCCGAGGAGATGGCGCGGGGCGATGTCGCCAGCAGCGGCAAGGCGGTGGCCCAGTGAACTTCTCGGCCTGGTCGATCCGCCATCCGGTTCCGCCGATCGCCATCTTCCTGGCGCTTCTGGCCATCGGCATTGTCGGCTTCCTCCGGCTGCCGATCACCAACTTCCCGAACATCGACATCCCGATCATCATCGTCAGTGTCGCCCAGCCCGGTTCGGCGCCGTCGGAGATCATGACCCAGGTCGGCCAGCCGATCGAGAACTCGATCACCAGCGTCTCGGGCGTCAAGCACATCACCACGGTCGCCACCGATTCGACGCTGTCGACGACGGTCGAGTTCGACCTCGAGTCGGATTCGCAGCGGGCGCTGAACGACGTGAAGGATGCCGTCACCCGCGTGCGCTCGGACCTGCCGGCTTCGGTCGAGGAGCCGATTGTCCAGCGGCTCGACGTCACCGGCCTGCCGATCGTCACCTACTCCGTCACCGATCCCAACCGGACCATTGCCGAGCTCTCGCACTTCGTCGATGACGACGTGGCGCGCGAGCTGCAGGGGCTGAACTCGGTCGGCGACGTGCGCCGCGTCGGCGGCATCGACGAGCAGATCAATGTCGACCTCGATCCGGCGCGTCTTGCCTCCCTCGGCATCACCGCGGCCGAGGTCAGCCAGCAGCTCTCGGCCACCAACATCAACCTCGGCAGCGGCCGCGGCGATCTCGGCAGCCGCGAGTTCTCGATCCGCGCCCTCGGCTCGTCGCTGTCGGTCGCCGACCTCGCTGCGCTTCCCATCGTGCTGTCGGAAGGGCGGTCGGTTCGGCTCGACCAGATCGGCCGTATCAATGACGGCGGTGCCGAGATCCGGTCCTATGCAAGTTTCGATGGCGAGCCGATCGTCGCCTTCCAGATCCTGCGCTCGACCGGTGGTTCCGACACCGAGGCGGCCGACAGCGCCTATGCGGCGGTCGAGAAGCTGAAGGCGCTCTATCCCGAGGTCACCTTCGCCAAGATCGACGACGTCTCGGTCTACACCCGCGGCAATTACGAGCAGACCATGGACACGCTCTACGAGGGCGCAGCGCTCGCCGTTGTGGTGGTCTTCCTGTTCCTGCGCGACTGGCGGGCGACGCTGATCGCCGGTGTCGCCTTGCCGCTGTCGGTGATCCCGACCTTCTTCATGATGTGGGTCCTCGACTTCTCGCTGAACGGCATCAGCCTGCTCGCGGTGACGCTGGTCACCGGCATCCTCGTCGACGACGCCATCGTCGAGATCGAGAACATCGAGCGGCACATGGCGATGGGCAAGTCGCCCTACAAAGCCTCGATGGAGGCGGCGGACGAGATCGGGCTGACGGTGGTGGCGATCTCCTCGACTATCGTCGCGGTCTTCGCGCCGGTGTCGTTCATGTCCGGCATTGCCGGCCAGTATTTCCGCCAGTTCGGACTGACCGTCGCCATCGCCGTGCTGTTCTCGCTCGCCGTCGCGCGGTTCCTGACACCGATGATGACCGCCTACTTCCTGAAGGACCGCGGCCATGGCCAGCGGCCCGACGGCTTCATCATGCGGAACTACCTCCGCATCCTGCGTTGGACGCTGCGCTGGCGGTGGATCACGCTCGGGCTGGGTCTTGCCTTCTTCGCCGTGTCGATATGGTCGGCGACGTTGCTGCCGACCGGTTTCATCCCCGAGGAGGACAATGGCCGCTCGTCGCTGTCGGTCGAGCTGCCGCCGGGATCGCAGGTCGAGGACAACATGCGCGTCACGTCGGCGATCGCCGAGAAGCTGCAGGCCATTCCCGAGGTCGCCGACGTCCTCATCACCGGCGGCAACGGTCCGGGTGGCGGCTCCGTCGCCGATCCGACGCAGGCCGTCATCAGCCTTTATTACGTACCAAAGGCCGAGCGCAGCCTCGGCAAATACCAGATCGAGGCGAAGATCGAGGATGCCATCGCCGGCATTCCGGACATCCGCACCTATTTCGCCAATGACGGCGGCCAGCGCGCCATCGTCCTTTCCATCCTCGGCGAGGATCAGGGCAAGGTAGACGCCTATGCCCGCGATCTCGTCGACGCCATCGCGGCTCTGGGCTCGGTGAAGAACGTCACCTCCGGCGCCTCGCTGATGCGCCCGGAAATCCAGATCACGCCGAAAGGCGACGTCGCCGCCGAGCTCGGCGTCACCGCCAATGCCATCGCCGAAACCATCCGCGTCGCCACCATCGGCGACGTCGAGGCGCGGCTGGCAAAGTTCAACCGCGGTGACCGGCAGGTGCCGATCATGGTCCGGCTGAACGACGACGCCCGCCGCGACCTCTCGAACCTCAGCAACCAGATGGTTCCGCGCACAGGCGGCGGCAGCGTGCCGCTCGGCGTCGTCGCGACGATCGCGCTCGCCGACGGCCCGACCAAGCTCGAGCGCTATGACCGAAGCGCTCGCGTCACCATCGGGGCGGACCTGCCGGCGGGGATGCCGCTCGGCGAGTCGGTCGCCGCCATCTACGCCCTTCCGCTTGCCGCCAATCCGCCGCCCGGTGTCTACATCCAGAGTTCGGGCGACGCGGAGGTGATGCAGGACGTGTTCTCGTCCTTCGGCCTTGCGCTCGGCGCGGGCGTGCTAATGGTCTATGCAGTGCTGGTGCTGCTGTTCGGCGGCTTCCTGACGCCGACGACCATCCTCCTGTCGCTGCCGCTATCGGTCGGCGGCGCCATCGTGGCGCTCTACCTTGCCAATGATGCGATCAGCCTGCCGGTGGTCATCGGCTTCCTGATGCTGATGGGCATCGTCACCAAGAACGCGATCATGCTGGTCGAGTTTGCGGTGATGCAGGAGCGCGCCGGCGTGCCGCGCCGCGAGGCGACGCTCGATGCAGCCCACAAGCGCGCCCGGCCGATCGTGATGACCACCATCGCCATGATCGCCGGCATGGTGCCCTCCGCCATGGGCATCGGCGAGGGCGGCGAGTTCCGCTCGCCGATGGCCGTCGCGGTGATCGGCGGCCTTATCGTCTCGACCATGCTTTCGCTGGTCTTCATCCCGAGCCTCCACAGCCTGATGGAAGGGTTCGGCGATCGGCTGAAGCGCGTTTTGACGCGTTTGGTCAATCCGCCGACGTCTGCCGACCGCGGCGTCGCGCAGCCCGGCGAGTAGAGGGCAGGAACTTACAGAAAAGGGCGCTTAGGTCCGGGAAGACGGGGCGTCGTCTTCCGTTTTTTCGCTTTCGACGACGCCGCGGGTTTCCAGCCAGGTCGCGATGACCCACCAAAGCAAGGCCCAGCTGGCGCCCGCGGCCCAGCCGGCCAGCACGTCCGTCGGCCAGTGGACGCCGAGGTAGACCCGGCTGACGCCGATCATCAATGTCAGCAGAGCCGCTACGGAGAGGAGGTAGATCTTCATCCCACGTTGCGGCTGGACGCGGGCGACAAGGACGGCGAGCGTCAGGTAGACGACGGCCGACAACATGGCATGGCCACTCGGAAAGCTCGCCGTGTAAGTGATCGAGCCGTGCGGCACGAGGTCGGGCCTTGGCCGGTCGAAGCCGCGCTTCAACAGCGAGGACATGATGAAGCCGCTGAAGATCGCGGTAATGACCAACAGCATCGAGCGGCGATTGCCTTGCATCCACAGGAAGCCGGAGACGGCGATGGTGATCAGCGTCAGGATGCCGACGCCGCCGAGGGCCGTGAAGTCGCGGAACATCTCCTGCAGCCAGCCCGGCCCGTAGGGGTTCTGCGGGTTGGCCGCGTCGCGCAGCGCCAGAAGCAGCCAGGTGTCGAAGGCATGCGTCCCGCCTTCCATCACCTCTTCGGCGATCGCCGCAAATCCCCAGACGCCGAGGGCGACGAGCACGAGGCGCAGAAGCGTCCATGCCTCGACGTGTCGACCGGTCCACTGCAGCAGGTCGCGGGGAGTGAGGCGCATGAGTTTTCCTTGATTGCCGCCGTTTCGGACAACAAGGATAGGGCAGGGGCGAGGGAAGTCGTGGTAAAATCGTCGGCCCGTGCGACGGTCCGTTCCGGGCCCGGGATTGTACGGTTTCGTTTGATCCTTTTCGTTGACTTAGTTTCTGGCACTGAACATACGCGTGAGGCTGCGCGATGCGAGTTTTGCATCGTGGAAGAGGCGATCCCTGGGGTCGGTCTAGCGACCGGAAGACGTGGCGGAACAGATGGCAGCGAAGCAGCAATGGCCTGTCGATGGCGGCGAAGCTGGCGAGCTTGTCAGAACCTTCGATTGGTCCAGCACCTCGCTCGGCCGCCTCGATGACTGGTCGCCGGCATTGCGCTCCGTTGCCGATGTCGTCGTTAATTCCCCGATACCGAAAGTGCTGATGTGGGGGCCGGACCACACAATGCTCTACAATGACAGCTACCGCATCATCGCCGGCGGGAAACACCCGCTCGCCTTCGGCGGTGCGGTGGATACGATCTGGCCGGAGATCTGGGACTGGAACAAGCAGGTGCTGGCGGCGGGCTTTCGCGGCGAGGTGCAGGCCTTTCGCGAGCAGACCCTCGTCCTCAACCGGAATGGCATCCGCGAAGAGGCGACCTTCGACCTGTTCTACACCCCGATCCGGCAGGATGACGGCGAGATCGGCGGCGTCCTCTGCACGGTGCTCGAGACGACGGTCGCCGTGTCCGCGCAGCGCGAACTGGCCCGCCGCGAGGCCGAGCTGCGGACCATCACCGATTCCCTGCCCATTCTGGTCGCCTTCGTCGACCGCAATCTGATCTACCGCTTCGCCAACAATCACTACCGTGAGTGGCTGGGGCTCGATCCGGCCGACATCATTGGGCGCCATGCGCGGGTCATTCTCGGCGACGAGGCCTATTTCGAGCGCCAGCCGCTGCAGGCCCGCGCCTTGGCCGGAGAGATGATCGTGTCGGACGGCTGGATTCCCCGCCCGGACGGTTCGCGGTCGATGGCCGAGATCCGCTATATCCCACGGATCGCGGCGGACGGCTCCGTCGAGGGCATTCATGTCCTCGCGTTCGACGTCGACGCCCGCAAGCGCAATGAGGAGCAGTTGCGCCGGCATGCCGAGGAACTGCAGCAGAGCGTCCGCCAGCGCGCGATTGTCGAGGAGCAGTTGCGCCAACTGAACGAGAACCTCGAGAGCCGGGTCGCCGCGGTGATTGAGGAGCGGCGGCAGGCTGAGGTAGCGCTGGCGCAAGCACAGCGGATGGAGACGATCGGCAAGCTGACCGGCGGCGTCGCGCACGACTTCAACAACCTGCTGCAGGTCGTCTCCGGCAATCTGCAGCTGCTGGAAAGGGACATCCGCGGCAACGAGCCGGCCGAGCGCCGGGTGCAGAATGCACTCGCCGGCGTCGAGCGTGGCGCCCGCCTTGCCGGCCAGTTGCTCGCCTTCGGACGGCGGCAGGCGCTGGAGCCGAAAGTCGTCAACGTTACCCGCCTGGTGCGGGACATGGACGACATGCTGCGCCGGGCGATTGGCGAGAGCATCGAGATCGAGACGGTCGCTGGCGGTGGCTTGTGGAACACGTTCATCGATCCGCACCAGATCGAGAACGCGCTTTTGAACCTTGCGATCAATGCCCGCGACGCCATGGACGGAGAGGGCAAGCTGACCATCGAGCTTGGCAATGTCAGCCTGGACGATGCCTATGCCCGCTCGCATCTCGAGGTCGTCGCCGGCCAGTATGTGATGATGGCGGTCACCGATACCGGCTGCGGCATGGCGCCGGAGATCATCGACAAGGTGTTCGAGCCGTTCTTCTCGACCAAGACCGAGGGCAAGGGCTCAGGCCTTGGGCTCTCCATGGTCTACGGCTTCGTCAAGCAGTCCGGCGGCCACATCAAGATTTATTCCGAAGTGGGCCATGGCACCACCATCCGGCTCTATCTCCCGCGGGCGCAGGCGGCCGAGGACATCGAGGTGAAGCTGTCTTCGGACCGAGTGATCGGCGGAGCCGAGACGGTCTTGGTGGTCGAGGACGACGAGGCGGTGCGCGCGACCGTCGTCGAGATGCTGACCGATCTTGGCTACCGCGTCCTCAAGGCCGTGGACGCCCAGTCCGGGCTCAGCGTCGTCGAGAGCGGCATTCCGATCGATCTCCTGTTCACCGACGTGGTCATGCCGGGGGCGCTGAAGTCGACGGAACTCGCCCGGCGGGCCAAGGAGCGCCTGCCGGACATCGCCGTGCTGTTCACCTCGGGATACACCGAGAACTCGATCGTGCACGGCGGGCGGCTCGACGCCGGCGTGGAACTCCTGTCGAAACCCTACTCGCGGGAAGCGTTGGCTCGGAAGGTGCGGCACGTGCTGTCGCTCCGCGAGCAGAAGGCCGACCCGCAGGCCGGCCAAGCGCCAGCGCTCGAAGAAGCCCCACGCCAGTTCACCCCGCGGACGATCCTCCTCGTCGAGGACGATGCGCTGATCCGGATGAACTCCGCCGACATGCTGCATGATGCGGGCCATGTCGTCGTCGAGGCCGACAATGCGGAAGATGCGATCGCGGCGCTGCAGACGACGGCGATCGACGTTCTCGTCACCGATGTGAACCTTCCCGGCATGTCCGGCCCGCAACTGGCCGATCGCGCGCGGCAGCTCCGCCCGGGCATTGCCGTCGTCTTCGCCACCGGTGACGCGAAGGTTGAGAACGCGGGCGATGCAGTGGTGCTGCAGAAGCCCTATGGTTCCGGCGAATTGGATAAGGCTGTCCGCCAGGCGCTCGATGGAACGGGGCGCTGACCCGTCGGTAGGCCTTTGGCGTGATGGTGGGTCCAAGGTCGGCGGGAGGGTCCGTCACCCTGAAGGAGCGACGATGTGATCGAGCTTGAGAACGCCCTCGACGCCTTGGTGGTTATCGACGTGCAGAACGATTTCTGCCCCGGCGGTGCGCTGGCGGTCAGCGACGGCGATGCGGTCGTGGCGGTCATCAACGCCCTAGCGCCGCGCTTCGGCAACATTGCGGTGACGCAGGACTGGCATCCGCCCGGCCATATCTCCTTCGCCTCGACGCATGGCCGCCGGCCCTTCGACACGATTACGCTGCCCTATGGCGTTCAGGTGCTCTGGCCGGACCACTGCATCCAGGGCAGCGCCGGCGCTGAGTTCCACCCCCGGCTCGATCTCCGCGGTGCCCAGGCGATCGTTCGCAAGGGTTTCCATGGCGATGTCGACAGCTATTCCGGCCTGATGGAAGCCGACCGCGCAACGCAAACAGGTCTCGGGGCCTATCTCCGCGAGCGCGGCATTGGCCGCCTCTTTCTCGCTGGCCTCGCGACCGACTTTTGCGTCGCCTGGACGGCGCTCGATGCCCGTGCCGCAGGTTTTGAGGTCGTGCTCATCCAGGATGCCTGCCGGGCCATCGATGTCGAGGGATCGCTGGCGCGGGCGATGGCCGAGATGACGCAGGCTGGCGTTGTGCTTGCAACATCTGCCGACATCCACCGCTGACGTCTACCAGCCCCGCGTGCCCGGCGGTCCCTTGAACGGGCCGGCTACATGGCGGGTGATCCAGCCGCCGTAGAAGTCGCCCGCCTGCGGCGTCACGGTCTCGCCGTCGACGAAGCAGGCATCGACGCGGCTAGGGTAGAAGGCGAACCAGCCGGCGACGGCGAGGAAGTCCGAGGTCGGGCGCGGATAGGACCATGCCGCGTCCTCTGCAGTTCGCCCGCCGACGACGATGTCGTGGTAGGATGCGCCGCCCTTCCACTCGCAGAGTGTCCGTGTCGACGCCGGCACCAGCAGCGCGGTGTCCACGTCCTCGGGCGGAAAGTAATAGGATGGAGGATGGCTGGTCTCGATCGCTCGCATGCCCCGCCGGGTCTCGGCGATCGTCTGGCCCGCCAAGACCACGCGGAGGTGGAAGCCGACCGGCTCGATCCGGGCCGGCCGCGGGAAGTCCCAGACGCTTTCCTGGCCGGGGGCGGGGGTGTCTCTGCGCGGGTGCTTGAACATACATGCATTATGAGCGTCGTGGCGCCCAAGGGCGAGATGCCTTTGCCGCAATCACCCCGAACTGATCGCTTGACGGGTCGTTAGGGAGGCTGAATCGCCTGGTCAGCATTCGGCTCCACGCAGTTGATCCGACGCCGGTTTCCGAGCCGGACCACCGGCGGGAATGCCGATGTCCTCTGCCAATCCAACCCCCGCGGTTCGAACCGTCCGGACCGGCCGCAGCGTCGGCAAGCGCTAGAAAAACGCCTGCAGCCCGGTCTGCGCGCGACCGAGGATCAGCGCATGGACGTCATGCGTGCCCTCATAGGTGTTCACCGTCTCGAGGTTCTGCGAATGGCGGATCACGTGATACTCGCCCATGATGCCGTTGCCGCCGTGCATGTCCCGCGCCTGCCGGGCGATGTCGAGCGCCTTGCCGCAATTGTTGCGCTTGACGAGGCTGATCATCTCCGGCGCCATCTTGCCCTCGTCGAACAGCCGCCCGACGCGCAGAGAACCCTGCAGTCCGAGCGCGATCTCGGTCTGCATGTCGGCGAGCTTCTTCTGGATCAGCTGGGTGGCGGCGAGGGGCCGGCCGAACTGGCGGCGTTCCATCGTGTAGTCGCGGGCGCGCTGCCAGCAATCCTCGGCCGCACCCATCGTGCCCCAGGAAATGCCGTAGCGGGCGCGGTTGAGGCAGCCGAACGGCCCCTTGAGGCCGGAGACGTTCGGCAGGAGGTTCTCCTCCGGCACGATCACGCCATCCATGACGATTTCACCGGTGATCGAGGCGCGCAGCGACAGCTTGCCGGTGATCTTTGGCGCCGAGAGGCCGGCCATCCCCTTTTCGAGGATGAAGCCGCGGATCTGATCGTCATGCGCTGCTAACTTCGCCCAGACGACGAAGACGTCGGCGACGGGGGAATTCGAGATCCACATCTTGGCGCCGGTGAGCCGGTAGCCGTCGGCCACCTTCTCGGCCCGCGTCGTCATGCCGCCGGGGTCGGAGCCCGCCTCGGGCTCGGTCAGGCCGAAGCAGCCGATCCATTCGCCGGAGGCAAGCTTCGGCAGGTACTTCTGGCGCTGGGTGGCGTCGCCATAGGCGTAGATCGGGTACATCACCAGCGAGGACTGCACCGACATCATCGACCGGTAGCCTGAATCCACGCGCTCGACCGCGCGGGCGACGAGGCCGTAGGAGACATAGGAGGCCTCTGCGCAGCCGTACTCCTCCGGCAGCGTCACGCCGAGCAGGCCAAGTTCGCCCATCTCGTTGAAGATCGCGCGGTCGAAGGTCTCGTCGCGATAGGCGTCGACGACGCGCGGCCGCAGCTTTTCTTCGGCATAGGCGCAGGCGGTCTCAAAGATCATCCGCTCGTCGTCGCTCAACTGGTCGTCGAGGCGGAAAGGGTCGGTCCAGTCGAAGCGGGCGGGTTCGGGTTGCCGGCTCTCGCTCGTGGTCGCGTGGCTCATGATTGCTGCCTTATCCATCCTGCATCCGCTGGCGGACGCCGTCGCCGCATTATGACCGCTGGGGGCGGCCGGTCCAGTCCTCATCGAACGGCGCCGTCGATGGCGGCCGGCCGCCGCGACGGCTATAAGCCTGCAGCAGTTGCTGCTGCCGCACCGAAACGCCCTAAGGACTGCCCGATGCTGCTCGATCACGATCCCGTTCGCGCCTTCCTGCCCTATCCGCCGGTGGCCGTCGCTGCTGCTGCCGACGGTCCGTTGAAAGGTCTCCGCCTCGGGGTGAAGGACCTGTTCGACGTCGTGGGCTACCCGACCGGTTGCGGCAATCCCTCGATCCTGGCGTCCAGCGGCATCAAGGCGGTGACCGCGCCGTCGATCCAGCGCCTGCTAGACGCCGGTGCGCTATTCGTCGGTAAGACGCAGACCGACGAGATCGCCTACTCGCTGTTCGGCGCGAATCCGCATTTCGGCACGCCGGTGAACACTAAGGCGCCGGGCCGCATCCCCGGCGGCTCGTCCTCGGGCTCGGCAGCGGCGGTCGCCGCGGGGCTCGTCGACATCGCCATCGGCACCGACACCGGCGGCTCGGTGCGGGCGCCCGCGAGCTTCTGCGGCCTCTGGGGTTTTCGCCCGACGCAAGGGAGAATCTCGCTCGAGAGCTGCATGGCGCTGGCGCCGGGCTTCGATACCCTCGGCTTTTTCGCCCGCGATGGGGCCACGCTGCTGCGGGTTGGCGACGTCCTCCTTGGCGACGACCCGGCGCCGCTCTCGTCCGTTCCGCGGCTGCTGCGGGCGACCGACATGTTCGCCCGGCTGGGGCCCGACGCCATGGCGCTTCTCGGTTCGGCGTCAGGACAGGTGCGCACCGAGCCCGTCGACGTCTTCGGCGACATGCCGGCGCATCAGGTGTTCGATGCCTTTCGCATTTTGCAATCGCGGGAGATCGTCCGGCAGATCGATCCCTGGCTGGAAGGGCGGAACTGGTACATGGGCGGTCCGGTCAGCGAGCGCCTGGCACTTGCCCGCACGATCGATGCCGACCAGGAAGCGGCCGCGGACCGCGCCCGCAGCCGCTTTCGCGCCGCCATGGACGCTTGTCTCGGCCAGGACGGGGTGCTGCTCGCGCCGGCGGTGGCCGATGCGCCAGTGCCGCTTGTCGCCTCGCCGGAGGTGAACGAGAGCTTCCGCATCGGCGCCATGACCTTGCTGTCGGTCGCGGGCCTTGCCGGACTGCCGCAAGTCGTCGCGCCTGCCGGCATGCTCGATGGCGGCCCGCTCGGCATTTCGCTCATCGGGCCGCGCGGCTCCGATCGCGCGCTGCTCGCGCTCGCCGCCAACCTCTGGCCTGACGCCAACGGCTGATCTTCTGTCGCTCCCACCAGGGACGGGCACCGTAACCGCCACCTCTGGGCAATATTCCCAAGTCCGTGAAACCGATGGCATGGCACTTGCATTTGGGGACGGGTGACGGGTTAACCTTCGTCCTGAAAGCTTGCACGCGGGGAGTGGCATGAAGATACGCGCAGGGTTCCACGTCGCCTACGAGGTTTGGCAGCCCACCCCGATGCTGCTGGTGCTGAACATTCATCCCTCGCGCCGCGTCGACCTCCTGACCGAACAGGTGCTCAGCTTCGACCGGCCGATCGAGGCCTGGGACTATACCGACGGTTTCGGCAATGCCTGCAGCCGCATCGTCATGCAGCCCGGCGTCACCACCATCTCGACCGAGTTCGAGATCTACGATACCGGGCTTCCGGACGTGCAGGCGTGGGATGCGGTGCAGCACGACATCAAGGATTTGCCGGACGATGTCCTCGTCTACCTCCTCGGCAGCCGCTACTGCGACACCGACAAGCTGGCGAACTTCGCCTGGCAGAATTTTGGACATACGCCTTTCGGCTGGGGCCGAGTGCAGGCGATCTGCGACTACGTCCACAACCACATCACCTTCGACTACCAGAAGGCCGATGCTACCCGCAGCGCGCATGACGGCCACACCGGCCGCTTCGGCGTCTGCCGCGATTTTGCGCACCTTGCCGTAACACTTTGCCGCTGCATGAACATTCCGGCGCGCTACTGCACCGGTTACCTCGGCGACATCGGCGTTCCCGCAGTACCGTCGCCGATGGATTTCAGTGCCTGGTTCGAGGTCTATCTCGGCGGGCACTGGTATACGTTCGACGCCCGCCACAACACGCCGCGCATCGGCCGCATCCTGATGGCGATCGGCCGTGACGCGACCGACGTGGCGTTGTCGACGAGCTTCGGCCCGTCGAACCTCTCTCGCTTCGACGTCATCACCGATGAGATCCAGCCGGCATCCGCCATCGCGGCGCAGTAGCCGTCGCAAAGACGGATCAGCACATCAGCGAACGCGTTGCCTCAGGCGGCGCGTTCGAGCAGTTTCTCCAGCACCCTTGCCTCCAGGGCTCCGAACTCCGGCGTGCCGCGCTGCCGCGGGTGGGCGAGGGGGACGCGCACATCGAGGGCGATCTGGCCGTCCTCGATCAGCACGATGCGGTCCGCGAGCGTCACCGCCTCCGAGACATCGTGCGTCACCAGCACGGCGGTGAACCCTTGATCCCGCCAGACGCGCTCGAGAAAGCGCTGCATGTCGATCCGGGTCAGCGCGTCGAGGGCGCCGAGCGGCTCGTCGAGCGCGAGGAAGGCGGGGTGGCTGACCAGTGCGCGCGCCAGCGCCACGCGCTGCCGCTGACCGCCGGACAGGACGGAAGGCCATTCGCCGCCACGGTCGCCGAGCCCGACCTCCTCCAGGGCGGTAGCGGCAAGCTTGCGCCGGGCCGCGCGCGGCAGCTGGCTGTCGGTGCCGAGGGCGACATTGTCGACGATCCGCTGCCAGGGCAGCAGGCGCGGTTCCTGAAACAGGAAACGCCCCGTTGCGCGCGCGGCTGTGACCGCAGGTTTCCCGGCGATCTCGATCCGGCCGGTGTCCGGCTGCTCCAGCCCCATCAGCAGCCGCAGCAGCGTAGACTTGCCGCAGCCCGAGCGTCCGACGATCGCCAGGAACTCGCCCGACCGGATGTCGAGATCGATGCCGTCCAGCACCGTCTTGTCGCCGTAGCGCTTGGAGAGGCCGCGCACGCTCACGGCGGCACCGATAGAGCGCGACACCGTCACCGGCCGGGCGAGGGTCTCGTCGCGGGCAAAGCGCAGTAGCGGCGGGAAAAAGGCAGCGTCCATGTCGGGTCCTCCGGGATGTTGCGGGGTTAGCGGTAGGCCGGGTTCCAGGAGAGCGCCCGCCGCTCGGCGAGGCGCACCACGCTGTCGGCAAGCTTGCCGAGGGCGGCGTAGATCAGGATGGCGAGGATCACGACGTCGAGCTGCATGAACTCGCGTGCCTGCATCGCCATGTAGCCGAGGCCGGAAGAGGCCGAGATCGTCTCGGCGACGATCAGCGTCAGCCACATGATCCCAAGCGCGAACCGCACCCCGACGAGGATCGACGGCAAGGCACCGGGCAGGATGACCCGCGCAAAAAGCTCGCCCGGTCCAGCGCCATAGACCCGGGCCATCTCGATCAGCTGCGGATCGACCGAGCGGATGCCGTGAAAGGTGTTGACGTAGACCGGGAAGAACACGCCGAGCGCGACGAGGAAAAGCTTCGCCTCCTCGCCGATCCCGAACCAGACGATGACCAGCGGGATGAGCGCGAGGTGCGGGATGTTGCGGATCATCTGCACCGACGTGTCGAGGACGGTCTCCGACATCCGCGAGAGCCCGTTTGCAAGGCCGAGCGCGAAACCGATGGCGCCGCCGACGAGGAACCCGCTGAGCGCGCGTCCGACGCTGACCCTCATATGCTCGGCCAGTTGCCCGTTTTCGGCCAGGCGGATGAAGGCATCGAACACCGCCGTCGGCGCCGGCAGGACGTTCTTCGGGACGTAGCCGGTCTGGCTGGCGATCTGCCACGCCGCGAGCACGGCCAGCGGCACGAGAAAGGGCAGCGCCCGGTCGGTCGTCTTCGTCATGGTCGATCCTGCATCTGCCGCCCGCGCGGCCGGCTGGCGCGGGCGGGCGGCTGGTTGGGAAACGGGGCGAACCGGGCGCTTCAGGGCTTAGCCCTGCGGCGCCGTCCACACGATGTCGCGCACGGCGATCGGCGCGGGGATCAGGCCAAGCTTGGCGAACCGGTCGGCGACCTCCTGCTGGGTTTTGACGATGTCGTCGGTCACCGGTGTCACCGTGAACTCGCCGCGATCGGCGGTCAGCTTCTGGATCTCGATCGGCACGCCCGTCGCCGCGCTCAACGCCTCGGCCACGCCGTCCTTGTGCGTGTTCGCCCACTTGCCGGCCTCGCCGAGCGCGCCGATCGCCTGCCGCAACACGTCGGGATGCGCCTTGGCAAAGCTTCCATTGGCGAGGAAGAAGGAGTTCGTCTTGCCGAGGATTTCCGGTCCCGCCGCCAGCACGCGGGCGTCTGAGTTTAGCTCGGCGCCGGCATAGAAGGGGTCCCAGATGCTCCAGGCGTCGACCGAGCCGGTCGAGAACGCAGCGCCGGCATCGGCGGGGCTGAGATAGACGGGCTCGATGTCGGCATAGCCGAGGCCTGCCTTTTCCAGCGCCGCAACGGCGACGTTGTGGGCACTTGAGCCCTTGGTGAAGGCGAGCTTCTTGCCTTTCAAATCAGCCACCGACTGGATCGGACTGTCCTTCTGCACGAGAATGGCCGAGTTGCGGCCCGTCGACGGGAGCGCGGCGGCGTAGACGACGTCGGCGCCCGCCGCCTGGGCGAAAATGATCGGCGAGTCGCCGGTGGTGCCGAAGTCGATCGAGCCGACGTTCATGGCCTCGAGCAGCGGCGGGCCCGACTGGAACTCGATCCAGTTCACCTTGATGCCCTCGTTGGCCAGCGCCTTCTCGATCAGCTGCTGGTTGCGCGCCACGACGAGGACGCCGTTCTTCTGGAAGCCGACATTGAACTCCTTGAGGTCGGCAGCGGTCGCCGAGAGGCTCGAAGCGGCAAGGAGCGCCAGGGAGGCGGCGCCGACGAGGAGAGATCTGAGGGACATCCAGGTTTCCTTTGCTGTGAGGGGGCGTTGCTGTGAAGGGGAGAGGCGCCGCTCGCGATTGGGAGGACATGGCGAACGGCGCGCCGCGGGCCGGGCGGTTCGGGAGCCCGCCAGCCGGGCGGATCAGTCGGCGCCGACGTGAACGCCGAAGCGGCCATGGCTGTAGACGAGCGCTGCGCCGTGCCCGGTGACGACGGCGCGCACCCGGCCGAAGACCAGCGCATGGCTGTGTCGCTCGACAATGTGCTCGACCTCGCAGTCGATCGAGGCGAGGGCGCCGTCCAGCGCCAGGGCGCCGGTCTCGAGCACGGTCCAGTCGGCGCCCTGGTAGCGGTCGGCGCCCTTCAGGCCGCCCCGCCCGGCAAAGCGGTCCGCGATCTCCTGCTGGCCAGCCTTCAGAATGTTGACGCAGAAATGGCCGCCGTCGCGAATGGCCGGCCAGGTCGAGGAGGCGAGGTTGATCGACACCAGCATGGTTTCAGGCTCCATCGACAGGGAGTGGGCGGATGTCACCGTCGCCCCGGTTCGGTTGTCGCCGCGCCCGGCGGTCACCACAGAGACGCCGCCGACGAGGTGGCGCATGGCGGATTTGAGCCCGGCATGTTCCGGGGCGGGAGGCGGCGAAGGCCGGGTAAGGACGGCGGATGCGGACATGGCGGCTCCGGATGCGTAACTGGAAAGGGATGCGGCCCGCATGATCAGCGGAGCCTCAGTACCGGCGCGGCTTACCCCGTCGGCCGGAGCGTGGCGGCATCGCGGCGGGCGATGAAAGCTGCCTTCGGCAAAGTCGGGCGTGGCACAGGCGCTGTTTGCGCCTGCGTCTGACGTCCGCGCAGGGCTTCTGCGAGGATCACCCCGTCGGGCCAGGGGCCGAAGCCGCTGGCGACGTTGATGTGGCCGGCCTCCCCAAGGTCGACGAGGCCGGCGCCCCAGAGCTTGGCGAGTGCTGTTGCCCGCGAATAGGTCATGAACGGATCGTTGCGGCTGGCCACGACGATCGAGGGAAACGGCAAGGCGGCGGTCGGCAGTGGGGCGAAATCGGCAAAGCCCGGATCCTCTCCGGCGAACCCGTCGGCATCGGCCGGCGCGACCAGGAGTGCTCCGCCGATGTGGGCGGCCGAGGGGCGGCCGGCGAGATGAGCGACGAGGGCGCAACCAAGGCTATGGGCGACCAGCACCGCCCCCGGGGCGGAAGACAGATGCATCTCGAGGACATGCAGCCAGTCGGTGAGGACCGGATGATCGAAGTCCTCCTGCTCGACGATCTCGACCAGCGGATTGTCGGCGGCCCAGTGGCGCTGCCAGTGTCCCGCCGGCGACCCATGGTAGCCGGGGATGATGAGCGTATGGATCATCGGCCAGTCCTCCTTGTCCCGAAACATCGTTCGATCTGCAGGCAAGGTAGGGGACGCCGTCGGTGCTGGAAAAGAACAAAATACTATATTGATAGATTTATGAGGTAAACTTCTGCGGCTCCGCGGACGATCTCCCTGCGCCTTTCAGCGGAGCAGGGAAAGCGGGGCGACCGTCCTCGGCGCGTCCTGAAGCACGGCGTGGAGACGCTCGGCCAAGGCTGCGCATTGCAGGCGGATGTCGGGGATCGCGGTGACCTCCCAGAACCGTGCTCGGGTCACGGGGCCGACGGCGAAGAGTGTCGGCGAGGCCTGACCGGCCTGATTGATGACCGCGCACTGCTCATCGACGTGGATCCCGATTTTCAGCGCATCCGGTCGGGCAAGACCGCGCTCGATCAGGCTGGCGATGAGGCCTTCGCGGTGCTGGGTGACGTCACGCAGGATGCCGGTGCAGTCGATGACCTTTCCGACCGCCAAGGTCTCGGCAACCGCCGAGCCTCGACGGCGAAACCGTACCTCGACGCCCCGCTCCGTCGTGTCGACCCCCTGGAAGTAGCCGGTGACGATGTCGAGCCGCTCCCGCGTTGTGGCCGCGCGGATTTTCACTTCGCTCTCGGGTGGCAGGCGGTGGCGGTGCACCTCCCAGAACGTCCGGACATGGCGCAGGAAGCGCTTCTTCGCCTCTGGCGTCAGCGACTGCCAGAGTTTGGCGGTATGCGGGCGAATGCCGTCGACCACGTCCCGCCAGTCGCCGCCGCGCTCGCTCGCCCAAACAACGGTCTGCCGGAACCAGTGCAGCAGATAGGAAATCTCGGTGCCGAAAGGCACGTCGGCGGCGTCGATGCGGATCGGCGTATTGCGCTTGTGGACGCGGGGCAGCAATCCCCGGCGCGACAGCGCGGTGATCTTGCCGCGGTGTCCCTCGTTGGCAAGCTGGATCACTGCATCGACCATCGACAGGCCGGTGCCGAGGATCAGCACGGGATCGTCCGGCCCGATGCCGGCCTCGGCCGGCGTCGACCACGCGCCGATATAAGGGCTCCCGGCGGCAAACCCCGGCACGGCATGGCCGGTCGCCAGCACGGCGGCATGGCCAATATGGCTGGTGTTGTCGGCGAGGTCGACGACAACACCGCCCGCCGTGGTGCGGATGCCCGTACATTCACCGGAGACGATCTCCAGGCGGCCGTCGCCGGTCTCCGCCAGCCATGGTTTCAGGAGATCGCCGAGGTAGCGGCCATAGAGGCTGCGCGAGACGAAGCAGAACGGATCGGAGCAGCGGAGGTCGTCCGGCGCGCCGGTCTCGATCAGCCAGCGCCAAAAATGCTCGCTGTCCTCGGCAAAGGCGCTCATCGAGCCGGCGCGGGTGTTGAGGATGTGGTCGCGCTGCTGCGTGGAGTAGGCGATGCCGCGGCCGATCTCCGGCCGTTGCTCGATGATCGCGACCTTGACGCGGCTGCCCTCCCGTCCGAGCAGCCGGGCGGCGAGGATCGCGCCGCTGGCGCCGCCGCCGACGATGATGATTCGCTTGCCGGTCATGCCGCGGCCCTCCCGCAGGACCGGTCCAGGTCGGCTGTTCGGGTCTCGGCGAAAGGACCGCTCAGGCCAGAGCGGCCAGTTCGTCCGCGCCGAGGTCGATGTCGCCCGGCATGTCGCGCATTTCCGACAGCGTCTTCTCGTCCAGCACGGCCGAGATGGCGTTGCGCACCTCGAGCATCACCAGCCGCACCGAACAGGCCTTCTCGTCCTTGCAGTCGTCGCAGCGCCGGTAGGCCGTTCGGCTGGCACAGGAGATCGGTGCCAAGGGTCCATCGAGAACCCGCAAGATGTGGCCGACCCGGATTTCGCCCGGCGGGCGCGACAGCGCGTAGCCGCCATTGCGACCCTTTCGCGCGTGCACGAAGCCGGCATTGCGGAGATCGCCGAGGATGGCGTCGAGGAATTTCTTCGAGATGTTGTTGCTCTTGGCGATCTCGTCCGACAGCGTCAGCCGTCCCTCTGAAACCGCCGCGAGATGCATCATGGCCTTCAGGCCATACTTGCCCTTCATGGTCAGCATCGTCTGCCTGCGCCTTCCACACTGCCGCTCTGGTGTCGAGATTATCTATAGAGCGGCGGTATAGATTAAGGGGTAGGATATGCCCAGTAAAATGGCATGTCGGGGTTGAAAATTCCGTCATGGCCTCGCCTCCAGAACCGCTGCGACACGCTGGCTTTCGGTCGGAGGCCGCTCGGCCTCTTCGATCGCGGCCGTCCGCAAGCCGTCGCCGGAACCCACGCTGTCGGGATGGTGCGGCATGACGACGATGTAGAGGATGAGCGTGACCGCGCCGATGAGGCCGAGCGTGTCGCGGGCATGGGTGAGGGCTGTTCGCATTGGACGTCGTCTCCCATTTGGAGATTAGTCCATCGTGTTTGTAGCTTTATGTCAAGCGGCGGGCTTTTCGTCGCCGCGGACGCCCCGCTCAACCCCGCTGCGAGCGGCCCTCCCGAGGCCGGCGCTGTCCGCCGGCCTCGGTGCGTCGGTCAGGCGGTGGCCGGACCCTCGATCGGCGGCGTCGCCGGCATCGGCTCAACCGCTTCCTTGTCCGTCGGCTTCGGCGTTTCCTTGATGCGGAACCAGGCGACGTACATGGCCGGCAGGAACAGCAGCGTCAGCACCGTTCCGGCGATGATGCCGCCCATCATCGCGTAGGCCATCGGCCCCCAGAACACCTCGCGCGAGATCGGGATCAGCGCTAGCGAGGCGGCGGCGGCGGTGAGGAGAATCGGCCGCATCCGGTGCTCGGTCGCCTCCAGCACCGCATCCCACTTGGCGACGCCCTCCGAAATCAGGTGCTCGATCTGGACGATCAGGATCACCGAATTGCGGATCAGGATGCCGATCAGCGCGAGAATGCCGAGGATCGCGACGAAGCCCATCGGTGCCCCGGAGGGCAGCAGAGCGGCGACGACGCCGATCAGTCCGAGCGGCGCCACCGCGACCACCAGGAACAGCCGCTGGAAGCTCTGCAGCTGGAACATCAGGATCGTCGCCATGGCAAACAGCATCAGCGGCACGATCTTGACGATCGGTCCCTGGCCCTTGCCGCTCTCCTCCACCGCGCCACCGATGGCAATGCTGTAGCCGGCCGGCAGCTTGGCGGTGAATTCGTCGAGCTTGGGCTGGATTTCGGCGACCGCCGTCGCCGGCTGCACCGCCGTTGCCAGCGCTGCCTTGACCGTGATGGTCGGCAGCCGACCGCGCCGCCAGACCAGCGGCTGCTCGAGCTCGTAGCGGAAGGTCGCCACCGCCGCGAGCGGGATGGTGGTGCCGTCGCGGGCGGAGATCTGCAGGTTCTCCAGCGTCTCGATCGACGAGCGCTCCGAGGGCATCGCGCGGCCGACGACATCGACGAGATAGATCGAATCGCGGATCTGCGTCGCCGTCGAGCCGCCGACGATGCCGTTCAGCACCGAGGCGATGTCCTCGGAGGTGACGCCGAGCTGCGCCGCCTTGTCCTGCAGCACGTTGACCTTCACCACGCGTGCCGGCTCGTTCCAGTCGTAGATAATCTGTCCGATATTGGCGTTGTCGGCGACGATGCCGGCAACGTCCTGCGCGTAGCCGCGCAGCGTCTGGATGTCGGGGCCGCTGATCCGGTACTGGACCGGTCGGCCGACCGGCGGGCCGATGTCGAGCGCGTGGACGAAGACGTCGGTGCCGACGAACTCCTTTTCCGCGATCGCGTTCAGCCGGGCACGGACACGCTCGCGCGCCTCCAGGCTCTTGGTCATGATGACGATCTGGCCGAAGTTGGGGCTCGCCGGCGGCACGTCGTAGGACAGGAGGAAGCGCACGGCGCCCTGGCCGACATAGGAGGACCAGAAGTCGATGTCCTCGTCGCCCGCAAGGTTCTTCTCGAAGCGGTCCATCTGCGCCCGGGTCTCGGTGATCGAGCCGCTCTGCAGCGCCGTCCAGTCGACGATCACCTCCGGCCGGTCGGAGGAGGGGAAGAACTGCTGCTGCACAAAGCCCATGCCGTAGAGGGCGGTCGCGAACAGTCCGATGGTGACGAGGATCGTCAGGTACCGCAGCCGCATGCAGAGCAGGAGGATGGCGCGGAAGCTGCGGGTGAACAGGCCCGGCTTCTCGTGCTTGTTCTTCATCGTCTTCGGCAGGAAGGTGACGCCCAGCAGCGGCGCGAACAGCACGGCCACAACCCAGGACACCAGCAGCGACACCGCGATCACGACGAAGAGCGTGAAGGTGAACTCGCCGGCGCCACTGTTGTTGAGGCCGACGGGGATGAAGCCAGCCACCGTCACCAGCGTGCCGGTGAGCATCGGGAAGGCGGTCGAGGTGTAGACGTAGGTCGCCGCCTTGTGCAGCGAATCGCCGACCTCGAGCCGCGCCACCATCATCTCGACCGCGATCATGGCGTCGTCGACGAGCAGGCCGAGGGCGATGATGAGCGCGCCGAGCGAGATGCGCTGCAGGGAAATGCCGAAGATCTCCATGAAGACGAAGGTGATCGCCAGCACCAGCGGGATCGACAGCGCCACGATGAAGCCGGCGCGCATGCCGAGGCTGATGAAGGACACGACGAGGACGATGATCACCGCCTCGGCGAGCGCCTTGGTAAAGCCGCCGACCGCTTCCTCGACGACCTTCGGCTGGTCGGAGACCTTGTGGATGCCGACGCCGACCGGCAGATCCGCCTCGATCTGGCGCATTTCTTCGGTCAGCGCTTCGCCGAATTCCAGAAGGTTCGCCGCCGGCTTCATGCCGATCGACAGGCCAATCGAAGGCTGGCCGTTGTAGCGGAACAGCGATGTCGGCGGGTCGACATAGCCGCGCGTGATGGTTGCGACATCAGACAGGCGGAAGAAGCGGTTGTTGATCCAGAGATTGACGCCGCGCAGGCTGTCCTCGGATGAGAACTGGCCGTTGACGCGCACGGAGATGCGCTCGCCGTTCGCCTCGATCACACCCGAGGGCGAGATCGCGTTCTGTTCCTGCAGCGCCGTGACGATCGTCGACTGGCTGATGCCGAGCGCCGCGGTCTTGCGCGTCGAGAATTCGAGGTAGACGACCTCGTCCTGCGCGCCGATCAGGTTGACCTTGCCGACGTTCGGCACTGTGAGGATCTTCGCGCGCGCCGCCTCCAGATAGTCGCGCATCTGGCGCTGGCTGAGGCCGTCGGCCGTGAAGGCGTAGATGTTGCCGTAGACGTCGCCGAAACTGTCGTTGAAGAAGGGGCCTTGGACGCCGGACGGCATCTCGCCCTTGATGTCGGCGATGATGTTGCGCACGCGGATCCAGGCCGCGCCCACGGCCTCGTCGCCCTGGATGGTGTCGCGCACGTTGACGAAGATCGTGGTCGAGCCGGGCGTCGTCTGGCTGCGGACGTAGTCGAGCTGGTCGAGCTCCTCGAGCTTCTTCTCGATGCGGTCGGTGACCTGGTTGATCGTGTCCTCGACCGAGGCACCCGGCCATTGCGCCGTGATGATCATGGTCTTGATCGTGAAGTTCGGATCCTCCTCGCGGCCGAGGTTGATGTAGGACATCACACCCGCGAGCGACGAGACGAGCATGAAGTACCAGATCAGCGAGCGGTGCCGCAGTGCCCATTCGGAAAGATTGAATCCGTTCATGGGACGGCTCCTTCGCTCAGCTTGACCTTCTGGCCCTCTTCCAGGCTGTGCACGCCGGCCGTCACGATCCGCATGCCGGCATCGACGCCGGTGCCGATCGTCACCATGCCCTGGCTCACCTTCCCGGCGAGCGTGACCGGGCGGGTGGCCACGGTCATCGCCGCGGGGTCGACGACCCAGACCGATGTCTTGCCATCCTTGTCGAGGATCGCGGTCGCCGGCAGCGCGATCCCGGCAGATCCGGTGATGCGCCGTGCCGCGGTGATGGTGGTGCCGAGCCGGAAGGTGGCCGGCGGATTGTCGAGGGTGATCCTGATGCGCCGGGTGCGCGTCGTGGCATCGGCTTGCGGCGCGATCTCGCGCACCTTGCCGGCGGCCTTGACGCTCGGATCGATCTGCAGCGTCACGTCGAACGTGTCGCCGAGCCGGGTTTCCTTGGCGATGTCGTCGGGCACGTCGACGACGGCTTCGCGTACTTCCGCCTGGGCAATGGTGATGACGGTCGTCCCTGCAGCCACGACCTGACCGACTTCCGCCCCGGTCGCGGTCACGACGCCGGCGGTATCGGAGACCAGCCGCGTGTAGCCGAGCTGCTCCTTCGCCTTGGAAAGGTTGGAGCGCGCCGTGGTCACCGCGGCATCGGCCGACTCGCGCGACTGCACGGCGGCATCGAGATCCGACTGCGTCGAGGCGGTCCGGGCCAGCAGCTGCTTCTGCCGGCTTTCGGTCGAGGTCGCATTGGTCAGCTGGGCGGTGGACTTCGAGAGCTCCGCCTCGAGCGACCGGACTGCCAGGTCCTGAACGGTCGGGTCAAGGGCCGCGAGGAACTGGCCGGGAACCACGGTGTCGCCGACATCGACGTCGCGCGTGACAATGCGGCCAAGGATGCGGAAGGCGCGTTCGGTGGAGTAGCGCGGCTGAACCGTGCCGGAAAAGCCGCGGTCGGCGATCGTCTGCGGTGCGGCGACGACGGAGAGCACGGGCCGGATGGGCGGCGGCGGCGCTGCTTCCTCGCTGCAGCCCGCGAGTGTGACTACAGTCAAAAGGGCGAGAAAGAGGGCGTTCCTCACTGGGCGGCTCCCATGTCCAGAGCGACGACCTGACCCTCGCGCAGCAATTGCGCCCCGGCGGTCACGACGACGTCTCCCGACTTCAGGCCGTCCTCGACGAGGATCTCGCCCGTCCGATAGCGTTCGATGGCGATCGGACGCTGCCCGACCTTGTTGGTCGCGGTATCGACTACCCAGACCGAGGGTTTGCCGGCATCGGATGACAGCGACGTCCACGGCAAGGTGATCGCATCGTGCCGTTCCAGCGTCGCGAAGCCCGCCACCGCCGCACCGAGCGTCATCGCCGGCGGCAAGTTGGCGCCGAGGCCGACCTTGACCCGCACCGTGCCGCCGGTGGTGTCAAAGATCGGCGCGATCTCGTCGACCTCGCCGGTCACCGTCACGCTGGGGTCGTTGACGAGGCTGACGGCGACTTTCCCGTCCGCCGGCGCCTTGGACAGGAGGGATTCATAGACGTCGAACACCGCCTGCCGCTCGCCATCCTGCGCCAGGCTGAAGATCGTCTGCGCAGCGTCGACGACCTGGCCGGCCTCGGCGCTGCGGGCGGTGATGATGCCGGCCGCATCGGCGCGCAGGGAGGTGTAGGCCAGCTGATCCTCGTTGGTGGCGACATCGGCCTTCGCAGCGGCCAGCGTGCCTTCAGCCGTCTGGGCTGCCTCGGCGGCATTGTCGTAGGAGCTTTTGGTGGTGTAGCCGCCTGTCAGCAGCTGCTTCTGCCGATCGAGCGTCGTCTGTGCCTGGCGCAGCGTTGCCTCGGCGGCGCCGAGGCTGGCCTTGGCGGCTTCGAGGTCTGCCTGCTGCTCCTCGGTATCGAGGGTCGCCAGCACCTGTCCCTTTTCCACGTGATCGCCGACATCGACCAGCCGGTTGGCAATCCGCCCACTGGTGCGGAAGGACTGGTTGCTTTCGATCCGGGCGGCGATCGAGCCGGTCAAGGTCACCGTCGGGGCAAACGGCTTGCGCACCACCGTCTCGCCGCGCACGGGGGTCAGCTTGGGCGGCGGTGTCGGGGCTTCGTCGCCGCAGGCCGCCAGCGATGCCGCACCGAGCAGAGCCAGCATCAGGCCCGCCCGCTTCGAACTGCGAGCGTCTAGCCAGCGAAAAGGGGATCGGCGGGAAGGGGAAATCGGGCGCATCGAAGCCTCGAGAGGAAGAAATAGAACTGAACCGTTCAGTTCAGTCTTGACTGATGCCGTTCGGATTGAGAAGTGTCAATCGTCTTCTCTCGGACCTGAAGAATTGCCGTTTTATGGTCAATACGCCCGGGCGCTCGCGCATCAAGGAATCGATCGCGGCGTGCTTTTCCGGCCTCTGCAAGTCGCCGGACCGATCCAATGCCAAAGTCGCCCAGCTGCTGGACGCAGCCCACCGGCTGTTTCTCGCGCAGCCCTATGATGCTGTCTCCACCGATGCGATCGCACGCGCGGCCAAAGTGTCGAAGGCGACCCTCTACGCCCATTTCGCCAGCAAGGAAGCGCTGTTTGCCGCTTTGGTCGAGGAGCAGTGCATCGGCATCTCCGGCGACATCTGGACCGAAGGCGGAGGCTCGGACGACATCGAGGCCGTGCTGAAGACGATCGCGCGCAACTTCGTCAGCATGTTCGTCACCGGCACCGCAATGGGGCTCTACCGCGTCATCGTCGCCGAGGTGCCGCGCTTTCCCGAGCTTGGCCGCATTTTCTTCGAGGCAGGTCCGCGGATGCTGCACGAGCGCATCGGCACCTTCCTCCGCGAGGCCGATGCCCGCGGCCGCCTCGCCGTGCCCGATCCGCATCTCGCGGCCGTCCAGTTCCTGGCGCTTATTTCCTGCGAGATCCCGATGCACGAGATGCTCGGCCTCGAGCCGATGCGGGCCGCCGATGTGCAGAAGCGGGTCGACAGCGGCATTGCGCTCTTCCTCGCCGCTTATGCGGTGCCCGGCGCCGTCCCCTCGGCAGCTGCCTGACACCGCGCCCTTGAGCGCAGCATTTTCTACAGGGCAGTGCGAGCCGGGTAGGGGAAGCGGCGTCCTGCGGTCGCCAATTGGCATCGGGCACCTGACGCGCTACCCCGTCGGGCAATCGCCCACGGAGTTCGCCCATGCGCCAGCCATCGCCGACCGAGCCGGAAATCCTCGCCTACCAGGCCCGCGTCGACGGCTTCTATCCGCCGGACGCAGTCGACGCCTCGATCGACCAGCAGCGCCGGTGGTATGACGAAATGTGCGAGGGGTTCGATGCCCCGCTGCCAGAGGGCCTCGTCGTCGAGGATGGCGCGCTCTGCTCCATCAACGTCCGCTTCTACCGCCCGGCGCGGCGCACCGCGGCGGCGACGCTGCTCTATTTGCACGGCGGCGGCTTCGTCGTCGGTTCGCTCGACAGCCACCACGCCATCACCGCGGAGATTGCGGAGGCGGCAGGCGCCGAGCTCATCGCCGTCGACTACCGCCTGGCGCCCGAACACTGCCACCCCGCGGCCTCGGACGACGCCATGCAGGTGCTCAGGCAATTGTTGGTCGACGGCCGCCGCGTCGTGGTCATCGGCGACAGCGCCGGCGGCAATCTCGCCGCAGGCCTGACGGTGCGCGCCCGTGCCGAAGGGCTGTTCGGCGTGGCGGGACAGGTACTCATATATCCCGGCCTCGGCGGCGACCTCGCCACCGGCTCCTATGCCGAGATGGCGGAGGCGCCGGGCCTTACCACCGCCGACGTCGCCTATTACCGCGGCGTCTACGCGGCCCGCGAGGACGACGTCGTCGCCCATCCGCTGCGGGCCCAGCGCTTCGAGGGCCTGCCGCCGGCCTACATCACCGCCGCGCACTTCGATCCGCTGCGCGATGATGCTAGGCTTTATGCTGCGCGCCTCGCCGAGGCCGGCGTCGACGTCACTTTCCGCGAGGAGCCGCAGATGGTGCATGCCTGGCTGCGGGCTCGCCATGTCAGTCCCGGCGCTGCCGCGGCTTTCGCGGCGCTGTGCCGCGGGGTTGCTGTGCTGGCCCGGTGAGGGAAGGGCGCCAAACGGCGTCCGGGCCCGCGCGCCTTACATGAAGTCGCGCGCGACCGTCCGTTCCCAGGTCTTGCGGTTGATCTCGACGTCGCCCTCAAAAGCCACCGCCTCGGCCGAGATCAGCCAGTCGCTCGCCGTGCAGGCGATGCGGGCGACCGTCGTCGTCCGCGTTGACCAGCCTTCGCGCGCCATCTCGGTGAGCCAGCGCGACTCGCCCGTCATCGAGAGCGGATCGTCCGGGGCGATCGACCAGGTCTCGTCGCGCACCTGGCGGGTCGAAAGCCCGGTGTCCGGGTGCTCGAACAGACCTGTGTCCTCGAGGATATGGTAATGCGTGACGCCGGCGCCGAGGTCGCGTTCCACCGTCCGCCGCGTCACCGATGGCGCATGCTCGATATAGGTCGGCAGCGGGTTCGGGTTGGCCGGCGCCGGGATATCGATCGTCCGGGCATCGCCGAGCAACGGCAGCGACAGGACGAGCCCCTCGGTCTCGATCGTCACCCCGCCATCCGCCGGCCCCGGCAGCACCATCGGCCAGTAGGCGGTGGAGAGCGACAGGCGCAGGCTGTGACCGGCGTTGAAGCAATAGCCGCAGGCGTCGAGCGCAAGCTGCACCGTCACCGGCTCGCTGGGCACCAGCGCTTGGGGCGCGGCATTGCCGCTGCGGTGGGTAAGGTTGAGGACACCGAAGGCGACGCGCGTCGCCGTCCCGTCGGGATGCACGTCGACGAGGCGGGCGATGAGGTTGCCAGACGCCGTCTCCGGCGTCAGCGTCACGGACAGGCGAGGCTGGCCGAGGATCTCGATCGGCTCGGCGAGGGGGGCGGTGTCGAACACCAGCGACCCCGCATCGTCCAGCCGCTGGTCGCCGGCCATCTCGGCGTCCGGCTTCAGCGTGAAGTACTCGCCCGACATGGTGCCGGTATCCTCAGGCGATTTGAGGTAGTGGACCTCGGCGCCGCTTGCTGCTGCCGCATTGATGGCGCTCGTCGCCGTCTCCGCCACAAGCGTCCTGCCAGCATTTCCGCGCAGCTTCAGCGTCTCCGGCGCCGTCCACGTCTCCACGGCCACCCAGCGGCCAGGATCTTCGTCGCGGCGGCGGGCCGGCTTCGGGCCGTCGAGGATGTAGGCCCGCACCTGCGGCAGGGCGTCGATGCCGTTCTCGGTGCCCTTCAGCCAGCGGTCCCACCATTGTACGGCTTCCCCGAGAAAGTCCGTCCGCGGCTTCGGAAAGGCGAAATGCGGATACTTGTGCACCCACGGGCCGATCAGCGCCTTGGCGCGGTCACCGAGCCCTTCGACCGCCTTCAGCGGGGTGTTGCGGTAGCCGTCGGCCCAGCCGGCAATCACCAGCGCCGGCACCGGGAAGCCGCCGAAATCCTCGGCGATCGAGCCATGCTGCCAAAACCCGTCGCGCCGCTGGTGCTGCAGCCACTCCTCCAGCATGAAGGGCTCGCCCTCCAGCCGCTCCAGCCACATCGCCTTCCAGCGATCGCCGACGATGGCCGGGTCGGGCGCGCGCGACTGGTAGGCCAGCATGTTCGACGCCCAGGACAGGTTGGCCGAGAGGTGGCAGCCGTTCTTGTAGTGGATGTCGTCATTGTAGCGGTCGACGGTCGAGGCGAGCGAGATCACCGCCTTCAGCGCCGGATGCTTCAGCGCCGCGACTTGCAAGCAATTGAACCCGCCCCAGGAGATGCCCATCATGCCGACGGCACCCGAGGACCATGGCTGCGCGACGATCCAGTTGATCACCTCCAGCGCGTCCGAGAGCTCGCGCGGCGTATACTCCCCGTCGATCACCCCGTCGGATTCGCCGGACCCCCGTATGTCGACGCGCACGCCGGCATAGCCCGCCTCGGCGAAGGTCGGATAGGTCGCCTCGTCGCGCAGGCAGGTGCCGTCGCGCTTACGGTAGGGTAGGTACTCCAGCACCGCAGGAACGGACGTTGCGCCCTCCGGCATCCAGATGCGGGCGGCGAGCTTGGTGCCGTCGGCGAGCGGGATCCACGTGTTCTCGATGACGGTATGGGGCATGCGCGGTCTCGAATTTTTCGGGAAGCGAGGCTACGCTCTGCCCGACCTGCGATGTTGAAACAAGGCAGCGTTACGGTTGAAACGGAACCCGGACAAGCTCTCAGCTTCGTCATCCCGGGCTTGACCGCGGCAAAACCGATTGTTTCGCCTGGGGATCCATTCCAAACCCTTTGATGAGCGGGGCAACGGTCGACCCTCTCAGTATTCTGAAACGACATGCCAGGCTCGGCGCGGAGGAATGGATCCCGGCTTAAGGCCGGGATGACGACCTCATGGGACAGCCCAGCTTATCGCTGAAAGGGCTCGATGCCGTGCTCCGCACATCCTTCCAAATAGACGCGTAGCGAAATCGCACCTTCCTCTACCAGCCTTGCAGCATCCTCCGCATAGAAATCCGCCCCGCCGGTCAGCCCAACGAACGCGCCGCGTAACATGCCGACCTCCGTGTCATAGGACACGGTCGCCTTTTGCCTGCTGATCTCGATGATGGTCGTCATGACTTTATTGAGGAGGTGTCGGATCAAGCGTTGAGGTGTTCCGCAAAGCTCCTAATCCGAATGTCGATCCGATGCCGAACCTGAACCACTTGTGGCGGTATGGGCTAACGCCGCGCGGGAGGGCGGCATCCACTTACCGAGGAAATGGGTAAACACAGCCATCGCGAGTGCTCCCACCGGGATCATGGACAACAGCATGATCTTGCCAAGGGTCATCGATCCATCTCCCTTAAATGCCTGTATGCGAGGAAATGTAGGATGCCGCTGGCGCAAAGGCAAACAGATGCGAACAGCGCACCAACAATAAGCGCCGATCGGCCGGTTGGCATTTCCAGAAATGCTTTTGTCAGGGGCCCGAGTGTTCCGACCGCAAAAGTCGCGACCGCAATGCCGTTCAGGAAATTCGCGCGCAGTTTAATCTGCTCGCGTCCCGCCTCCGTAAGCGGGAGCCTGGAACTCGGAGCAATGGCGGCACTCCCCTAATTCCCCGCCGCCGCCATCCGCCGCTGATCGCGCACCTCTTCCAGCCAGCCCACCCGCATCTCCGGCACCGACTTCAGCAACAGGTCGGTGTAGTCGTCGAACGGCGGCGCGAGCACTTTCGATTTCGGCCCGAAGCGCACCAGCTTCCCGCGGTGCATCACCGCTACGCTGTCGGCGATGGCGCGGACGGTCGCGATGTCGTGAGTGATGAAGAGGTAGGAGACATCCGTCTCCTTCTGCAGCCGCATCAGCAGCTTGAGGATGCCGTCGGCGACCAGCGGATCGAGCGCCGAGGTTGGCTCGTCGCAGAGGATGAGCTCGGGCTTGGCGGCGAGCGCGCGGGCGATCGCCACGCGCTGCTTCTGGCCGCCGGAAAGCTCGGCCGGAAAGCGGTCGGCGAAGGTCCCGCCGAGCTCGATCTCCTCCAGCAGTTCCTCGATGCGCGCCCGCTTGGCCGCGCCGCGCAGGCCGAAATAGAAAGTCAGCGGCCGTCCGATGATCTCGGCCACCGTATGGCGCGGGTTCATCGCCGTGTCCGCCATCTGGTAGATCATCTGGATCTTGCGCAGATCCTCGCGCTGGCGGTCCTTGAGCTTGGCCGGCAGCTCGCGGCCCTTGAAGACGATGCGGCCGTTCTGGGCCGGCAAGAGCCCGGTGATCACCCGCGCCAGCGTCGACTTGCCCGAGCCGGACTCGCCGACGACGGCCAGCGTCTGGCCTTTCGGCAGGTGCATCGAGACGCCGTGCAGGACGCGCAGGCCCGAGGGGTAGCCGGCGTCCACGTGGTCGATCGTCAGCAGCCGGTCGCTCTGGTCCGGCGCCTCGTCCTTGCCGTTGTGCCGGATGGCGACGAGCTTTTGCGTGTAGTCCATCGCGGGGGCTTCGAGGATCTGCCGCGTGGTGCCGTATTCCACCGTCTTGCCGTGCTGCAACACCATGATGTCGTCGGCGATCTGCGCGACGACGGCAAGGTCGTGCGTGACGTAGATCGCCGCGGTGCCAGTGTCCTCGATCGCCCGCTTGATGGCGACGAGGACGTCGATCTGCGTCGTCACGTCGAGCGCGGTCGTCGGCTCGTCGAAGACGATGAGGTCGGGCGAGGGGAGCAGCGCCATCGCCGTCATCGCCCGCTGCAGCTGGCCACCGGACACCTGGTGCGGATAGCGACGGCCGAACGTCTCGGGGTTCGGAAGGCCAAGGATGGTGAACAGGTGGTCGGCCTTCTTGCGCGCCTCCTCGCGGGTCATCAGCCCGTGCTTCAGTGCCGCCTCGATCATCTGGTCGCCGAGCCGGTAGGCGGGATTGAACGCGGCCGCCGCCGACTGCGCGACGTAGCAGACCTTGGCGCCGCGCTGCTGGCGTAAGCCGGCCGCGTCGCAGCCGATGAGGTTCACGCCGTTCAGCGTGACGGTGCCGCCCGACAGCGTGATGCCGCCACGGCCATAGCCGAGCGCGGCAAGGCCAATCGTCGATTTGCCAGCACCGGACTCGCCGATCAGGCCGAGCACCTTGCCCTTCTGGAGGTCGAAGGAGACGCCGTGGACGATGGTGATGTCGCGCGGCGCCTCGCCGGGCGGGTAGATCCGCGCCTCGATTTGGAGGTCACGGACGCGCAAAAGGTCGCCGGTCATCCGCGGCCTCCCTTCAGGCTGGAGGTCCGGTTCAGGAGCCAGTCGACGACGAGGTTGACGGAGATGGCGAGGAAGGCGATCGCCGCCCCCGGGATCAGCGCCGCCGAAATGCCGAAGATGATGCCGTCCTTGTTGTCCTTTACCATGCCGCCCCAGTCGGCGTCCGGCGGCTGGATGCCGAGGCCGAGGAAGGAGAGGGTGGAGAGGAAGAGCACCGAGAAGGCAAAGCGCAGCCCGAACTCGGCGAGCAGTGGCGATAAGGCATTCGGCAGAATCTCGCGAAAAATGATCCAGCCGGTGCCTTCGCCGCGCAGCCGCGCCGCCTCCACGAAATCCATCACCACGATGTCGGTCGCCACCGCCCGGCCGAGCCGGAAGACGCGGGTGGAATCCAGCACCGCCATCACCGAGATCAGGATCCACAGCTTCTGCGGCAGGACGGCCAGCACCACCAGCGCGAAGATCAGCGTCGGGATCGCCATCATCAGATCGTTCAGCCGCGACAGCGCCTGGTCGGTCCAGCCCTTGAGCACAGCCGCGGTGAAAGACAGGAGGACGCCGAGCGAGAACGACAGGAGCGTCGCGCAGGACGCGACGAGGATCGTGGTCTGGGCGCCGAAGATCAGCCGCGAGAGGAGGTCGCGGCCGAGATTGTCGGTGCCGAGGAGGAAGGTCGCGCCCATCGGCTCCCAGACCTCGCCCACCACCTCGCGCTCGCCATAGGGCGCGATGTAGGGGGCGAAGAGCGCGCAAAAGAGCGCGAGGGCGATGCCGGCAAAGCCGATCCAGGCCGAGACGGGGATGCTGCGCAGGCGCATGTCAGGCCCTCACTTCGGGTGCCGGAGGCGAGGATTGAACACGATCGCGAGGATATCGGCGATCATGTTGAGGACGATGTAGACGGCGGCGAAGAGGAGGCCGCAGGCCTGCACCACCGGCATGTCGCGGACGGTCACCGCGTCCACCATGTACTGGCCGATGCCGGGATAGACAAACACCACTTCGACCACGACCACGCCGACGACGAGATAGGCAAGGTTGAGCGCGACGACGTTGATGATCGGCGCGATAGCGTTGGGACCGGCATGACGCGCGATGATCCGCATCCGGCTGAGGCCCTTCAGCTCGGCGGTCTCGACATAAGGGCTGGCCATGACGTTGAGGATCGCCGCGCGGGTCATCCGCATCATGTGCGCGAGCACCACCAGCACCAGCGTCGCGCAAGGCAGGATGATCGCCTCGACCCGCTCCAGGAAGGGCATGCCGGCATAGACCGTCGACGGGAAGGACACCCAGCCGAGCGTGATCGCGAAGAGGAAGATGAAGAGGTAGCCGACGAAAAACTCTGGGAGCGAGATCGCCGCCAGCGAGAAGATGTTGATGATCCGGTCCGGAATGCGGTCGCGGTACAGCACCGACAGCATGCCGAGGCCGATTGCCAGGGGCACCGAGACGAGGGCGGCAAAGGCGGCGAGGAACAGCGTGTTGCCGAGCCGGTTCGACAACTGGTCCGAGATCGAGTTCTTCGACGCCCAGGAGGTGCCGAAATCGCCCTGGACGGCGCCGCCGAGCCAGGAGAGGTAGCGGGTCACCGCCGGCTGGTCGAGGCCGAGCTCGCGGCGGATGTTCTCGACCGCCTGCGGCGTTGCGGACTGGCCGAGATAGGTCTGCGCGAAGTCGCCGGGCAATGCCTGAATGCCGAGGAACAGCACCAGGGAGACGGCCCAGAGCAGGACGAGGCTGAGCACCAGCCGCTGCAGGATCATCCAGGCCAGCGGGTACTCGCCGCGCAGGCGTTGGAAGGCAGAGGCGCCGGGCCTTTCTGCGGCCGGCGGCGGCGCCGGGGCGGCGAGGACGCCCCCGGCTTTGCCGGCCACCGCCAGCGGGTCACCCGCCGGCAGTCGGCCGGTGACGCCACTGGCATCGGAAGGCCCGAGCGCCATCAGGCTTCGAGCCAGACGCGCGTGGCGACGAAGCCGTTCGACATGTCGTTACCGATGTCGTGGACATAGCCCTTCACGCTCTTCTGGGCGGCGTTCACGAAGTCGTTGAACATCGGCAGGATCACGCCGCCCTCGTCGCGGACCATCATCGCCATGGTCCGGTACATGTCCTTGCGCTTGGGCTCGTCGAGCTCGGCGCGGGCTTCGATCAGCAGCTTGTCGAAATCCTCGCGCAGGAAGCGCGTGTCGTTCCAGTCGGCCTTCGAGGTGTAGGCGGTCGAATACATCTGGTCCTGCGTCGGGCGGCCGCCCCAGTAGGAAGTGGAGAAGGGCTGGACGTTCCAGACATTGGTCCAGTAGCCGTCGCCCGGCTCGCGCTTGACCTCGATCTCGATGCCGGCCTTCTTGGCGGACTCCTGGTAGAGCACGGCGGCGTCGACGGCGCCGGGGAAGGCGACATCCGAGGTGCGCAAGAGGACCGGGCCCGAATGGCCGGACTTCTTGTAATGGAAGGCCGCCTTATCGGGATCGTAGGCCCGCTGCTCGATGCCTTCCGGGAAGAGTGCATAGGTCTCGTTGATCGGGAAGTCGTTGCCGACCTTGCCGTAGCCGCCGAGGATGGTCTTCACCATCGCCTCGCGGTCCATCGCGTATTTCAGCGACATGCGCAGGTCGTTGTTGTCGAACGGCGCGGTGTTGCAGTGCATGATGAAGACGTAGTGGCCACGGCCCGACGTGTTCAGGATGTCGATCTTCGGCGAACGTTTGAGGAGGCTCACGGTCTTCGGATCGACGCGGTTGATGTAGTGCACCTGTCCCGACGAGAGCGCCGCGACACGCGCCGTCGCGTCGTTGATGACGATGATCTCGACCGAGTCGACATAGCCGCGGTCCTGGCGCCAGTCGTTCGGGTTCTTCGAGAACGTCGCGCGCACGCCCGGCTCGAAGCTCTCGAGCTTGTAGGGGCCGGTGCCGATGGCGGCGTTCGGCTTGTCGACGCCGCCCTTCGGCTGGATGATGAGGTGATAGTCGGACAGGAGCAGCGGCAGGTCGGCATTGCCTTCCGGCAAGGTGACGACGAGGTTGCCGCCCTCCGCCTTGATCTCGCCGATCGACTTCATCACGCCGAGCGCGCCGGACTCTGACTTCTCGTCGGTGTGGCGCTTGAGGGTCGCGACGACGTCGTCGAGCGTCATCTCGCTGCCGTCATGGAATTGCACGCCCTTGCGGATCTTGAACGTCCAGGTCTTGGCGTCCGCCGAGGACTCCCAGGATTCAGCGAGCGCTGCGACCGGCTGGCCGGTCAGCGGGTCGCTCTCGACCAGCATGTCGCCCCAGGTGCGGCCGATGACGAAAAGAACCTGCGACAGGTATTTGGCGGGGTCCAGCACGTCGGTGGCGGCGCCGCCCTCGAGCCCGAGCTTCAGTGCGCCACCCTTGACCGGTGTCTGCGCGGAGGCGCTGGTCGAATAGAGCGATCCCGCCGCGGTCAGGCTGACGCCAGCCGCCAGAGCCCGCCCCATGAACTCGCGACGGCTCATGCCGCTGCGGGTCACCTCGGCGGCGAGAAACTTCAGGTAATCGCTCATACTCGTCTCCTGGAAGGGCTCTGCGAGACCCCTGGCGAGCCGCCATGGAGGGTCTGTTTCAGGGGTTCAAAGATGTTCACTGGCTCGAAAGGGACGCTATCCATCCCGCGAATTCCCAAGCAGTCCACATGCGACATCAAGTGTCGTGTTTAACAATCAAATATTGACAGCGAATAAATTCAGTATCGAAGCCGGTGGATGCGGCAAAATCAGGCGGTCGATGCCGCTTTATGTTGCAACGCGGTGACGTTAGACGTCAAGGTCAGGGCAAAGGCGCTCCATTAGACGATGTCTACTGGTTTCTTCTTGCAGTCCGGGCGGCGGAAGGGCTGCTGCCATAGCGTTCACGAAAAGCGCGGGCGAAGGCGGAAGCGGAATGAAATCCGCAGCGTGCTGCAACAGACGACATATCGTCACAAGTTTCAAGCACCATTCGTCGTCCGGCCTCGAGCCGCATCCGGCCGTAGAAGGCCCGCGGCGACAGCCCGACATGCTGGTGGAACCGCGCCTCCAGCGTACGAACGCCGATGCCAAGGCGGGCTGCAATCTCGTGGATCGGTAGCGGCATGTCGATCCGCTCCTCCATCGCCCGGATCGCTGCGGCGACCCGCGGCTCGTACCAGCCGAGGCTGCCGAGCGAGACGCTCGGCTGCGGGTCTTCGCCGGTGTGCGCGCGGTCGTAGATGAAGACGCTGGCGACGCTGAGCGCCAGCGCATAGCCCTGCCGGATCCGGATGAGATCCAGCATCATGTCGAGAGCTGGAGAGGCGCCGCCGGTGGTGAAGCGGTCGCCGTCGACGACGAAACGGCTCGGCTGAACGTCTATCCCGGGGAAGCGCGCGGAAAAATCCTCGAGGTCCTCCCAGTGCGTCGTCGCCCGGTGTCCCTCGAGAAGGCCCGCCAGCGCCAGCACCCAGGCGCCGGCCTCTACGCCGCCAAGCGCCGTCCGTCGCCGCCCTGCGGCCCGCAGGCCGCGCAGCAGGGCCGGCGTCGCGTGCCGCAGGACGTTGAAGGCGGCGATGACAATCAGCGCTCCGGCGTCCGAGTCTGACTGGAAAGCCGCGTCGACGTCGATCCGCAGGCCGCTCGACGTCGTGATGGCGCGCCCATCGGGCGAGACCAGCCGCCAGCGGTAGAGTTCGCGGCCCGCCACGCGGTTGGCGGCCCGCAGCGGTTCGAGCGTCGCAGCCAGCGACAGCAGCGAGACGTCGGGAAGGACGAGCAGGTCGAGCGAAAGGGTCTCATCGCTCGGCGAAAAGATCGAGGCCATGCGCATAGCGTATCAAACCCGGCGGGTTTGGTATCGCGGTTACCTCGGATTTTCGGCACGATCCCTCTGTCAGGAAGCGGCATGGCCGAGAGGGATCAGCACACATGGCATTGGCGATGAACCGCGACGTCTTCATCACCGCGGCGGTCACGGGCGCGGGCGACACCACCGGACGGTCGGCCAAGGTGCCGGTGACGCCCGCCGAGATCGCCGCCGCCTCCATCGAGGCCGCCGAGGCGGGCGCTGCCATCGCCCATATCCACGTCCGCGATCCCGCGACGGGGCAAGGCTCGCGCGATCTCGCGCTTTACCGCGAGACGGTGGAGATCATCCGCGGCTCCGGCGTCGACGTGATCATCAACCTTACCGCCGGCATGGGCGGCGACATCACCTTCGGCTCGGTCGAGAACCCGCTGCCGCCGGCGACCGTCGGCACCGACATGGCCGGCGCCACCGAGCGGCTCGCCCATGTCGCCGATCTCCTGCCCGAGATCTGCACGCTCGACTGCGGCACGATGAATTTCGGCGAGGGCGACTACGTCATGACCAACACGCCGGCCATGCTGCGCGAGATGGCGCGGCAGATCCAGGCGCTGGGCGTGCGGCCCGAGATCGAGATCTTCGACACCGGCCATCTCGTGCTGGCGAAGTGGCTGGCCGGGCAAGGGCTGCTTGACGATCCCATCCTCGTCCAGCTCTGCATGGGTATCCCCTGGGGCGCGCCGGACGACATCGGCACCTTCATGTCGATCGTGAACAACCTGCCGAAGGACTGGATCTTCTCGGCCTTCTCCATCGGCCGCAACCAGCTGCCCTATGCTGCGCTCGCCGCGCTCGCCGGCGGCAATGTCCGCGTCGGCCTCGAGGACAATCTCTGGCTCGGCAAGGGCGTGCTGGCCTCCAACGGCGACCTCGTCGCCGCCGCGAAGACCACGCTGACCTCGATGGGCGCCCGGGTCATCGGCCCGGCCGAGACGCGCGAAAAGCTGAAACTCAGGAAGCGGGCGTAAGACCATGGCGGGATTCACGAAAGCCGCCGTTATCGGCGGCGGCGTCATCGGCGGCGGCTGGGTCGCCCGCTTCGCCCAGAACGGACTCGATGTCGCGGTCTACGACCCCGATCCTGAGGCCGAGCGCAAGCTCGCCGGGCTGATGGAGAACGCCGCGCGGGCCTTCGCCCAACTTGTCCCGGGCGCCAAGCCGCGCTTCGGAGCGGTCCGTTTCGTCGCGACGCTCGCCGAGGCCGTTCGCGACGCCGACCTGATCCAGGAAAGTGCGCCGGAGCGGCTCGACCTCAAGCAGAGGATCCTCGGCGAGATCGACGCGCATGCCAGGCCGGACGCGCTGATCGGCTCGTCGACCTCGGGCCTCCTGCCGTCGGACCTGCAGGCGGGCCTGAAACATCCCGGCCGCCTCTTCGTCGCCCACCCGTTCAACCCCGTGTATCTCGTGCCGCTGGTGGAGCTCGTCGCCGGCAAGGCGACCGATGCCGCCGTTATCGAGACGGCGCGCGGCTTCTATGCCGGACTCGGCATGAAGCCGCTGGTGGTGCGCAAGGAGATCGACGCCTTCATCGGCGACCGGCTGCTCGAGGCGCTTTGGCGCGAGGCGCTGTGGCTGGTCAACGACGATGTCGCGACCGCCGAGGAGATCGACGACGTCATCCGCTATTCCTTCGGCTTGCGCTGGGCGCAGATGGGCATCTTCCAGGTCTACCGCATCGCCGGCGGCGAGGCCGGCATGCGCCACTTCATGGCGCAGTTCGGTCCTTGCTTGAAATGGCCGTGGACGAAATTGATGGACGTGCCGGACCTCACCGACGCGCTGGTCGACAAGATCTCCGACCAGTCCGACGCGCAGGCAGCGGGCCTCTCCATCCGCGAACTCGAGCGCATCCGCGACGACAACTTGGTCGCCATCATGCACGCGCTCGCCCGGCAGAACGGCGGCGCCGGCTGGGGCGCGGGCGAGCTGCTGAACACCTACGAGGCGCACCTCGCCGAGACCGCGCTCGCCGAGCCCGTTGATCCCAAGGCAGTGGGAGCGTTTGCGCGCCCTGCTGCTCCTGATCCGTCGCAGCCGTTTTGTCTGCACTACGCGACAGTTTTGCCGGGCTGGGCGGACTACAACGGCCACATGACCGAATATCGCTACCTTCAGGTGCTCGGCGACGCCACCGACGCGCTGCTCGCCCACATCGGCCTCGACAAGGCCTACCTTGCCGGCGGGCACAGCTTCTACACCGCCGAGTCGCACCTCCGGCATCTCAAGGAGTGCAAGGTCGGCGCGGTGCTGAGCGTCGCAACGCAGGTCCTCTCAACGGACCCGAAGCGCCTGCACGTCTTCCACACCATCACCAACGCCGCCGGCGAGGCGGTGGCGACCGGGGAACATCTGCTGCTGCACGTCGACACGAAGACCGGCAAGGTCATCCCGGCGGAGGGCGACATGGCATCGACGCTCGCGCGGTTGGCGGAGGCCCATGCTGGTCTTGCGCGTCCCGAGGCGGCGGGGCGGTCGGTCGGGCAGAAGCGGTAGGCGGCGGGCTCGCGCATTTCGCATCACCCGGTGAGCACCGCCGATCGCCGCGTCGCGGCATGGAAAGAAACGGTAGGGACCGTCGTTCACGTCTGATGAACGCCGAGCCCTCCACCCCCGCTGCCGCCTTGCTCGTCGCCGAATGGCCGTTTCCGACCGCCGCGGCTTTCGGATCGGCCGTGCGTGCCAAGGGCATCGAGCGGGAAATTCTCGCCAAGTTGCCGTTCCCCGACCGGAAGCGTCTGAAGCGGGCGGACGACGTCTTTCGCCTCAGCATCCCGGCGGAGGAGACGGGCCGGTTCGAGCAGGCGTCGGCCATCGTCGCCGCGACGCTGGCGGGCATAGCGGACCTGCCGCTGCTGCCGCGCGAAGTCGATGACATCCTGACGATCGCGCCGCGCGAGCGACTGCGATGGACCAAGGACGGCCGCCTCGAAAGCGCGGGAACCCGCACGGTCAAGCTGCGCGGCCGCGCCAAGGCAGTCACCTTCCACGTCTTCGATCCCCGGCACATCGAGGACGTTCTCGACCGCGACCGGCCGGCCCTCTGGCGCGATGAGGACAAACAGGCCAGCGCGGAGGCCCGCCGTCGGGGTGCCGGTAAGGCCGCCCTGACGCGCGCCGGAAAGGGCGCCCCCAAGACGCCGGCCCGTCGCAAGCCCAACCCTCAGGAGCCGATGGCGTCGGATCTGAAGGGCTGGGAAGGCTTTGCCGACGAAGGGTTGTTGCGCTGACGCTTCAGCGTCGGCGCGGTCGTCAACGGGTCGCCGTCACCGTGTTCGCCAGATCCGCCATCCCCGGCTTGAACGGGATCAAGCTCAGGATCTCGAACAGCATCTGCGCGCCGGCATGCGCTGTGTTGGTCGTCGCGTCGTATTGCGGGGCGACCTCGACGACGTCGCCGCCGATGATGTCGATGCCGGCGAGGCCCCGGATGAGGGCCTGCGCCTCGCGCGTCGACAGGCCGCCGATTTCCGGCGTGCCGGTGCCCGGCGCGAAGGCGGGGTCGAGGCTGTCGATGTCGAAGGAGAGATAGACCGGGCCGTCCCCGACAACGCGCTTGGCTTGCTCGGAGAGAGCGGCAAGGCCGATGGCGGCGATCTCCTCGGCATGGATCACCGTCATGCCGGATTCCACCGAGAACTCGTAGAGATATTCCGCCGTGCCGCGCATGCCGATCTGGATCGTCCGCTCGGGGTCGAGCACGCCCTCGAGCACCGCTTGGCGGAACGGCCCGCCGTGGTGGAACTTGCAGCCGTCGAACATGCCGCTGGTGTCGCAGTGCGCGTCGATGTGGATCATGCCGACCGGACGGTCGCGGCCGAGCGCGCGCAGGATCGGCAGCGAGATCGAGTGGTCGCCGCCAACGGTGAGCGGGATGACGCCGGCCGCCTGAATTGTCGCGATCGCCGCGGCGATGTCCTCGTGCGACTTGTAGAGGTCGAAACGGCTGCGGAAGGGCACGTCGCCGATGTCTGCGATCTTCAGTTCCGCAGAGGGCATGGTGCGCAGGACGTGGTTGTAGGGCCCGACGCGCTCGATCGTGCGCAGCGCCCGTGGGCCGAAGCGGGAGCCGTTGCGGTTGGTGACGCCGAGATCCATCGGCGCGCCGATCAGCGCGACGTCGAGGCCTGAGAGGTCCGGCGCCGGCCATGTGACGGCCCGGTAGGGCGCGTCGAGCAGTGTCGGCAGGCCGGCATAGGGCGCGATGCGGGTGCCGCTCGGGTTGATCTGGTGGGCGGCGACCGCGGCGAAATGCGGATCGTAGAGCGCGGACTCGTTCGCGCCGGAGTAGCGTTCGCGCAAGCGGTCGAGACGGGACTTATCCATGGACGCTCTCCGGGGTCCGGGCGGGGGCGCCGAACATCTGCCGCGCCGTGACCAGCCGCTCGCCGAGGCTGGCGATCCGTTCCGCCGAGACGTTGGCGAAGGCGATGCGCAGGTGCGCGTCCTGGCCGGCGCCGAAGAAGCTGCCGGGAAGGGTCACGACGCCGAGCTCGCGCGCCAGCCTTTCGGCGACGACGGCGGAGGGCATGCCATGGAAGGGATGCCGGACATAGGCGAAATAGGCGCCGACCTGCTCGATCCGCCAGTCCGGGTGATCCGCCATGGTTTTGCGGAAGACGTCCGCGCGCGTCAAAATCTCCGCCCGCTTCTCCTGCCGCCAGTCGGCGAGCGCGGTGATCGCCCAGACGAGGGCCGGCTGCGGCGGGCGCGGGGCGCAGATCTGCAGGCAGTCGAGTACCTTCTCGGCCTGGTCGAGGAAGCCCGCCGAGGCGGTGATCGCGCCCATGCGGTGGCCGGGAATGGCGTAGGATTTGGAGAAGGAATAGAGGCAGACCAGCGTTTCGCGCCAACCGTTCCGCTGGAAGAGATCGTGCGCCGGGGCCTGCGATTCCGGCATGAAGTCGCGATAGGTCTCGTCGAGGATCAGGAAGATGCCGTGTTTCTGGCAGATCGCGAAGATTTCCGCGATCAGCGCCGGCGGATAGATCGCTCCGGTCGGGTTGTTCGGCGAGACGAGGGCGACCGCCCTGACCTTGCCGTCGATCAGGCTCTCGATGCGGGCGGGGTCTGGCAGGAACCCATCCTCGGCATGGGTCGTCAGGGTGCGCGTCTCGATGCCCAGCATGTCGAGCGTCATGGTGTGGTTGAAGTAGGAGGGCGCCGGCAGGATCACCGCGTCGCCGGTCTTTGCCACCGTCATCATCGCGACGAAGAAGGCCTGGTTGCAGCCAGCCGAGATGCCGGTTTCCGCCGGGGCGATCGTCGTGCCGTAGAGCGCCGAGACATGTGCGGCATAGGCGTTGCGCAGCGCGGTGTCGCCGAGGATCGGCCCGTAGCGGGCGGCATCGTCGCTGCCGGCGGCCTCGGCAAGCTTTGCCAGCATCGCCGCGGGCGGCGCCTCGCCCGGCACCGCCTGGCTGAGGTTGATCAGCGGGCCGTGACTGCCGTCATAGCCCGCCGCCCAGAGGGCTGCCTGGCCGATCGGCGGGGCGGCGACGCGTGCGAGAAAGGGATTGGTCATGCTCTGTCCTTGCCGTCCAGAAAGGCCCGGATGATCGCCCGGTGCCGGTCTGCGTCGTAGCTGGCGAAGTGTCCGGCATGCACGAGCCGCACCGGCAGCGCCAGCAGCCGCTCCATGCTTTTCACATAATCGGCGGCGTTGGAATGGTAGGTGTCCTCGATCAGCGGTCCGTCGTAGACGATGTCGCCGGAAAACAGCAGGCCGCTCGCCGCCTCCCACAGCGCAATGCCGCCGGGCGAGTGGCCGGGCGTGTGGATCACCTCGAAGTGGCGGTCGCCGAGATCGATCACGTCGCCGTCGGCCAGCAGCCGCGTCGCGGGCGCCGCCTTCACCGCATAGGTCGCGGAGGCATAGGGCAAAGGCGGCAGGCGGGTGAAGATGGCGTCGGTGACGTAGGGATCGGCGAGCGTGTTCGCCCGTGTCGGTGCGGCGAGGAGATCGGTTTCCGCCGCGTGCACGCAGCGGCATTCGAACTCATGGTGACACCCGACATGGTCGAAATGCGTGTGGCTGGCGACCGCCTGCAGCGGCCTTTCGCTGACCAGCGGGATCTGCTCCCGCAGGCTGACGACGCCCATGCCGCTGTCGACCAGCATGTCGCCGTCGCGGCCGCGGACATGCCAGATGTTGCAGCGGTAGAACGGCTCGATGAAGGGCTCGAAGATCCAGGTGACGCCGTCGCTGAGGCGGCGCGTCTCGTACCAGTCGAGGGCGGAGGCGCGGGACCTGTCGGGGGCATCGACGGGAGCGGGCAAGGGCGATCTCCGGGAGGGCGAACGCGGTGCTGCGGCCGGTCGCGACGATGGTGTGGGCGGCGCTGCGGTCTCCGGCGCGGTGTCCGGGTCGCGGCATGGTCGGGCCGCCTCCAGCCTGCGACAGATGGCCCGGCCGGACAAGCCCGCCGACGGGGAGACCGGCGGGCCGGCGTCCGCGCCGCGCTACGCTCGGGCGTTGTGCGCCTTCCCCTGACGGCAGCGCTTGACGCGCCCGTGCCGCGCCCGTTTATGTGGCAGCCAATCCGTCCCGCCGACCGGCCCTGGCCCGTCGATGGCCAAGCGGACGAAGCGGGCGGACATCCGTGCGGCCGGTCGACCGGCACGCCGGCAGGGGAGGATCGACATGACACTCACACGGCGCACCATCCTGTCGCTCGGCACCGCGGCCGTCGCCGCCGGTGCTTTCGGCCTGCCGCGCCCGGCGCGGGCGGCCGACACCATCACCGTTCTCAACTGGCAAGGCTATGGCACCGACGAGGCCTGGGCGCTGAAGATCTTTCAGGAGCAGACCGGCATCGAGGTGGTCAGCGACTACTTCAATTCCGAGCCGGAAATGCTGACCAAGCTGCGGACCAATCCCGGCGTCTACGATGTCGTCCTCGTCAACTGCGCGCGCACGCAGCAGGCGGTCGCCGACGGCCTGCTCGAGCCGATCGACTTCGCCCAGTTTGCCAACGCCTCCGGCCTGTCGCCGCAACTGCGCGACAACCCCGACCTCATCGCCGACGGCAAGACCTATGGCGTCGCCTGGGTCTGGGGCATGAACGCGCTGGCCTTCCGGACCGGGACGCCGAAGCCGGACAGCTACGCCGCGCTCGCCGATCCCGCTTACGCCAGGAAGGTCGGGCTCTACGACGATGCGGTCACGGCGGTTGCGGTCGGCGCCTTCCTGACCGGGCAGGACATGAACGATCCGAAGGATCTGCCGGCGGTGATGAAGACGCTGAAGGACCTGAAGCCGAACGTGCGCACCATCTGGTCGAGCGAGGACCAGTGGAACAAGGCCTTCTCGGCCGGCGAGTTCGACCTCTCGGTCTACTGGTCCGGCGCCTCGGTGCGCTCGCAGCGCAATTTCAAGCTGCCGGTCGAGTTCGTGGTGCCGAAGGAAGGCGCCATCGGCTGGTTCGACAGCCTCGCCATTCCCGCGACGTCCGAGAAGAAGGAGAGCGCGGCAAAATTCATCGACTACATGATTAGCCCGGACTTCTACACAGAATGGGCGACGAAGATCGGCGCGCCCGCCTCGGCGAGCGCCGCGGCGATGGAGAAGCTGCCGGCCGACGACGTCAGCCGCCTCGTCCACCAGCCGGAATATCTGACGTCGATGAGCTTCATGGCGCCGATCCCGGACGAGCGGCGCGAGGCTTTCGCCAGCCTCTGGTCCGAGGTGAAGGCGTTCTATGCCAGCTGAATTGGGGGCGTCAGCCGCCAATTCAGCGCACCGCGAACCGGACGCTTCGGCGGCCGGTTCGGCGACAGCAAATCCGTCCCCGGACGGATTTGCGCACGCGACGTCTCCCGTCCGCCCCCGTGGCCTGCGCCTTCCAGGCTGGGCGGCGACGGCGGCGCTGCTGCTGCCGACCTATGCCTGGCTGACGCTCGCCGTGCTCCTGCCGCTCGCCACCATGTTCGTCTTCAGCTTCCTGACGGCGACGCCGATGGGCTCGAAGCCGGTGGCCTGGACGTTGAAGAACTACCGCGCCTTCGCGGACCTGCCTTATCTCTGGGGCGTCGCCTGGCGATCGCTCTCGATCGGGCTCTGGACCACCGGGATTTGCGCCGTCGCCGGCTTCCTCGCCGCGCTGGCGCTGGCGAAAGCGACCGCCGGCCGGGTGCGCGAGACGCTGCTGATCCTCGTCCTCCTGCCGTTCTGGACCAACGGCCTCGTGCGGGTGTTCTCCTGGACAATGGTGATCCGCGAGGGCGGCTTCCTCGACGCCGTCGCCCGCACGGTCTGGCCGGGCGCGCCGACGCTCGGCTTCCTCTACACCCAGCCGGCGATCATCCTCGGCCTCGTGCACGGCTACCTTCCGTACATGGTGCTCACCTGCTACATCGCCCTCGTCACCATCGACGACACGGTGATCGAGGCGGCGGCGAGCCTTGGGGCGCGCTGGTGGGTGATCCTCGGCAAAATCCTGGTGCCGATGGCGATGCCCGGCCTTATCTCGGGCGCCATCCTGATCTTCGTGCCGGTGATCGGCAGCTTCATGGAGCCGCGCATTCTCGGCGGCACGGTCGGGGTGACGATGGGCACGGTGATCGAGGACCAGTTCACCCAAGCCTTCAACTGGCCGCTCGGCGCTGCCCTTTCCTTCACCATCCTCGGCGTGGTGATCGCCGTCTTCGCCACCTTCTCCGGCGTGCTGCGCCGCGCGACGCTGGCCTGAGAGACGCCATGCGCCGCCTTGCGAAATTCTACCTCGGCCTCGTCCTGGTGTTCCTCTATCTGCCGATCGCGGTGATGATCGCCATGGGCTTCAACGAGTCGCCGCTTTACGCGCTGCCATTCACCTTCACCACGGGCTGGTACGAAGCGCTTGCGGGAAATGCGAAGCTGATCCGCGCCGGTTCCAACAGCCTCTCGATCGCCGCGATCACGGCGGTGCTGGCGACCGCGCTCGGCACCATGGCAGCGGTGGCGCTCTCGCGCCGGACGTTTCGCGGCCAGACGCTGCTAAAACTGCTGCTGCTGCCGCCGATCGCCATCCCCTGGCTGATCACCGGCACGGCGATGCTGGTCTTCTTCTTCTGGACGGGCATCGGCCGCGGCTTCCACGCCATGCTGATCGGCCATGTCGCGCTGGCGATCCCCTATGTCGTGCTTGTCGTCGGCACCGGGCTCGCGACCGTGCAGGTCGATCTCGAAGAGGCCGCCATGAGCCTCGGCGCGCGGCCGGTCGCGGCCTTCTTCCTTGTGACCTTGCCGCTGCTGGTGCCGAGCATCGTCGGCGCGGCGCTGTTCGCCTTCGCGGTCTCGCTGGACCAGTTCGTCGTCTCCTATTTCCTGGCGACGCCGGGGGCGAGCACGCTGCCGGTCGAAATCTATTCGGCGATCCGCAAGGGCTTCACGCCGGAGATCAACGCCATTTCCACCATCCTCCTGATCGGCTCGATGCTGGTCATCCTGGGCTTTGCCTTGCTCGCCCGACCGGGAGCCGCCGATGAGCGCCGTTGACCTCACCGCCGTCGCCAAGCGTTTTGGCCCGACTCCGGTGCTCGCCGACATCACGGCGAGCTTCGCCAGCGGCTCGTTCACCAGCCTGCTCGGGCCCTCCGGCTCCGGCAAGACCACTTTGCTGCGGATCATCGCCGGCTTCGTCGCGCCCGATGCCGGCCGCGTCGCGATCGCCAGCGAGGACGTCACCGACGTGCCGGTCTGGGCGCGCAACATCGGCATGGTGTTCCAGAACTATGCGCTGTTTCCCCACCTCAGCGTCGCCGACAACGTCGCCTTCGGCCTCAACCGACGTGGCATCCGCGGCTTGGAAGCGAAGCGCGAGGTCGGCCGGGCGCTGGAGATGGTGCGGCTGGAGGGGTTCGACGCCCGCAAGCCGAAGCAATTGTCCGGCGGCCAGCAGCAGCGCGTGGCGCTGGCTCGGGCGATCGTCACCCGGCCGAAAGTGCTGCTGCTCGACGAGCCGCTCTCGGCGCTCGACCGTCGGCTGCGCCAGGAGATGCAGGTCGAGTTGCTGCGCATCCAGCGCGAGAGCGGCCTGACCACGATCTTCGTCACGCACGACCAGGAGGAGGCGCTGACGCTGTCGGACCGGATCGCCATTCTCGACCAGGGCCGGATCGTCCAGATCGGAGCGCCCGCCGAGGTCTACGAACGGCCGAGCACCCGTTTTGCTGCAGAATTCCTCGGCGACATGAATTTCCTTGAGGGGATGGTTGGGCCTGCGGGCATCATGCTCGCCGACGGCACTCCCATTGCCACGACCGCGCAGTTGCAGCCTGCTGTGACCAAGGTGACGCTCGCCGTGCGGCCGGAAAAGATCGCGATCGAGGCGGAGGGAGCCGCGTCTGGCGCGATGACCGGCGTGCAGGTGAACCGCGTGCCGGCACGGATCGTCTCCATGGTCTATGCCGGGCAGGCGCTGACCTATGTCGCCGAGGGCGCCGGGCAGAGCTTCAAGGTCTTCGCCCAGAACAGCGATGCGCGGCCGGCTGCCGTGGGCACCGCAGTCGACCTCGTCTGGTCTCCCGCCCACACCGTCGTCATCGGGGAAGTCTGAGCGGCTGCCGGAACCCCTCAGGGCGCCTTCCGAATGAGCGCGCTGGAAACTCGTTAGCTCCGTTGCCAATCGGGCAATTCATCCCATGGACGCGCGGTCTCCGAGGGATATTGTCGTGACAAAGCGGTCGGCTGACCGTCCGCGGTCGTGATCTCGTCATCGCCAGAGGTCGGGCGTCTTGGTCATTGATCGGGGAGGAGCTTCCATGAAGACGATCACCATGTGCTGGGGAATCTCAGTTCTTCTAGCCATTCCATCGGGGTCCGCCGCTGCGGCCGACGCGGGATGCTCGGACAAGACGTCCGCCGGCACGGTCTGCACCTGCGACGTCCGCGAACTCCGGCCCCTGCAGGGCGCCGTCGGCCTCGATGAAGTGGAGAGCAAGGCCGCCAAGATCGAGGACAAGCCGAAGAAGGCGATGCGCGCGCTTGCCGCCGACCCCATCAAGGTCGTCCACGGGCCGGGGGGCGCCCTGTTCATCACCGATCATCATCACGGCGCCGATGCCTGGCGCCTGGCCGGTCATCCGAACGCGTTGTACGAGATCGTTGCCCGACCCGCCTTCGAGTCCGAGGCGGACTTTTGGCAAGGACTCACCCAGGATCAGCTGGTGCGGCTCGCGGATGAGAACGGCAAGCCTCTTCAGCCAAGCCAGCTGCCGGCGTCGCTGGTACAGCTTCCGGATGACCCGTACCGCAGTCTCGCCTGGCGGCTGCGCAAGGCCGGCGGGTTTTGCCGCTCCGAGATGGAGCAGAAGGAATTCGCAGAGTTCATCTGGGCCGACTGGATGCGCACGCAGCCGAAACTCCCGGCGGCTGAGGTCAGCGCGGACGAGAAGTCGATGGTGAAGACGGCTCTCTCGCTGGCGCTGAGCCCGGCGGCGAAGGCACTTCCGGGCTACATCGGCGACAAGCCGACATCGTTCGCATGCGCCGGGGAGGACTAAGGCCGCCCGCCGACGCCGTCGAGTGAGACCGCCGACGATGCAAGGCCCGGACACCCCTTGCGGTACATCCGGACCTTTGCTGCCGGCAAGCGTGTGCTGATGTCAGGCGGCGTCGGCGGCCGGGGCAGCACTGATGTGCTGGAAGCTCTCGAAGCCCTCGAACTGCGGATGGCCGATATAGGTTGGCGCGCGGCCGGAGGTGTTGCTACGGGCATGCGAGGCGCGGAAGGCCTCGGATTTGGTCCAGGCCTCGAAGTCGGCCTTGGTTTTCCAGGTCGTGTGCGAGGCGTAGAGGACGTGGTCTTCAGCTTCCGGCCCGCGCAGCATCTGAAACTCGACGAAGCCGGGCAGCGTGTTGAGCTGGCTCTCGCGGTTCAGCCAGATCTGCTCGAAATCATGGGTCGATTCCTTGGCGACCTTGAAGCGGTTCATGGCGATAAACATCGGTCTGTCCTTTCGGCGGAGAAGGCCGGCTCGGCGGCAAGGGCCGGGCCGGTTGGGGTGGCCGGGTGCGCCGAGGCGTCCCGGCGGCGGTCAGAACTGGAAGGTGAGGGTCGCTTTGAAGCTGCGGCCCGCCTCGGTGTAGTATTCCTTGGGTAGCGTGGCGCTGTCGGGGATGTCGAGAGCATCATAATAGGTGGTGTCGAGGAGGTTGTAGACCCCGGCCTTGAGCTTTGCTCCTTGCAGCGCTTCGGGCGCCCACCAGCCGGTGACGTCGACGAGGCCGTAGGCGGGCGTCTTCGACAGGTCGTTCTCCACCTTGTTGCGGGCGGCGACGCCGGTGAGGATGAGATCGCCGCCGAACTGCTCAAAGCCATAGCCAACGCCGAGAACGCCCTTCAGCGCCGGGATCGAGTTGAGGTGCTCGCCGGTCGCGCGGTCCCTACCGAGATAGCTCGCGAACGAGGCGAAGCCGTGCCAGCCGAGGTCCTGGTTGTAGTAGATCATGGCTTCCGCGCCGTAGATTTCGACGCTGTCGCGGTTGAGCGTCTGGGTAATGCCCATGGGATAGGTGCCGGCGGGGATGCCGACCTCGGCGGGCGTCACCGACACCGCGTCGATGAAGTTCTTGTAGCGGTTGTAGAAGCCGTTGATCGAGCCGCCAAAAATCTCGTCGCCGAGCTTTGCGCCGATCTCGAAACCATTGCTGGTTTCCGGCTCGAGCGCGGGATCGCCGAGGCGGAGATAGGTGCCGGGCCCGCCATAGCTCAGGTAGAGCTCCGACGCCGTCGGCGCGCGGAAGGCCTGCGCCCATTGGGCAAACAGGGTCACGCCCGGCCCCATGTCCCATTCGCCGCGCAGTTTTGGCGAGAAGGCCGAGTCCGAGGATTCGTCCGGCAGACCGGTATAGGTGACGTTGTCGGTGAAGCCCGGCGTCTCCTGCGGGGTCTGGCGGTACCAGTCGTAGCGGATGCCGGGCGTGATGCGGACCTTGCCTTCGGCGAGCGCGATCTCGTCCTGCAGGAACAGGCCGAGCGTCGTGCCATCGACGTCGGGCATGTCGGACTGGTTGGAGTGGAGGAAGTTGCAGTTGTAGAACCGGCCCGTATAGGGCGGGGCCGGGCAGCTGTCTTCGCCGATCGAGGCCGACGAAGCCTTGCTGGCGAAGAGCTCGCCGCCGACGGTGAAGCCGTGCGTTGCCCCGAAGATTTCGGCTTCGGACAGCAGGCTGCCGTTGACGCCGTAGGTTTCCTCCTCGCGCTCGGTCAGCCGACGGTAGGCGCCGCTGGGTGTCGTCAGGCGGACGGCGGAGAAGTCGCTGTCGAGCTGCTGGCGCTGCCAGTAGACCACTGCCTCGGCCGCGTCGATTAGGCCGTCGGTGTTGCCAGGGTCGTATTCGTAGCTCGCCGAGACGCGCTTTCGCGCATTGCTTTCGTCCTGCATCGCCGAGCCCGGCCGATAGGTGGCGATCGAGGACGTCCGGCTTTCGATGTCGTCGTCCCGGTCGAAGGATTCCGCCGTCAGGCCGAAGACATGGCCGCCCTCGACATGCTGGCGGACCTTGGCCAGCACGTTGTCCTGGTCGAAGTCGAGCGGGTTCTTCTCCGTGCGCAGCGCGCCGAAACCGCCGACATCGCCTTGGTTCTCGATCTCGTGGCCCTCGCGGGTGCCGCCCTGGACGAGGAAGAAGGTCTGGTCGATGCGGGCGGCCAGCGCCTGCTCGACGCCCCAGCTTTGGTCCTTGCTGTCAAAGCTGCCCTTGGAGACGCCGCCGAAGACCTTGCCGTCTGCGAGGAGGTCCTCCGGATTGATCGTCCGCAGGGCGATGACGCCGCCGAGCGCGCCCGAGCCGAACAGGCTGGAATCCGAACCCTTGACGATGTCGAGCTGCGACAGCGTGTTGAAGTCGAAGCCTGAGACGCCGCCGGTAAGGCCGCGGGCGCCGTCCTCGATCCAGGGAATGCGAATGCCGTCGACCGTTGTCAGCACACGCGCCTTGTCGAGCCCGCGGATGTTGAAGCTCTTCGACCCCTCGCTGTAGTTCACGGCGGGATCGAGCCGGCCGATATCGTCGGGATCCTCGATCTGCGTGGCGTCGATCTCGGGCCGGGCGACGCGGTGGGTAAGGACGCTGGCGGCCTTCGTCGCCGGAACCTTGCCGGTTGCCCCCGACAGGGTCACCGGCGCGAGTTCGATGGCGCCGGCCGGAACGGCCTCTTGCGCAAGGCCGGGCCGGACCATTGCGAGGGCGGTAATCAGACCGGACGCAACTCCGGCGTAAAGGCGCGCGCGGCGACCCATCGCAATACTCCCTGGGGCTTGGTGAAAGGAAAGCATTGCGGGCTGGGTCAGCGGAAACGCATGGCCGTGCTGGCGGTGCCTGGGCCGTTGCCAGCATTGCGCTAACAGACCCCTGGTTGACGCTCCTACCCAAAGATGAATATGTGAGTCAACAAATAACTGGATACATCTAAGTTGTTTGAATCATTCCAGAATTGAATCATTCTAAAGCTGATCGTATTGCCATGAATGCTGCCGATATCCCGACCGACCCGTCTCTGTTCGCGTCCAGCGACACCGCTCATCTTCCGCTGCCGTTTCGTCACTTCCAGGCGTCGGACCTGTTCGGCGCGGCGCGGGAAATCGGCATCGTCCACGACGGCGTGCTCTACCGCCTGCGCCTCACCCGCGCCGGCAAGCTGATCCTGACCAAGTGAGGTCCCCGATGATCCCGTTCCAGACCCGGCTTCCCGGGATTGCAGCCGTTTTGGCCATGCTTGCTATGCCGGCCGGCGCGGCCGAGCCGCAGCGCATCGTCTCGGTCGGCGGCGCCGTCACCGAGATCCTCTATGCGCTCGGCGAAGGCGAGCGGATCGCGGCGGTCGACACGACCAGCCTCTATCCGCCCGAGGCGAAGGCGCACCCGAATGTCGGCTACATCCGCGCGCTGTCGGCCGAGGGCGTGCTCTCGCTCTCGCCAGACATGATCCTGATGGAGGCGGGCGCCGGTCCGGCCGACGCCGTCGCTTTAATCGACGGAGCGGGGGTGCCGGTGGTGCACGTGCCGGCCGGGCACGATGCCGGGGCGCTGGCGGAAAAGGTGCGGACCGTCGCCGCCGCCGTCGGGCGCGGCACCGAGGGCGAAAGGCTCGCCGCGACGATGGCGGCGGATCTTGCAAAACTCGAAACCGATCTCGCCGGGATCGGCCGGCGGCAACGCGTGCTGTTCATCCTGTCGCTGGCCGATGGCCGGCCGATGGCGGCCGGCTCGGGCACCGCGGCCGACAGCATGATCGGGCTGGCCGGCGCCGACAACGTGCTGGCGGACATGCAAGGCTACAAAGCGCTGTCCTGGGAGGCCGCCGCCGCGCTGCAGCCGGATGTCGTCCTGATGATGGACCGCGGCGGCGCGGCGCACGATGCGAGCGCGGCCGTCACCTTGCCGGCGCTGGCCGAGACACCGGCCGGCCGCAACAAGGCGGTGATCACCATGGACGCGCTCTACCTCCTCGGCTTCGGCCCGCGCACCCCGGCCGCCGCGCGCGAACTGGCCGGCAGGCTCTACCCCGACCTGGCGCTGTCGCAGCCATGAATGCCATGGCCTCCCGGCTGCGGCTGGCCTCGGCGGCGGCGCGCGAGGGCGATCGCTCGCTCCGGGCAGCGTTCGCCATCGCCGTTCTGGCGGCGGCGCTACTCGCCTGCGGCGTGCTCTCGCTCGGCGTCGGCCCGGCGGCGCTCGCCCCCAGCCGGGTGGTGGCGATCCTTTTTGCTGGCGCCGACGGGCTGGCCCGCTTCGGCGGCGACCACATCATCGTCTGGCAGATCCGCATGCCCCGCATCCTCCTCGGCGGGCTCGTTGGGTCGGCGCTCGCGGTGGCAGGCGCAGTCATGCAGGGCCTTTTCCGCAACCCGCTCGCCGATCCCGGCCTCGTCGGCGTCTCGGCTGGCGCAGCGCTCGCCGCCGTTAGCATGATCGTGCTCGGGGGGAGCCTCGTCGCCCCCTCGGTGCTCGGCAGCTTCGCACTGCCGCTCGCGGCCTTTTTCGGCGGTCTCGCGACCACCATCGTCCTCTACCTCATCGCGACACGCGGCGGGCGCACCTCCGTCGCCACCATGCTGCTCGCCGGCATCGCGCTCAGCGCCTTGTCGGGCGCGGTAATGGGCCTCCTCGTCTACATCAGCGACGACCAGCAGCTGCGGGACATCACCTTCTGGAGCCTCGGCGGGCTCGGCGGCGCGACCTGGGCCAAGCTTGCGGCGAGCGGACCGATCATGCTCGCGGTGATCCTCGCCGCGCCGGTGCTCGGCCGTGGGCTGAACGCGCTGGTGCTGGGCGAGGCGGAGGCCTTTCATCTCGGCGTCTCCGTCCAGCGACTGAAGAAACTTGCGATCTTCCTCGTCGCCGCGGCGACCGGGGCGGCGGTCGCGACCTCCGGCGTCATCGGCTTCGTCGGCATCGTCGTCCCGCATCTCCTGCGCCTTGCCATCGGTGCCGATCACCGCGCGCTGCTGCCGGCATCCGGCCTTCTCGGGGCGATCCTCCTGATCGCGGCGGACATGCTTGCCCGCACCATTGCCGCGCCGGCCGAGCTGCCGATCGGCATCATCACCGCGGCGATCGGCGCGCCCTTCTTCCTCTGGATGCTGCTGCGCCGCCGCAGCATCATTGACCTGTGAGGCACCCATGCTAGCGCTCGAGGACGTTTCCGTCCGGCTGGGATCGCGGGACGTGCTGGCCGGCATCAGCACCAAGGTGCGGCCGGGCGAGCTCACGATCGCCGTCGGTCCGAACGGCGCCGGCAAGTCGACGCTGATGAGGGTGATGACCGGCGAAATACCGCCGCAGGCAGGCCGGGTCACGCTGCGCGGCCAGCCGCTTGAAGGGTTCACCCCGCAGGCGCTCGCCCGCGAGCGGGCGGTGCTGCCGCAGAGCGCGGGCCTCGCCTTTCCGTTCACCGTGCTGGAGGTCGTGCGGCTCGGCCTCGACGGGCGCCCTGGCCTGACGCTCGAGCGGCGACGGCGCGAGCCGCTCGCGGCGCTGGAGAATGTGGAACTCGCCGGCTTCGGCGCGCGGCGTTTCCAGGAACTCTCCGGCGGCGAGCAGCAGCGGGTGCATCTCGCCCGGGTGCTCTGCCAGATCGGCGCGCCGGTGGCGGAGGGCGTTCCGCGCACCCTGTTCCTCGACGAGCCGACGTCGAGCCTCGACATCCGCCACCAGATCGCGGTTCTGATCATCGCCCGCGCCTTCGCCGACGCCGGCGGTGCGGTCTTCGCCATCCTGCACGACCTGAACCTTGCCGCGACCTTCGCCGACCGGATGCTAGTGATGCAGGCCGGGCGGATCGCGGCGGAGGGGAAGCCGTCGGAGGTCCTGGCGGATGGCCTGCTCGCTGACGTGTTCGGAATCCAGCTGCGGGTCGGCCAGCTGCCGACTGCCGGCGTACCGTTCATCCTGCCGCAGTCGATCGAAGCGGCGGCTCGGCCGGGGTTTGGCATACACGGATAAGGCCGTCGTGCTGGGTCTTCAGCGACCCTGCCTGCGCGCTGAACTGTCGGGCATCGCTTGACCGGGACGCTAACTCCGACGGTCGTCATCCTCGGCCGCAGGCCGGGGACCCATGCCAGGACGTTTCCGCTCCGTTTCGTCAGAGGCGGGCTGCCTCCGCCGTTGTAACGGCGTTCTGCGCCTCGGCATGGGTCCCCGCGCTGCGCGCGAGGATGACGAGATTTCAAATATTCGCGAAGCGTCGAGATTGCCCGTGTTGGCGTGACACCGACACGCACCGCCTTCAGACCATGACGGGTTCGCTTGTAACCGGCGCCTGTCCGTTCGCTTCGGCTTCCGCGGGCCGCTCGCAGAAGCGGATGCGGTTGCCGAAGGGGTCGATGACCTCCATCATCAGGCCCCAGGGCATGTCCTCGACGCCGGGAGAATTGTTGGCATAGCGGCGGGCGAGGACTTCGGCGTTGAAGGCGCGGATGCCGCGCATGGCGACGAAGGTGGTGGAGCCGGGCGTCGCGTCGCCGTGGTGCTCGCTGAGGTGCAGGATCAGCCCGGCGCGCGAGACCTGGCAGTAGAGCGGCGCGCCGGGGTGGAAACGGAGCTCCCAGTCGAGCGTGAAGCCGAGAAAGCCGAGGTAGAACTCCTTCGCCTTGTCCTCGGCGAAGGTGCGGAAGATCGGCGCGGTCTCGTGGAAGCCGATGGCCCGGGCGGCGTCGGTGGAGAAGCCGGCCGCATCGCCGATCTTTGCGGCGAGCACGTTCCAGCTGTCGAGGCCGAACTGGCCGGCGACGATTTCCAGGCACTGGCTGTGGGAGAGGGGCGTGCCCCGCTGCTCGAGATTTGCCCGGAGGCTCTTCGCCATGATCTTGGCGTCGAGAAAACTGCGCATGTTTCCATCCGTCCTGTCAGGCGAACGAGATGCCGGGGCTCGCACTGCCGACGCGTTCGCCGTTCAACGAGGAGCGGAGGACGGGTGTGTCGCGATACCTTCACCATGCCCCAAAGGGCGCGAGCGGCAGGCGGTATTGGCCTGCCGAAAGACTAGCAGCGGGGGCTGGGGGCGGCAAGCGGATGTCTGGGCGACCGGCCGCAACGCTGCCCGCGCGCGACGCCTATGAGGGCGTCACGCCCCGCAGCCGCTCGGAGCGGCGGCGCAGCAGCTCGACGGCGGTGAGGAGGGCGATGGAGAAGAGGACGAGGATCGTCGCGGCGGCAAGGATCGAGGGCGAGATCTGCTCGCGGATGCCGTTCCACATCTGCCGCGGGATGGTCTGCTGGTCGAAGCTGCCGACGAAGAGCACCACCACCACCTCGTCGAACGAGGTGACGAAGGCGAAGAGCGCGCCGGAGATGACGCCGGGGGTGATCAGCGGCAGCATGACCTTGAAGAAGATGGTCGAGGGCGGCGCCCCGAGATTGGCGGCAGCGCGCGTCAGCGAATGGTCGAAGCCGACGAGGGTCGCGGTCACGGTGATGATGACGAAGGGGATGCCCAGCGTCGCATGCGCCATGATGATGCCGATATAGGTGTGGGCGAGCCCGGTGGCCGAGTAGAAGAAGAAGAGGCCGGTGGCGGTGATGATCAGCGGCACGATCATCGGCGAGATCAGGAGGGCCATGATCACCTTGCGGAACGGCATTTCCTTCTTCGACAGGCCGAGCGCGGCGATGGTGCCGAGGACGGTGGCGAGGATCGTCGAGGACACGCCGATGATGATCGAGTTCTTCGCCGCGTGCACCCATTGCGCATTGTCCCAGACGTCCCACCACCAGGCCATGTCGCGGGGGGCATCTGGGTTGGCCATGCCGAAGGTCAGCAGCCGGTCGTACCAGCGCATCGAGAACGCCGCCGGATCGAGCGTCAGCATCGCCTTGGTGTAGGTGAAGTAGGGCTCGGCGTTGAACGAGAGCGGGATGATAATCAGGATCGGGGCGATCAGGAACAGGAAGACCAGTCCGCAGAAGATGCGGAAGCCGTAATAGGTCAAGCGGTCGAGCGGGGTCGCGTAGATCGGCAGCGCCATGGTCCGTCTCCTCAGCCGAGCTTCATGTTGTCGATGCCGACGAGGCGGTCGTAGAGCCAGTAGAGCAGCATCACGCCGGCCAGCAGGATCGCGCCGAGCGCGGCCGCCAGCGACCAATTCAGCGACGACAGCATGTGGAAGGCGATGGTGTTGGAGATCAGCTGGCCCGATGCGCCGCCGACAAGGGCGGGCGTGATGTAGTAGCCGATGGCCAGGATGAAGACGAGCAGCGTGCCGGCGCCGATGCCGGGGACCGTCTGTGGGATGTAGACCTTGCGGAAGGCCAGAGCCGGCGTTGCCCCCATCGAGATCGCGGCGCGCATGTAGTGCGGCTTGATCGTCTTCATGACGGAGTAAAGCGGCAGGATCATGAAGGGCAGGAGGATGTGCACCATGGCGATGATCGTGCCGGTGCGGTTGTAGATCATTTCGATCCGGCCATCTTCGGACAGTATGCCGAGCGCCACCATGATGTTGTTAAGGACGCCCTGTCCCTGCAGCAGCACCAGCCAGGCGGTGGTCCGCACCAGGAGCGCCGTCCAGAACGGCAGCAGCACCAGCACCATCAGGAGGTTCGAGGTGCGCATCGGCAGCGTGGCGAGGAGATAGGCGACGGGAAAGCCGAGCACCAGGCAGATCGCGGCGATCACCGCCGACAACCAGAGCGTGCGGATGAACAGCATGACGTAGATGCTCTGCTCGGGCGGCATGGCGACGATGCTGCCGGACGCGTCGCGGGTGAGGTCGACGGCGGCGAGGTAGAAGTCGCCGGTGATCGAGGAAGAGGCGCGGCGCATCGCATCCCACATCGCGGGATCGGCCCAGTCCTTGTCGATGCCGACGAGGGCCTCCTTGTAGGGGCCGGCGTCCAGCTTGGCGACGCCGCGGGCGGTCTTCTTGAACAGCGAGTTGGCGCCGGGCATGGTGTAGTTGATGCGGGTGCCGACCTGGCCGAGCGTCCGGTCCGCCTGGGCATCCTTGATGTCGAGCGCCAGCGCCTCGAAGCCGGGTTCGCCGGGAACCCCGAGGCCGGCATTGGCGCTGAAATAGGCCGTCGTCCGCGGCATGGCATCGCCGAAAGTCGGGTTCCAAATGCTGAGCCAGAGCATTTGCCCGATGGGAAAGGCGAAGGTCAGGAGGATAAACAGCCCGAGCGGCGCGACGAAGGAGAAGGCGCGCCAGCGGGCGCGGCGGGTGGCGCGCATCAGCGCCTGCTTCAGCGGCGTTCCGTCGGCGGCGACGATGGCCGGCCGGGCGCTGGGTCTGGCCGAAGCGCTGCGGGCGTCGAGGAGCATGTCGCTCATGGGCTTTCCGCCTTGTTCGCTGGACGTGCCTTCTGCAGGCGGCAGTCCGGGTGATGCGAAAACGGCGGGGGAGGGCCCCGCCGCTTCTGGGTTCAGCTCAGCTGGCGAGCCAGGTGGCGAAGCGGGCCTGCATGTCGTCGTTGTGGTCGGCCCAGAACTCAAAGCTGTTGACGAGGGCGTTGCCCATGTTCGCCTCGGCCGTCGGCATATGCGGGGCCATGTCGGTCTTGCCGTCGTTGAACTTGCCGACCAGCGGGCCGGAAGACTTGCGGGCCGGGCCATAGGAGATCCAGGCGGCCTGGTCGGCCAGCGGCTTGGAGCCGGTGGCGAACTTGATGAAGTCCCAGGCGAGATCCTTGTTCGGCGCGCCCTTCGGGATGACGAAGAAGTCCATGTCGAGGATCTGCCCGTCCCAGACGATGGCGAACGGCTTGTTCTCCTTGATCTGGGCGCCGAAGATCCGGCCGTTATAGGCGGTGGTCATCACCACCTCGCCGTCCGCGAGCAACTGCGGAGCCTGGCTGCCGGCGTCCCACCAGACGACGTTGCCCTTGATCTGGTCGAGCTTCTTGAAGGCGCGGTCGACGCCTTCCTTGGTGTCAAGCATCTCGTAGACCTCGGCGGCCGGCACGCCGTCGGCCATCAGCGCCATTTCGAGATTGGCTTTCGGGTCCTTGCGCAGGCCGCGCTTGCCGGGGAACTTCTGGATGTCGAAGAAGTCGGCCATGGTCGTCGGCTTCGCGCCGGAGAATTTCGAGGTGTCGTAGGCGAAAACGGTGGAGAAGACGATGTTGGCGACCGAGCAGTCGCCGAGCGCGCCCTCGATGAAGTCCTTGTCGGCCGCGGTGCCGTCGATGCCGGCGGGCAGCGTCTTGGTATCGAGCGGCTCCAGCAGGCCCTCGTCGCAGTAGCGCACGGCATCGGAGAACTCGACGTCGGCGACGTCGATGCTGACATTCTTCGCCTCGACCTGGGCCTTGATCGGGGTCTTCGGATTGTCCACATCGACCGATTTCACCTTGTTGCCGGTGGCCGCCGTCCACGGTTTGAAATAGGCCTCGTCCTGGCTCTTGGCGTAGTCGCCGCCCCAGGACACAACGGTGATCTCGCCCGCGGTCGCGGCCGTGGTGAGAAGCCCGACAGCGATGCTTGTCGACGCCATCCAAGTCATGAAACGCATGATGCACTTCCCCATTTGAAGCCCGCGATCACCGCAAGGCCGTTGGTCTCGAAAGGATGACGGGCGCCCCGCAGGACGCCGACAGAAAGCCTGTGGCTCAGCCGGCCATGCGGTCGAGCGCGTGACAGTCGGCCGACTTCCAGCCGACGCGCGCGGTGCGGCCGGCACCGATGGCGGGCCCGCCCGACTCGTTGCGCAGCTTGACGACGAAGTCGGAATTGCCGGCGATGGTCATGCGCACGCGGATGTGGTCGCCGAGGTAGATCAGCTCCTCGATCCGTCCCTCGAGGATGTTGTCGACGCTGCCCTCGGCCGGATCGAAGGCGATGCGCTCGGGCCGGAGCGAAATCGTCGTCGCCGACTTCATGCCGCCCGAGTTCACGTCGCGTGCCCGCACCGTCTCGCCGCTGTCGAGACGGACCTCGGCGGTGTCGCCGCTGACGCGGCTGACAGTGCCGTGCAGCCGGTTGTTCTCGCCGATGAACTGGGCGACGAAGGAATTCTGCGGCGCCTCGTAGAGCGCGTTCGGCGTCGAGAGCTGCTGGATGACGCCGTCGTTGAACACGGCGATCCGGTCCGACATCGTCAGCGCCTCGGTCTGGTCGTGCGTGACGTAGACGACGGTGACGCCGAGGTTCTCGTGAATGTGCTTGATCTCGTACTGCATCTGCTCGCGCAGCTGCTTGTCGAGCGCGCCGAGCGGCTCGTCCATCAGCACCAGCTCGGGCTCGAACACCAGCGCGCGGGCCACCGCAATGCGCTGCTGCTGGCCGCCGGAGAGCTGGGCCGGCCGGCGGTTGCCGAACTGCTCCATCTTGACCATGGCGAGCACCTTGCGCACCCGGCTCTCGACCTCGGCTCGCGGCATCTTGCGGACATTGAGCGGGAAGGCGAGGTTTTCGGCGACCGACATGTGCGGGAACAGCGCGTAGTTCTGGAACACCATGCCGATGCCCCGCTTGTGCGGCGGGACGTGGTTGATCGGCTGGCCGTTGAGGTAAATCTCGCCGTGTGTCGCAGGCTCGAAGCCAGCCAGCATCATCAGGGCCGTCGTCTTGCCCGAGCCCGACGGGCCGAGCATGGTGAGGAACTCGCCCGACGCGATGTCGAGGTTGAGGTTCTTCACGACAAGGACCTCGCCGTCATAGCTTTTCTGGACGTTCTGGAAGCGGACCGACGAGGCCCGATCACCTTGCCCCGAGGAGGTTTCCAATGCTGATGCCGAGCCATTCATGCGGTGATCTGGCCTCTTGTTCCGGTCGGCCGCCGAGGGTATCGGCAGCCGCTGATGCCGCAGTCAACGACCTCATTGCGTTGCGGTCAACCGGATTCATTCGTTTTTCGCACAGTTCGTCATCAGAAAATTTGATGCTTAATTCTAATGCAGGCTTGCTGATTTGATGGGCTTGGCATCGGAAATTTGGCAAGCTTTACTGAGCGTTAGATAAGTCCGTCGCGAAGGGTGACCCACGCCTGCCACGCCGTCCTTCACGAAGGGCAGCGCTGGAGCGACGCAAGACCAGTCGGAAATGTCGTATTCCGGATAATAGACAGCAGAGGACACACTTCCGCATGCAGCGCCCCCCGACGACCCTGGACATCCTGGAAAGGCTCATCGCCTTCCCAACACTGTCGCGCACCCCCAACATGCCGCTGATGGACTATGTCGGCGGCCTGCTCTCGGCAGCCGGTGCCGAGATCGACATCATTCCGCATGAGAGCGGCACCCGCGCCAATCTGTTCGCCACCATCGGCCCGCAGGGCGTTCCGGGCGTCATGCTGTCGGGTCACACCGACGTCGTACCGGTCGAGGGCCAGGACTGGAGCGTCGATCCGTTCCAGTTGACGCGCCGCGACGGGCGGTTGTTCGGCCGCGGAAGCGCCGACATGAAGGGTTTTGTCGCCTCCGCCGTCGCCGCCGCGCTCCGCGCCGCAGAACGCGATCTCGTCACGCCCTTGCACCTCGCTCTCTCCTACGACGAGGAGATCGGCTGCATCGGCGTCGGCGATCTCATCGAGATGCTCGCCGGCGCGCCGGTGAAGCCGCTGATGGGCATCGTCGGGGAGCCGACCAACATGGTCGTCGCCACCGGCCACAAGGGAAAGGGCTTCTACCGCGCCTGCTGCCACGGCCGCGAAGGCCATTCGGCGCTGGCGCCGATGGCGCTGAACGCGCTGCACCTGGCGACGGATTTCGTCGGCGCGGTGCGGGCCTTGCAGGCCGAGGTCGCCGCCCATGGCACGAAGGACGACGACTACGATGTCGCCTACACCACGCTGCATGTCGCCCGGATCAGCGGCGGCACCAGCCCCAACATCGTGCCGAACTATGCCGAGGTCGATTTCGAGATCCGCCACCTCGCGAGCGACGACCCGAAGACGATGATCCGGCAGCTAGAGGAGGAGGCAAGCCGCATCGTCGCGACCACCGCCGATCCCGACGCCCGCATCGACATCGCCACCACCGGCGGCTACCCCGGCCTCGACACCGCGCGCAATGCCGCCGTCGTCGAGTTCGTCCAGTCGCTGACCGGCACCAACCGCACCATCAAGGTGGCTTTCGGCACCGAGGGCGGTCTGTTCTCGGAGACCGCCGGCATTCCCATCGTCGTCTGCGGCCCTGGCTCGATGGCGCAAGGGCACCGGCCCGACGAATTTGTGACGGAGGAGCAACTCGCCCGTTGCGACGCGATGATGGACGGGCTGATCGAGCGGCTGGCAGCGGGGGTTTAGGAAAGATCCGGCGCATGGCGGAATGCGCAGTCCACCTGATATTTCTTGCTACGAACCTTTTCGCCGGGTTACCAAGCAGCGGACGAAGGCTCGGCGGCGCTGGATGATGCCGGCGGTATTGCCGCTTGTCGTCCAATCCTTCGTTTCGTCAAAGGGAGGACCAATCATGCTGCGATACTTGTTTTCGCTGGCCGCGCTCGGCGCGGTCGCCATCTCGAATCCGGTCTCGGCCCTGGCCGATCAAAAGCCGCATACTGCCGAAGCGCCCATCGTCAACGACCTGAAATACCTTCTGTCCACGCCTCAAGACTACGAGACCTCCGGCGAGAGCTATCCACTGGTGGTCTGGCTTCATGGCGGCGACCAGGGCGGCAGCGATATCGAGAAGGTGAGGGCCAGCGGCCTGCCGAAAATGATCGACGGCGGCAAGGCGTTGCCGTTCATTGTCTTCTCGCCACAGAATCCGAGCGAAGAACTTCTCTACCCGATCGAGAAGGTGAAGGCCGCGCTGGACGAGGTGATCTCGAAGTACCGCGTCGACCGCAGCCGGATCTACGTCGTCGGCTACAGCCGGGGCGGCTTCGGCGCCTGGGCGATGGCCGAGCAGTATCCCGAGACCTTCGCGGCCGTCGTCCCGATCGCCGGCGGCGGCAACCGCCACTATCTCAACCGGACCAATGAGAAGGCGGCGTTCTGGGTGTTCCACGGATCGGAAGACGAGATCATTCCGCTGTCAGACTCGGTCATCCTCTACGAGCGGCTAAAGGACTTGAAGCGCGATGCGCGCCTGACGGTGTTCGAGGACGTCAGCCACGAGGCGGTCGAGGCCGAGGCGCTGAACGATCAGTCGCTGTGGGACTGGCTGCTGAAGCAGCGGCTGGAGGTCGCCTCGGCTGCTCCCGCAAAGTAGCAGGCGGTTGCTACCAGGTGCCCTATCGGTCGCCCGGCACGCCGTAGCTCGGGGCCTCGCGCGGATCGAGCGCGCGGGTGACGTAGGCGTCGAGCTGCGGGGCGTAACGGCGCCAAAGGCTGTCCAGTTCGGCGATCGGGCAGTACTCGCTCCAGTCGCATCTCAGGTCCGCCACCGGCCAGGCGACGTCGCGCACCAGCTTGATCCCGGCCGAGCGGACCGGACCGGCCTCGCCCCCAGCGGCAAGGGCGGCATGCAGCGCGAGCACCAGCCTGTCGCCGAGCGGACCGGATGAGGCGAGGAAATTAGCGACCATCGCGGCGGGGACGCCGGCATCGGCGAGGAGGTTGCCGGCGCAGGCGACGTTCGGGCCGGTCGCCTCGGCGAAGATGCCGAGCGCCTTGGCGCCGGAAAAGATCGCGGCCTTTCCCGCAGCGTCGACGGCCAGCACCTGCCGGTATTCCGGATGGTGCGCTGCGCGTTCGAGGATGGCGACCGTCTCGGCAGCCGAGGCGCCGCGCGCCATCAGGTCCAGCGCCTGCTGGCCGAGGCGGGGATCGGTGACGTTCTGGCTGGCGACGGCACCGATGCCGGCCGCGGCATAGGCGCAGCGCGCCGCGACGGCCGGCGAGGAGGAGGCGACCGCGACGCCGAACATGCCGGTCTCGGCGCAGCGCGCGACGATGGAAAAGGTCATGCGGTTCTTCCCGTCGCGGCAAGCGCCTGCCGGCCTGCTGCGTCGGAGTGGAGGGCGGCTAGTCCGGCTAGTCCGGCTGGCGTCACGGCGATCTCGACGGTGTGGACACCATCTTGTCGGAAGCAGACAGTCTGATCTTCGAAGAGGATCATGGCGGACTTTCCTGCAGATGGGCGCCAGGTTGCGCCGATGACGGTACAAGACGGCCGTGCGGGCAGACTGCATCAGAAGAGAGTCTTGCCAAAATCCCCGTCGCGGGAAAGCAGGACAATACGAGGCCTAGCCTCGGCTTTTCCGAAGCCGGCCGGCACCGCCGGGTGCCGGGTCCGCTTTCGGGAACCCGGCACCCGGAGGCGCGGCGCGTTTTACTTCTTCGGCTTTGGCGGGGCGGCGCCGGCCATCTTCTGGCTGGGGGCCGCAGCATTCTGCTTGGGTGGTGCGGGCTTCTTGGTCTTGCCCTTGCTCTCTTTCATCGTCCGCTCTCCGTAAGGTCTGGGGCCGGGCGATCAGCCCGGGCCCGCTGTGATGGCGGCGGTCGGGAACGACAGGGTTTCCGGCGGACCGGGCGTGCTGCAATTGGCTTCCGCTGAGCCGAGTCTAGCACGCGCCGGCGCCGCGCCAAGCACAATGATGGCGGGCGCGAAGGCGCATTCTGTCGCTCTGTCGCGGCGACGACCCGCGAGTTGGCTCGCCTCTTCGCGCCTGGGTGGCCCGTCCCGCGGTCGGGACAGGCCGGCGGACGCTGCGGGTTAGGCCGCCTTGGCGAGATCGAAGCCTTCGATCCAGGCGGCGGCCTTGGCGATCTGTGCTTCCGCGTTCTCGGGACCCATCGCCTGCTTCTCGACCCGGACGAAGTCGACATCGCGAAGGCCCATGAAGCCGAGCATGCTGCGCAGATGCGGCTCCTGCTGGTCGAGCACGGTCGTCGGCCCTTCGCTGTAGGCGCCACCGCGAGTCTCGATGACCACGACTGGCTTCGGCGCAACGAGGCCCTTTGGCCCCTCGGCACCGTAGGCGAAGGTCTCGCCGGCCCGCAGCACATGGTCGAACCAAGCCTTCAGCGTCGACGGAATGCCGAAATTGTACATCGGCACGCCCATCACGATGATGTCGGCGGCGTGGACTTCGGCGATCATCGCATTGGCGAGGTCGCGGATCGCGTCGGCGCCCTCGGTCGGCGCAGCGCGGCCGATGCTGCCGAGGGTGGTGGACTGAACATGCGGCACCGGCGACGCGTCGAGGTCGCGCTCGACGACGGCAAGGCTCGGATCCGCCGCGACGAGACGCGCGACCAGCTGGTCGACCAGCTTTCCGGACAGGGAGTTCTTGCCGCTGGCGCTGCTCTTGATAACGAGAATGCTCATGCTCATGCCTTCCGGATGCTGTAAGGATGGCGAATAGATATCGCTCCGGCGCTGTTTCCGGCAGTCGTCATTTTCCCGCCTCGGTGTTGCAGAACATGGAACGCTCCTCGGTCGATTTCGTCGAAGTCCAGGCTTTCGCCGCCGTGGTCGATACCGGCGGGTTTGCGCGCGCGGGCGAGCGGCTCGGGGTTTCGAAATCGATCGTGTCGCGGCGGGTGGCCAATCTCGAGCGGCGGCTCGGCGCGCGGCTGCTGGTGCGCGGCGCCAAAGGGGCGACGCCGACCGATATCGGCAGCGACTATTACCGCCGGGTCTCGGTGATCTTCGGCGACCTCGAAGCCGCGCACGAGGCGGTGGCGGCGGCGACCGCCGAGATCGCCGGCACCATCCGCGTCGCCGCCTCCATCAGCTTCGGCGTCGAGCATTTGGCGCCGGCGCTGGCGATCTTTCTGGAGCGGCATCCGCGCGTCGACCTCGAGCTGGCGCTCGACGACCGGCGCGTCGACCTCCTGACCGAGCCTTTCGACATGGCGGTGCGGATCGGCAAGCTGCCGGACTCCAGCCTGATCGCCCGCAAGCTTGCGCCGGTCGCGGCCGTGCCGGTGGCCAGTCCCGCCTATCTCGCCGCCCGCGGCACGCCGCAGCGCCCGCGCGATCTCAGCGATCACGATCTGATGGTCTATACCAACACGGCACGGTCGACAGAGTGGCAGTTTCGACGCGGCGCCGCCGCCGAGAACGCCCGCGTCACTGGGCGGATCCGGGCGAACAACGGCGAGGCGCTGCGCGAGATGGCACGCGCCGGGCTCGGCATCGCCTTGCTGCCGACCTTCATCGTCGCCCCCGCGATCGCCGACGGCAGCCTGGTCCCGCTGATCACCGACTGGGCGCCCGAGGAAGTCGGCGTCTACGCGGTGATGCCGCCCGGGCGCTCGATGACGGCCCGGGTCCGGGCGCTGGTCGACTTTCTCGCCGCCCATTTTGGTCCGGTGCCGACCTGGGACCCCTGCTGGGCGAAGCGTCAGGAGATGGTCGAAGGCTCTTCCTCGGCCGTCGACGCTTCGGCGAAGCCTACGACGCCTTGATCGCTGCGCGCACCGCTGGGGCGACCTCGGTGCCGTAGAGCCGGATGGTCTCCAGCACCTCGGCATGCGGCATGCTGCCGACCGGCGTGTGCAGGAGGAAGCGGTCGATACCGAGGTTCTCCCGCAGGAGGAGGATCTTGGCGATGACCTCCGCCGGGCTGCCGGCAAACAGCGCGCCGTTGGGGCTGCGGGCATTGTCGAAGCCGGCGCGGGAGTAGGGCGCCCAGCCGCGCTCGCGGCCGATCTTGTTCATCGCGATCGCAGTCGAGGGGAAGAAAAGTTCCGCGGCCCGCGCCGAGGTGTCAGCGACGAAGCCGTGCGAGTGGACGGCGACCTTCAGGCTTTGCGGATCGTGCCCGGCACGGGCCCCGGCCTCGCGGTAGAGCCGCACGAGGGGCGCGAACTGCGCCGGGCTGCCGCCGATGATGGCGAGCGCCAGCGGCAGGCCGAGCGCGCCGGCGCGGGCGGCAGAGGGCGCGTTGCCGCCACTGGCGATCCAGACGGGCAAGAGATGCTGCACGGGGCGGGGATAGACGCCGCGCTGGTCGATGGCCGGACGGTGGCCGCCCCGCCAGGACACCACCTCACGCTCGCGGATGGCGAGCAGGAGTTCGAGGTTTTCCGAGTAGAGATCGTCGTAATCGTCGAGGTTCTGCCCGAACAGCGGGAAGGATTCGATGAACGAGCCGCGCCCGGCCATAATCTCCGCGCGCCCGTTGGACAGCCCGTCGAGCGTCGCAAAGTTCTGGAACACCCGGACAGGATCGGCCGAGGAAAGCACTGTCACGGCGCTGGTCAGCCGGATGCGCGTCGTCCGCGTCGCGGCAGCAGCCAGCACGAGTTCCGGCGCCGACGAGGCATAGTCCGGCCGGTGGTGCTCGCCGAGGCCGTAGACGTCGAGACCGACCCGGTCGGCAAGGACGATCTCCTCCACCGCTTCGCGCAGTCGCTGTCCGTGGCTGGCGACAACGCCCGTCACGGGGTCCGGGGTGGTTTCGGCGAACGAGCTGAGACCGAGTTCCATACTGCATCCTTTCGAGCTTCAGGCGGAGTGATAGCCCATCGCGCCGAGATGTGATCGCTTCGATTGGCCGCCAAGCCGCGACGCACCGTCACCGGTTCGCCTGGCGTCGCATCCCCCAGAGCCGGAACACGCGCTGCGCCCGCGTCGGTCGATGCCTTGTCCGCCCGCGCGTCTCCGGCTACGCCGGTCGCAGCGCAACCGCCGGCCGCCTTCCGGCGGCCGTGCGTACCGAGCCGAACACTGCTGCGCTTTAAGACGGAGCCATCATGTCCCCGATCGCCATCCCCCGTTTTGCGCCGTGCCGCCGATGACCGCGCCGCTGGATTTCGACGTCGCGGTGATCGGCCTCGGCGCCATGGGCAGCGCGGCGGTCGCCCATCTTGCGACGCGCGGCCTTCGCGCCGTGGGCTTCGAGGCGAATTTTCCGGCGCATGCGCAAGGCTCCTCGCACGGCGACAGCCGCATCATCCGCCTCGGCTACTTCGAGGGCGAGGCCTATGTGCCCCTGCTGAAACGCGCCTACGCCAACTGGCGGCGCCTCGCCGCCGAGACCGGGGCGCCGGTGCTCGAGATCAACGGCGTGCTGCAGATGGGCCAGCCGGACAGCCAGATCGTGACCGGCACGCTGAAGGCCTGCGCGCTGCACGAACTGCCGCACGAGGTGCTAGATAAGGCGGCGATGGCGGCGCGCTACCCGATGTTCGCGCTCGACGAGGGCGACATCGCGGTGCTTGACCCGCAAGGCGGCTACCTCCGACCCGAGCTCGCCGTCATGGCGCACCTGAAGCTTGCGGCGGCACGCGGCGTGCTGCTGCGGCTCGGCGAGCGGGTGACCGCGATCGAGCCGGACGACGGCGGCGTGACGGTGGTCTCCGGGCATTCGCGGGTGCGGGTGGGCAAGGTCGTCGTCGCTACCGGGCCGTGGATCGCCGAACTCGTGCCAGCACTCAAGTCCTATGCCACCCCCATCCGCCAGGTGGTGGCCTGGTATGGCCCACGCGACGCGGCGATGGGGGGACCGCTGGCGGCGATGCCGTGCTTCATCCGGGACGAGGGCGAGGGCGGCTCGTTCTTCGGCTTTCCGGCGCTCGGCGACGCCGGCGTCAAGGTCGGCAAGCACGCGCACATGTTCGAGCCGATCAATCCCGATCAGCCGAACCCGCCGGTTCGGGACGCCGACCTTGCCGTGACCGACGGCTTCATCGCGAGCCGCCTGCCGCAGGCTGCAGGCCGCCGGCTCGATGCCGTCGTCTGCCGCTACACCATGCTGCCGGGCGAGGACTTTCTCATCGATACAGCGCCGGGCGATGACCGCATCATCGTCGCCTCGCCTTGCTCAGGCCACGGCTTCAAGTTCGCCAGCGTCATCGGCGAGATCCTCGCCGATCTGGCTGAGAACGGCGCCACGGCGCTGCCGATCGACATGTTCTCTTTCAAAGCCTTACAGGCGAAAGCGGATTCGATTTCTCGCACCGTGGAATTGGTGCCTTAATGCCGGATGCGGTCGCATTCCCGCGTCTTGGCATGCCGCGCGGTCGGGCCGCGCCTCAGTCCGAATAGCGTTCCTCGTTCCACGGATCGCCGCGGCGGTGATACCCGCGAACCTCCCAGTAGCCGAGATGCTCCTCGGTCTGGAACGTGATGCGTTTCAGCCATTTGGCGCTCTTCCAGAGATAGAGGTGCGGCACGATGAGGCGCGCCGGACCGCCATGCGCCGCGGTCAGCGCCTGTCCTTCCCAGGCGTGCGCCAGCAATGCGCCCTCGGCGGCGAAGTCGGCCAGCGTCAGATTGGTGGTGTAGCCGTCATCCGACTTCAGCGTGACGAAGGCGGCCTCGGGCGTCGGTTCCACGGCGGCCAGAAGGTCCTGCGTCGTCACGCCGCGCCAGTGGTTGTCGTAGCGCGACCAGGTCGTCACGCAGTGGATGTCAGAAACGCTCTCGCTTTGATTCTGGTCGGTGAAGTCGGCCCAGTTCCAGCGCAGCGGCCGCTCGACGGCGCCGTCGATGGTCAGCGACCACTCCTCGGTCGCGATCTCCGGCTGGATGCCGAGATCGAGCACCGGCCAGTTGGTGACGAGGTGCTGGCCGGGCGGCAAGCGCTCGGTCTCGGGCCGGGCGTGCCGGCCGGTGAGGAAGCGGCCCTCCTCGGCCCAGCGCTTCTTGCTGCGGGTCAGCTTGGTCTCTGGGCTCTCGCTCTCGTCCGCCATGCCGGGTCCTCCTGTTCGTGCTGTTCGTCAGCCACCAGCGGCAGATGGCACCGCTGGTGTCCATCGGCAATGAGGGGCGCCGCCGACGCCGCTTGCGTCCTTAGCCATCCCGCGACAATTCTCGCCGCGCCGCGCGCGTTGACGCTAGGGTGGCGGCTGGAGCGTGCCGCGCCCCGATCGCGGCGGCTCTCCAGTGCAGTGTCGCACCGGGGAACGGCACGAAGGGAGACGGCATGGAACAGATCTCGTACGCCACGCCGCTGAAACCCGCTCCTGCCATAGCGGCTGACGACGCCACGGCATCCCCGCTGGGAAGGCGCTTCGACTGGGTCGACGTCGCCAAGGGCTTCTGCATCATCATGGTGGTGATGATGCACTCGACGCTCGGCGTCGAGAAGGCGGTGGGCGAGACGAGCTGGATGGGCGCGATTGTCGAGTTCGCCCGGCCTTTCCGCATGCCCGACTTCTTCCTGATCTCCGGCCTTTTCCTGTCCCGGGTGATCGATCGCGACTGGCGCAGCTTCCTTGACCGACGCGTCGTGCATTTCCTCTATTTCTACCTGCTGTGGCTGAGCATCCAGTTCGCCTTCAAGGGGCCGGGCATGACCATGGAAGAGGGCGTCGGCGCCATGCTCCAGGCCTATCTTCTGGCGATCTTCGTCGAGCCTTTCGGCACCCTCTGGTTCATCTGGATGTTGCCGGTCTTTGCCGTTGTCGTCAGACTGGCGCGGAACGTGCCGGTGCCGCTGATGCTGCTCGCCGGCGCAGTCCTGGAAATTACGCCGATCAGCACGGGATATGTCGCGATCGACGAGTTCTGCGAGCGGTTCGTCTACTTCTATGCCGGCTACGCCCTGGCCAGCCAGGTCTTTGCGGTGGCGCAGTGGACCGGGACGCACAAGAAGGCTTCCCTGATCGCGCTGTTAGCCTGGGCCGGGGTCGAACTGGCAGCCGTTCTGTCCGGCTGGAGCGCGGCGCCGGGCATCTCGCTGGCGCTCGGCGTCGCCGGGGCGCTGGCGGTGATCGTGTTTGCGACGCTGCTCGTCGGGGTGCCGTATGCCGGGCCGGCACTGCGCTTTCTCGGCGAGCATTCGATCGTCGTCTATCTCGCCTTCTTCCTGCCGATGGCGGTGGTCCGCACGGCACTGCTGAAGACCGGCATCATTCCCGACATCGGCCTCGTCTCGCTGATCACCACTGTCGCATCGGTGCTCGTGCCGCTGCTGATCTGGCAAGCCAGCCGTCGGCTCGGCTGGACCTTCCTGTTCGAACGGCCGGCCTGGGCGCATCTAGGCCGGGAGAGGCCGACGATGGGACGGTCATCGGCACCCGGTGCGTCATCGGCGTGAACGGGCGGGTCGGACCGTAGGCCCGCGCCTCCGCGTTACCGCGGGAGCGGAGCGATGCAAGCGCGGAGCGCTGCGGGGGCCAGCCGTCACACGCCCTCTACAGAGCCGGGATAACGTTGCGCCATGGTAACGGGGCCGAAGGAAATCCGGCGCTGCAGCCGCCGGGCCGATTGCTCTCGCGACAAGTTTAGAGATTTTTCAAATGGCGGATGCTAAGGCCTGATGATGGAAGCATTTTTCGCCGATCTGACGCAGCTCCTGAAAGACAACCAGATGTGGGCGGGACCCATCGTTGGGCTGATTTCTTTCGGGGAATCCCTGGTGATTGTCGGGCTGCTGATTCCGGCGACGGCGGTCATGGTCGTCATCGGCGGATTGCTGGGGGCCGGCGTCGTCACCCCCGTTCCCGTGCTCATCGGCGCCGTCGTCGGCGCTGTCCTGGGCGACATCGTTTCCTACTTCCTTGGCCGCTGGCTTGGACCCAGCATCGTCCACAAATGGCCGCTTAACCGCTACCGCCATTCCGTTGCCAAGACCCGGCTGTTCTTCCGAAAATACGGCTTCGCCTCGGTCTTCATCGGCCGCTTCCTCGGCCCGATCCGCTCGACCGTCCCACTGGTCGCGGGCATGATGGCGATGGAGCAAAAACGCTTCCAGATCGCCAATGTTCTGTCTGCCTGCGTCTGGGCGCCGGTAATGCTCGCGCCGGGCTGGCTTGCGGGCCGTGGCATGATGGAGTTCGACGGCCTGACCGAGATGCACATCATCGGCCTGATCGGCCTCATCCTGCTGGCGACCGCCGTCGGCACCTATTTCGGCACCCGCCGCCTCAACACCCGCCGGCCGGGCCGGGTGCGCGTCATCAAGATGCCGCCGGTCGTCTGAACCGAGGCCGCAAGACGGGGCCTAACCTCGACCCGCCTCGACTCCTCAGCGCGGGAACGCAGCCAATTTTTTTCAGAAATGCGAGCCGGCGCCGTATGGGCGTCTCAGCTTTGCGGCTCGCTTGAACCATCGCGCGCGGCGGCGATGGCGGTGGCGCATTCCGGGGTAGCGCGGGTGAGGATTTCCTCGGGCGGGGTCATGCCGCTCCAGATGCCGACGACGTTGGTCGCCGCCCACCACGGATCCTGGCCGGCCTGGCGGATCAGCACCGGGGTCGCGCCGGTCACGCAGCGGGAGATGCCGGAGACCGTCGCAGGCGACAGATTGCCAAAGCGCTCACCCATCTCCGCCTTGAGCGGATCGATGAGGAAGAACGAGATCAGGGCGATGAAGAAGGCTTCCATAGGTTCCATCCGGGAAAATGTCCGACATCACGAGCGGAGGCTCGCCAGAGGGGCCCGGACAGGGTCCTCGGCGAGATGGGGATGCGCGCTGACCCGAACAAGCGCTGTGACTCCGAAATGGTCGCGCCGCCAAAGCCAGCCGTTGGCGCGACAGGGCGGCCCGCGCCGCGACGAAGCAGGCCATCAATAGGCCGTTGACGATCGACGGCAATCCGCGCAATCTCCGGCCATCGGGGGAGGCCGTTCCGGGCGCCGAACTGCAGTTAGCAGCGAGCGTTTCGTGCTGCCTCCTCCACCTTCGCCGTAGGCGCCATATGACCCGTGAAGGGCGAGGGGCAACGGCCTGAACACCCGCCGAAAGACGGCGGAGTGCGCAAGGCGCAACGATCCCGGGAGGATAAAATGTTCCAGCAGGCACTCGACCAGGTCTCGAAGAAGGTCCTGATCCGCGAGCAGTACGACAACTTCATCGGCGGCAAGTGGGTCGCGCCCTCCGACGGGCGCTACTTCGACAATCCGAGCCCGGTCACCGGCAAGCTTCTCTGCAAGGTCGCGCGCTCCAGCGCCGCCGACATCGATCTCGCGCTCGACGCGGCGCACAAGGCGAAGGACGCCTGGGGGTCGACCTCGGCCGCCGAGCGTTCGCGCATGCTGAACCGCATCGCCGACCGGATCGAAGAGAACCTCGACCTCCTTGCCATGGTCGAGACGCTCGACAACGGCAAGCCGATCCGCGAAACGACGCATGCCGACCTGCCGCTGGCGGTCGACCATTTCCGCTACTTCGCCGGCGCGATCCGGGCGCAGGAGGGCGGCATTTCCGAGATCGACAAGGATACCGTCGCCTATCACTTCCACGAGCCGCTCGGCGTCGTCGGCCAGATCATCCCGTGGAACTTCCCGCTGCTGATGGCGATCTGGAAGCTTGCCCCGGCGCTCGCCGCCGGCAACTGCATCGTCCTGAAGCCAGCCGAGCAGACCCCGCTCGCCATCCTCGTGCTGATGGAAATCCTCGGCGACATCATTCCCGAGGGCGTCGTCAACGTCGTCAACGGTTTCGGCGTCGAGGCCGGCAAGCCGCTGGCGCAGTCGACCCGCATCGCCAAGATCGCCTTCACCGGCGAGACGACGACGGGCCGCCTGATCATGCAGTACGCCTCGGAAAACCTCATCCCGATGACGCTGGAGCTCGGCGGCAAGTCGCCGAACATCTTCTTCGCCGACGTGATGGATGAGGACGACGACTTCTTCGATAAGGCGCTCGAAGGCTTTGCGATGTTCGCGCTGAACCAGGGCGAGGTCTGCACCTGCCCGAGCCGCGCGCTGGTGCACGAGTCGATCTACGACAAGTTCATGGAGCGGGCGGTCGCCCGGGTGAAGGCGATCAAACAGGGCCACCCGCTGGATCCCTCGACCATGATCGGCGCCCAGGCCTCGAACGACCAGCTGGAGAAGATCCTCTCCTACTTCGACATCGGCCGCCAGGAAGGAGCCGAGGTGCTCACCGGTGGCCAGCGCGCCAATCTCGAGGGCGAGTTGTCGGGCGGCTATTATGTCGAGCCGACGATCTTCGCCGGCCACAACAAGATGCGCGTCTTCCAGGAAGAGATCTTCGGCCCGGTGGTATCCGTGACGAAGTTCAAGGACGATGCGGACGCGATGGCGATCGCCAACGACACGCTCTACGGCCTCGGCGCCGGCGTCTGGACCCGCAACGGCACGCGCGCCTACCGCTTCGGCCGCGGCATCCAGGCCGGCCGCGTCTGGACCAACTGCTACCACGCCTATCCCGCCCACGCGGCCTTCGGCGGCTACAAGCAGTCCGGCATCGGCCGCGAGAACCACAAGATGATGCTCGACCACTATCAGCAGACCAAGAACATGCTGGTCAGCTACTCGCCGAAGGCGCTCGGCTTCTTCTGAAGCCGCCCTGCGTAACGCGTGAAACATCGGCGGCGGGAGCGATCCCGCCGCCGATGCCGGTTTGAAAGGAGACGAGAATGGTCGAGCGTGTCACCATCACCGAGGCGGCGAGCGCCATGGTCCGCCAGCTGCAGGCCGCGCACGGGCCGCTGATCTTCCATCAGTCCGGCGGCTGCTGCGACGGCTCGGCGCCGATGTGCTACCCGAAAGGCGATTTCCGGACCGGCGGGCAGGATGTGCTGCTCGGCGAGATCGACGGCTGCGACTTCTTCATGGGAGCGGCGCAGTTCGACTACTGGAAGCATACCGCCCTCATCATCGACATCGTGCCCGGCCGCGGCTCGGGCTTTTCGCTGGAGGCGCCGGAGGGCGTGCGCTTCCTCACGCGCTCGCGGCTGTTCACCGACGCCGAGAATGCCGAGCTGGACGCTGCCGGTCCGCCCGCGCGCGGCGGCTGAGCGTTATTCCGCCGGGCTCTTCCGTGCCCTTCGGACAGGTGCATGTCCGGCTGTTGCCAAGCGCGGGTTGACCACCCTATAGACCGCGGCAGCCGCGGAAGGCCGCGACCCTCCGCACCGAGGGAGGCACGACCCTGGTCCTTCCGCCACTCCCTCTCCTGAAGGCAACATGCCCTTGAGCCTCTCTTGAACCCTTCCGGCGATGGCGCCCCGACGATGACGCTGCTGGCGCTCGGCTGGTCGGACTTCTACGCCGAGCAGGTGACGGTGGAGGAGGCCGGTTTTCAGCCCCGCCGGATCGCCACCGTCCACCGCTCCCGCCTGACAGCGGTCTCGCAGTCTGGCCCTACACGGCTGGTTCTGCCCGCCAACACCCAGACCGGCGACTTTGCCGTCGGCGACTGGGTGCTCGCCGACCCAAAGACCGACCAGCTGCACCGCCGCCTCGACCGGCTGAGCGTCCTGTCGCGCCGCATCGAGGGCGTCGCCAGCCCACAGCTCGCCGCCGCCAACGTCGACACGCTGTTCATCGTGACGTCCTGCAATGCCGACTTCAACGCGGCGCGGCTCGAGCGCTATCTGGCGCTCGCCAACCAGGCCGGTACGGATCCGGTGATCCTTCTGACCAAAGCGGACATGGCCGAGGATCCGCAATCCTATCTCGACCAGGCGGCGGCGCTCCAGCGCGACTTGCCGGTGCTGATCGTCAACCCGCGCGCCGACGACGCCGGCGCGGCGCTCGCGCCCTGGTGCGGTCCGGGGCGAACCGTCGCGCTGGTCGGCTCCTCCGGCGTCGGCAAGTCGACGCTGGTCAATTCGCTCGCGGGTCTCGCGCCGGCCGAGGCGCAGCTGACCGGCGGCGTGCGCGAAAGCGACGCCAAGGGGCGTCACACCACGACGTCGCGCTCGTTGCATGCCATCGCCGGCGGCGGCTGGGTCATCGATACGCCGGGCATGCGCACGCTGCATGTCAGCGACGCCGCAGAGGGCATCGACACGCTGTTCGCCGAGATCACCGAGCTCGCGCCGCTCTGCCGCTTCCGCGACTGCACCCATGCGCATGAGCCCGGCTGCGCCGTGCGGGCGGCGGTCGAGGCGGGCACGCTGGACCCGGATCGCCTCGCGCGCTGGCGCAAGCTGCAGGACGAGAACCGCGGCAACACCAAGGTGCAGACCGGTCCGCGCGGCAACAAGGGCGCGGGCTACGTCAAGAAGCGCTGACGCGCCGTTCGGCCTCACGCCTCGGCTCGCGCCGGCAGCGCCGCCCTTCCGAAACCGAAGATTGCGCCTACCTCCACTCCCGAACGGTCAGCCGTGCACGAGGAGAGACGGACATGCAACAGGTGACGCTGCCCGGCGGCGAGACGGTCCCGGCCCTGGGGCAAGGGACCTGGATGATGGGCGAGAACGCCGCCCGCCGGGCCGACGAGATCGCTGCCCTTCGCCGTGGTATCGACCTCGGCATGACGCTGATCGACACGGCCGAGATGTACGGCGACGGCGCCTCGGAGGAGCTGGTGCGCGAAGCGGTCGGGCCACGGCGCGACGAGATCTTTCTCGTCACCAAGGCCTACCCGCAGAACGCCTCGCGCGCGCGGTTGCCGGAGGCCTGCGACCGCAGCCTGAAGCGCCTCGGCACCGATCGCATCGACCTCTACCTCCTGCACTGGCGCGGCGGCGTGCCGCTGGACGAGACGGTGGCGGCGATGAAGGCGCTGCAGGTGGCCGGCAAGATCCGCCACTGGGGTGTCAGCAATCTCGACGGCGACGACATGGCTGAGCTCGTGGACGCAGGCGGCGGCGACTGCGCCACCGACCAGATCCTCTACAATCTCACCCGCCGCGGGCCGGAGTTCGACCTGCTGCCTTGGCTCGACAGCCGGTCGATCCCGGTCATGGCCTACAGCCCCGTCGAGCAAGGTCGGCTGATCCGGCACAAGGGCCTGACAGAGGTGACCGAACGGCTAAAGGCGACCCCGGCGCAGGTGGCGCTCGCCTGGCTGCTGCTGCGGGAAAACCTCATCGCAATCCCGAAGGCCAGCACGCCCGCGCATGTCGAGGACAATGCCCGCGCCCGCGACCTCGTGTTGTCACCGGACGACCTCGATCGGCTCGACGCCGCCTTTCCGCCGCCGCGCAAGGCGGTGCCGCTGGAGATGCTATAGCCTTGGCGGGAAGCGCGCCGCGCATTTTGTCGGACGTACTGCCTGAAAGCCGCTGTCCCTCCGCGGCGTTAGTCCCGCGCCGGCAGTCCCAGCCGCTGCCCGACCATTTCCGCGAGCACCTCAGGCGGCTCGCGGCAGTCGAGCGTGATGACGTTCTCGCTTTCGGGCGAGGGGACTTCGAGCGTCGCCAGCTGGCTGTCGAGGAGCGTCGGCGGCATGTAGTGGCCCTTGCGCTGCGCGAGGCGCTCCGCGATGACCTCGCGGCTCCCGTCGAGGAAGGCGAAGAGCAGGCCCGGACACGCGTCGGCGAGCTTCCGGCGGTAGCTTTCCTTCAGCGCCGAGCAGGCCAGCACCGTTGCCTCGCCTGTTGCCGCGGATTGGGCGAGGCGCTCGGCCAGGCGGTCGAGCCAAGGCCACCGCTCCGCATCGGTCAAGGGAATGCCCGCGCGCATCTTGGCGACGTTCTCCGGCGGGTGGAAATCGTCGGCATCGAGAAAGGTGAAGCCGTAGCGGTCCTTGATCGCAAGGCCGAGTGTAGACTTGCCGGTGCCCGACACGCCCATCACCACGACCACGGGCAGCGGCCTGACCGGCTTCGAAGCGGTGCTCATCGAATGGCCCCTCGCGCTAACGCCATGGCGGTGGGCAGTTCGCTTGTCATACGCATTGTTCCTCCGGAGGGACGTCGGCGGCGCGCCGTCTCAGAGGGTCGCCAGTACGCCGCCATCGACGTAGAGGATCTGCCCGTTGACGAAGTTCGAGGCGTCGGAGGCAAGGAAGATCGCGGCGCCCTGCAACTCCTCGACCTTGCCCCAGCGGCCGGCGGGGGTCCGGGTCTTCAGCCATTTGTCGAAGTCGGCGTCCGCCATCAGCGCCTGGTTCAGCGGCGTCTCGAAATAGCCGGGGCCAATGGCGTTGACCTGCAGCCCGTGCCGCGCCCAGTCCGTGCACATGCCTTTGGTCAGGTTGTTCACCGCGCCCTTGGTGGCGGTGTACGGCGCGATGGAGTAGCGGGCGGCGGCGCTCTGGAGGCTGGCGATGTTGATGATCTTGCCGCGACCGCGGCCGATCATGTGCCGCGCGACCGCCTGGCCGACATAGAAGACCGAGTCGACATTGGCGCGTATGATCTCGTGCCAGGTCTCGGTCGGATAATCCTCCAGCGGCGCCCGGCGCTGGATGCCGGCATTGTTGACGAGGATGTCGATCGGACCAACCGCCGCCTCGATGCCGTCGACCCCGGCGCGGACGGCGTCGACCTCGGTGACGTCGAAGCTGGCGATCGAGGTCTGGATGCCGTCGGCCTCGAGGCGCTCGGCGGCGGCTTCGAGCTTGGCCTCGTCGCGGCCGTTGAGGACGACGTGCGCGCCCGCTCTGCCGAGACCTTCTGCGAGCGCGAAGCCGATGCCCTGGCCGGAGCCGGTGACGAGGGCGGTGCGGCCGGTGAGATCGAACAGTTTCAACGACATCCCGGCGTTCCCCTCGCGGCCGCGGGCGCCATGCGCCGGGCCGTCTTTCCGCTTTTCCGCGTGCTATTCCATGTTATCCCTAGCATCGCAAGCCGGCGGAACGCCCGGCAAGATCTGGGAAACATGCCGTTATGCGCGCTGCCGTCATCCATGCCGCCAAGGACCTTCGCATCGACGAGCGGGAGGCGGCGACGGCCGGGCCGGGCGAAGTGCTGGTCCGTTTCGGCGCCGGCGGCATCTGCGGGTCCGACCTGTCCTACTGGGGCAAGGGCCGGGTCGGCGACTTCGCGCTGCGCGAGCCGCTGGTGCTCGGCCACGAGATTTCCGGCGAGGTGATCGCGCTGGGGGACGGCGTCTCCAGCCTCGCGCTCGACCAGCGGGTCGCGGTCAATCCGAGCCGTCCCTGCCTCCACTGCGACTACTGCCGGGCCGGGCGCGGCAATCTCTGCCGCAACATGCGCTTCTTCGGCTCGGCGGCGATCTTCCCGCACGTCCAGGGCGCCTTCTCCGAGACCTTCGTCTGCCGCGCCGACCAGGCGGTGCCGGTGCCGGCGACCATGTCCTTCGCCAAGGCGGCGCTCGCCGAGCCGCTGGCGGTCGCGCTGCACGGCGTCCGCCGCGCCGGCGAGCTGCTCGGCAAGCGCGTGGTCATCGCCGGTGCTGGTCCGATCGGCATGCTGGTGGCGCTGGCGGTGCGGCGCGCCGGCGCGAGCTTCATCGCCATCACCGACCTCGTCGACCAGCCCCTCGCGCTGGCGCTCAGCGCCGGTGTCGACGAGACGATCAACGTCGGCACGCGCCCCGAGCAGCTGGCCGCCTATGAGGCCGACAAGGGCTTCTTCGACGTGGCGCTGGAGGCGACGGGCTCGCCGCTGGCGCTGTCCTCGCTGTTCCGGGTCGTGCGGCCCGGCGGGCGCGTGGTGCAGCTCGGCATGATGCCGCCGGGCGAGATCCCGCTGCCGGCGAACCTCCTGATGGCGCGCGAGATCGATTTCGTCGGCGCCTTCCGCTTCGCCGAGGAGTTCCACACCGCCGTCGACTGGCTGGCGCGCGACCTCGTCGACGTCGCGCCGGTGATGTCGGCCGAGCTGCCGATGGAGCGCCTCAGCGAAGCCTTCGAACTCGCCGCCGACCGCCGCCGGGCGATCAAGGTGCACCTGCATTTCTAGCCGGCGAGACCGCTTTAGTTGCGGGCGCAGGGAAGAGCGCGCCCGTGTGGCGTCCCGCCCTCCTCAGATGGTCATTTCGGCGAAGAGGTCGGCGAGCCTGGCGGCAAGGCTCTGCGCGACCGCCGACTGCTTCGAGTTTTCGGCGAGATAGATCCCGATCACGACATCGGCGAGCGGCGGCAGGTCGTTGGCCGGTCCGAGCTCCCGGAGCCCCGGCGGCAGGACCCGACGGGCCATTGCCGTGATGCCGAGCCCCGAGGCGACGGCGGCGGCGATCCCGGACTGGCTGGGCGAGGCGTAGACGAAGTCGAAGGCGCGGCCGGCGCGCTGCAAGGCCGTCAGCATGCCGCGGCGGTAGAGGCATCCTTCGGGATAGCCGACGAGGCGCACCGGTTCTCCGGCGCCGCGGGGCAGGGGCACCGGGCCACCTGCCCAGACGAGGCTCTCCCGCCAGGTCATGAAGGCGCCTTCGGCCGGGCCGTCGGCGGTCATCGCGACGACGATGTCGTAGGCGCCATCATGCAGGTCCCGCAACAGGGCCGCCGACAGGTCGTAGGTGACATCGAAGGTCATCCCCGCACCATCGGCCCCGAGCCCGCCGAGAAGGTGCGGCAGGAAATGGTCGGCATAGTCGTTGGCAAGGCCGAGGCGCAGGCTGCCGCGGGCGTTGCGCCGGGCGAGGCGCAGCATCATGTCGTCGTTGAGGGCGAGGATCTGCCGGGCGAAGCCGGCGACGATCTCGCCCGCCTCCGTCAGCTCCGTGCCGCCCTTGTGCAACAGCGGTGCGCCGACAAGGTCCTGCAGCTTCTTCATCTGCAGGCTGATGGCGGGCTGGGTCCGCCCGAGCCGTTCGCCGGCGCGGGTGAAACCCTTAAGGTCGATGATGGCGACGAAGGCCCGCAGGAGATCGGTCGGGATGCTGCGCAAGTTTCACCCTCCCTCGTCGGAAAGCCGATCCTAGCGCAGATTTCATCCCCGCACGATGTTGTGCTCCGGTCCGAACGGGAAATGCGTGATATTCTCGGCGCCGTTCTCGCCGAGGACGAGGATGTCGTGCTCGCGGTAGCCACCGGCGCCGGGCATGCCCTCCGGCAAGCTCAGCATCGGCTCCATCGAGACGACCATGCCGGGCTTCAGGACCGTGTTGACGTCCTCGCGCAGCTCGACGCCGGCCTCCCGGCCGTAATAGTGCGAGAGCACGCCGAAGGAATGTCCGTAGCCGAAGGAGCGGTATCCGAGCAGGCCCTCCGCCCGGTAGAGGTCGTTCAGCTCTGCTGCGATGTCGCCGCAGCGGGCGCCCGGCCTCAAGATCTCCAGTCCGCGGCGGTGCACCCGGACATTCGCCTCCCAGATGGCCAGGCTCGCAGCGTCGCAATGGTCAAGGAACAGCGTCCGCTCGAGCGCGGTGTAGTAGCCGGCGATCATCGGGAAGCAGTTGAGCGAGAGGATGTCGCCCCGCCGCAGCCGGCGCGACGTCACCGGGTTGTGCGCGCCGTCGGTGTTAATGCCGGACTGGAACCAGGTCCATGTGTCCATCAGCTCGGCATGCGGCAGGACGGTGGCGATGTGCCGAACCATCGCCTGCGTCCCGGCAAGCGCGATCTCGTGCTCGGCGGCGCCGTTCCGGATGGCAGCCCGCACCGCCACGCCGCCGATATCGGCGGTTTCGGCGCCGAGACGGATCAGCGCGATCTCCTCGGCCGACTTGATCGTGCGCATCCACATCACCGGCTGGCCGAGGTCGACCAGCTCGCAGCCCGGAAACGCGTCCTGCAGCTGGCGGTGCAGTTCGAGGGTCATGTGCTCGAACTCGATGCCGATGCGGCGGCAGTCCTTCAGCTCGCTTTGCAGCGCTTGGAAGAAATTGTCCTTTCGCCAGTCGGTATAGGTGATGTTGTCGCCGAAGGTGCGCCGGAACGGCTGGCCCGCATCGATTCCCGCCGACACCGAGACCGCCCGTGCCGGGGTGACCACGAAGGCGTATCGCCGGCCGAAGGAGCAGTAGAGGAAGTCCGCGAAGTAGTTGATGTTGTGATAGGATGTCAGCAGAGCCGCATCGAGATCGAGGTCGGCGAGGATGCCGCGCAGGCCGTCCTGACGCCGTTGCATTTCGGCGACCGAGAAGGTCGGCACCGCCTTCTCGCCATTGTGCATGCGCTGGACGCGCAGGAGATCGTTGGTCACCGCGACATGCTGGTTCATGGGGGCCTCTTCGGGTCGGCGCACGCGGCATGAGAACCGCCATCCGCTGGAGACTAGGAGAGAGCGACCGCGGCTTTGAAATGAGAAAGCGCAATTGTCTCATCAGCCTTCCTCATGCAGTGCGTTTGTTGAAGCGCGCCGAAGTGCGCAGCGGGGCGGGCCGGATGATCTCTTCGTCGGGCCGCTGGACAGACCGGCCCAGCCAGTGACACCGTCCCGCGACAAGCCCACCTCCGCGGCAGGATCGCCTGCCGGTGGCGGGGAGGCGATCTCGGAGGGCATGATATGGATGTGATGGCTGGCGAACGCGTGACGTTCGAGGCACTGGTGCAGCGGCTGCAGCTGATCTTCGAACGGCATGGCTGCTCGCCCGAGGTCGCCCGGCTGCTTGCGGAAAACTGTGCCGCGGCGGAGCGGGACGGCGCCGCCAGCCACGGCCTGTTCCGCATGAAGGGTTATGTCGACAGCCTCAACGCAAACGGCTGGGTCGACGGCCGCGCCATTCCGGTCGTCGAGGACGCCGCATCCGGCTTTCTACGCATCGACGGCCGCAACGGCTTCACCGTGCCGGCGCTTGCCGCCGGGCGGTCGGAAGCGGTCGCGCGGGCAAGGGCGAACGGCGTCGCCGTCATCGCCATCCGCAATTCGCACCATCTCGGCGCCTTGTCGCTCGACGTCGAGCCGTTCGCGGAGGAGGGGCTGGTAGCCCTTGCCTTCATCAACTCGATGAAGAGCGTGGTGCCGCAAGGCGGGCAGAGGGCGGTGCTCGGCACCAATCCGATCGCCTTCGCCAGCCCACGCGCCGACGGACCGCCACTGGTGTTCGACATGGCGACCTCGGCGATGGCGAACGGCGATGTTCAGGTCGCCCGGCGTGAGGGCCGCGCGCTGGACGAAGGTGTCGGCGTCGACCGCAAGGGCGAGCCGACGACGGACCCCGCCGCCGTGCTGGAGGGCGGTGCGCTCCGCCCCTTCGGCGGCCACAAGGGTGCAGCGCTCTCGGTGATGGTCGAAATCCTCTGCGCGGCACTGGTCGGCGGAAAGTTTTCGGCCGAGGTGGATCTCTCCTCCCACCCCGGCGCGCATACCCCGCACACCGGCCAGTCGCTGATCCTCATCGATCCCCAGGCCGGGCGCAGCGCGCTGCCGGACTTCGCCGTCCGGGTCGAGCAGCTCCTCCATCTGCTGCACGACGCCGGGCAGGACCGCCTGCCCGGAGACCGCCGCCTCTCGGCGCGGGCGCGGTCGGCGCAAGACGGCATTGCCATTTCGGCCGAGATGAACGCGCTACTGGAGCGGTTGGAGACGGCGTGAGCCTCCGGGCGGGGCGCGTGTCGCGGCCCTCAGCCGGCCAATAGCGGGATGTGGGGTGCGACATCCGGCGGCGCCAAGCCATCGAGGCGCGGGTCGGGGGCGATCTCGACCTCGCGCTTGTAGGCGGTGAAGCCGGAGCGGGTGTAGAAGGCGATGGCCCTTGGATGGTCGAGCGTGCAGGTGTGCAGCCAGAACCGCCGGATCGTATGCGCAAACGCCTTCTCGATAGCGCGGTTCATCAGGAAACGCCCGGCCGGCCCGCCGATCAGCGATTGCGAGAGCCCGAAGAACAGGAGCTCGCATTCGCCCTCCTGCCGGAAGTCGAGCTCGAGCAGGCCGAGCCCGCCCTTTCCGTCGCTGAACCGGTAGATTTCCACCCCTGAAGGCGCGATCTCGGCGGCCAGCGCCGCATCGTTCATCGCCAGACGGCTGAACCAGAGCCAGTCGATCCCGACAGCGCGGTAGAGCTCCCGGTAGGCCACGGGATCGGCGTCCATCCGCTCCAGCTGCCAGCCGTCCTCGACCGTTTCCGGCCGCAGCTCGGGACGGCCGGTCATCTCGAGATAGGTGACGATGGTGGCGAGCATCCCTTGCGGGACGTCATAAAATCCGGCGGTCAGCATCGTGTGGAACTCCGAGGCGCGAACAGGCCGGCGGCATCGGTGCCGGCCTTGCCTCGACTACGATATTCCGGCGTCCGCCGCAGCCGCAAAAGCAGGGCTGCCGAAGCGAGGAAGTCGGACCCAGGCATTGGCGATCGGTATAGTTCCGGCCATCGGTTCATAGGGGAGACGCCTCTATCACGGGGACAGTTCTCGTAACGAGGTGCCGATGTCCCGTTTGCAATTCCGCCTGCGCCTGGTCCTTGTGACGATCCTCGTCCTCCTTTCGCCAGCGCTCGGCTATGCCGCCTACCAGCATGTCACCGGCAATCTGCATGTGCTGGAGGACGGCATGCTCTACCGCTCGGGGCAGCTGGACGGGCCGGCGCTGATCAAGCTCGTCCTCGACAAGAACATCCGCACGATCATCAACCTGCGCGGAGCGCATCCGGACACCAACTGGTATGCGGCAGAGACCTCCGTCGCCGACGGGTACGGCGTGCGTTACATACCGATCCCGCTGTCCTCGGCCGAAGAGCCGGACATGACGACCATGCTGGCACTCGCCAACGCCGAGCGCAATGCGCCGGGCCCGCTGCTCGTCCACTGCCGCAGCGGCGCCGACCGCACCGGGCTCGCCGCGGCGATCTACGAACTGGTGGTCGCCGGCAGCAGCAAGGAGGCGGCCGCCAGCCAGCTCTCGCCGTTTTACGGGCATTTTCCCTGGTTCGGCTCGCGCACGGCGGCAATGGACCGGGCCTTTGCAAAATTTGCGGAATACTGGGACGCGTCGGGGCGACGTGCTGTAGCCTTCGGCGACAGGGAGATGTTGGCTGCCAAATGAAAATCCTGCTGATTGAAGACGATAGACAGACCGCTGACTACATCGTCGGCGGCCTCGCCCAGGAGGGTCATGATCTCGACCATTCCGCGAATGGGCCGAACGGGCTCGAGCTCGCCTGCACCCGTGACTACGACGTGATGATCGTCGACCGCATGCTGCCCGGCCTCGACGGACTGTCGATCGTGCGCGCTTTGCGATCGTCCGGCCGGGATACGCCGGTGCTGTTCCTGACGGCGGTCGGCGGCGTCGACGACCGCGTCGAGGGCCTTGAGGCCGGCGGCGACGACTATCTGCTGAAGCCTTTCGCCTTCTCGGAGATGATGGCGCGGATCAACGCGCTCGGCCGGAGGGCCCCGAGCCGCAAGGAGGAGACGGTGCTGAAGGTCGGCGCGCTCGAGATGAACCTGATCGCCCGCACGGTGGTGCGCGATGGGGTTGCCATCGAGCTGCAGCCGCGGGAGTTCCGGTTGCTGGAATATCTGATGCGCAACCGTGGCCGGGTGCTGACGCGGACCATGCTGCTGGAGCGTGTCTGGGACTTCCACTTCGATCCGAAGACCAATGTGGTGGAGACCCATGTCAGTCGCCTCAGATCAAAGGTGGACAAGCCGTTCGAGAAGGAGATGATCCGCACCGTACGAGGCGCGGGATATTCCCTCAATGCACCTGCCTGAACAGTTTCGCTCGACCTCCTTCCGCCTCGGCCTCGGCTACACCGTGCTGCTGCTGGTCTCCGTCGTGCTCATTCTCGGCGTGACCTATTTCAAGGCGACCTCGGAGGTCGACGGCATCGTTCGCCGGTCGATCGACGAGGATATGGGGGCGCTGAACGATGCCTGGACGACGGGGGGGCTCGAAGGCCTCAGCGCCGACATTGCGCGGCGTTCCAACAGTGTTTCCGACGACCATTTCTACCTTCTTACCCGCGAAGACGGCAGCAAGATCGCCGGTAATCTACCGGCGGAAGTGTGGCTGGACGGCTGGAGCGAGCGCAAGCTGAAGCGCTCGGTGATCAAGCAAAGCCCCGCTCTCCTGAATGCCGCCAGCCTGAACAGCGATCACGAGGTGCGGCTGTTCGGCGTGGGGGCGGTGATCGGCGGCTACAGGGTGATGGCCGCACGCAACTCGCATATTCTCGACGAGACGCAGGAGATCATCCTCGCGGCGCTGCTCTGGGGCTGCGTCGTCTCGGTGCTGCTGGCGCTCGGCGGCGGATTGGTCGTCAGCATCGGCCCGACGCGCCGCGTCGATGCGATCGCCTCCGCGATGCGGGCGATCGCCGCCGGGCGTTTCGACCTTCGGCTGCCGATCGCCGGCAAGCGGGACGAGCTCGACCGGCTGTCGAGTGACATCAACGCCATGCTGGCGCGCATCGACGTGCTGATGAGCAGCCTGCGCCAGGTCTCCACCGACATCGCCCACGATCTGCGCACGCCGCTGGCCCGGCTGCGGCAGACGCTGGAGGCGGCACAGGACGGAGACGCCGCGGGGACGCTGCGCAAGAGCACGCTCGACGGGGCGGTCGCCGAAGTCGATTCGATCATCGAGACCTTCAACGCGCTGCTGCGGATCGCCCAGATCGAGGCCGGCGCGCGCAAGGCGAAATTCCGCTCCATCGACCTCTCCGTCCTTCTGACGCAGCTGCAGGACGTGTTCGATACCGTCGCGGATGCGAGCGGACACCGCATGGAGCTCGACGTCTCCGGCGACCTCCAGATCTTCGGCGACCGCGATCTCCTCCAGCAGCTCTTCGCCAACCTCATCGAGAACGCGATCACCCATGCTCCGGCACCGGCCTTGATCAGGCTGTGGGCAAGGGCTGAGGGCGGCGCGGTCGTCGCAGGGGTCAGCGATGACGGGCCCGGTGTCCCGGTCGAGGAGCGCGAGCGCATCTTCCGGCGGCTCTACCGGCTGGACCGCAGCCGCACGACGCCCGGCAACGGCCTCGGCCTCGCCCTCGTGGCGGCGATCGTGGACCTTCACGATGCGCGGATCAAGGCCGCCGACAACGCACCGGGGCTGATCATGCGCGTCGTGTTTCCGCCGTTGATCGCCGAGACCGCGGGTCTGGCGTCCAATCTGCCGCGGCGTGCTGCCTTGGCGGCACCAACCGCCCTCCAGAAGGCCTGAATCGCCGTCATCGCCGTGCGTCGTGGCGCCGGCAGGGCTTCACCGCGCCAGTATCACGCGGGTTTGTGGTGGCGGAGTGCCGCCTAGGCGCCAGATGGGAAACCTCCCGGCCTCGCTTCCCGCAGACGGGTAGGGCCAGGCCAGCCGGAGAATGCCCCGTGGAAGACGCACCCCTGATCCTGACACTGCAGTTCGACGCCGACAGTTTTGCGCATTTCGATCGGATGCGCCGGCAGTATTTTCCGCCGGCCCGCAATTTCATCCCTGCGCACCTCACACTGTTCCACCATCTGCCCGGCGACCGCTATGCCGAGGTATCGGCCGCTGTGGCGGAGAAGGCATCCGACGCCGCAGCCTTCACCATGGCGGTCAGCGGCCTTCGCTTTCTCGGGCAAGGCACGGCCTATGCCATCGAGAGCGCAGCCCTCTCGGCACTGCGCGCAGGCCTTGCCACCCACTTCGCGGACGCGCTGACACGGCAGGACGCGCAAGGGTTCCGGCCGCACGTGACCATCCAGAACAAGACTTCTGCGGCGGCGGCACGAAAGACGTTTGACGCGCTTTCAGATGATTTCGAGCCTTTCGAGGTCACCGCCACCGGCCTGTTGCTCTGGCACTATCGCGGCGGGCCCTGGGAGGCCGCGGGAGAGTTCGCCTTCGCCGGTTGAACTGGCCGATGCCCGTTTCGGGGACTGACCTATGGCCTCGGCCGCGGAACCCTCGCCGTATACAGATGTTCCTGATATGTTCCGGGCGGGCAGTAGGGCAGGACATGGTTCAGGCGATCAAGAGCTTTTCGGACGGGTTGCGGAAAGGGCTTGGCATCCTCGTGCGGTGCGAATGCGGCAAGCGGGCGATCTTCCGGGCCTCTGACTTCATGGACGTCATCGCGCCGGGCGAGGACATCGAGGCACGGGTCTGGCGCTGCACTTGGTGCCGCAAGCGTGCGAGCTTTGTCCGCTACGTTCCACTGGACGGAGTGGATCGCGAGGATCTGTCGCGCTGGTCGCCTCGGCCCAGCTGAGCGGGCGCGATCAGGGACAGGCACTGCGGCGGGTCGGCGGTTTAAGGAGGAGAGCACGCTGGCCGGGTACAGCGGGTCCGCGACCAAGGCACTCAGGCGTGTGTCCGACTTAGGTGCGGGTGGCGACCGCGAGATCGGCAAGGTCCAGTTCCTCTTCGATGAGATGGAAGGCTTCGTCGCCGATGGTGCCCTCGCGCCGGAGGGCGAGAAGACGGTTGCGCCTGGCCACGAGAGCCTTTGCCCGCAGCGCCTTCTCCGGCGGGGTCGGCCGTCCAAATCCTTCCTCGGCGGCTTCCGCTACCCGTTTCTCGGCTTCCAGCTCTGCGCGCAGCGCGGCAGCCCCGGGCGAGGCGTCGTCCCGCACGGCTTCAATCCCGGCATCGGATGTCACCATCCGCGCCTCGCGCACTTCGCGGGCGACGGGGTCGTCCTCCTCTAGCCCGAAAGCCATCACCAGCGGGCGCAGCGTCAGACCTTGGATCACCAGCGTCCCGAGGGTCACGGCAAAGGCCGAGAACAGCAGCATGCCGCGTTCGGGGAAATCGGTCGGCAAAGCGAGGGCGGTAGCGACGGTGACGATGCCCCGCGTGCCGGCCCAGCCGACGATCACGCCCGTCCGCCAGTCCGGCAGAAGGCCGCCCTCGACCGTAGCGCCGTCTGTCCGGGCGATCTGCCACCGGCTCCAGAAGGCTGCGGCGATGGTCCAGACCAGCCGCACGCCGATCACGGTTGCCAGCACGGCCGCCCCGACGACCATCCAGTGCCGGAGTTCGTCCGGGGAGGCCGATGCGATGACCGGACCGAGTTCCAGGCCGATGATGAGGAAGGCGAGGACGTTGAGGACGACGACCGCCGTTTCCCAGACGGCGAAGGAGGGAAGGCGCAGCCGGGCGGTGGGGTAGGCGGAGGGCAGCCGCGCCAGCGTCATCCCGTAGATGACGATCGTCAGGATCGGCGACAGCGCCAGCCGCTCTGCCAGAACCCAGACGCCGAAGGTCGACACGAACTGCACGATGATCGACGTCGGCGCATCCTCGATCCGGCCGGTGACGAGGCCGACGAGCCAGGCCAGCGCCAGGCCTGCCACCAGGCTGCCGACCAGCGACAGGAGGAAGGCCGGGGCGATCACCTCGGCACCGATGCCGCCGCCCGAAGCGACCGCCGCGAGCGCCAGCCGGTAGATCAGCAAGGTCGAGGCGTCGTTGAGGAGCGCCTCGTTGCGCAGGATCACGGCGATGCGGTGCGGCAGTTTGACGTCACGCAGTACCGTCGTCGCAGCCACCGCGTCGGGCGGGGCGACGATGGCGCCAATGGCGATGGCGGCCGCCCAGGGGATGGTCGGCACCAGGAGGTGAACGACCACGGCGACCGCTGCGGTCGTCAGGCCGACGGCGACGAGGGCAAGGCTCAGCGCTGCGCCCCAATTGCGCCGGAGGTCGCGCAGGGAGGTATCGTAGGCCGCGTCCAACAGCACCGGCGCGACGAAAAGAGCCAGCACCAGCGACGGGTCCAGGTGAAAGTCGATTTCGATCGGCGCGATCGCCAGCGAGACGCCGACGAGCGCCAGCAGAACGGGATAGGGCAGGTGCCAGCGACGCGCGAGACCGAGCATCAGCACCCCGACAGCCAGCATCGCGAGGATGGTTTCAAACACGATCATGGCGGGCTTTCGGGGGGTGGTTCGCAAGCCTTCACATAGAGCGCCGGCTGCAGATCACCAATCCCACACATCCTGTGGGGGGCGTGGCCGTCGAAGGGCGGCGCTCCAAGCCTCGCCCATAGCGTCATCCGCGTGCCTCCCACCCGATCGCGTCCTGCTAGTCCGGCGGTTCCTCGGCCGACAACTCCCTCGCCAGTGCGATGACCAGCGAGCGAGCCCAGCGATGGGCGGGATCGTTGCGGTAGCGGACGTGCCAGCCGAGATCGACCGGAAAGGTGCCGAGGTCGACAGGCGCCGGCACGACCTTCAGCCGGGGGTCGCGGGCGATGTGGCGGCAGATCAGCCATGGCAAGGTGGCGCAATAGTCGGTGACCGCGACGATTTCCGGAACGGCGAGGAAATGCGTGACGGACACGGCGACCTCGCGCCGCACGCCCCGCCGCTCCAGCGCCTGGAAAAGCCCGGCGCGCAGGCGGCCGGGGGGCAGCACGTTGACGTGCTGGAGGCTCTCATAGACCGACTGCGAAAGGCTTGCCCCCACCTCCGGGTGGCCGGCCCTGACGACGCAGGCCAGCCCGTCGTCCATCAGGTGCTGAACCACCAGGCTGTCCGGCGGCTCGACGATCCGGCCGAGCACCATGGCGGTTTCCCCCGACATCGCGCCGGTCTCGGCCAGATCATTGCCGAAGGGGACGAGACGGAGCCGGATGCCCGGCGCCTCGGCCTGCAGGCGGGCAACAACCCGGGGCATCAGGACAAATTCGACATAGCTGTTCGGCGCGATGGTGATCAGCCGCTCCGCCTTCGCCGGATCGAATTCCTGCTGACTGCGGACCGCCTCCTCGATCGCCGACAGCGACGCCGCGATCACCGGCAAGAGTTCCAGCGCCACCGGCGTCGGCTTCATGCCATAGCGCTCGCGCACAAAAAGCGGGTCGCCGAGCATGGTGCGCAGACGGCCGAGGGCGTTCGACAGAGCGGGCTGGGTGATCCCCAACCGCTCGGCGGCGCGGGTGACGCTGCGCTCCTCCATGAGGGTCACGAACACCGGCAGGAGGTTGAGGTCGTAACGCATGCAGTCATGCTGCAGGGTGAATGTCTGGAATTCAACAGATAAATTGGATTTATGATCGATAGAGGCTCACAAGAGGGCTTCGCCTATCCGATCCCTCTTCCAGACAGGAACGACCGATGAAGATCCTCATGGTCCTCACCTCGCACGACCAGCTCGGCAATACCGGCCGCAAGACCGGTTTCTGGCTCGAAGAGCTGGCCGCGCCCTACTACGTCTTCAAGGATGCAGGCGCTGAGATCACCCTGGCCTCGCCCGCCGGCGGCCAGCCGCCGCTTGATCCGAAGAGCAACGAGCCCGACGCCCAGTCTGACGCGACCCACCGTTTCGAGGCGGATGCCGAGGCGAAGGCCCAGCTCGCCAGCACGCTCCGGCTCGACACGCTTGCCCAGGAAGACTTCGACACCGTCTTCTATCCCGGCGGCCACGGCCCGCTCTGGGATCTCGCCGAGGACCCGAACTCGGTGAAGCTGATCGAAGCCTTCATCGCCGCCGGCAAGCCGGTGGCGCTGGTGTGCCACGCGCCGGGCGTCCTGCGCCATGTCAAAACGCAGGCGGGCCGTCCGCTGGTCGAAGGCAAGCGCGTGACCGGGTTCACCAACAGCGAGGAAGCCGCCGTCGGCCTCACCGACATCGTGCCCTTCCTCGTCGAGGACGAACTCGTCGCCAAGGGCGGACAGTATGAAAAGGGCGCCGACTGGGCCGAGTACGTCGTCACCGACGGGCTGCTGACCACCGGGCAGAACCCCGGTTCGTCGGCGCTCGCCGCCAAGGTCCTCCTCAAGCACCTCGCGGCCTAGGGATCGGCGATCGGGCGACGCACCCGGTCGTGGACGAGCCGTAGAGCCTCGATGCCGTGCGCCCTATCCGGCGCACGGCATACGCGCCATACACCCGAAAGTGCCTGTCGCAATTCGCCCGGCTACGCGTCCAAAGGTTCAGGCGGGTCCACCGCCGGTCCGAGCGGCGTGCCCGCCGGCCTCCAGCACGCACACCTCCTCTCGGCATTTCTCCAGCAGTCTCCGGGTCGATGCCAAGAGGGCTTCCTGCGCGAAGTCCGGGGTTGCGTGCTTCAGCTGGCGCTGGAGGTCCTCGCCGCGCTCCACGGCTTGCCTCATCCAGCCGAGGACGGCCGCGGCGTCGACTGGCTCCGTCGGCGCAGATCTGCCGCCGCAGAGCTTCGTGCCATCGGCGGGCTCTTTGTCCGGTGGCGTCATCGCCCGCTACTCCCGCTGATGCGGCGCTCCCGGTGAGCCCGGTGCGGCGCTCCGAGAAGGGCGGAATGGGCGTTTGGCATCGTCTCCTCCAGTTCCGCCGTGGTCATCATGAACAGTGCCGTCTCCACCTCGATCTCGGCACTGCGATCGAGCGGCACGAGCGGAAGGCGCAAGCTGCGCTCGAGCCCTCGGCGAAGCAGCAGCGCGTATTTCAGCGCGGCGACGCCGTGCGTCTCGACTGCCGCGATCAGCGGCATCAGCCGGGCGTGCAGCAGGCGGGCGCGACGGACGTTTCCGTCCCGGCACGCTTCTCGGAGCGCCAGCACCTCCAAGGGCGCGAGATTGGCGATGGCGCTGAACAGGCCATCGGCACCACTGAGGCAGGAGGCGAGACAACTGGCCTCGTTCGCCGCCAACATTTGAGTGGCCCCGGGTGCTTGCCCGGAATTCTCACCTGCAGAAAGAACCGCGGTGTGGTCGATCCGCCCGGCAACGCCGTCGATCCGCACCAGCTTGGCGATGTCGCGCGCGCCGAGGCTGCACCGCGTCCGGGCCTCGTCGAACTCGATGTAGACAGGCAGATCCACCGCCATCGTGATCCGCTCGACGTGTCGCCGGACACCCGCGACGTTCGGCCGGCTGTAGGACGGCGTGACGACGATGACCGCGTCGGCGCCGGCCGCATCGGCATCCGCGGCGTAGGTCTCGGCCCTTGCCGTGTCGTTGCTGCTGACGTCGGCGTAGACCCGCATCGGGCCGGCGACCTCCGCAGCCAGCGACACCAGCCGCTGCCGCTCCTTTCGCGACAAAGTGGCGCCTTCGCCGATCCATCCCGCGACAGCGACGGCGGGAATCCCACTGTCGCGCTGGAACGCGATGCTGCGCCGCCAGGACGTCTCGTCGATGAAAGGACTGGTTCCGCTGGCGCCATCGGCAGGCGAGGAGAAGGGCGTCACGAGCGAGGTGACGACACCGGGCGTGTTCATGGGATGGCCTCGATATTCACGGAGAGGGTGAGGGGCTGCGACGGACCGATGCCGTCCTGACATCAGCTGAGGGTCAGGGCGTAGAGGCCGCCCATCGCCATCATGGCAGCGGAGACGGTGACGAGAAGCAGCGCCGCGACGGCGGCCTGCGCGCTCAAGCCAGGCGCTCCACGGCCGAACGGGCCGATACCGGGGCCGCTTGGTCGAGTTCCGTCCAGGCGAACCGCAAGGCGGCGTCGCGGCTGACCAAGATGCCGCCCCATTGGTCGCCGGTTCCGCTGACGACCCAGCGGCCGCCGCCGTCCTGTTTCAGCGCGAAGCCGGACATCGGCGTCCCGGGAAAGGGATGCCGGGCGATCGACGAGGGGTTCATGGTGGGCATGCGAGGAAGACCTTCGCTGTTGCAGATACCCCTTGAATCCGCCTTTCCGCGTAAGTTTTCGATACGGAAGAGGGGCCGTCTCCGTAGTGTTTCGGCAAGGACAGGCTTCGTCCGGCGTCCTTTCAGTCGCCGGCATAGGCCGGCATGCCAGCGAGGTCCTGCCGGCTGAGGCTGACCTCGACGTGGTCGGCGGGACTCGCCTGCCAGCGGGTCGGCGTGCGCGTCATCAGGTCCTCGAGAAGGCCTGCGGCGCTCTCGCTGGCCGGGACGGTCGGCTCTGGCGGCGGCGCTCGCCGGGCCGCTTCTGCCGCCGGCACGAGGCGTAGCAAAGCCATCGGCACCGCAACGGTTCGCGTCGCCACCCCGAGAAACGCCCCGACATCGAGCGTCACCGCCACCACGCGGCCGCTGGCGTCGACCAGCACGTCATCGACGGTGCCAACGCGCTGTCCATGCGGCCCGCAAACCACCGAACCAACGAGCCTCGACACCCGGATCCGCCAGGTGTCGGCAGCGGTGGCCGCCGAGCCAACCGTCTCGCGCTCGTCCGGCGAAGTCGTGTGCCGCCGCTCGGACGAGGCCGGATCCGGATGGCCAACCATCGCTGCCATGATCGCGACCGCGGCGGCGACCGCCAGCACGCGGCGTCGCCCGCGACAGGCTGGCGGAGGCGACGCGGGACGGCGGCCCGGCCCGCCGACGTCCGACGCTATCAGCCGGACGCGCATTCAGGATCGCTCCGGTTCGGCGGCCGCTGCCAAAGCGAGGGTAGGGGCGGACAGCATGGCATGGGCGAGACCGAGCGTCGCGACCGGCTGAGCGAGGAGCGTGGCGGCTGCGAGCAGTCCGGTGAGGACGACGGCATTGCGAAGGTGAGGCAGCATGAACTCTTCCCGGCCCGAGAGCCCGTTCGACACGGCGCCATGGCACCATCCGGGGATAGGCCGATGCGCTCCGCTGCGACGATCGGTCTTCGCGCATAAGGTTTCGAGAGGGATTTTGGCCCTGCCGCATCAAGATTGAGGGCGGCAGGCGCTCGCGCGGCGAAGGGTCGAGCGGGGAGCTGTCGGCCTTCGAACGCATTCCGGCACGGGGATCGGCCTTGGTGCGGGAGCGATATCCGTGACGGATCGTTGCTGCCCTGACCTTCAAACGACAGGAACAGAGATGACCGACGATCCCCGCACCAGCCAGCCCACACAGTTTCCCGGAGAGACGATGCAGCAGCTTCCCGGCTTTGAGGAGAAGATGCACACGCGGCCCGACCATGGCGAGGAGAGCTATGTCGGCAAGGGCCTCCTGGAGGGCCGCGTCGCGCTGATCACCGGCGGCGATTCGGGCATCGGCAAGGCGGTTGCGATCGCCTATGCCCGCGAGGGCGCGGACGTCGCGATCTCCTATCTCCCGACCGAGCAGGCCGATGCCGAGGACACCAAGGCCTGGGTCGAGAAGTCCGGACGCCGCTGCGTCCTCGTGCCGGGCGACCTCCGCGACCGCGATCTCTGCGCCGACCTCGTGGCACGGACGGTTTCGGAGCTCGGCGGTCTCGACATTCTCGTGAACAACGCCGCCGCGCAGACGACAAACGAGGATCTCGCCAGCATCGATGACGACGAGATGCAGGATGCCTTCGCCGTCAACGTCTTTGCGATGCTGCGCCTGGCGAAGGCCGCGGCGCCGCACATGAAGCCGGGCTCGGCGATCGTCAACTCGACGAGCATCCAGGCCAAGGTCGCCACCGAAAACATGATCGTCTATGCCGCGACGAAGGGCGCGATTTCGAGCCTCACCATCGGTCTGTCCAACCTCCTTGCGCCGAAGGGCATTCGCGTCAACGCTGTCGCGCCCGGCCCGGTCTGGACGCCCATCCAGGTCATCGCCAAGGAGCCCGACGAGCTGGAGAAACTTGGCCATAACACGCCGCTCGCCCGCGCCGGCCAGCCGGCGGAACTTGCCCCCGCCTACGTTCTCCTGGCCTCGCGCGAGGGCAGCTACATGTCCGGCGCCGTCATCCCGGTCACCGGCGGCCTGCCGATGTACTGATCGTTCGATGCGACGGGCGCCGAACGGCGGTCTGGCGTGGGCGCTCCTCGCGGGGCGCCGACGCCGAAGAGCATGCGGCAGACCACTGACGGTCGTTCGCGAGTTCCGGCAGCCACCTAAGAGGAGGCTGTCCGAGATGATAAGGAGCAACGCTCACGCGGCTCTGCCAGACGTTCAAGCTTTCAGCCAAACACATCGTTTGTGCCCTACACGAAGGCTACCTCTTCGATCGTCAGGAGCTTGGCAGGGTAAGGGAGCGCGGGTCGGCGCAAGGGAGCGGGACGGCGGAGACAGCGCCGAGCCGAAAATTAGCTATTTGCGTGTGGGGGTCAGCAGCCCGGTTCACGCCCCCGACCGACCGGACGCGGTCGATCTATTTGGAATGGAAGCCGATCGAGGCCAAGCGGCGCGCACCCGGCAGGACGGCCACGTCGAACAGTTCGCGCACGGCGCCCTCCAGGCGCAGCCACTCCACCGTGTCGCCCGTGTGCGTGTCGATGACGAGCAGCCCGCAGCGCGCATCGGCATCCCGCACTGCCAGCGCCGCATCGAGCGGCAGCCCGGAAAATCTCCTTCCGCCGCGCGGCAGGGAGAGCCCAACGATTGCGAAGCGGCCGACGAAGGCGAGGCCCCGCGCATAGCCAGGGCAGAACGCCACCGGCTCGAAGCGCCCCGAGCCGGCGTCGACGAGACCGAGTTCTCCGGTGCCGGAATTCAGGATCCACAGCCAGCCGTCCTGAAGGCGCGGCGAGTGCGGCATGGACAGGCCGGAAGCGACGGTCTCGCCGGACGTGACGTCGATCAAGAGCCCGCCGTCCGCGCGCCAGTCGCGCCAGCCGTCCGCGACATCCGAGCGCGACGCGGCGGTGACGAATTGCGGGGTTCCGGTCTCGTCAGTCGCCATGCCGTTGAGGTGGCAGCGGTCTTCGGGGGCCAGCTTCGAGATAAACGGGGGCCGCCAGAGCGGGCGGAAAGAACCGCCGTCCGAGACCGTGGCGAGGCACGAGAACAAGGTGTTGGCAAAGACCAGCCGACCATCGGGCCCGAAAGCGACGTCGTGGACGTCGAGGTCGCCGGTGTTCCAGGTAGCCTGCGGCGATAACAGTGCGTCATAGCCCTTGTCGCCGCTGGCCCCCGCCTTCTCACCGGCCGGCACGACGTTGTCGAAGCGGATGATCTGGTTGCGCGTGGCCATCAGCACCGATCGCCCATCCGACGACACGTCGAGGCCCATCGGGCGGGGGAAGCTGCGCTCTACGACCGAGAGACGTCCGCCGTGCGTGCCGATCCGGAAAAGCCTGTCCGCCTGGTCTGTGGTGAAGAGGAGGCTGGCCCCTAGCGCGGCCAGCCAGTCGGGGAAGCCCCGCGAGGAGGTGACGACGAGGTCCTCGCTGCCGCCGGGGCTGGCCGGGGCGATCATCGAAGCGGCGCTCACGCCATGGCCTCGCCACGGACGCCGCAGATCGGACGGGCGGTTTGGAGCAGAAGCGCAGGGGCGGAGCGGCGTCGGATCGGCATGAACGGGTCTCTGCTCAGGGGCCGGAACTGCGACGCGGGACAGGCGGCTGCGCGCCCTGCTTGCCGTGCCGCTGCGCGAGACGGCCCGGCCTGGCGCCGCCTCCTGCGATGACTGATAGTTAGGGGCCGGCTTCGCGGTGAGCTACGGAACGGGGCGGAGCGGCGTTGCACCAGCGTCCGCCATTCGTTGCCTGAGCGTCCGGAAGTCCCTATAGGATCGTTCGACATGCGAACTGTGTCTCGCGCGCCATAGTCAGGCCGTGCGGAAAGAGACCGCAGCCCGGCCTTTCTTCGATCCAGCTGGAAGGGCTGCCTCACCGACCCGCACGCCGCCAGGATGCTTTGCCCCGCATGACCCGATCGCCGCCGGTGTACTACGAGTTCGACAGCGTCGCGGTCGAGGACGGCGATGCCTTCGGGCGATACCGCGCGCTCTATGCCGGGGGCACGGATGTTCACCAGACCGGGCCCGGCTTCCACGCGCGCCTCGAGGCTTGCCGCCTGGGACCCCTTGTCCTGTTCGACAGACAGCTCAACGACGTCGCGCACGAGCGCACCGCCGCCCGCGTGCGCGGCGACGGCTTCTCGCACTTCACGCTCCAGCTCGTCGTTTCCGGCCGCATGGTGGTCGAGCACGACAACCAGGCCGAGGAAGCGGGGCCCGGCAGCATCGCCCTCTTCGACCTGACCCGCCCGCAGCGCACCACGGCTTTCGACGTGCGCCTTCTGACCTTTTCGGTTCCGCGTGACCTGGTGGAGAGGTCGAGCGTCCAGGTGGCGGGACTGCACGCGCGCATCCTGTCCAACCCGCAGTCGGGGCTTCTGGCTGACGTCATGACCTCAATCGTCACGCGGCAGCTTAGCGCGGCGAACACCGAGTCAGCGCCGGTGGTGGGCATCCTGGAGAGCGCGCTGGCGCTGGCGCTGCGCTCCGAGGATACCGCGCTCCTGCGCGACCGCTGTGCCGCGGCGGTTCTCGACCGGATCCGCCTCGTCGTAGAGGCGAACCTGTCGCGCCGTGACCTGTCGCCGATCATGATCTCGACGCTGGCCGGGGTTTCGCGCACCGTTCTCTACGAGCTCTTCAAGCCTTTCGGCGGGATCTCACGCTATATCGTCAAGCGGCGTGTCATGCGCCTGCACTCGCTGATGCAGCGCCCCGACCTCGTGTCGGTCAGCGTGGGACAGCTCGCGCTTCAGGCCGGTTTCTTGTCCGACAGCCACGCCAACCGATCCTTTGCAGAGGCTTATGGCACGACACCCGGACGCTTCCGCGCAGTGAACGGCAACAGCAACGGCGAGGCAGTGGTGGACGAGGCGAACGGTCGCCCGCTCTTCGACGACTGGCTGCGGGCGCTGAGTTGAGCCCGCCGACTGACAGCATCGCCGCCGATCCTGATGCCCGCCGTCCCGTCCGCCGCTCCGCCTCCGGCCTCGTGGCGGCGCTGGCGCTTGTGCAGTTCACGGCGTTGATGGACCGAGGTCTCCTGGCCGTGCTGCTGACGCCCATCAAGACGAGCCTCGGCCTCACCGACACGCAGCTTGGCCTTCTCCAAGGGACAGGCTTTGCGCTCCTCTACGCGCTCGCCATCATTCCGGCAGGCCTGCTGGCTGATCGGACCAACCGGCGACGCCTGCTCCTGTGCGGCCTGACCGTCTCGAGCGGCGGCATCCTCGGCTACGCGATCGCACCGAGCTTTCCGTGGCTGTTCGCGGCCTCTCTCATGGTTGGCCTTGGTCAGTCGGTGCTTTTGCCTTGCGTGCTGTCGCTGATCGCGGAGCGGGTCAGCGCACCCCGGCGCGCCCGGGCCACCGCCGTCTTCACGTCCGCCGGCCTCGCTGGCCGGGCGGCCGCGCTGATCGGCGGCGGCTGGCTGCTCGGTCGCCTGACTGGCCTTGCCGACCTGCCCGCGGAGCCTTGGCGCGCCGTCGTCCTTGCCTCTCTCGTTCTGAACCTCGCAGCGCTCCTGGCCCTCTTCACCGTCCGCGATGGTGGGGCCGCGAAAGAGAGCACGCCGCAGCCGTCTCGGACGGCCATGCTCGGCCAGGCTCTCGCCTGGCTGTCGGCGGGTTGGCAGACCTATCTGCCGCTTCTGCTCGTGATGTCGGCGACGGTTCTGGCGATCCAGGGGGTGGCGGCCTGGACGCCGACGCTTCTCTACCGCCGCTTCGCGCTCGAGCCCGCCATGGCGGCGCTGGCCGCCGGCACAGTGACGGTCCTCGCGGGCGTTGCCGGACACGCCGTCGGCGGATGGGTGACCGATCGGGCAATGCGCGTTTTTCGACTGCGGGGCGGTTTTAGCATCGCCGCCATCGCGCTTCTCCTGGCGTGCCCCGGCCTCCTCCTGTTTGCGCAGGCGGCCGACCTCACGCTGTCGCTCGCAGGCCTATCTCTCTTCGCCGGTGCCATGGGCGCGGCGACCCCGACCGGCTTGACCCTCCTCCAGAGCGTCACCGCTACCCCAGCGAAGGGCACCGTCTCGGGCTTGATGCTCGCGGCGACCACACTTTGCGGCCTCGGCTTCGGACCGTTGCTGATCGGACTGGCCAGCGACCGAGGCAGCATCGACGGCGATGCCCTCAGTGCAGCTGTCCTGCACGTCGTGCTCCCGGTCCTCGCCATCGGCATCGCTGCCGCCGTCACAGGCATCCGCTGCGGACGAAGCTGTGGCCGTTCGGGCTAGCGCCAAGGCGTGGGCTATTTCGGCTTAGCGGCATGGCGGATCAACGGTGTGAAGCCATTACCGGGCCGAAAGTCGCGAGATTATGTGAAGGCTTCTGCTTTCGGGTGACGTAGCTCACCGTGGTGGAAAGATACTGCTTGGTACGGACTTCCTGGCTTACTGCAAGGGCAGCATGGCGGCCTGGTGCGAAATTCGCCATGCCGGACCACGCTGTCCGGCTTGTCACGTCGGCTACCGCGACGAGCCCACTTCAGTTCCAGAAGCAAATCCGTCTGCTGCAGGCGCGCACCCTTCTCATCGACGCGAAGCAAAGTTCCTGTCGGAAATCGACGCAGCAAGTGCAATAATCCCTTCGAAGCTTGCTTGGCCGCATCCGATCACCCGAGTTCCTGCCCCCAAAGACTTTACGGGTGGAAAGCGGTCGGTCAACTTTTGGGGGTAAAGCTAGCGTGAACTGCCGGGCCTGCGTTGCAGCACCCGATGGACCGTGCTCCGGTACGTCGACCCGGTTCAGCCATCAAGACTGAGCCAGAGGCCGCCGGGTTGGTGCGCCAGCGCTGTGAGACAATCGAAGGACGAGGGTCGATGACGGATCTCAGGACAGGTGTCTGGCTGAACGAACCAAGGCAGGCTGAGCTTGGCCCCGACAGCCTCCAGATGATGACCGACGAGCGGACCGACTTCTGGCGTGAGACGCATTACGGCTTCACGCGCGACAGCGGCCACTTTCTGGGATTGGAGACCGGAGACGGCTTCACCGCGCAGTTGCGCATCCGGGCGAAGTTCGAGAGCCTCTACGATCAGGCCGGCATCATGGTCCGGATCGACGAGCGGCACTGGATCAAGGCCGGGCTCGAGTTTTCGGATGGACATGCCCTCCTTGGCAGCGTCCTGACGCAGGAGCGGTCCGACTGGGCAACGGGACGTTTTGACGGCGACCCAATGGATTTCTGGATGCGCGTGTCCCTGGCCGACGGTGTCCTGCGCGTGCAGGCCTCGAGCGACGGGAGAATCTGGCCTTTGGTGCGGCTCTGTCCGTTCCCGGAAGGCGTCAGCTACCGGGTCGGTCCGATGTGCTGCACGCCGGAGCGAGCGGGTTTGGCGGTCCACTTCTCAGACTGGACGCTGACGAACCATCTTGGGACGGATCTGCACGACCTTCGGTAGGGTGCAACCCCAAGCGCCTTCGAGAACGTCTGCTTCTCGTTGCGCGTCGAGCCGTTCGGCTTCCCGAGAGGGGGCGTAAGCGGAAGACTCAACGGGCTTCGACCCTGGCAACGTCTTTAAAGGGTTGAACGCGGAATGGCAGCTATTCGCGAGATGGCCTCGGAAGCGGAAGGACCGCCTTCGGCCCGTATCCGACGCCGGAAATGATTCCCGCTAAGCGCCCATCTTAGCCGTGCAGATCGATCCCGCGCGATCCTAAAACCTGCCGTACCCGCCCGACCTCTTGAATGGCAGGTTTCGTCAGTAGCTGCTCGACTCCAGGAAGGCAAGAGTCACTGCGTCTGTCGCCGCTGTTGTGGGTGTACCCGTCGGTGTTATCCAGCTTCTGATCTGGATCCTCTGAGCGCCGTCGTTCGCAGTGCTCGTCGCCAGGCGGACGACATCGTTCGCAAACGCCACTCGACCCGGTACCCAAGAGAAAGTGCCTCAAACCAGGAGGCTTCGAGCTCTGCGGCGAACTCGGACGACGACTTCACCCGACTTCGCGGTTTGCCGCACTGAGCGCTCGGCACCACGGCTCTAGAACGGTTGAAATTGACCGACGGGTGGCGGGCTGAACCTAGGCTAGTGGCTCGCCCTGTTGCTAAGGCAGCGGCCGGCATGAAGTACGTCAGCATGGAAGCGTGAGGCTGAACGGATGCCCGCCGACTTGGTGCCTTTCAGGTCGCCAAGCCACCCTCCATCGGAGGGAGATCGAAGATGGCAAAGCATTCGACTGGCTTGGACGAAATCTTTGTTGAGACCGAACCGGCACGAACGTGGCCGCGACCCATGGTCTCGCGGACCCCGCCGAATCTCGAGTGGGCTGAGGAGACAGTTCGCCGGGATCGGTTTGAAGTCGTGCTCTGTCGCCCGACCGAGTTCAGCAAATCGACGCATGGCTGGGCACTTTACGAACTAGCAGCCATGACTGGAAGTCACTGGTACTCGGTCCAGGTAACGGGTGATCTAGCAAGAGCTCGTCGGGTCGCGAAAGAACTGGTGCGACCGAGCGATCGCACGCACGGGCTTCGCCTTTCGGTTTCGCAGAGGTCCATCTACGTGACTCTGGAGCAATATCGCATAAGCGGACAGGCGACTTCGTGACGACGTCGCTGAAGCTCGGTTGGGCGCCAGAGGGATCCGCGTTTGAGAAGGACGCGATGTACTCCTTCCCTTTGGACGCTCGACATCTGGTGCGAGTCACTGATGCCGACTTGGAAGCGAACCGAGAAAGATCGACGGCGCTGGGTCCTTTGCTCGCGCAAAGGATGGCCGATGCCGAGGAGCTGATCCGACATCTGGAGGAGGGAGCCGATGCCGAGATGGATGACTGTGAGGCGCCAGGACTTCGGTGAGGGCATACAGGAGAGTAAACAAAAAGAGGCGGATGGCCAAAACGGCTGTCCGCCTCGCTCTTGCTAAGTTGCTGTCGTTGAGGACCCTGGTTCGGAACTCAGGCTGTTAAGAACATAACTCAGGGGCATCCATCCTGACGCGTCACGGTATCTCGCTCACAAATGAAAAAATCGATAATGAAATCATATACTTATGAAATACGCGTCACAGCCGCTCACCGATTGTGCGCAGTAAGTTCGCTCACAATTAGCATTGGATAACGTGCTTCTCCGATGGCCAGCGGGCAAAAAAAAGCCCCCGTCATAAGACGAGGGCGCCCAATCCTAGATCAGCTGGTTCAAGGGATTTCAGATCGTCGATACAACGTGACGAAAAGCTTGGCGGGATCGTCAACCGGTCTCACCCCAGCGGCGACAAGTTGCTTCTTGGCAGTGCGGAAATGGAGACCTCGTTCGGTGGCGAGGGTGCCGAGCATCACGTACTTTCGAAGAAAGTCTGCCAGGACTTCGTGCCGCACTACCGACTGAATCCTCTTCATCACCGGGTTCGGCACCATTTCCACCGTCAGATGGCCTTCCGATATGAGAGCCGTGACGACCCGCGAGCTTGTCTGCAGTTGCCTTTCCACCTCCCGAAGCGTGAGGCCGTGGTGTTCCGCGCCGTTCACGTGGGATCGGACTTCGGCTACGTCGACCAGGATCGCCAGAAGGCCCCTCTCGTTCGGATCGAGTCCCACGCGATCCAGCGTGCCGTCGACCAGCAGCTGCACGATCCGGATGGAGTCGCAACACGCGCGAGTCGCAGCGCCGGGAATGTCTGCGAGTGCCATCTCGTGAGGAAGGGAGCTCGACGCTTTCCGGCTGATGACTTCTAGGAAGGCGTCGAGGTCGGCTTTCAGAAAGGCATGGTCCTTGAACATTTCCGTACCGCCGCGGATCATCGGTTCGAGAAATCCATGCTGGAGCAGCTTCTGTTCGAGCGGTCGCGGAATGTTGAGATAAGCGGCAGCGTCCTTCAACGAGAGCGTCCGATCGAGCTTGTCTAGGAACTGCGCTCCCCGCTCGGCATCGAAAAGGACGCGATCATCGCTGGTACCGTTCGAAGCGGCGGCGATCAGTCCCTTTTCGAGCAAGACTTTGCGCAGGCGTTTCGGATGGAAGCGGTACTCCGAAGAAGCGGAGTATACGGAATGCACGCGGCGACGATCGTACTTCCTGTTGAACATTTCGTCGGTGGGTCCCACGGGCAGCCCCTGCGCCATGCTGTCCATCATCACCAGCCGCATCGGCTCGTACGCTATGTCGCCCGTCTCATGCGCGAGCCATTCGTACAGCCGCCCGAAGAGCGCCTTCGGCCCGCAGTCGCTGCGCTTGTCGAAGTAGGTCCGCTGCTGCTGGTCCAGCATGCGACGGATGCCCGCCTCGCCCTGGTCCAGAACATGGAATCCGGTCGAGTGGCATCTCCAAATCTCGACATTATCCAGCTCTTCGAGTGTCACTTCGGCACCATGTCTTTCGACGGCGCCCACGATCCGCGTCATATTGATCGCCGCGTACAGAGGGAACGTGTCGAGCCATGGAGAAGCCGTCGCGCCCGAGATCCGATTACGGACGTAGTTCTCGAGATCGGAAGGCGCCCGCATCGTCGCGGACTCCAGCATCTTCGGGATCCGGTGCAGGATGTCCGAGATCGATCGGGAGGTATCGTGCGATCGCCCAAGCACGACATCGGCGGCAACATCGACAAGCGCCATGTCGTGATGACGACAGGTTCCGAGCGCCTCGATGACCCACTCACTTCTCCTGTATGGTCTGGCGACGAGACGGAAATCCTGATGCTGCAGATCCTGCGAAACGCAAGCCGGACAGATCCGGACCCGGTCCCGCATCAGGTTCTGCCGCTTGAGCCGCTGGCCCTTGTGATCGAAGTGATGATTGCGGCCGATGCGGACGAATGCCTCGTCGAGAAGGGAGCGTGCGTCGACGTCGGCCAGATCCGCCAGATCCTTCACTGCCGAAGGGTCTCCGTCGATGATGCCCTGGGTGTCCAGGGCGAAATCGACGCAGAAATCCCACAGATCATTTCTGCATGCGCGTGCCGAGAGACGCGATGCGAAATCGGAGGGGATCTCACTTACACCCGGCGTCAGGCTGAAGGAGAGCTTCATCAGCTTAGCCCCTTCGTTCTGCGCGACTTCACCTTAGGCGGCCCGACTGGTTTTCCATTTTCGTCGAGCGGCTCCTCGTACAAAGCGTTCTCGACCCTGATCTTCATCCAATTCTGTGCCACGAAGCAATTCAAGGAATCGTCGAGAACGCCGGTTCGGAGCTGATAGACGTCCGCGAAATGTCCCAGGGTGAGGCTTTGATCTTTGCCCATCAGACATTCGCCGAGCGCGTCCTGAACGTATTCCACGAGGATGCCGAACTGGTACATGGACGCGTGAAGCAGACGATGCGCGAAGTCGTCCGACATTAGGGACGAGAAATCTATCGAAGGACATGCCGAGGCGATCTTCGTGAGGATGTCGCGAGCGGTCGGAACGTGCTCGGGAAAGGCGAGGGGCTCAAGATTCACCACACGGACACGGCGGTTCATCGACTCGTCGCCCTGGCAGAACCGCGCCAAAGTCGGAAGTCCGCTCAGGATCAGCCAGACCTTCCACTCGTCCTGCATCAGGCGCTTGAGAGTGTTCTCGACCAGCTCGCTCATCGCACTACTGACGATCTCGTCACCGTGCTGAGCTTCGTCGATGTGGAGGATGCGGATGCTGGCATCTTCCAAAAGCTCACGCACCAAAGGCCAGACCTTCGACTGCGAGATCTCCCTTCTTCCGTTGTATCCGATCTTCCGCACGATCTCGTTGCCGAGAGCGGCCAGCGTGAAGGGCGAGGGAGCGACGACCGAGAGAACGGGGGACCACTCGCCAGGTTTGCCGAAGCCTTCGAACTCGGGACGGTTGCGGAGTGTATGTGAGATCAGCAGTGACTTTCCCGCTCCGGCGCCGCCGACGACGAGGATAACGCGGCCGCCCCGGACGGAGCCTTCGGGGATGGGAGTTCCGGGCTGTCCGCCAGTCTCGAGGAGGATGCTGTTCATCAGCCAGTCGACCTGTTTGTTGAGATCCACGTCGTAGGCCGTATCGAGGTACGTCGAGAGTACCTTTCCCATCGTCTCGTTCATCGAGCGCCGCTGCGGAGTCTGGTTCGCGAGCATTCGCCTCGTGAACTCGGCCGACTTCTCGGCTGCATTCATGTGTCTGCTTTCCTTCATCGTTCAGTCTCCGCTCAGGAATTTGGATCCGATCCGACCGCGCCGTCGGTGCAGAAGCGGCTCCGGCTCTTCGTGATCAATGTCATACGGCCGCGTACTGGCGGGTTTGTCGTACGGCCCTTCTGCTCCACTATTTCATGCAAGTCGATTTCACCGATCGGGCCACTCCATGCGATCACGTCTAGGATCGGAAGGACAGCGTCCGGGAAGCAGCTTTCAACTCTTTCGATAGCGCCGTGGCCATCACGGAAACGGACGCTAGGCCACTGCCTCCTGCGGCGGTGGTCGCCCAGGGCCGATGGCAGAGGCTAGATCGAGGCCATCTTCTCTGAACGCCACAAGTAGTCGCTTGATCGCTTCACGCTGCACGAGCGAGGGATTGCCTGGTCGGGCAGTGAACTTGAACCGAACGACCAACGCCGTTTCCGTGACGTCCTGGATTCCCTGCATCTTCAGCGGTTGGAGTATCTGCGCAGCAAGTTCCGGATCCTCCATGATTTTCAGCCCAACGCGCTTGACGGTCTTGCGCAGCTTCTCGACATCGACGCTGAGATCGAACTTCAGCTCGAACTTCACCACGGACCAGTCCCGGCTGTAGTTGGTGATCGACTGGATCTGGCCGAACGGCATGGTGTGGAACTGGCCGTTCTGATGCCGCAACCGCACCGAGCGCAGCGATATATGCTCGACGGTCCCCTTCAGCCTGCCAGTGTCGATGTACTCGCCGACGCGGAAGGCGTCCTCCGCGATGAAGAAGATGCCTGACACGATGTCCTTCACCAGAGCCTGCGAGCCGAAGGAGATGGCGAGGCCGAAGACCCCGAAGCCTGCCAGGAGCGGCGAGATGTCGAGCCCGAGAGCGGAGAGAACCAAGAGGGCGGTGACGGCGACCACGAGTCCCAGCGCGACGTCTCTGATCAGCGGCAGAACCGTCGATAGGCGGGTCGCCGGGACAACCTGCGCTTCCTCGTCGCCGGACCCCGGCGCCGTGGCCCCGCCGGGTGGCAGGTGGATCCGAAAGAACGCCGATGCGAAGGTCCAGAGCGACCAGCCTGCCACGACGCCGAGCCCGAGGTGCAGGGCATCGTCCAGCCGGACGGACAGGCCCTCGGCCCCGGTCCCGGCGAGGGCGTTGCCCCAAAGCCGAGCGACGATGAAGATTCCGCCGAGCCAGATCATCCCGGTGGCCAACGTAATACCAGCTACGAAGGCCGCAGCGACGACGGGACGACCGTCCGCTTCATGACGATGCAGGAATGAGGCAGCCAAGGCGTGAAAGCCCATCGCTGCCAGGGGAACCACGAATGCCAGCACCTGCGTCGTGCGGGCGGTGGAGTTCCAATCGTCCACCGGCGACCCGGCAATGGCAAGGCAGCCCAAGAGCCAGAGGAGGATCGCCAAGATGATCAGGAACCACGGATAGGCGTGCGACGCGCCCCATCTGATTGGCCCCGGCGACTGCCCAGCAAACGCGTTGGCGATATCGTGCCGACCGACGCCGAACCAGACGACCTTCAACGCTAGGACGGACGATGCTCCGAGGAATGACACGCTGCGTATGGCTGCGGGGCTCCCGCCCGCCCGGTCGAAGAGAATGACCATGGCCAGGAGGATTGAGCTGGCGGCTCCGTAGGCGACGAGCATTCCGAAGTGCCAAGCCGGTCTCTCGATCTTCAAGAGCCGCCGCTCGCTGCGGCGGGGGGACAGGAGCCAATCGCCGGCGACGAGATGAAGACCGATGACCGCAATTATGCGCAGCAGCGCCGCGGAGGCCTCTTCCGCCGGGGCGCTGAGGGACAGGAGCCCGCGTTGGGCGCCCAGCGCGAGGAGGACGAAGATGCCGAGTGCCGCCAGATGGGCCAAAGCCGAACGCGAAGCGGAGCGGGTCCGTGCCCGAAGGTCGGCACAGTGTCCGAACACACTCGAAGTCGGCAGCCACTTTCGCACCATCAGCGCAAGAAAGGCCGCGATCAACGTGGCAACGATGATCTTCCCCGCCGACCTGCCCGTTTCGGCATAGTCTGGAGCCAACCAGTCGAGCGTCTTGCGGGCGGCACCCGGAATTTCGGCGATCCCAGACAGGCCAAGGGCGATCCCGTTGGAGATGCTCTCGGGCAGTCCAGCACGTAATTCCTCCGACGGGGTGGGCGACATAGGCGGGGGATCGACGGAGTATCGGCCGCCGGCATCGACCCAGCGAATGGTGACCGCACGACCGGTTGCGGACGCAGCTCTCACTGCGGCTTCCACCGAAGCAGCATCCTGTCCAGGAACCAGCTCGACGACCATGGGTGGAAGGGAGGTCGCTGCCTCCTGCGCATGTGCCGTGCTGAACGTTGTCAGCATCAGAATGGTCGCGACCAGACGGATTGCGGCCGCTCTTGCAACCCACGTTTCAGATCTTAAACGAGCCATGCTGTCGCCTCCCGACCGAGAGGCGGTATCCCTTTGGAAGCTGCCGCGGACCGGGATGACCAAACGCATCCTCTCCCGCACGAAGTCGACGACCATAAGCGAGCGATGGAACGCACGGGCGTCCGGCGGCATGGAAGCAGCACCCTACCACTTGGAAGGGCCTTCGCAGACGGGGCGGGCTGACGCTTCTGATGCATCGTCCTAGAATGCCTTCGCTGCCGTCGCCGACAACTCCTCGAGGTCCAAGTCCCTCTCCAGGTCATGCAGCGTTTCGTCGGTGATCTGGTGCATTCGGTGAAGGCGAACGAGTTCGGCGCGACCAGCCATCACCGCTTCTAGGACGATGTCGTAGTGGGTGGTGATCTCCCCGACGAACATGTCTGCCTTCTCCGCATTCTTGGACGTCTGGTCGGCACGAAGCTGGAAGCTCTCGAGCAGCCGCGGATGTATCAGCGCTCCCTCGTCGTCATAGGCTCGCGATCGGATGGCGGAAAGCTGCGCGGCCGCGACGGCCGCCTCCGCCTCGGCAAGAACCAAAGGAGGGCGCATCTCCCGGTCGGTCAGTTTTGCGGCTCGGATCACCAGGCCGAGCGTCGTTCCCTGCAGGAGGACGGTCACGAGAATGGCGGAGAAGGCGGCGACGAGCATCAGGTCGCGTCCCTGCATCGTTTCCGGCACGGTGAGAGCAACGGCAAGGGTCACGACCCCTCGCATTCCTGCCCAGCTCATCACCGTCGCGGCCCTCGGACCCAGCGGGTCGTCGGTGGCGACGCCGATTCGGTCAAGCAGCGTGAGGACGGCGTCGCAGCCGAAGATCCATATGAAACGTGCCACCGTCATTGCGGCGATCACTCCGATGATCGGCACAGTCATCGTCGAGAGGACGGTCTCGAAGCCGCCGACACGCTCCAGCACGCCCCGGAGGGACAGTCCTATGAGGATGAAGATCATCGCCTCCAGCAGGAACACCATGACGTGCCAGAAGGCGCCAGCGCGGATGCGAACGCTCGCGGTGAAAACCACATGCTGGTACCAGCCGAACACCAGTCCCGCGGTGACCGTGGATATGACGCCGGAAACGTGGACCGCTTCGCCGGCGAGATAGGCGGCCCAGCCCAGGATAAGGGAGGCGAGGATCATCAGGGTCTCGTCGCCGAGGCGGCGGAGAAGAAGTGTCCAGACCCCGCCCACGATGGCCCCGACCACGACACCGCCGATTGTCAGGAATCCGAACTCCATACTCGCGTCGACGGCATCGAAGCTCCCCGTCAGCGCGGCTGCGACGGCGAAGCGGAAGAGGACCAGGCCGCTGGCGTCGTTCAGCAGACTCTCGCCCTCGAGCAGCGTGGTCAGCCGTCGCGGAAGCTTCACGCGCTGAAGTACCGCGCGTGCCGAGACGGCGTCCGGAGGCGAGACGATGGCACCTAGGGCGAAGCATGCTGCCCAGGGCATTTCCGGCACCAGCCAGTGGACGACGACACCGACCACCAGGGTCGTGAAGACGACCGCGCCGACCGCCAGCGACAGGATGCCGGCGCTGTGGCGGCGGAATGCGGCAAGCGCGGTGTAGAAGGCGCCGTCCATCAGGAGAGGGGGCAGGAAGAGCACGAGCACCAGTTCGGGATCGAGCTCGATCATCGGCAGTCCGGGAAGGAAGGCGAGGGCGCCGCCGCCGACGATGAGCGCGACCGAAGGCGGGAGGCGGGCGCGGGCGGCCATCCAGTGCAATGCGAGGATCGCGAGAAGAAGGATAAAAACCAGTTCGAATGTCTGGGTCGGGTGCATCGCGGTCTCGGAATCGGGTCTGGAAGCCGGCGGTAGCGGATATGGCCGCGGAACATAAGGTCGGGAGAACGTAGTATCTCTCAAGCGCCTCGGGGCATGGATCCTGAATTTGTGGTCAAGGCTGAGGGTGGCCATGAAAGGCCGTTTTCTGAACGGCAGCTCTCTACGAGGGCACAAGGAAACGGACAGCCGCTTTCCGCCGACAAGACCCAGTCGCGGACCAAACTTAAACTCCGAAAAGAAGCAACGCCTCTTCGAAAACCTCTGTCCAGACTGTGGGCTCCACTGATGGAGCATGGGTCGGTGCATCGAAGGACAATCGGCACGAGTCGTGGCTTATTCCGAATTCATTGGATAGCTGTGAGACCGGGGTCGACCCGGTCCGTGTCATCGAGGCCTATGTCGATGAATTCCACCTTGGCATCTAGGGCTCAAATCGGCTCGCCGCGGGCCTTGATCCACTCTGGATTTCTCTACGCCGCTGCTGGATCCCTACCTTCACGACTATTTGAGGAAGGGCCGTCCAACCGCGTCTGGAGCACAACGGCAGCGTAAAGTCGAGCTCGTCTTCGGCTACGGCGAAGAGATCGCCGTTGATCCAATCGGTTTCATCGAATCGATGCCGCAGGGACCACGAGTGCGATTGTATCCCCGATGGGGGTCGGAAAGACCCTGTCTACGAGTACCAGGAATGTTATTCATCCGTGAATCCGAACGGCAGATCGTTCCCATCCTATTGGGCGAAAAGCCTGGCAGCGATTTCCGCAATATGCTTCCCTTGGAAACGGGCTCCGTCGAGTTCGTTGCCGCTCGGCTGGCGCGAACCGTCGCCGTTGGCGATGGTGGTGGCACCATAGGGCGATCCGCCGGTAATATCGGCATTGCTGGTCTGACCCTGGAACGAATACGGAAGGCCAACAATGACGAGGCCGTGGTGCAGCAAGGTCTTCTGCACCGATAGGAGCGTGGACTCGTTGCCGCCATGCTGGCTGGCGCTGGAGGTGAACGCACCGCCAACTTTCCCGATCAATGCGCCGGTAAACCACAATCCGCCGGTACGGTCCCAGAACGACCCCATCTGCGAGGACATGTTGCCGAAGCGGGTCGGTGCGCCGACGATGATCGCATCGTAGGCCGCGAGCTCCGCGGGCTGGGCTTCCGGGTGCTCGTAGTCAGTCTTGAAATGGGCCGCCGCAACCACTTCAGGCGGTGCAGTTTCGGGCACGCGCTTGATATCGACAGTCGCGCCAGCGCTTATTGCGCCCTCGGCAACCGCCTTTGCCATGGTCTCAATATGACCGTAGCTCGAATAGTACAAAATTAGAACTTTTGCCATCGACTTGATCCTCTCTCTGGGCGACCGGTCCAATTTCAGTCAACCCGGGTCAATATTAAGCACCGGTCCGCTGTATTTGAGGATTGCCTCGGAACACTCGGCCGTCTTGAACAAACATGCTCCGAACATAATCGGCGCTTGAAGTTTGTATCTGAAGAGCCGAGAGGACCTTGCTATTGCACGGGTGCGCTGGTGAGCTGGGCGACGGTTTCCTCCGACCGGCATGGCGACAGCCACCACTATCGCGATACCGACGCTTGGAATGCCTGTGGAACGCGGATGCGCTATATATCCGCGAGGTCAAACGCGTGGAGCTGGAATCACGAGCGTTCTGAAGTCCAAGCGGAAGCTACCAGACACGTTGTCCGACGCCATTGCGCTTCGCCGCGCCTGGTAATGCATCGAATGCCTGAACATCGCCTCGTGGCACGAGGCGATGTTGCCGAACGCGACATCGTCGAAGATGTCCATCGCCGCTAGAACTTCGCTGCTGGACCCTGTCACCGTCGCAACTATGATACCCGCAAATCATTCATCTCATATCGTAGCCGAAGCGCCGTCTAGCTCCGCAGCCCAGCTGGATGCTGATGAGCGGGAAAATACCTGTAGGTGGTTGCCTGGAGGCTACAGGCCAAAACCTCCGCTAATATCGTTTCTCGAACCGGTGTTAGAATTGGTTCCCGGCGCGGGTGAGGGCGGCCTGCAGCTCTCGACTTCCAATGTAGGGAATGTTGACAACCACCAAAAATTCCAGCATTCCGAAACCTGTAATACAGGATGACAGCTTCCGGATCGCGGTTGGGTTGGGATCGAAGTGCGGCAAGTGCGGATATCTGATCAAGTATCGGACTACATCGTCAGGCTGATCAGGGACGAAGGTCTCTCTCCGGGAGACGTGCTTCCGAGCGAGTCCGAGCTGGCTCGTCGCTTCGAGGTCGGGCGCCCGGCCGTCCGGGAGGCAACGAACGCATTGGTCGGACGCGGGATCATTTCGGTATCGAGCGGACGAAGCCCGACCGTGTCGGCGATGGCACCGGCATTCTTCGCCGGACTGCTCGACCACGGACTGGCTATCGGGCAGGTCGGCATGCTGGACGTGATGTACGCCAGGCGCGGGCTGGAGGAGACCACGGCACAGCTGGCGGCCTTGAACAGGACGTCGGAACAGGCGGCGACGATCGAGCGGCTGACCGACGACCTGCGCAGCACCCGCGGACAGTGCGACGAGTTCTGGCGTGTGGACATCCGGTTCCACGACGCCATCGCGTCCGCTTCCGGCAATCACCTTCTCCAGCTGATGCTTGCCGGCATCTCCAACGTCGCCAGCCAATCCACACGCTCCGGTCTTGGCCTCGCACGGAACGATACCGAGTGGGATGAAATCCTCGACGTCCACACGAGGACCGCCGAGGCGATCATCCGCGGTGATCCTGAACTCGCGAAGGCCGGCATGACTGCGCACTTCGCCTCCGCCATCAACCGCTTCGAGCGGGCTGTCAGAACAGGGAGAGAGACCGAATGAATTCGGAAGCAACACAGGACGCGGGCGGTTCGCAGCCCGATCTGTTCGAGTCGATCCGCAGCAGCCTCTATACCGCCGTCGTCGGCGACGTCATGGATGCGATGGGGCTGACGATCCAGTTCCTTCCCCCGCGGATCCGGGCGTTGGTGCCGGGCATGATCATCGCCGGTCGCGCCATGACGGTGCTCGAAGCCGATTGCGCCAGCGACGTCGGTGGACAAGGAGCTGCCGCACCTTTCGGGCTGATGTTCGAAGCCCTCGACGACCTCCGTAAGGACGAGATCTACATCTGCACCGGCGGCTCGCCGTCGTATGCGCTCTGGGGCGGTCTGATGAGCACCCGTGCCGCCAAGCTCGGCGCCGCCGGAGCGGTACTGGACGGCTTTCACCGCGATACACGCGAGATTCTAGGCCTCGGCTTCCCGGTGTTCTCGACCGGCAGCTACGCGCAGGATCAGCGCGTCCGCGGGCGGGTCATCGACTACCGCTGTCCCATCCGCTTCGACAACGGATGCCGAGTTGAGAGCGGCGACCTCGTGATCGCCGACATCGACGGCGTCGTGGTGGTCCCGGCGGCACACGAGAACGCGGTGCTCGAGGCGGCCTTCGCGAAGGTCAGAGGGGAGAGCGACGTCCGCGACATGATCCTCGCCGGCGAGACCACGACGGCGATCTTCGCCAAGACCGGAATCATGTGACCAAGAAGACGATCGACCTGGGAGGGTTCGAAGAATGACAACGACCACGGAATTCGTCGCCGCGTCCGAACGGGACAAGCCCGACATCAGGAAGGCGGTCGCCGCGGCGACGGTCGGCACGGTGATTGAGTGGTACGACTACGCTCTGTACGGCGCGGCGTCGGGCCTGATCATCAACAAGCTGTTCTTCCCGAGCCTCTCGCCGACGGTCGGGGTCCTTGCAGCCTTCGCGACGTTCGCCGTCGGCTACATGGCCCGCCCCGTGGGCGGCGTCGTTATCTCTCACATTGGCGACAAGTTCGGGCGCAAGCCGGCGTTGATCCTGACGATCGCCCTGATGGGCGCGGCCACGGTGCTGATGGGGCTGCTTCCGACGTTCGGCACGATCGGCATCGCGGCGCCGATCCTTCTCGTCCTCCTGCGTCTGATCCAAGGATTTGGCGCAGGGGCGGAGCTGGCGGGCGCCATCGTTCTGGTCGCGGAGTACGCGCCGCCGGAGAAGCGGGCCTTCTACACCAGCCTTCCGAACGCCGCGACGCTCGTCGGCATCATGCTGGCGACGCTGAGCTTCCTCGTCATCTCGTATCTGCCGGAGGACGTGCTGCTGGGATGGGCTTGGCGCGTTCCGTTCCTGTTGTCCGGCGTCCTGTTCCTCGTTGCGCTCTACATCCGGAAGCACCTCGAGGAGACACCGGAATACGTGGCCGCAATGGCGAAGGCCGCCGTCCAGAAGAAAGAGCAGAAGGTCCCGCTGGGCGAGCTGTTTCGCAACAGCCCGAAGGAGGTGCTTTTCGGCTTCCTCAGCGTGACCGGCCACAATGCCAACGTCTACATCCTCAGCGCCTTCTCGCTCAGCTACATGACGAACACACTGGGAATGCCGCGGACGGCGGGCCTTACGGCAGGGACGATCGGCGCGATCGTCGGCATCGTCTGCACACCTCTCATGGGGAAGCTGGCGGACAGGATCGGAAGCTCCAAGGTCTATGCAGGCGGTGCATTCTTCATTCTGCTCTTCGCCTACCCGCTCTTCCTGATGCTCCAGACCGGCAGCACGCTGTGGGCGGCGGTTGGAATCAGCCTCGGCTACGGAATCGGCTTCGGAGCGATGGCCGGCGCCCAGGGGGCGTTCCTTGCCAACCTCTTCCCAACACGCTACCGGTTCACTGGTCTCACGATCTCACGCGAGTTGAACGGCGTCCTCATCGCGGGACCAACGCCGCTGATCGCCGCCTCACTGGTTGCCTACGCGGATGGAAGCCCCGTCCTTGTTGCCGGGTATCTGATGGCGTGCTGCGCTATGACGATCATTGCCGTCTTCGCGATCAGGAGCCGTTCTGTTCACGGATGAGCGCGAATGCCGAGCGACCAATGCATTCCGGCTCGGCCGGCTTATCGACCGATTTAGTCTTGGGGGACTTTCTCGACGTCTATCAAGCCCGTGCCGCAGGCATCAAGGTAGACCCTCTGGGCCACTACGGCGCACTGTTGGCGTACGAGCAGATGCAGGTCGTAGCCCAGGCTGTCGAAGCTACCGGAAGTATGGACGATCTAGAACACCAGAGCCTCGGCTTCCGTCACCTCACCGACTGAGAAGGTTGCGGGGACTTCGCGCATCGTGTTCCGTGGCGTGCGGGTTCCGAAAGAGGCCAGCTGTCCGGCAGAAAATTTCGGTAGCTGCAATCATACGTTCGGCTCCGGGTCGGCGACAGTATCGCATTCGAGGATGGAGGCTGGAACATAAGAGACGGGTGCATATGAACGCCCTCAAGGTTAGACATTTCGGAATTCTGTTTGCCATGCCGGGCTTTGGATCTGATATCTCTCACTGGGCCGGGAGCACTGGCGACGCGGCTGCCTTCGCAAGTTTGGAGGGGAACGCGGGACCCAATCGGTAAAAGTCGAGAAAGAACTTTGATGAACGTCGTTGCATTGAAGTCCGCGCCTGCCGAGCCGCGGATCGTCAAGGCTCTTGTAGGGATCGCTAGACAGACCCGTGCCATGTTGGGAATACGACTTGCCGACATCGGGCTTGCGACCGGAGAAGATGATATCATTCTCGCAATGCGTGACGGGAAGCCGATCTGTGTGGTGGAGCTTTCCCAAAAGCTCAGTATCCGCCGGATGACGCTGCAAAGGTTAATCGATCAACTTGTCGACCATGGGCATGTCGAACCGGCAGAACGACCCCTTTTCCGTATTTCTGAAAAGGGGACTCGCACGTTAGGTGAAATAGCCGCTCTACGGGAACAGATGGCATCGGACGTCGAGGCGCTGCTCGGGGTAGATGGTGTCGAAAAGCTTGCGGATTATCTAGAGACGCTCGAGGTCGGGTTTGCGCATTCACTGAGAACGACGTCTAGTCGCTCACGCGCACCTGTGAACCCGCATTAATCGCGTCGTCCGGATCGAACCACTTGTCGTAGCCCGCACGGAACGCTACGGCAGCCCCAAAGGGACGGAATACCTCGGCCAGCGGCATGCTTCCGCCAGCAAAGCTAACGTGCAGAAACACAAGGTCGACGGAGATTGTCTCGACGATCTGAAGGGCACCCCGGACCGACGCAGCAATGCCCACGATCACTCCACCGCTTGCAGATATGGATAGGGAAACCGCTCTGGCAGTGTGATAATCGCTTTCAACCAGCAGTACCCTGCGATCCCGAATCTCGCATGTAGCCAGTCGAACATCGGTTCTCCTTGCACGTGGGCCGATCATGTCCAAATCATGACCAGTTGCCGACAAAACGCCCAATTGACTCTCTCTGCGACGAAGGGTGTTCAAGCCGGCGTAGGGACGGTTTTGTGAAGCTTTTTCAAGTCTACGGCAACTCGGTGGCCGCTCTCCAGGGCGCGGGTGTTACTCGTCGTTCAACCTGTTGCGTAGGTCGTTGCCGGGCCTGAATGCGCGTACCCATTTTATCGGAATGGCGACGTCCTTGCCCGTTCGGGGACTCCGTCCAGCCCGCGTGCCGTCGCCTGACGCCGGACGGCTGCCAGAACGGCGAGCCGCGTCGCCGGCTTCGGTATGGCGCAAGGTCAGCTTCACGCTACCTGCCAGTGGCAAAGGTCGCAGACAGCCAAACTTAGCCAAGGACTTGTTTCAATGAGGTCTTTTTCCTCAAAGTTCGGGGCGACGCTTCTGCGCTCCGCTTCTTCGGCCGAACACGCAGCTTTCCCCGTGGTCTCGATCGGATCGGTCAAAAGCGCCGGCGCTTCGACCCTTGCCCTGACGATCGCATCGGCATCTGCCTCGAACAGAGTGCCCGTGCTGCTCATCGACGCTGGCAATACCCAGGATCTATCGACTTGGGCTCTTAAGTCAGGCAGGCCGACCCATATCGATGTAGCCAGATGTGACAAGACAGGCCAATTGGCGAGTTTGGTCCGGGATGGTATCAGACGCGGTGCGGTGGTGATCATCGATGCCGGTACACGTCCCGACATGCTGCAGGCGGCCAGACGGCTGGCTGACACGGTTCTCATACCTCTTCGCTTCTCGCCGTTGTCTGCGTTCGCGGCTGCAATGACGGATCAGCTTCTATCGAAGGAGCCGGAAGGCCCATCCGAGAGACGATGCTTCGTTGCAACGGCCATCGCGCAAATACCAAGTCGCATCGCTCGAGCAGTGGAGGCTGAAGTGGAGCGCTCCACAACGGAGCGCTTTCCGATCGGCCTTGCACAGCGAGCCGCCTACGAAGCACCGTTCATGTTCGGGGGGACCGTATTCAACCTCGACAATGGAATCGCACCAGGTCTTCCTCGGGCGCAGGCTGAGGCTAGGGCGATGGCTGCAGAACTCGGCGTTCTTCACTCCGCAGGTTCGATGCTGGCGTCGCGAATCTCGGATACCATTCGTCACGATCGACGCGAAGCCGCTTGAAGTCCCGGACGACGGGTGCTGGGTCGGGCCGTGCCTGACGGAAAGGTCAAGTCGAGCGTCGGGCTATTCACGCCAAGCAGCATTTCCGGAGCAACTCGGGATTAACCCCATCGATCTTTAAACGGCTAGTCCGAGGGTGTTAGTCGGCTAATTCATCATTGGGAAAGTCGTTGGGGCACAGACCAGGGGAACACCTATTACAAGAGGCCCTCATGACAGTCCTGCTTGCAGTCACCGACGTTAGACTGCCGCGCGAGTCGGATGTCGTGCTGGACAGCCTTTCACATCCCGTACTGGCTTTGGACCACGACGAGGAACTGACATACGCGAACGCATCGGCCCAGGGCATGCTCGGGGGCTGGATCGTCGGCCTTCGTTTCAGGGATGTGTTTCCCGAACACAAGGACCCGCTCGACCGTCTGGCCGCCGAGGGGAAGCCGTTCATGGTCACCTCGAAGGAAAACTCCCGCTACAAAGCGTTTATTGGTGCCGCCACCAAAACTGGTCGCGTGTTGAGCCTGTTTCCGGACGAGACAGACGCAGTACCTGTTGTCGTCGAGAGGGATGAACTCACCGGGTTGTTGAAACGCAACGGTCTCACCGCTGGCCTTGAGAATGCAATTGCTGTTGCTCCATCGGAGGAGCGACGAGTAGCTGTCCACTGCATCGATCTCGATAGGTTCAAGATCGTCAACGACACCCTCGGCCATGGGATTGGCGACCTCCTTCTGCAGAAGGTGGCGGACCGGATCCGCTCGGCCTGCCGAAAGGACGACTGCGTCGCCCGTATCGGCGGCGACGAGTTCGTGGTCGTCCAGACAGGTATCGTAGATCAGCAGGATACGGAGCGGCTTGCCTCGCGGCTCGTGGACCTGATCGGTAGGACCTACGTGTTGAGTGGCCACACGGTGAACATCGGCGCCAGCGTCGGAGTCGCGATCGCCGAGCCTGGCAACGGACCCCGCGACTTGCTCAGGAACGGCGATCTCGCCCTCTATGAAGCCAAGCGAGCCGGACGCGGTCGGTTTCGCATCTTCGAAGCCGGAATGGACGCAGCCCTCCGCGACCGCCGGGAATTGGAGATCGACCTTCGCCGGGCGCTCGCCCTTCGACAGTTCGATGTCCACTACCAGCCGTTCGTCGACCTCCAGTCGAACAAGGTCATCGGGTTCGAGGCTCTGATCCGCTGGGACCACCCCGTTCGGGGGCGGGTATCGCCGGTCGACTTCATCCCGCTTGCTGAAGAGACGGGCCTCATCTGCAAGATCGGGGAATGGGTCCTTCGTACCGCATGCTCCACAGCCATGACGTGGCCGGACGAGATGACGGTGGCCGTAAACGTGTCGCCTGTTCAGTTCAAGTCCGATGCCCTCGTCGAAACCGTACTCTCGGCGCTTGCCCATGCGGGACTACCTCCTCACAGGCTGGAGATCGAGATCACCGAAGGTGCGCTCCTCGACAACACGGAAAATGTGCTGCGGACACTGCACGCCCTCCGCGATCTCGGGGTGAAGATCTCGATGGACGACTTCGGTACGGGCTATTCCTCGCTCAGCTACCTCCAAAAGTTTCCCTTCAGCAAGATCAAGATTGACCGATCCTTTGTCCAAGGTGCCAGCGAAGGCGGGGATAGCGAAGCCATCCTCAAGGCGATCGCAGGCCTTGGACAGAGCCTTGGAATGTCGATCACCGCCGAGGGTGTGGAGACACAGGAGCAGCTTGCCCATATCCGCGGCGAGCACTGCACCCATGTCCAGGGTTTCTTCACCGGCCGCCCGATGTCGGCGGACAGCATCGCCAGTTTCCTCGCTTTGTGAGAGCTAGAATGTCAGACAATCTGTACCAGCTCGTCTACTACAGCCGGAACGAGATCTCGGTAGACAAGACGGACTTCGTGGCCGAAGTGAGCTCTATCCTCGAAGCCAGCCGCCGCAACAACCAGGCCGTCGGCATTACCGGCGCGCTGCTATTCAACGCTGGCGTCTTCGCACAGGTATTGGAGGGACCGCTGGCAGCCGTCGAGGCGACCTTCGAGCGCATCCAGCAGGACTATCGCCACGGCGACGTTTCGCTTCTCGCGCTCGAACCCATCACGCATCGATCTTTTTCGAACTGGGCGATGGGCTTTGTCGGAAACTCCGTCGACGACGAAAGACGCTTCGCGCAAGTTGGAATTGACAGCGGCTTCGACCCGGCATCACTCGGCGGACAGAAGGTGCATTCGATCCTACGTGACCTGACCGTAGCCGAGGAGTCGGTTGCTGCTTGAGGACTGACGAGGTTACAGCCAAACAAGCTCCAGTCAGTGGACGTTGCTCCGCCTCAGCCTGTTACGGGCAACCCGCTGACAAGACGGATGAGGTCAGCCTGCCGACGAACCCCGGTCTTTCGAAAGACTGACTTTGTGTGACTGCGGACGGTTTCGTGAGAAAGTCCGAACTGACGGGCGATATCCCGCCCCATCGTTCCTTCGCAGAGACGGCGAGCGATACGCGACTCGGAAGGCGTCAGGTCGAAGATCGCCTCGAGCAACGAGTCGCCCGGAACACCGTTCTGTCCGATACGCGACACGATGAGCAAGGCGTCCCCCTTGTTGAAGACATCACGCGCTGAAGCGACCAGGGGCACTAAATGAGCGATGGCAGGTGGGCCTTCGTGCGACTTGAGCGGAAACGTCATCGCTGGTCGCCGACTCCCATCCCGGCTGCCGAGCGATGACAACGCGGCGGCTAGTGAAACATTCGCCTCCGGATCCACCAGTGCAAGACGGTCGAAGCTTCTCAGTTGCACAAGGGTTGGCACTGCCTCCAGATGTCGGTTGGCGGCAACCGCGACTCCGTTTGCAGTGATGACTGCGGCGGCCAACCCGATCATGTCGAGGCCGATCACCGTCCCTTTCGCTCGCTCAAGTCCGAAGCGGGATGCCAAAAGAGCTGCTCGTGCCAGATGAGGCCGCATCGGATCGAGAGCTACCTTCACCGCGTCTTCGACAGGCCCGCGTTCGAAGCGACGCTCAAGGCTTACGACGAGAACATCTCCCGTGAGCGGCAGGATAGTAGAACCGACACACCAACCGAGGCCGCGAGGGCGAAAGAAGTCACGGTAGACCGGGTGATGCTCGATCTCATGGTCGGACAGTAAATCCTGATCGGTAGCGAACCCGGGAGGCTTCAATCTGAGGGCAGCTTCGGCTCTCAGATTGTTGGCAGCCCAGCCTTCTGCAATGAAAGCCTGCATGCAGGAGCGCAGGCTTTTCGACGCCGTCCACTGAGGTGCGCCGCTGCCAGCGGCGAACAGGACCCCGCCTTCGGCATCCGCGATCTTCGACAGGCCATCGAGCACCGAAGGCCAAAGCTCGCAGTTTACGCTTGCCTCATATGTCAGGTCGATGAGGGCATCCAACATAAGCTCACCTGCCCGGTTTCACCGACGAGACGTCGGATAGGACGCTATCAGCCCCGAATGTCTTCTGACAATTTGCGTTGATCTTGTTGCCACCGTTCACCCGAACGGGTGAGGCGCAGTGAGCACTAGCACTCTAGGATCATGGAAACGGCCGGTCCTTCAGGCAGCGTTGCTGAATGATGTGGCTCGTATACGAGATCTGGATTGACGTTCTTGCCATGCCGGAGCGTCAGGGCGATGCGTCGACTCCCAATCGACGTATCGCCGAATTTTAGAGGACATCGACCATGCGCAGGCAGCCGTCCCCTATGCACGTACTTCACCTTGTCCGATTGCTCCGCGTCGCTGCGACAGAATACTTGAGGGCGGACGACACCATGGTCCGCGACGATGTCGACTGCTTGGCAAGATGTCTCGACGCTGCGTTGGCCAACGATGCGGCAGACGCTTTGGAGGCAATGCTTCAAGCGACGGCGGCCAACGATCACTGGGACGCGACAAAGCCATCTAACCCTGCCACGCGGACGAGGGCGACGTTCGAGCCCTGATCGCAGCATTCACGGACGGAGCCCTAACGGATCTCGTCCTCGCATAGCCTGCGTACGGTAGCCTCGTAGGCGCTGGCATCGATCTTGCGGATGGAATTCTTGCTTTTGTACCGAACGGTGCCGAAGATCTTCCGCCGTGCCCATGGACGGTCGTGCAGGCCGTAAACCCAGCCGACGTTGGTGAAGGAATTCGGGTCCTGCCCGTCGAGGATGTAGCGGTTGATAATCGACAAGGTGCGCTGGAAGCCTTCTTCCAGCACGGCAGACCATTCCTGGGTCTTGTTGCCCCAGTCATGCGCAGATGGTTGTGCATGAAGCCCGTCTCGCGCATCTCTCTGCCATGGCGACATTCCAGTAGTAATCGTGGGTACGTCCCTCGGCCAGCGCGATTACGGATTTGTCAGAGCTTTTCCAAGCGGCTCAGGATGCCAGCTTGAGCGCATGATCCTTCAGCAACGCCACGACTTCACCGGCAGGCACAGGTCGATGGAACAGGAAGCCTTGAAGGTTGTGACACCCTGCTTTTTGTAGAACCGTATGCTGATCCGGATGCTCCACGCCTTCGGCGGTTATCGACAGTTTCAGAGCTAGTCCGAGTCCCACGATCGACCGGATGATCCCCTCTGCACCATCTTCGACGCCGAGATTGTACACGAAGGATCGGTCGATCTTGAGCTTGTCGAAGGAGATGCGGGTCAGATATGCGAGGCTGGCATAGCCGCTACCGAAGTCGTCCAGGGCGATCCTGAAGCCGATCTCCTTTAACAGACGCAGTCGTTCGGAAGCCAGTTCGATATCGTCGATCAGCACCGTCTCGGTCACCTCGAACTCGAACATCGACGGAATCACCTCCATCTCGTGCACAAGCGAACGCAAGTCCTCGATGAACGCTGGTGCACGAAGCTGTGCGGGCGAGAGATTGATCGCAGTAACGAGACCCGGCCACTGCCGCGCATCCCTGAACGCACGGCGGATGACCCAGCTTCCGAGTTCTCGGATGAGATCGGTCTTCTCTGCGACCTGGATGAATTCCATCGGCAGAATGAATCCGCGCACCGGGTGCTTCCAGCGCAATAGCGCCTCGACGCTGCTGATCCGAATACCCTCCGCACAGACGAGCGGCTGATAATGCAGCGCCAATGCGTCCGTCTTGATGGCTTCCGCCAGGTCTCTCGCCAAGTGCTGTGCGCCGAGTATGTTGCGTTCCATCGAGGGGGCAAACTCGAGAGCGACACCGCGGCCGGCAGCCTTGGCGGCGTAAAGGGCAATATCTGCTTGCCGCATCGCCTCGATCAGATCCGCCGTGCCGGGCGGCGAATGCGCGATGCCGATCGACACGCTCGTCAGGACGATTTGGCCGCCGACGTCATAAGGCTCGGAACAGGTCTCGAGCAACTTTCCGGAAACGGCATCCATCGCCCCGCGCTTCATCGAAATGACCGCGAATTCGTCGCCGCCGAGCCGTGCGGCGAACCCGTCGTCGCCTACCGCGTCGCGGATACGTACCGCGAATTGGCGTATCAGCTCGTCGCCGACCGGGTGACCAAGAGAATCATTGACGTCCTTGAAGCGATCGAGATCGAGGTAGAGCACGGAGAGCTGGCGATCGTCTTCTTCGATGGAGGCGAGCACATCGCGCTGGAAACGCTCGCTGAGTCCTGTTCTGTTCGAAAGCCCTGTGAGGGCATCGATGCGTGCGGCC